>NZ_JAFCUJ010000001.1:0-37403 GCF_049896465.1 Psychrobacter sp. DWR1-2-3
TTGACGGCCTCGGCTTTAAATTCGTCACTGTAGCTTCTTACTTTCTTGGTCATGATAAACTCCGATTAATACGCTTAGTTTACCAAGTTTAGGTGTACGGTTTCTTCAGCATAGCTCAGTTTCTTCTCTTCTATAATGTCATGAATTTAGGATCATACTGCTTATTAGCAATAAGCTAATCTTGATTCGCTTTATACTTTTTAATAACCTTCCCTTTTATCATCTTAACTCAAAAACTCTTATTGTGTAGGGAGATGCAGAACTACTATACGTACCCTTAAGGTATAACTCATCATTCATAATTAATGGCTCATTTGATATTACATACTTGATATCCATATCTCTAGCTACCTTAAAATCTATCGGTAGATCAATAGGCTTTGTATTTGGTTTTCTGTGAGGTGGATAATCTGCCTCTTCCGAAAAAATATATGCCCTCCCCCCCCAGTTATCATAATACGATGTATATTTTTCTGATATATCCAACCCAGGTTCGATTAACTCTCTAAACTTGTCTTTATAGCTTTGATAGTAGGCGTTGTGATAACCATCCATAGTATAAAATCCATTGTAAACTAAAATACTTGGGTGAATACCAAAAGCAATAACCTTCTCATTACCTTTGTATTCAAGATCTGTTTTTATAGAGCTAAACAAATCTGTACTATAAAACTCATTATAAGATAGATTGTATTCACATATAGCTAAGTAGTTACACTTTATAGTCTTATAGAAGTCATTACCATATTTTGGATAAACAACGGTAAATAAGACCTGAAGAAATAGCAGTATAAGCACTACTTTTCTATTTTTTTCTATGATATATGTATAGGACAACAGTATTAAAATTAGAAGGTGCCAGAGGAAAGAGTTAAACCAAATAAACCTAGAAAAGTCCCAACCAGCTAGGGGGGTTACAATATCCCAGAAAACATACTGTACGTCTGTTGTTGTATATAATGCATATATGAAGCTATTGAATACTATTGTTAAACCTATTAAGTACACTGCTTTAGGGATAGCCACTCTTTCCTTATACATATAATACATAAGGTATAAAACGAGAGGTATAAATACATATATATAACTAGAAAAGTGGTAATGCCCTTTCAGAAAGGAAGATACGAAAACCGTAATAAAGTTCCCTTCAGAATCAGTAACCATTGTTTTTCTAATAGTATCTTCATTCGATAAAACAATACTCAATATCAACCTGTACTCGACACACAAGTAGCCTACTGATAGTACGCATATCGAGACTAAACTATTCTTCAACTTTCTATCTTTAATGTATAACAAATATGCACAATGAACACTCATGAAGATGAGTATGAACATACCAAATCTTGTTAGTTCAGACAGTATTGGATAGAAAAATATACAGGCCAATATTATTAACTTTTGTTCTCTAATATACTTTATATATAAATAAGCTATTAAGGGTATCGATGCCTGAGCAATATAAAGGTTTTCGTTACCCGATGTCAGGGCAAAAGAAATTGAAATTAAGGCTATATATATCTTAGGAAGATACCTCTCACTAAGTATATAATTAGATAAAGCTACAAATGAAAAATAGCCTATAGTGAACTTTGTTAATATTAATATGCAATGGCCTAGCAAAGTGGGGAATATCATAAAAATTATGTTTACTAGCTGCGTCTCCGGTAAAAGTAATCCGCGAGATATGTCTCCCATATGTGGAATACTTTCATTATTACCTAAAAACCATGCATTATTGTCCGAAAGCAGCTTATACCACCCAAAGTGTTGATCTAGATTATAATGATGCTCAACATATAGGCCATTGAAATTCAAAAAGAAATAAAGAAGCAATGCTAGTATAGATACAGTGTAAGAGATAGATATAGCCTTGTTTTCCATGTCTCTTCCTCTTCAGAATATAACGCGGCTGTTGTTTTGTCTCAATATATATACGCCCTGTATATCTGTATTTAGAACTCAAACTGACACATATCGACTAAAATAGCTTAAGCATCACACGTAACTAAATGTTATAGATTATTGCTATATTAACACGCTTATATATTAACTAAACAGCCGTAATTTTTACCCTCCCTTACTTAATTTCAATTAATAGTATCGACCGCCAGTACCATATACGAAACCCTCGCAATCTATCGATTACGAGGGTTTTTTATTGCTTGCTGTTTAAAATTGGCTGTCCTATCAAAAAAAAGACCACGCTAAATTGGCTTAGCGTGGTCTTTTTTAACAGTGAATAGTGTATTCAATGCTACTCGGCTTCATCTAGCAGCTTATTGACCGCATCTGCCATGTCATCATCTATGATGTTACCTTCTAAATAATCGACTAGCTGATGAATAGTAGTCAGATCCATTTCTCGAATACCCAAACTTGCCAGTTGCTTATTAATAGACGCCAAGCTCTCAGTATCTTCAGGATTATCCAATAACTGCTCATCAAAGCTATCACTGACAAACCAATACATTTTTTCTAACACGCTCTCTCTTCTCGTCAAGGTAGAATAATTATCGCCATGGATAAACAAATTAAAATGATAAGGTATTTCCACCTCATTGATAAAAAAAGTACGCTTACACTCTAGGGTATAGGCTTGTACTTGTTTCTCTTCAGCGCCTTCTGCATCACTTATATCTTCTGCAATCTCTTCTTTTACCAAGCCTTCTAATATTTCGTAACGCCCAACTTTGACTTTGTGATTATAAATAATACAAGCGTCCGCAATCGCATCAAAAATCACCGCACTGACATCTAAGGTATGGTCGTCGATATCATAAAACGCTTTTAAAAAAGGTAAGAACTCTGTGAGCTTGTCTTCTGGCACTTCGGTCAGAAACTGCTGCTCGTAAATGGCAATCATATCTTCAGGTGAATAGGTATTGGCGGTATTGGTCTCATTTCTGCCCGTAGGTTGCAAGGGTATCAGGTTATATGGATTATTGTGGGTCATGCAGGACTGCCTTTTTATTGAGGTAAACGAAAATCTATGTCCTCTATTATCTCTTATTCAGCCACTTTTAGATATATGGTTTAGGCGTTCAAATTAACCAAAAAAAACCACTCTAAGTTGCTTAGAGTGGTTTTTGTGCAACCAATACTATCTCAGTTTATTTTAAAAATGAATGTTCGCTAATTGGCCATTTGTACTTTTGGTTGCTTACGAATGCTAGAGCCATCTTTACAACTGATGGTGATACCTGTGAATCCAAACAGTATCGTAAGCAGCAGCGATAAATAACAGAAAAAGGCATAAGGCAAATATTCAAGTACCGGAACACCTAACGCTTGGCTGATAAATACCCCGCACACGCTCCACGGTACTAATGGATTTATAACCGTGCCCGCGTCTTCGATAGTACGCGATAGGTTTTTGGGGTGTAAATTCAAACGCTCAAAGGTCGGACGAAACGCAGTTCCTGATAATAAAATACTCAAATACTGCTCACCAATCAGCACGTTAATGCTTAAAGCCGCCATCGCCGCGGCAAAAATAGCACGGCCTGAGCTCGTTAGCATATGTCTAATACCTAACAATAATGCTGGCAATATGCCCAATGCACGTAATAAACCGCCCAAACTTAACGCCAATATCACAATAGTCTGGGTAAAGAACATGCTTTGCATACCACCACGTGAAATCATACCTGCCACTTCGCCCAGCTCTAGATTTTCGGCAGGCGTATAACCGGCAAACAGATAGCCGCCCATCTGTCCAATACTTGGCGTACTGTGCAGATAAGTAAGCACTAAAGCGGTCGCAATCGTACAAATGATGGTATAGATGGCATTGACTCGGCATAACGCTAACACCACCAACACGATAAATGGCAACACGGCATAACCATGGACTAAGCCGCTATCGACCAATTGTGATTGCAATAAGGTCACTTGACCCAAATCGCCGGTACCTGTCTGGCCAGAGAAATACCAAAATAGCCCAGCCGTAATGAGCCAAGCCGGTACCGTGGTATACATCATATTGCGGATATGCTCAAACAAATCGATACCGACGACAGAAGAGGCAAGCGTACAAGTATCTGACAAAGGCGACATCTTATCGGCAAAAAAAGCGCCCGAAACCACCGCACCAGCAGCAATAGCAACGTTGGCATCAAAGGCATTACTCATACCAATAAAGGCCACACCAAGTGTCGCGGCTGTGGTCAAACTACTACCTAGAGCGACGCCAATAATAGAAGTCAGAACAAAAGCAGAAATATAATAATACTGCGGTGAGATGAGATCAAAACCATAATACATAATGGTAGGAATAGCGCCCGACATCATCAGCGCGGCGACCAGCAAACCAATAAAAAATAATAAATAAATAGCACCGATACCACTGACAACGCCCGACGACATCTGCTCTTGCATCTTCTCAAAGCTTAGACCTTTATACATACCAAGGCCTAATAAAACAACGATTGCAAGCATCAATGACAGATGCGGTACCCAACCAAAGCCGATCATGGTCACACCCATAATCGCGATGACAACGCTGGCAATAATAAAAGCTACCTTAGGAGATAGCTCGGTAAGTACTTGTGGAGGCATAACACATCCTTATGGTGCCATCATATATATTCTGGCGTTAGGGTTGGTTTTGGGTGGGACAATTTTAATGAGTTGCAATGATTATTGCCAGTCTCATCACTTACCCATTAGGCTATCGGTTTTGGCTGCCATGATAAAATCGTTGCGATGCAGACCTTTAATGCTATGTGACCACCAAGTGACGGTCACTTTGCCCCACTCTACCAAAATACCCGGATGATGCCCTTCTGCTTCCGCAATGTCGGCCAGCTCATTAGCAAATGCCATCGCTGTGACGAAATTTTTGAATTTATATTGACGCTGTAGTTGCTTAATGCCATCGACTTCGATGAGCGACCAATCAGGAATTTGTGTTAATAGCTCGCGTGCTTCTGTGTCATCGACGGTTGGTGCGCCGATACGGCAGGCTTCACAGCTGGCTTGTGATAATGTCGTCATGATAATGTCCTTTTAAGTTAACTATTATTTTTTTAATACTGTTAGGTTTAATACCGTTACGTCCGTGTTAATACTGTTTTTACAGCAGCATGCTTTACTACATTTTTATTTTAACCATACATTTTTTTAATTTATTAAGAGCTTTTTGGCGCATAAGTTGGTTCAAACAAGCCAAGCGACATCGCTTGTTTGACCATGCCCATGATGTCGCTATCGACGATATCGAACAGCGTATCCAAATCATCAATGACATAATAAATCGGCTGAATATGATCAATGCGATAAGGCGTACGCAGTACATCCAGTAAATCAAATGTGCGGTGTTCTGGTTGATTTTGCGGTTGTTGATGCTTAGAGTGATGCTGATTTCCAGACTGATATCGTTTATCGCTACCATTAAGCGCATAAATCGTTTCAGAAGGCGAGCTTAAAATACCGCCGCCATAGATACGACGATTGTCAGGGTGAGTACCTACCAAACCAAACTCGATGGTAAACCAATAAAGCCGTGCTAAAAACCACCTTTCTTCTTTACTGGCATTCAAACCCAGCTTGCCATACGTCTCATTAAAAGCGGCAAACGCAGGATGGGTCAGCAGCGGACAATGGCCAACGATTTCATGGAAAATATCAGGCTCTTCAATATAATCCATGTCTTCGAATCGGCGGATAAAGGTTGCTACCGGAAAGCGTTTATTTGCTAAGAGTTTAAAAAACTTGCCAAAGCTAATAAGTGCAGGAACGGCAGCAGTTTGCCAGCCAGTTGTTGCTTGCAGGATTTGGTCAATGTCATTTAATTGCGGGATATGCGTCGATGGCAGGTTTAGCTTTTCTAAGCCTTCTAGATAAGCGGAGCAAGCTCGATTGGGTATTTGCTTGGCTTGACGTGTAAGCAGCGCCTGCCACATGGCATTTTCATCGGTGCTATAATGAATATGACCCTGACCGTCTGGCTGATGCGAGAGGTAAGGCTGCTTTTTAGCAGGTGAAGCACTATGGCTAGAAGCATCAGCGCCGAGAGCATTAGAAGTAATAGTCTTGGCACTAAGGGCTTGATGGATAGAATGTTGAGCTAGTAGGCGTTCCATGCCTGTGTTCCTTTTATTAGCGTTAGTACATGCGCTTGTCGTCAGTAAATCCTAAATTTAGGTATTTTGGATTTACCATCGAAAGCGGTACTTTGCCGATTAAGGACAAGACAAATTCCTTTTGCCCTGCCCATTTATTATACTTATAAACGATTAAGCTAAAACTATGGCGTTTCAGTTTCTGGCTGACCAATCGCGCCGCGACGGACTTGGTCACGCTCGATTGATTCAAACAAGGCTTTAAAGTTACCTTCACCAAAGCCTTCTTCGTAATCGCCTTTACGCTGGATAAATTCGAAAAATACTGGGCTACCAAGGATGGTTTCAGAGAAAATCTGTAGCAATAAGCGTGGCGTACCGCCTTCTGTGGTACCGTCTAACAAGATACCGCGCATTTGTAGCTCAGCGACATTCTCGCCGTGGTTTGGTAGGCGTTCATCCAGCATTTTATAATAGGTTTCATTTGGCGCTGTCATCAGCGGGATACCCATGTCTCTTAATTTGTCGATGCTAGACAACAAATCATCACTCAATAGTGCGATATGCTGAATACCTTCGCCATTAAATTGCATCAAGTACTCTTCAATTTGCCCGCCGCCCTGCTTTGATTCTTCGTTTAATGGAATACGGATTTTGCCATCAGGCGCGGTCATCGCTTTACTGGTCAGACCGGTGTACTCACCGGTGATATCAAAATAGCGGATTTCGCGGAAGTTAAAGATACGCTCGTAGAAGTCGGCCCAATATGCCATGCGACCACGGTAGACATTATGAGTTAAATGATCGATAACTTTGAAGCCAAAGCCTTTTGGATGCTTGTCGACGCCCGGTAGGTATTCAAAATCGATATCATAAATAGAGTTGCCATCGCTAAAGCGGTCAATGAGATAAATAAGCGAGCCGCCGATACCTTTAATCGCTGGCAAGCGCAGCTCCATGACCCCTGTTGGCACGTCTACTGGCTCAGCGCCATTCTCGATGGCAAGATCATATGCTTGCTGCGCATTTTTTACCCGAAAGCCCATGCTACAAGCGCCGGCGCCATGCTCACCTAAAAAATAGCTGCCATGGCTTTTTGGCTCACGGTTCAAAATAAGGTTGATGTCTCCTTGGCGAAACAAGGCGACATCTTTTGAGCGGTGATTGGCAATATGAGTAAAGCCAAGGTTGCGAAATAGCGTTTCGACAAGCTCAGGCTCAGGTGAGACAAACTCAACGAAATCAAATCCTTGCAAGCCCATTGGGTTATCAAATAAATCTGCCTTTAACTCTGACATTGTCATCATCCTTAATTTCAATTGGTGGTATAAATCACTAAAAATTAGCAAAAAATAAGTTTCATCAATCATTCCTATTGACGTGTGATTTATATTAGATTAGCTTGATTTATAAGACTAATCGTTTTTTTTGATTTATTTATCAGGTTTGCTTATGAATATCAGTATTCGCCAATTGAGCGCTTTTGTCAGTGTTGCCGACAATGGCAGTTTTACCCGTGCCAGCGAGCAGATGCATTTGACCCAATCTGCCGTCAGTGGTTTGATTAAAGAGTTGGAGTCCAGCCTTGGTATCGTGCTATTTGACCGCACCACCCGCCAGCTGTCATTATCCGTCGTTGGTCATCATTTATTGCCGCAAGCGCGGCGTATTTTAAATGAGATGCAGCTATTTGAAAATGAAGCCAGTAGCTTGACAAGTTTGGCACAAGGTCAAGTCAGACTTGCGGTGTCGCAATTTGCTGCCTCCTCCATGCCAGCCGTTATTGCTCAATTTGCTAAAGCATATCCAGACATCAGCGTGTCTTTACTTGATTGCTCAGCAGAAAATGTTTTAGAACATATTCAAAACATCGAGGTAGATTTGGGCGTCGGTACTGAGCGTGGTTTTACGGAGCCTGACGATGACATCAGCGCCGATTTGTTATATCAGCTGCCGTTTTGTGTGGTAATGCCAGATAACCATGCGCTGGCGCAAAAATCAGAAGTCATTTGGCAGGATTTAGTAGACACGCCGCTTATTACCTTACAAGGGCCATTTATCGAGCAAGTCACTGCTGAGCTTGATGAGGAAATCGCCAGTCATATTCAGCAGGCGCGCTATAAAGTCAACTTTATGTCCACCGCCCTTGAGATGACCCGCCAAGGTTTTGGCATTACCTTGTGCTTGCCTTATATGCCAGAGGTGATAGATTGGGTAAGCGCCAATGGTTTGCAAATGCGTCCATTGGCACAGCCGGTTAAAATGCGCCGATTCTTTATTTATCAACGCTCGTCACGCGCTTTATCGCCTGCCAGCATTGCTTTTAAGCAATTTTTGCAAACTTACTTTGCCAGCCACTTTGATGATTTGCAGCGTGTTTAAGGGCAACTCAAGAACTTATTACTTCAATTTAGCAAAGGCTGAAATCTGTCCAAAAACTTGCTAATAAACAAAAAAATGCGTTAATTAATCAGTATCGATGAATCTAACATTGAGTTAATCGCCAAACTGGTTTATGCTTTTTAACGCCTTAACTCATCTCCCTTGTAAGGAAAAAAAATGTTTGAACGTATCGATTATTATGCCGGTGACCCGATTTTAGGATTGATGGACAAATTTGCCGCTGACACCAATCCAGATAAAGTCAATTTGGGTGTTGGCGTTTATTATGATGAGGATGGCAAATTGCCTGTCCTTGAGTGTGTCAAAACGGCGGAGCAGCGCATTGCTGATCCTATCTCTCCTCGTCCGTACTTGCCAATGGCAGGCTTACCCGGCCACCGTAAAGGTTGTCAGGAATTGCTATTTGGTAAAGACGCGCAAATCTTACAAGACGGTTTGGTTGCGACCATCGCCACAATCGGCGGTTCTGGTGCGTTAAAAGTAGGCGCAGAATTTATCCATGAATGGTTCCCCCAGTCTAAATGCTATGTCAGCGACCCAACGTGGGGCAACCACATTGCTATCTTTGAAGGCTCGGATGTCGAAGTCGGTAAATATCCGTACTACGACAAAGCGACCAGCAGCATCAAATTTGATGAGATGATTGCTTTTTTTGAGACTTTAAATAAAGATGACGTCATCTTATTGCACCCTTGCTGCCATAACCCAACCGGTATGGACTTGACTCGTGAGCAGTGGGATACCGTCCTAAACGTCATTCAAGCGCGTGAGCTGATTCCATTTATGGACATCGCTTACCAAGGCTTTGGCGAAGATATGGACAGCGATGCTTACGCAATTCGTAAAGCCGTCGATATGGGTCTGCCACTGTTTGTCAGCAACTCATTCTCTAAAAACTTATCGCTATATGGCGAGCGTGTCGGCGGTCTATCTGTCGTTTGCCCAACAGTAGACGAAACTGAGCGCGTTTTTGGTCAGCTAAATGCAACCGTACGTCGCATCTACTCAAGCCCACCATCACATGGCGGTCGTGTGGTCGATATTGTCATGAACGACGAAGCGCTACATGAGCAATGGGTTGGCGAAGTTTATGCGATGCGTGACCGTATTAAAGCCATGCGCTTAAAGCTCAAATCAGTATTGGAAGAGAAAATCTCTGATCGTAACTTCGATTACTTAACTGAGCAAAACGGCATGTTTAGCTTTACGGGCCTAACGCCTGAACAGGTTGAACAACTCCAAAGCAAGTTTGGTATCTACATGGTATCGAACTCGCGTATGTGTGTTGCCGGCTTGAACAGCAGTAATATCGATTATGTTGCCAATGCCATGGTCGACGTCTTAAAAGACTAATCATCTAACGCGATTTCATAAAAATCATGTGAATAAAAAGGCTGAGTTATTGCTCAGCCTTTTTTTATGCCTGATGTTCTCTTATTCTCTTATTCTCTAAAAAACACTGTACAAAAAACCTTGCAATCTGTTTGGCTATAAATTACATTATACGTAAGTAGTTAATTATAACGTAATTCAATATGCGCTTTAGCAAGGAGCTCCCCCATGTCAACGATTGACAAAAACCTCACCTCATTTATCGATATCGCCACTGATTCTGACTTTTCTATTCATAACCTACCTTATGGCATTTTTAGCGAAACCAAAGACGCTGCTGGTAATAACAACCGTCGCGCTGGCGTTGCTATCGGTGAGCACGTTTTAGACTTATCGGTACTCGAAGCAGAAGGGTTGTTAAGTTTGGCTGGCGGCCCATATTTTGATCAGCCAACCCTAAACGCCTTTATTGATTCTGGTCGCGAAAACTGGACCAAGGCGCGCACAACCATTCAAATGCTATTGTCTGCTGATAATGATACCTTGCGCGACAATGCAGACTTGCAGCAAAAAGCCCTGTTTAAGCAAGCAGACGTCACCATGCATCTGCCGGTGCAAGTGCCCGGTTTTACCGACTTTTATTCTTCTAAAGAGCATGCGACCAACGTTGGCACTATGTTCCGCGACCCAAATAACGCCCTACTGCCTAACTGGACTGAAATGCCAGTCGGTTACAACGGACGCGCCAGCACCGTTATCGTTAGTGGCACCGATGTGATACGCCCATCGGGTCAGCTAAAACCCAATGCTGATGAGCGTCCTATTTTCTCGCCTTGTAAGCGTTTGGATTTTGAACTTGAAACCGCCTTTGTCGTCGGTCGTGGCAATAATATCGGTCAACCAATTGCGGTCGATGAAGCCGCGGATCATATTTTTGGCATGGTACTACTTAATGATTGGTCAGCCCGCGATATTCAAAAATGGGAATACGTACCTTTAGGTCCCTTTAATGCCAAAACCTTTGCTTCTGAAGTGTCTCCTTGGATTGTGACCATGGATGCTTTAGCACCCTTCAAAACCTCATGCCCAACGCAAGAGCCAAAACCACTGGCTTATCTCAATGAAAAAGCCTCTGATAGCAGCTTTGATATCACTCTATCGGTCGAGTTATTGCCTGAAAATGCAGACGAAGCAACGGTGGTTTGTGAGACCAACTTTAAATATATGTATTGGTCAATGGCGCAGCAGCTGACCCACCACACCATCACGGGTTGTAAAGTAGAAGTTGGTGACATGATGGGCTCAGGGACGATTTCAGGACCGACGCCAGATTCTTATGGCTCGATGTTAGAGATTGCTTGGAATGCGACCAAACCTGTCACTTTAAAAGGCGGCGAGACACGCAGCTTTATCGAAGATGGCGATACCGTGATTATGAAAGGCTATAGCGAAAAAGACGGCATTCGTGTTGGCTTTGGTGAAGTACGCGGTAAGGTCTTACCTGCGCTCACATTCGATTTTGACAAATAGTATAGAAAGAAAAGATATGAAAACAATGGTTTTGAGCTGCCAAGCAACCATCGACTTATAGTCAACCGGTACTGGCAGTCTCTAGCTACTGATTGCATTCCCTATCAAAAGGAGTTTGATATGAGTTTTAAAATTGAAAAAATCCATCATGTAGCCTATCGTTGCAAGGATGCTAAAGAAACCGTTGAATGGTATAAAAAATATCTCAATATGGATTTCATTTTAGCATTTGCTGAAGACCATGTACCTTCGACCAAAGCCTTTGACCCTTATATGCATGTGTTTTTAGATGCCGGCAATGGCAATGTCTTGGCGTTTTTTGAAGTGCCCAATCAACCGGAAATGGGCTTTGACCCCAATACGCCAAACTGGGTACAACACTTAGCCATGAAAGTAAAAGACCGTGATGCGTTAATGGCCGCAAAAAAGCATTTAGAAGCAAATGGTATTGACGTGGTCGGCGTGACCAATCACGGTATCTTCCATTCTATCTATTTCTTTGATCCTAATGGCCATCGTATGGAGCTCACCTACGATGATATTACCTCAGAAGAAAAGGTCTCGATGATTACGGAAGAGATGAAATATGAGATGTTAGAAGAATGGTCGCGTACCAAGCGTGCACCCGCTCATACTCAGTTTTTACATGCAGAGGAACTGGCGCAAGCACGAGAAGTCGCGCCTGCAGGTGAGTAATAGCGTTAATTTATTGGATGGTTAAATTTTACTTTATCAGGTAGCTAAGTTAAGTAGCGAGTCTTGGCTACCCTATTTGATAACGCTGCGCGATTGCTAGTATTTGCTCAACCACGTTATGTTGCTCACTCATCGGCAACTGCTCGGTAGTACCAATGATAGTAATGGCATATTCTAATGGCAAATTATCAAAAGATGATTGGTTATTAGCAGATAGCTTGTCATTGGCAGCGGACTGAATAGGAGCAGTGTTGGCTGATTGAGGCACAATCACTGGAATGGTAATGGCATTAATCCCCATCAGCATATCGCCAGTGACCGTAGCATAGCCTTGGGTACGAATCTTGGCTTGCATCTGGTTAAAGTGCTGCCACTTTTCTGCGATGACTGCTTTATCTTCTATACGCCATTCAGCCTTCACCAATGGCTCGATAACGGCATCTGGCTGATAGCTGGCAAATAATTGCCCTGTCGCCGACGTTGTTAGCGGCATACGTGAACCGATACGAGTGATGATGCTGATAGGGCTGTCTGGCTCGACCGATTGAATGATAATCGGACCTTCGCTAAACCATTTGGCAATTTGCACGCCGCAGTGTAGCGTGTCTTTAATCTCATTGGCGATATGCGTCAATCGCTCCAAGATATTGTTTTGATTAAACCCAGTCTGCCCCAATGCTGCCAGTGCATTAACGCGCACGCCAAGTCCATAACGACCATCACTCAGCTGCCGCGCATAATTTTTGCGAATGAGACTGACCAAATAACGATGACACTTAGCCGGATTCATTTGCACATTTTGCGCAATATCCTTTAGCATCATAGGCTCGTTGTGATTGATTAGAACGTCTAATACTGACAATCCAATTTCAAGTGACTGCACGCCACCTTGGTTTTTATTGCTAGTAGGATTGTCTGTCAGGTTTTCAGATGCGGGCATGTTTTGCTCAATCAGTGGTTTGTTCAATTGATGGTTTGCTCTATTAGTTATCTACGCTATTAATGTGTTATTTATGGAAATCTTATAACAGTAATACTTATAACAGTAATACTTATAACAATACGACTTAACATTACTTATTTGGATTATATAACATAAGCATGGTATCAATAATTATAACCACTTATGACACAAACAACCTACCATTATAAAGGGAATTGATAATGATGAAGTTATATAGTTACTTTCGTAGCGGAACATCGCATCGTACTCGTATCGCGATGAACCTTAAAGGTTTAGCGTATGAGTATATCGCGGTTAACTTGGCAAAAGATCAGCAGCTTGAGTCAGCGTTCAAAGCCATTAACCCACAAGGATTGGTGCCTGTATTGCAAGCAGATGATTTGCTGCTATTTCAAAGTCCGGCTATTTTAGAGTGGTTAGAAGAGGTTTATCCTGAGACGCCGCTATTACCTCAAGACGCTGCCGGTCGTATGCAGGTACGTGCGCTAAGCGCCATGATTGGCTGTGATATCCATCCTATTAACAATCGCCGTATTTTGCAGTATCTGCGCAATGAGCTATCAGTAGACGAAGATGAAGTCATAAAATGGTGTAATCGCTGGATAAGTGAGGGTTTTGCAGCGCTAGAAAAACGCTTAGCGCAAGATAAAGCTCGTGGGAAATTTTGCTATGGCGATAGCCCTACTTTTGCAGATTGCTATTTGATTCCGCAAGTCTCGTCGGCACGGCGCTTTAAAGTAGATTTAGATGCTTATCCCAATATCGCCGAGATTGACGCACATTGTCGCACGCTAAAAGCCTTTTCTGACGCCGATCCCATGGCTCAACCTGATGCAACCTAATACACTAAGCGCTTATTGTTGACAAAAAAATAGCCTCTACAATATGAGGCTATTTTATATAGGTGATTTACTACTTATCATGCTACTCAAACATTCACCTCACACTGCGTGAGTGCACTTATCTTGACTGGCACTGCATATACCCAAGTTGTGCCGCAACTACAATAAAAGTAGCCATCTTTAAATGATACGATATAGGCGGTAAAATCGTTACCACAATGATCCATCATTGCTTGCTCATCACTTTCATCATCAACCGCACACCAGACTTGTTTATCACCACGCTCAAGTAGCGCACGCGTCAGATCGCTTCCTGTTATCTCACCATTCATGCCAAGCTCCTTAGCTATGCTGCACTATCGCTAAACCAACTGGCTTTTTGATAGTGGCTCTTTGATAGTGGCTTTTATCCCTGCTCGCTCCCTGAGCATGATATGAGCTATAAAAATCTTTTTTCTACCTATAAATAAAGGCAAAGAAATATTACCCATTTATTTAACTGATATTGACTTCATTAGATACAGTATTATAAAACAATAGCATCAAAACTGTAACATAAAAAATCTTTAATCCTGATAAACGGTATAGATATACCGATTAACGGTAAAGAACTTTTATTCAAACTACAAATAAAATATTAATAATCCTAAATTCATTAGTTGACAAGGTTTACCATATTTTTAAAAATATTTTCATAAACCATTTTAAACCTACTTACAGACACTAAAACGACAGATTATAAAATTAAAGGATTGAAATCAAAGCACTAAAAACAAGCTATAAAATCAGGTAAAATAGTGGCTATGACTGCTCCTACTCAACCTAGCCTTCGTAAAATTATTCATATAGACATGGATGCTTTTTATGCCAGCGTAGAACAGCGCGACTTTCCTGAGCTACGCGGCAAGCCTTTAGTCGTGGGTGGCGACCCCAATGGCCGCGGCGTGGTTGCGGCGGCCAGTTATGAGGTGCGTCAGTTTGGCGTACGCTCCGCTATGTCCTGTTATGAGGCGCGTAAACGTTGCCCCGAAGCCATATTTGTTAGGCCACGCTTTGATGTCTATCGAGCGGCCAGTCAAGATATTCGCCGCATTATGCACAGTTTGACGCCGCAGGTTGAGCCATTATCGTTGGATGAAGCCTATCTTGATGTGACAGGACTGAGCGTGCATCACGGCTCAGCCACACTAATGGCAAATTGGCTACGGGCGCAAATTTTAGAGCAGACAGGACTCAATGCCTCTGCAGGTGTGTCTTTTAATAAAATGCTCGCCAAGATTGCCTCTGATATTAATAAACCCAATGGCACAGCGGTGATCACGCCAGCGGATGCGGATGGGTTTATTAGCACATTGCCGATTGAGCGTTTTCATGGGATTGGCAAAGCAACAGCGAAACGCTTGCATGCGATGGGTATCAGTAAGGGTGCTGACCTACGGCGCACCCCTGCTGCCGTTTTAGTCAATGAATTTGGTAAACGTGGACAGTTTTATCATGACATCGCCCATGGCCGTGACGAACGCCCCGTTAAATCGCAGCGTACGCACAAGTCGGTTGGTTCTGAGACCACTTTTAGGGACAATTTAAGTCATGATGATGAGCTACGCCTACAAATCTATGAGCAAAATGCCGATGCTTTTGAGCAGCTACATAAAAAGCAGCTAGTCGCCTATACCATTACCCTTAAAATCAAATACGCCGATTTTACCCAAGTCACGCGTTCGCACACCTTATCCACGGCTTTTGATAGCGCCGAATCTGCCCATTACTGGCTCGATAAGCTATTTTTAGATATTCCACGTCTGCTGCCTATCCGGCTTGTCGGTGTGACTTTTTCTTCGTTAACGCCTGCCACGCAAATACTGCCGCAGCTAAATTTATTTGAATAAATCATTAAAGTTTTGCAAACAAAGCTATTGGAAACAAAGCCTTAACTTTGTCATACCCTAAGTTCTTGCTTAGGCTATTTTATTTGCCATTCGTCATTTATGAACGGCTAATGCTTAGGAAACCGTTCTTTCATATCCGCATTTCTGCTACAATTGCCTCGAAACTTCTATCTATTGAAAGACCGACTATGACTGACTCTCAACCTATAAACCCAGATATTAACCTCACTGATACGACCAATAACAATGCCGACAAAAACTTCAACAACAGTACTGATAAAAACCTAAATAACGATATTAATAAGACCGATGACGTTTTAGACTATCTTAGTGTTGACGATTACGATTATGAGCTGCCAGACAGCTTAATCGCTCGTTACCCATTGGCGCAGCGTTCGGCATCAAAGTTGCTATATGTAGCTAGAAACAATCAAAAAAATACTGACAGTCAGATTTTAGACAAACAATTTTCTGAGCTGCCCGACCTGCTAAACACGGGCGACCTAATCGTCTTTAACGACACCAAAGTCATGAAAGCACGCTTGTTTGGGCAAAAAGACACGGGCGGTAAGATAGAAGTACTTATTGAGCGTTTGGTTGAGCTATCAGATTTAGATGGCGCGACCTTACATTTACAAACGACAGACGGTGCAACCGTTAGCCAAGAGCATATTGCCCTTTGTCATGTTAAAGCTAGTAAAGCACCCAAACTTGGGCAACGATTGCAGATTGCCGACGGTCATATGCAGGCTGTGATGATTGGTCGCCAAGATAACTTATTTATTTTAGCTTTTGAGGCGTCTATTCTGCCTGATTTAGAGCGTTATGGTGAGCTGCCTATTCCGCCCTACTTTGAGCGCCACGCCGATGCGACTGACAATACCCGTTATCAGACGGTTTTTCATGACCCCGCCAAACTTGCCAGCGTCGCGGCACCGACCGCCAGCTTACATTTTGATGAGCTCGTGTTAGATAAGCTTGCCGCCAAAGGTATTAATACCGCTTTTGTCACCTTACATGTTGGTGCTGGTACGTTTGCCCCGGTAAAAACAGACAACTTGCTCAATCACACCATGCATAGCGAATATGCTCACCTGCCCCAAACCACCGCTGACCTCATTAATCAAACGCATGCCAATGGTAAGCAAGTGATTGCGATTGGAACAACGGTCACACGCGTGCTCGAGACTGCGTATCAAAAAACAGCGGTCAATGGACAAGCGCTTTCTAGTTGGGCGGGTGATACCGATATCTTTATTTATCCAGGCTTTAAGTTTGGTGTTATAGACAAACTGTTTACTAATTTTCATCTGCCAAAGTCTACATTGCTGATGCTAGTCTCAGCATTTGCAGGTAAAGCGGCTATCGAACAGGCTTATCAACATGCTATTAATACCGAATATCGCTTTTTTAGCTATGGTGATGCCATGCTGCTTGATAAAAAGATTCAGTTGCAAGAATAAACATTAAGCAAACAATTAATGCATTGTTCACAACAGCGGTGAAATAAACTGGTAAACTAAACAGTATTTTGTTATAACAACACAGATAACTCTCACTCTAAAGGGCTGCACATGTCTTGTCACTTATCTCATCGCTTGACTACTGTACATCGCTCAGTATCAATGGCGCTGCTTTATTCAGTCGGCTATGCAGCTTTTATGTCTCATGCCCAAGCTGCCACCATTGGCAAGACAGTCATTACCTCAGCGCAGCATGAACCTTTAGCTGCCAGTATTATGGTCACTGATATTAAGACCGCTGATTTTTCGGCAAGTTTGGCGAACTCTACTATTTATCAGCAAATGGGCTTGACGCCAACTGACTCAATGACCGTCCGTTTCCAACCGACGTCAGCCACCAGTGGTCACGTTCTTATCACGACGACCAAACCTGTCTCCAAGCCTTTTGCAGATGTGGTGCTGTCTATTAATGATGGTACTCAGCGCAATGTTATTCCTAAAACATTACTGATGCCTCTAAATAACAGCTTGCCGATTACCCCTACTCAAAGTATCGTTACAGGCGCAAAGAAACCGAACTTACCTGAGGTTTCTACCACGAATGCGCAACCGTTAATTGTTAAAAAGGGTACGCCGCCACCATTATTATTGGCACCTACAGCCGTTATCACGCCTGCCACGCAAAGTACGACTACGGTATATTCTCCTAATAGCTTAGAGAACAGTCGCGTAGATAACGAGCGCTTGAATAATGATGCTGATAAGCAGAGCAATCCTACGATGACAGCTGTCAATCATGCTAATAATCATGCAACAGGAAATCTAGATGGTAGTGCATCTGCTACTGGGCTTACGGATAATCAATTTGATATCTTGAATATCCAGATTACCCGTCAGATACAGCCTAACGTTTCAAACAATACAAGCAATGCAAATAACACAAATATGATGGCTGCCACGCCAACACCTGTTACCCCTTTGCCAACTGCTAAAAACAGTTCAGATGGTGCAGATCTCTATAGCACTACCCCATCTACCCAGATTGCTTCACAGCAAACCCTATCCTCTGGAAATCTATCTACGCTAGGTTCCAATGATAAAGGCGCTAGCATAGCTTCTGCTAATAATGACACGAGCTCTGAGTTTAAATATACAGTACAGCGTAACGATAACTTATGGATCATTGCTCAGCAAATCGCAGAGAAAAACAATCTTGATGTACAAACCGTCATGAACGAGATTCAAACACAAAACCCGAATGCCTTTATCAATAAAAACGCGGATCAGCTAAAAGCCGATGCTCAGTTAAGTTTACCCAAGTATGATGTCGTGCCATCTCAAAAAAAGCTACAGGCCGCTATCAGCGAGCAAAGAAAGCCTAATAGAAAAGCAAATACACCCATAGTTAAAAAACCTGCTGCAGCGAAAGCTGCCTCTAAAATAAAAACTGAGAGTGCTAAAGCGACAAAGCGTACTGAGAAGCCGGTTATAAAGAAAACACAAACCCTGCCAACCGCTCAGTTTTCTGTTCTCGCTCCTGGCCATGATGGTAGCGCAGATGGCACTAAAACTAAGGCGGGTATGGCAACGGGCAACGGGCTTAGCACAGATCTGTTAGATATTCTTAAATCATCACGACAAAGTACCGCCGACCAAGCTCAACGTTTATCAAAGACCAACAGCACGCTTGGCAGTTATACTAAAAAACTGCAATTACAAAACCAAAAACTGGCGGAGCTACAAGCTCGTCTCGAAAAACTACGCAATCAATAATTGCCTAACCGATCAATGCACTATGCTGTGATCGTGGGCGCAGGAGTAACTATGGACAATATGCTATATATTATCGCCGGATTGGTATTTATTGTACTAATAGCGGTTTTGGTCGTGCGTAAAAATAAAGCACAAAAACCATCAGGGCAACCAATTGTAAAGGCAGGAAAAACTGCGCTTAAAGAAGCACCTAGTGAAGCCGACAGCACTAATGACAAAAAATTTAATCCTATTGAGATTGCGCAACGTTTTATGGATCAGCAGCGCTATGACAAAGCCATTGAAACGCTCAATCGCGGTCTCATTGAAAAACCTAATGATAGCCAATTATCTCTTAAGCTGCTTGCGATATATGCCACGATAGATCAATCTGATAACTTTAATAAAGTCTATGACTCTATTAAAACTCATGCTGATGCAAAAAGTATCGCTCAAGCCGATGAATTAAAAGCATTGCTGACTGAAGAACAAAATCAAGCTGCCAAACATGCTCTACCAGCTGAAAATGACCAAGATGCGGGTTTTGAGAGTATCGATTTTGATATCCCTGCAGACAAAGTCGACAGTCAAAACGCCATTATTGATAACCATCTTGATGATGATGCGGTTCAACCTACTGCCTATAGAAGCGACTTAGCAGACAGCTCTGACACCACTTTAGCTCCTTCTAATGATTTCGATAATATCGAGCAAGATTTTGACCTGGGCCTGAATGACTTAGAAAACGATATTAACGAGCCCGCCGCTACTAGCATGACACCGGTTACTGAGCTAGATATCGCTGATGATGACATTTTATCTGCTTCAGCTGTTATAAGCGAAAATGATAATAGTGGCGATAGTAGTGCCAGTGACTCCGATTTTGATTTTGATTTCGACTTAGCAGAGCCGCACGATACGTCTATAGTAGCGCCTACTACCACTCTATCTAATGATACTACATTAGATGACAATGAAGACTTTGTCTTAGATTTGGCAGATTTAGAAATTGAAGCTAGCGATGATAACGTTTATGCTGATGTTGATGAAGTCACTACAGAAGCTATTCAACTAGAGCAAGAAGACCTTACTTTATCTCTCGATAATGTTGATAATATCAATGATATTGATACCTTCAATGCACCAGTTGAAGCAGAGACGGAAATACAGCCATCAAGTGAAACGCCTATTCTTATTGAAGACAATTTTGATGACTTTACTTTTGAAGACAATGCAGCGCAGGAAATAAATGAAGTCCCTCATGAGACAGCAGCTCATGAAACAATAGCTTCTAACACTGCACCAACGACTGTTACGTTCGATGACAATACCCTGATTGATGATGATTTTGACTTTGATTCTTTAACAAGTGCTCCAACAGCGACGACGCCAGTTGAGCTTGCAAGCGAAGTTGAAAACAGTGTTGATAGCGTAGTTACTGCTGAGACTGAGGTTGAAACTGCCGAAGACTTCTCATCACGCTTTGCAGCTGACTTTGATTTCGTCAAAACGTTAGACAGCAATCAAGTCACCTTAGACTTAGCCGGCCAGTATGTACAGCTGGGTGAATATGATAGTGCCAAACGCTTACTCAATGAAGTCATAAGCCAAGGTACGAGGGAGCAACAAAGCCTTGCGCAAGCTCTACTAGATCGCACTGCATAACAAGTAGCACCTTCTCTTATCAGTAAGTATTCTACTATCCTAAGAATACTTGCTGATTTTTTTTGCATTTAAGCTTTATTCTCTCTATTATCATTCACTCTATCATTGCTCATTATTTTTGCTAGAATGCGCCCTAAAACTTAACGGCGCTTTCTGCTCTCATTTCTCTTCACTGTGCTAATACTATGCCCTCCTCTATTATGACAAAGACACGCTCCAATCCTATACGTCTCATTTATGCTGGTGGTACTTTTGGTAGCTACGGGCGACCCTTAGCACCGTTATCGGCAGATATTTTTTTGCCGACCTTGCAATACTTACTGGCTGAGCAAAATAATGCTAATAATCTGCCTCAGGTTTCATGGCTTGATAATACTTTAATTAAAGACAGCAGCCAGCTTACCCCTAGTGACTTTGTACATTTTTATCAGCTTTTGCTATCCGCCTATGCCCAAGGCGACAGGCGGTTTGTGCTTATTACTGGTACGGATACTTTGAGTTATTTAGGCGCGTTTTTAGCAGAGGTTTTTGCTGGTAGTGATATTTGCGTGGTTATCACCGCTAGTATGCGCCCATTATTAGACAGTAACGTGTTGCACTCTTACACCATTGACGCAAATAGCGATGCTTGGGATAACTTCACCGATTCCTTAAAATTGGCGGCGGCTGGTGAATCAGGTATAAAGATTGGTTTTGGCGGCGAGTCTTGGCCAGCGCAGACAGTACAAAAAATTCATAGCCACGATTTGATGGCATTTACCGGTCACTCTCGAGCGGCCTATCCTGCCAATAGTTATATCAAAAGCTTACCAGATACCCGCCGCCAGCACTGGCTAGATGATCAGCAAGAATTGGTCGAATTTATTGAAGCTCGTGCTAAACAAGCACGTATTCATGCCTTATATTGCCTGCCGAACGACACTGAGGTGATGAGCAATCAGCTACAGGCATTATTATCACAGCCGCCTTGTGGGATTATTTTATTAGGTTTCGGCGCAGGCAACGTTCCTTATTCGCCAACGCTAGCAGAAGCACTAGAACTTGCTTATAAAAACGGACACATGGTGGTATGCGCTAGCCAATCCCCATTTGGCGGGGTCAGTGAGAGCTATGCTGCCGGTAGTTGGCAATACGATTATCATGTAATTAGTGGCGGACGTTTAACAATTCCCGCTATTTATGCACGGCTGTTATGGCTATTACTGCGTTATGATAGTCCGGCAAGACGCCGTCAACGTTGGCTCAACAATGTCAATCAGCCAAGTACCACCATCAAAAAACGCTAGACTAGCGTTGAATATGCTTACTTTATAAGCGCCAATACTAGAATATCCAATACTAAAATATCCAATAACACCCATGTCCGAGATTAACATGTCCGAGATTAATAGCATCGAAGCTAAGGCTCCGCCAACCTATACATTAGCCATCGCCATTGAATTTTTGGGTACGCATTATCATGGTTGGCAGCGGCAACGAGAAGTATTGGGCGTACAGGAAGCGTTAGAGACGGCTATCGGTAAAGTCGCTAATGAGACGGTAGAGGTCGTCGCCGCTGGTCGTACCGATGCAAGCGTGCATGCCAGCAATATGATTGCCCATTTTACCACTCATGCCTATCGTCACCCTCATAACTGGCTGCGCGGCGTCAACAGCTTATTGCCCGATGATATAGCCCTACGCTGGGTACAGCCGATGCCTGACGACTTTCATGCCCGTTTCGGGGCCATTGCCCGTCGTTATCGCTATATCACGCTCAATCAAGCCCAGCGCCCTGCTATTTTAAATCACCAAGTGACTCATATTTATGAGCCGCTGGATTTAGCAGCGATGCAAGTAGCGGCGGCTGATATCGTTGGTACTCACGATTTTAGCAGCTACCGTGCTGCTGCCTGTCAGTCTAATCAGCCCGTCCGCTCAGTCAGTCATGCAAGACTCTTTGCCCACGGTCAATTTATTGTTTTTGACATTCAGGCGGATGGCTTTTTGCATCATATGGTACGTAACCTCATGGGCACTTTATATGCCATTGGTCGACACGAATTGCCGCCCGCAGCCTTTTTGGATATTTTAGCCAAAAAGGATCGTACGATTGCGCCGCCGACAGCTTCTGGGGATGGCCTATACTTTATTAACGCCTATTATCCTAAGCGTTTTCAACAATTACTGCCCGATGCGCCCTTAACGCCTATTTGGCTCAACCTACCCGATTAAGCTAATATAAGCGGGCATAGTGCTTATCTACTACAGCCCCTCGTTAAAAGATAACATACATATCACTTACAGGCTGTCAAGCAAAAATCAGGTTCCGTATTGCTTTAATCCGCTAAGTTACGTATAATATGGGCTTATTTTTAATTGATTGATACAAATTATGGCAAAAGACGATATTATTGAATTTGAAGGCGAAGTCATTGATACCCTTCCAAATACATTGTTTAAAGTTCGTTTAGAAAACGGACACGAAATCATTGCGCACATCTCAGGTAAGATGCGCAAACATTACATTCGCATTTTGACTGGCGATAAAGTTAAGGTTGAGATGACGCCTTACGACTTATCAAAAGGTCGCATTACTTACCGTGGTAAAAACTAAATTCTTATTGGCTAAAATGGTTATAACAGCATTAATATAAATGCTTGAGAGGTTTAACTGATAATAATAATGATACTGCTAGCCTACTCATTATTGCCTATCATATTTTAGTCTATTAATATTGTTTTTTGCTTTTACCATAAAAAATACCGCTACTTTTAGCGGTATTTTTTTGTCTTCATTTTAAGACCGAAATCTTAGGACTTAATTGTTTTCTTAATAACGACTTTTCAATAGCCGTTTTTAAATAACGGTTTTTAAATAACAACCTATAAATATAGTGAATTCACTTTGCAACCGATATAGTCAATCTTAAATAAAATCAGTACAAGTATTATAACGCGCTACTGGTATTCATTTTTCTTGCTTGCTGTGCCTACGCAGACAGAGGCTGCGCAAAAAGAATACCAATAGCTCTGTGTTCATTTTATACCAGTCGCACGTAACTATTAGCGTATCTAGCGCATCGATTTTATTGCTAACCAACTATAGCGATAGTGATGACTTATTTAAACTCAACGGTTGCACCATTTTGAATCACACCTAACAGTGCAAGCGCGTCCCAGTTAGTCAAGCGTATACAGCCTGCTGATGCTTGACGGCTGATACGGGCAGGATCTGGTGAACCATGAATACCGTATGAAGGCTTACTCAGCCCTATCCATACCAGCCCGACTGGATTATTAGGACCTGGTGGAATGATAGCTTTGCTACCATCATTGCCTGTGTAGGTATAATTAGGCTCATGTACCTTTACTTCTACCGTATGCGTCCCTGTTGGCGATGGCGTCGCTGTGCTACCTACCGTGGTCGGATAGCTGGCAATTAAGTTATTTTTATCGTCATAAGCGTATAACGTTTCGGTCGCTTTGTCAGCAACGACACGGCTCACAGGCTTGGTATTAGGATTGCCTGGGTTATAAACGGTAATGGTTTCGCCGGCGCTGAATCTAGCATTAGGATTGAGCGCTTTAAGGTATTTTTCGCTCATATGGAACTTTTCTGCTAAGCCTTCCGTCACGCTTTCATAATACATGCCATCGAGCTTGGCTTTGGCTTCTGCGCCAGCGGGAATGGTAGTGGTTTTAATATTGACATCCGCTTCACTCAGCTGATAACGAACCAATACTGGCTGTGTCGTCAGCTTATCATTTTTAGTCAATGCCTGCCAAGTCTCGTTATTTAAAGTATCAGTTACCGTCAAGCCATTGGCTTTTTGAAACGCTTGCATAGCTTTGATGGTGTTTTTACCCCAATATCCATCAACTGCACCAACGCCATTTTGGTTCCAGTTTAATAGAGCTTGCAGCTTGGTAGTAGTCTCACGATCTCTCTTCATTCCTTGTTTCCAAGTAGCACTATTTACCTTTTGCGCCTGCACTGGCAAATTTTCAGTGGTATATTTAATCGTTGGTAAATACTTATTTAACGACGCGGCAGCTTTACTGTTACCGGCAACTTTTTGACTGACGCCATTGGTTACTGGGCTAATATCCTTAGTATTATCAGTAGCAGCAAAGCTTGGGCTCATCAATAGAGCCGTTGATAAACCAAACGCCGCTAAGGCACTACTGACTTTTGTTACCTTATACATGTAAAACTCCTAGAATTATAATTGATGTTCTTTTTATTAGAATTTAATGAGAAATTTACTATTAAAGCCCTTTGCTTATAAAAACCTTATTTAAAGCTCAATGGCTAGAGCTTAATAGTTTTTAAATTATTATGATGTCATACAGAAATATTACAGATAAATAACCCTTACTTTAATGAGCTAGTAAGCTACTTATAGTGACAGATCGGCGTGTGAGGATATAACAGCTTTGTGTTAATTAAACCTATGTCCTGCGGTAGCTGTGTTAAAAAAAGGCTTTTTTTGCGACTATCTGGGTAAGTCTGTTACGGTGCATAAATGAGCCGTATGGGCACAAAAAAACCCATAACTTGCTTGGCAAATTATAGGTATATCATGCTTAAGTTTTAAAAAATCATTAGGATGTAGAAATATCAGCTTTTATTAAAGCTGTTTTCATTAGACCAACTTGGCCAATACCGCCTGCCCCATTTCTTGACAACCTACTTGTTTGAGTCCTGTCTCGCTACGATCGAGGATATCAATGGTACGTAACCCGTCGTCAAGTACGTCACTGACTGCTTGCTCAATCGCTTGCGCGGCAGCTTCTTGTTTAAAGGTATAACGCAGCATCATTGCCACAGATAAAATGGTCGCCAATGGATTGGCTTTATCTTGACCAGCTATATCAGGGGCTGAACCATGGCAAGGCTCATACATGCCTTTACCCGCCTCATCGAGGCTCGCCGATGGCAGCATACCGATAGAACCAGTCAGCATCGCCGCTTCATCAGATAAGATATCACCAAACATGTTGCCTGTGACCATTACATCAAACTGCTTAGGGTCTTTAATCAGCTGCATACAAGCATTGTCAGCATACATATGCGATAACGCCACATCGTTATAATCCGCTTGCTGCATCTCAATCATCGTCTGCTTCCACAGCTCGGTGACTTCTAAAACATTGGCTTTATCTATTGAGCAAACCTTAGCTGGCGTACCTGCTGCTTGTGCACGAGTTTTCGCCAATTCAAAAGCGACTTTACCGATGCGTTGAATTTCACTAGTGCTATAAACCATGGTGTTATAGCCTTGCTGCTCACCATTCGCTAAGGTACGAATACCGCGCGGCTCACCAAAATAAATACCACCGGTTAATTCACGTACAATCAGCAAGTCTAGACCCGAGATAATCTCAGGCTTAATGCTTGAAGCATTGACAAGCTGCGGATAAAGTTTGGCTACGCGCAGATTGGCAAACAAACCAAGCTCACTACGAATTTTAAGTAAGCCACGCTCAGGGCGTTTGCTACGCTCAATACCATCCCACTTAGGACCGCCAACCGCACCTAATAACACCGCATCTGCTGCACGCGCACGTTGTAGCGTTTCTTCTGGCAATGGTTCACCCGTGGCATCAAACGCCACACCACCGATTAATCCAGATTCAAGGGTTAAGCCTAATTCAAACTTATTATTGACAGCATTAAGCACATCAACGGCTTGAGTCATGATTTCAGGGCCAATGCCATCGCCTGCTAATGTTAAAATCGTTGCCATACTGATCCTTGTGAGTAAATGGTTAAGTAAATATTCTTTATGGAATTGATGTTTATGCTACTAATACTTATGGTATTGCTATTTAGGGTACTGCTAACAAGCTTATAAGAGTCTGTTAAAAAATGACTTCTTGTGCAATGTGTTACACAAGAAGTCAGGGTCTATCTGTTTAAATAAGTTTCTTTAAATAAACTTCTTTAAATAAGCTTCGATGTAAACGCTTTTTTATGAAACTTTGGCTTTTACTTTCTTATTTGCTAGTGGCTTTGATGGCGACTGAGTAGGTTCAGCTTTAACAACACGAGTTTCTACAAACTCTCCTTGATGCTCAGCCCCTATCTCTTTGCAAAAGCGGCGCTCGACACTATTGCCTTGATATAGCTCAACACATAATGGCTCTGGCGAAGCGCTATCAAGCAAACTGCCTGAGTTGTTGCTAGACTTTTTTTGATAAGCGCGCAGCTGATAGGTTCCTGCCTCAGCAAAATCGTGAATCATCGCGAAACGCTCGACATAGCCCACGTTATTTTCTGGATAGAAATTAACTTGTACCTCACGTTTACCAGGCTTTACTCGCGCATAATAATTGGTTAGCCCAGGCATAGCAGATGCTGACAAGGGTACAATTTTTATCGCTTTTTTATGAGTAAGCGGCGTCATATCCATCGCCATTGGCGCTTGTCCATGCTTATTACCAGTACGGCTCTTACCGTTTGCATTCACCGCTTGCATCGCAACCAGCATGGGAGGATTAAGAGGCTCATGAGTATCACTACCTATAATGCGCGTCTGGTCAATGCGGGCAATTTCGCAATGATAAGTACCGACACAGGCAATATTTACTTCACCGGCGACAGGGGTTATTTTCCCAGTCCATACCTTGGCATTTTCTGCCGAGTCTATTTGTTGATAACCCGTCAATACCTGACAGCCAGATAATAATAAACTTGCGGCAATAGCCGTACTTGTCCATACAACAAAGCGTGTTTTATTCATAATGGTGGCTACTATTTATGAGGTAGAAATTACGATAAGGTAAAAATACATTATCATTCATTTTAGCCACTTAATTACCATAACTCAACGCTGTATTAGCGTTGAGCACTTTTATATGTTGAATAATATTTTCTACTAAAAAAATTTTATCAGTCCTTTGAATACTAAGGACTATTCTCTAATAGCTATCCTTTAATAGCTATGCTCTAACGTCATTAAATATCCAAGGCGTTTTTTGCATCATTTTATGCTCATAGTCTTTAATCGCATCGCTTTGCTGTAAAGTCAGACCGATATCATCAAGACCATTTAGCAAGCAATGCTTACGAAACTCATCGACCTCAAAAGCATACTCTTCACCGCTTGGGGTAATAACCACTTGACGCTCAAGGTCGGCGGTCAACTCATAGCCTTCATTGGCAAGCGTTGCTTTCATCAAGGTATCAACGATGGCTTCATCTAAGACGATTGGCAGCATGCCATTTTTAAAGCAGTTATTATAAAAAATATCAGCAAAGCTTGGTGCAATGATAGTACGAAAGCCGTATTCTGAAAGCGCCCAAGGCGCATGCTCACGGCTCGAGCCACAGCCAAAGTTTCTGCGTGCCAGCAATATGGTTGCGCCTTGATAACGTGGCTGATTCAAGACAAAGTCTGGGTTAATCACGCGGGTGCTATTGTCTTGACCCGGATAACCTTCGTCGAGATAACGCCAATCATCAAATAAATTGACGCCAAAGCCGGTACGTTTAATAGATTTTAAAAACTGCTTGGCAATAATTTGATCGGTATCGACGTTTGCGCGATCGAGCGGACAAACGATACCGGTTTGGGTGTTATAAGCTTGCATAAGATTTCCTTAAAATATCGATTACTAACGTAAAATTCTCTGGCTGATTAATACAGCTTAAAAGAGCGTGCCATTTGCTTAACTATCTTAGTCATCCTATCTTTTTCACTCTCAGGATAGTTCAGATGTAATACTGCTTCCTGACCATCCTTAACTTTAATAACATGATAAAAAACTTGACCGTCTTTTCTATAGCCGCTTGCTGTATAGGTTTTGTCTTTTAACAGCTCGTAAGTAACTGTCATGCCAGCTTTATATTGATGCTGCTTCTCTTTTAGATAATCACTATCTGTATAAAAGAAAACAATTGGTGTATTACTCCCAAAGACCAAAATAGTGGCATCAGAGTTGGGTAACTTAAAATGACGACCATCACCATTATCTGCCTCAGGCAACCATGTCAATTGATTTGGCACATCGACACAATAGGCAAATCTTCCATTACAGTAATCACGAGCCATCGCTAGCTGAGAGCTACCCAATAAGCAAAATAAAATAAACAGCATTTGCATTTTTATGCTCTATAGAAATGCAAAGTTAAAACGTGCGTACATCGACAAAGTGACCAGCCAAAGCTGCTGCTGCTGCCATCGCTGGGCTGACCAAATGCGTGCGACCGCCATTACCCTGACGACCCTCAAAGTTACGGTTAGACGTTGAGGCACAATGCTCTTGCGGCTCAAGCTTATCGGCATTCATCGCCAAACACATAGAGCAGCCCGGCTCGCGCCACTCAAAACCCGCTTCCGTGAACAAAGCATCTAAGCCTTCTGCTTCTGCCTGCAATTTCACTTGACCAGAACCTGCAACAACAATGGCTTCTTTAATATTATCGGCAACTTTACGACCTTTAATAACCGCTGCTGCATCACGTAAATCTTCGATACGTGAGTTGGTACATGAACCAATAAAGATACGGTCAAGCTGGATATCGGTGATTTTTTGCCCAGCTTCTAAACCCATATAAGTATAAGCACGCAACCAGCCTTCTTCTTGCGCTTCATCAGCCGCTTGGTCAGGGGTTGGCACCGACTGAGTGATATCAACGACCATTTCAGGTGAGGTGCCCCAAGAAACCTGCGGTGCTATCTCGCTACCATCAATCTCAACCACGGTATCAAATACGGCGTCATCATCTGAGTACAAGGTGCGCCAATAAGCTTCCGCTTGCTCCCACTGCTCCTCAGTCGGTGCATAAGGACGGCCTTTCACATACTCAATGGTCGTATCATCGACAGCAACCATGCCGACGCGTGCGCCCGCTTCAATCGCCATATTACAGACGGTCATACGACCTTCCATGCTCATGTCTTCAAATACTTGCCCAGCAAACTCAATCGCATGCCCCGTCCCGCCCGCAGTACCGATTTTGGCAATGATAGCAAGCACCACATCTTTTGACGTCACGCCAGCACCAAGCTTACCGGTGACCCGGATTTGCATATTTTTTGATTTCTTTTGAATCAAACACTGGGTTGCCAATACATGCTCAACTTCTGAGGTGCCGATACCGTGTGCTAAGCAGCCAAGAGCACCATGGGTGGCGGTATGTGAATCACCGCAAACGACCGTCATACCAGGCAAGACTAAGCCTTGCTCAGGACCGACCACATGCAAGATACCTTGACGCGCATCATTAATGGTAAATTCAGCGATATCAAACTTGGCACAGTTTTCATCCAAGGTCAGTACTTGTAAGCGCGATACTTTGTCTTTGATACCAGCCACGCCTTCTGAGCGCTCTTTGGTGACCGTTGGTACATTATGGTCAGGGCTTGCGATATTAGCCGACAGACGCCACGGCGCACGATTGGCAAGCTCTAAGCCTTCAAATGCTTGCGGGCTTGTCACTTCGTGTAGCAAATGGCGGTCGATATAAATCAGGCTCGAACCATCATCGCGCTTGGTGACTTCGTGAGCATTCCAAAGTTTGTCATATAACGTTTGACCGGCCATGTTGCTATCCTTTTTTAGTTGCTAATTTCTGAATGACTGCTTTAATAATGAGTGAGTGACAAAATATTTTTGTCTACTGACGCACTTTAATTTAATACTTGGTTAATACCTGGTTATTTATTTATGTTTTATAAAGCCTGATTAAGACGTTATAGGCACAAACAATAAACACAGATATTTTATAATATTTATCCTCTATTGCATTAATGGCTACTCAAAATACGCCATATACTGCCAATCATGACGTTAACAGAATAAATATGTGACAATACGTCTAGATGTCTTGTGATTATAGCAGGCTAATCCTATAATAATAATTGATGATTTTTGCATAGTCACAAACTTTTATTTCTAATTCATTATGATTAGGCTAGCCAACTTTTATTTATAGCTCGTTATGTAGCTAAGGACATCGGTGTGAATACCACAAATTTGACGACATTTGTCACTGTTATGAAGACAGGCAGCATCTCAGGTGCAGCAGAAAAGCTATTTATTACTCAGCCTGCGGTCAGTAAGCGCATCAAAAATTTAGAAGATGAGTTTAATATTACCCTATTTGATACGGTTGGTCGCGGCATTGTACCGACGCAAGCCGCCAGTGAAATGCTGCCTCATGCCAAACGCTGGCTTGAAGATTATGAAAACTTTAAAATTAATCTACAGCATTCGCAACATATCGTCTCTGGAAAATTGGTGATTGGTACCAGCCATCATATCGGCTTGCATCACCTAGCCCCTGTGCTTAAGCATTTTATCCAAGCTTATCCTGCCGTACAACTAGAAGTGCATTTTGTCGATTCAGAAACTGCCCATAAAGCGGTGCTCGATGGCGATTTATCATTGGCATTTTTAACGTTGCCGCCCGTCTATGATAAGCGTTTGACCTATCATACCTTATGGTCAGATCCACTCTACTTTATGACTGGCACCTTATCGCCTTTAGCGACAAAATCCAATGTGACGCTCGAGCAATTGGCACGCTACCCTGCAATCTTGCCATCTGCCAATACCTTTACCAGTCAGATTACCTTAGCGGAATTTGCTAAGCACAATCTAAAACCTTACGCCACTATGAGCACCAACCCGCTTGAGTCTATTCGGATGTTGGTTTCTGTTGGGCTTGGCTGGTCGGTATTACCACAAACGATGGTCAGTCAGGATTTAGAACGTATTGATATGGCAGATAATATCGAATTGCAACGTTATTTGGGCGTGGTCATCAATCCAAAACTAACACAATCTAGCAGCGTGACGGCATTATTAGAGCTGCTAGCGCCCATTGAATAGAGATTAGGTAGACTTTTTAACAATATTGGCTAAAAGAACTGCGTTATTTAGCAAAATAGCGCATTCGCATTTGTGCCACTCATACGTTATAATACATTTGACGTTGTTTAGATAACATAAATTTACCTTAAGCACACTGATAGTCATATATTGAACACTTCTAGTAATATATGATAGTAAACAGTAGGTTTAGTGGTTTTAAATGATTGGTTATATAAACGACTGAGATTTATACATGATGAGCAGATGCGAGCGATGAGATTATAAAATCGACAGATGTATATGCCGTTTGCGTTGAATCATGACTTTATAGATAGCAGTCCTAGAACAGCATCAATCATATAAAACTAACAGAAGATTTTGAATAAAAGCCATTATGTCCTACTTAATGGCTTTTTTCGTCTTTAGATTCTTTCATCTTAAGACATTGTTTTCGAGCAGCGTCTTGTAAGACCTAATTTTTATCATTCAAAATAATGACAGCCAATTATGTTGGTTAAGGACAGTTTATATGAACGGAGTTTCTAGTGGCGTGATGATATCACTTGGCGCCTATTTCTTAGTGATGATTGGGATTGGCATTTATGCTTATTTTAAGCAAGCCAATGATACTGAAGGCTATATGCTTGGTGGTCGTAGTTTAGGCCCTGCAGTCACTGCCTTATCAGCAGGCGCATCGGACATGTCAGGCTGGTTACTACTTGGTTTGCCAGGTGCTATGTACGCTGACGGTGTCGTCAGTGCATGGATTGCCATTGGTTTAACCTTGGGTGCTTTTCTAAACTATCTTATCGTGGCACCGCGCCTTCGTGTTTATACCGAAGTCGCTGACAACGCCATCACTTTGCCAGATTATTTTGCCAACCGCTTTGAAGACAAGTCGCATTTGCTACGTGTCATCTCTGCCGTGGTTATTATCTTATTCTTTACCGTTTATACCGCCGCAAGTTTAGTCGGTGGTGGGAAACTTTTTGAAAGCTCGCTCAACCTTTCTTATAGTACAGGTCTATGGGTAACCGCTGGTGTGGTCGTTGCTTATACGCTATTTGGTGGTTTCTTGGCGGTATCGATGACTGACTTTGTACAGGGTATCATCATGCTGTTTGCCATGGTGATTGTGCCTATTGTCGCCTTGACCGACCTTGGTGGTGTGTCGGCGACGACCAATGCTATTAAAGCCATTGACCCTAGTATGCTAGATATCACTAGCGGCATGACGGTACTCGGAATTGTATCGCTACTCGCTTGGGGGCTTGGTTATTTTGGTCAGCCGCATATTATCGTCCGTTTTATGGCCATTCGCTCAGTAAAAGATATCCCCACTGCGCGTAATATCGGTATGAGCTGGATGATTATCAGCCTTATCGGTGCTTGTGTGACAGGTATCGCTGGTCGCGCCTATGTACAAAAAACGGCAATGACATTAGACGACCCTGAAACCATCTTTTTGGTATTCACCCAGTTCTTGTTCCATCCACTGGTATCGGGTTTCTTATTAGCCGCCATTTTAGCCGCTATTATGAGTACGATTTCCTCGCAATTACTCGTGGTATCAAGCTCATTGACTAAGGATGTTTATAAGCTATTCTTTGATAGAGATGCGCCAGAAGCGCGTCAAGTATTGGTTGGTCGACTCTCAGTTGTCGTGGTTGCTGTAGTCGCAATTCTACTTGCTTCGAACCCAGAAAGTTCTGTACTCAGCTTAGTATCTAACGCTTGGGCAGGATTTGGCGCAGCATTTGGACCACTGGTTATTTTCAGCCTTACATGGCGTCGTATGAACCGTAACGGTGCCGTTGCTGGCATGGTCGTCGGTGCATTGACTGTTATCTTATGGGTTTATGGTCCTTTCCAGATGAATGGCGTGCCATTAAACAGCTGGTTATACGCGATCGTTCCAGGGTTTATCTTAAGTACTATCGCTATTTTTGCCGTGAGTATCATGACTGGTGGTCCAAGACCTTCAGTAGCGGCGAAGTTTGAAGAGATGGAAATGAACTTAGATAGATAAGTAGTTTTTATTTATTATTGTATGATAAAAAAACCTCGCTAATTGGCGAGGTTTTTTATTATTAGCGTTTTATACGTAGTAAACGTATTTAATTAAAATGGTTTAACTAAAAGGTTTTCGTTAATAGTACTGTCGCTGATTTTTCATCACGGTCGTCATAATAGGCAAAGTTACTAGAAGTGGTATCGTAATCAAATACCAATCTTGGCGTTAAGCCAAGCACAGTGAAATCGCGCTTCCATACTTGTAGACCCAGTGAGGTGGTTTTGTCTTCTCTTCTGGAGCCTGGCTCTCCGCCTACAGCATTATAATAACCTTTCCAAGCGCCACTACCTGCTGGATAGGCATCGGCAGGATCTTCATACTTCTTAATACCATAGCCTGCTGACGCTAGTGTTGAGATACCTCGCTTCCACTCACGCCCCCAACCGACATTCACCGAGTTACGATCATAGCTAATAATACTCGATTTGGGCACATCATTTTGATAGTTACCTAGACCACCATAAAAATACTCTTTGGCATCTTTAATATAAAAGGCATTTAAGCCCAAAAACTGACCATCTGTTTCACGGTTCTGATTGTCATCATCTTCAAAGGTCTCTTTTGATAAAATACCGGTTGCCGTTAGTTTGAGCTTTGGTTTAACCCAGCGCGAGCCACTCACGGTCACGCCTTTACGTAAGCTATAGGCTTCTTCATCATAATATCGCTTAGTCACAAACGGCGTGAGCGAGACATCATTTTTGGCATCGTCATAACCGACACCAGCGGAAGCTGTAAATAAGTAATCATTGTAGTCCGTCTCATCCCAATAACCCTTTAAAGACGCATTTCCGCCCACGGTGGCATAAAAGTTATCAGGTAGATTAAAGCGTTTGTTTGCACTGCCAGATACCTGAATGCCGTTGGCTGACTGTTGCTCAATCGAGCGTCCTAAATCAGATTGAATAGACTTAGAGGGTGCGTCATTAATATTATTATCTCTCACATAGCTGGCAGAGGCATTAAACTGCCATTTCTCTGAACTATTAATTTGAGCTAACGAGTTTTGAACTCTCGCCATGACAGGGGCTGGTAAATCAACCGACTGAAGTTTTAGAAATTGCTCTTTTGCAGCGGCATACTGCTTATCTGCTTGCATGGCAATTGCCATATTTAAACGTACGGGATGGAAATCTGGATCTGCTGCTAACATCTCACGATAGATTTCAATGGCTTGTTTGTTTTTAGCTTCACTGCGATATATTAGGGCGTCAGCAAACTTAATGAGCATAGGATCATTGGTTTCCAACGCTTTATAGTGCGGCAATATCTGTTTAACTGTCACCATATCTTGCGCAGCTAAAGCATCATTTAAGAACTTGCTAAACGCGGCTGGATTGGCTTTTAAAGCTTCTAAATTATAAGCAGTAGCGGTAGCGAGTTGCTGACGACTTCTAATAGCGCGTTGTGCTTCTGTGTCAGTGACAGTGGTTGAAGGAGCCGTAGGGTCTGCCACGGAAGTTTGACTCTCGCGCCTTAAAAGTTCATCAGCTTGGTTAAGCTCAGGCTCTATCTCTGGTAAATCCTCTGGCGCAGCCATTGATGGGAGAGAAAATGCCATCATCGATAGCAAAACAGAAGCAGCGAGAGGGTTGCGCATATATTGATTATTCATGGGTATCCTTACCTCGGTACGATCACTAATTTTCTAAACATTTTTCCAACTTTAGTTATCCTAAGGGATTTTAATGCTTTAAGCGAGCAAAAAAGCGTCCTAAGACGCTTTTTTGTTTGTTTTATACAGTCATATTACTTTATTGCTTTTCGGCACCAAAGGTTCCTTGGAAAGTTGTACCAGTTCCTGGCGTAGTTCCAGTTCCAGGTACGCTACCAGGTTGTGCTTCTTGGTAAATACCACCTAAGAACTTAGCATCTTCACCATAGAAACCACCTGAGGTTGCAATATTATCTTTACTACCAGCAAAAGTATTTCCACTGATATCAGCACTAATACCAATATTTTTATTAATATCAGCAAACTTTAATGTCCCTGTTAATGAATCGTTCACAAAATCAACATTAAAATCAGATGTACCATTAACCACTGGAGTATTTAGCGCGCCTGAACCTAAATGTAGATTGTCCATATAGGTTGCAACACCCGCGTACTGAACTTTACCTTCTGTAGGCATGTTCTCAGTTGCTTCACCCATGACGTAAACATTGGTATAGCGTGATTTTACTCCACCAAATGACCCTTCTTTACGCATGTCACCATACACATGACCGATTTGCATTTGCGAGTCGAAGTTCTTATAAACAGACTGGTAATCGTATTTTAAATCAATCTTACCAAGAATAGATTCAACTTTACCAAAGGTCGCTGTACTCGTATCTTTAGATTTTTTGAAACCATCATCGAGTGATATATCATCAGATTTTACCAGTGTCAGTTTCGACGCTTGTCCGAACTTACCTGGTTTAGTGATATCTAGACGACCAACAAGTTGGTTGTAATTCGGTAGATTATCTGTATTAGTATCAACAATCATTACTGGATTGGTATCTTCACCAGAACCTGTGGTGGTATTGAATGTATCGTTATCCCTTACAAATTGACGATAACCAATAGCATTTTCTGTTCCAGTTCCCGCTACACTGCTGATGGTGTTACTCATAACACCTGTTATGGCTTTAGGTGTTGGCGTTGGTTCAGAACTAGAACCTGCTTTGGTGGCACCATAAGTTCCTTTACCATCAGCAACTTGATATACACCGCCTAATAGCTTGGCATCTTCACCATAGAAACCACCTTTAGTATCAACACCATTCCAGTTACCTGCAAAGGTATTGCCGCTGATTTCGGCTTTAATCTTTTTCTGACTAACATTCGAACCATCAAATGATAACGTACCATCTAACTGGCTATCAACAAAGTCAACTTTAAACTCTGAAGTTCCTATGATTGGGTCATGACCAATGATTTCTTCTTTACTATTACCGATATAGCTAGCCACACCTTTATAGTTCACTTTACCGTCATTGATTTTGTTATCAATATTGTACTGTGATAGAGTTTTCATGTATTGCATGTCATCAACATTTGTACTGTTACCCTGTACATATATGTTCGATAACTTAGATAGTTGGATTAAATTGGCTGGGCCTTTAAGATCTCCATATACATGACCAATTTGCATTTGATTGTCAAAGCTTTTATAAGTGGACGTGTAATTTAGCTTATTGTCCCACGTACCACCAATTTGCTTGAGAGAGCTCTTCTTAAAACCCTTTTCGTAGTCTCGGTCATCTGTACTTCTTAATGTGACATTCACAGGTTGTTTAAAATAACTTGATCCAGTCTCATTAAAAAGAGCTGTGTAGGTATCGTAGCTCGCAGAAGTATTTGCGCTCAAACCACTATTGTCGTCTTTTGCAATACTATTTTGGAAGCCAGTAACTTTAGTATTTGCAGCAACTGTCGGGTTGGTTGGTGCTGGCGGTAATTGCTGTGCCGCTGCAAGAGCATCTTCTGCAGCTTTCGCTCTAGCTTCAGCTTCTAATTTTTCTTTTTCCGCTTCATCGGCACGTGTTTGAGCTTTAGCTGCCTGCGCTTTAGCATCAGCCACTTGTTGATTGGCTTCTGTTACTTTCTTGTCGGCTTCCGCTTTAGCGTCACCAACGGCTTTGTCGGCCGCCGCTTTGGCTTTTAGGGCAGCGTCTTCTGCAGCAGCTTGGGCTTGTTCAGCAGCAAGGCGTGCGGTCTCTGCGGTGGCAGCCGCTGCTAGAGCAGCCGCTTCGGCGGCTTCTGCCGCTTCCGCTCTTGCTAAGGCGGCAGCAAGACCACCGTCTCCGGTACCGGCATTTGCTAAGGCGTCTTCTGCTTTTTTCAGGGCCTCTTGGGCTTTAACGGCATCCGCTTGGGCTTTGTCTGCAGCAGCTTGGGCGGCGGCGGCTTGGGCTTGGGCAGTGTCTTTGTCAG
>NZ_JAFCUJ010000001.1:37499-787706 GCF_049896465.1 Psychrobacter sp. DWR1-2-3
TCTCTGCAGCGGCTAACTTATCTTGTGCGGTGATTAACTCACCTTTGGCTTTATCCGCTTCTGCTTGCGCAGTGGCCGCTTTTTGTTTCTCAAGCTCTGCTTGCGCTTTGGCGGCTGTGGCTTGCTGATTGGCTGTGTCAGCGTTGGCATTGGCCGCAGCGATTGCGGTTGCAGCGTCAGCTTTGGCTTTTACTGCTTCCGCTTTGGCTTTATCTTCTGCAGCTTTAGCGGTGGCAGCGTCAGCTTCCGCTTTAGCCGCTTCGGCTTTAGCATCAGCCGCTTGTTGATTGGCGGCAGCTACTTTCTTGTCGGCTTCAACTTTAGCGTCACCAATGGCTTTGTCGGCAGCTACTTGCGCTGCAGTGGCTGCATTTTCTGCGGCGGTTTTGGCTAACAATGCAGCCGCTTCAGCAGCTTTTGCAGTCGCTGCGGCGGCTTCTGCTGCAGCTTGAGCGGCTTCGGCGGCAGCGGCACGTGCTAAGGCGGCGGCGAGCTGATCTTCGCCATTACCCGCATTTGCTAAGGCGTCTTCTGCTTTTTTCAGGGCCTCTTGGGCTTTAACGGCATCCGCTTGGGCTTTGTCTGCAGCAGCTTGGGCGGCGGCGGCTTGGGCTTGGGCAGTGTCTTTGTCAGCATTGGCTTTGGCGGCATCCGCTTGGGCTTTGGCAGCGGCTTTTTCTGCTGCGCTTTGCTTGTCGCTCTTCGCGCCATAGGTGCCTTGAGCCTCATTACCAGCGTAAACCCCGCCTAGGTATTGAGCGTCCCCACCAAAGAATCCACCTTCAGTGCTGTAACCGGCATTGTCAGCCGCTGCGCCTGAGAATTGGTTGCCATTGATACCAGCGGTTAGACCAATCTTACCGGCGTTAGCAAAGGTTAAGTCCCCTTTCACGTTTTTAGCAACAAAGTCGGCGGTGAATATAGATTTGCCAAACTCGATGTCATTGCCAATACCCAGCTTGCGGTAAGTGGCGTCCCCTGTGTAACCTACGGTGCCCTCTTTCGGCATGTTAGCCGCTTGGGTGGCATTACCGATGACGGCGACACCATTGACGGGTAAGGTTTTGTTCAATAGAGCAACTTCAGCAGAGCCATCAATATGACCGATGCGCATGTCATCGCCAAAGTCTTTATAGGTTGAGGTGTAGGTTAAAGGCAGTGTCTGACCAATGGCGGCAACCACGATGTCTGCTTTGCCTTTATGGGCTTTAAAGCCGTTTGAGTCTGCGACTGCTGTGTCGCCTTCACCAGAGAGGGTGATTGGGACCAGTGGTAGTAAGCCTGGTGTGCCATCTGGATTCTGAGAGGCAATATCAGCACGGGCATCAACGGCAGAGCCGTCTTCATTTACGGCAAAGTCGCGGGTGGTGGTATTAAACAACCCGAGTGAGCCGGCATTAATGTTTAATGATTGAACACCCGATTTCTTCGCTTCGGCAGCGTTCTTGATGGTGGCTGCTGCTAGGGCGTCTTTGGCTGCTTGCGCGGCTTGATTGGCAGCAGCAATTTGAGCTTCTGCTGCGGCAGTCGCTGCAGCTTGCGCTTGCTGGGCAGCGGTGATTTGGGCATTGGCGGCCTCAAGGGCGGCTTTGCGACGATCCACTTCTGCTTGTAGGGCAGCGGTGTCACCACTGCCATTTGCCAATGCGTCTGCTAGGGCTTTCTCTGCAGCGGCTAACTTATCTTGTGCGGTGATTAACTCACCTTTGGCTTTATCCGCTTCTGCTTGCGCAGTGGCCGCTTTTTGTTTCTCAAGCTCTGCTTGCGCTTTGGCGGCTGTGGCAGCTTGTTCTGCTTTTACTTTAGCATCTTTAGCAGCATTTTCTGCTGCTTGCGCCAGCTCCTTGGCTTCTTCTGCTGCCTTTTTAGCCGCTATTTCTGCTTTAAGTGACTCTTCAATTTCTTTAGCTTTGGCCTCTGCTACCGTAGCACGAATATCTGCTGCCTTTGCTCTTTCGTCGGCAGCTTTCATTTTGGCTACCGCATCGGCTGCAGCTTTTTTAGCAGTATCTACTTCTTCTTTAGATGCTTTTGCAGATGCTTCAATTTTTGCTACTGCTTCGACTCTTGCAGCTTCTGCTGCTGCTTTTGCCTGTACTGCTTCTGCTCTTGCTGCATCAATTGCTGTCTTCGATGCTTCTGCTGCTTTCTCTGATTCCTCTCCAAACTTCAATTCTGCTGCTTTAAGCGCTTCTTCTGCTGCCTTGGTTTTGGCTTCTGCTACTTTAAGCGCTTCTTCTGCTACTTTGGTTTTAGCCTCAGCCGCTTTAATAGCTTTTTCAGCCTCAGTTATATTACCAGCTCCACCTCCCGTATCAGTACCTGGCAACACAGGTGTTGGTTTCGGAGTGATAGGATCATCTCCGCCACTAGTCACACATGACGCTAGAATAATAGCACTTAAGAGAACCACACTGGCTTTGAGTGGTGTATTTAGTTTTTTTGCTGCTGTTACAGCTGAGATTGAATGACAGTTAGGCGACATTCGTCTTCCTCCATGAAGAGTTTATGATATTCCGTTACTTCGAATAAGATACAACTTTAATCCAGTTGCACGCATACATAAACAAATTCACTACAGAAAGTCAATTAATATTAATGAAATAATGTTCACTGTAATATTTAGTTACCAATTAATCCTTACAAGCGAATATAATGAGCTATATAGAGAAAATATGTATCAATATACGCACAAAAGAATATAGGATACTCTTGTATTTTCATCGTTATTCAAATTAAAATAATTACGATAATCAATGATGCATTTCCATGTATTGCGTCATTTTTTAGAGAAAGTAAGATAATCATCACTTTTTTAGAGTAAATTGAGTATTTCCTATGTTTTATAAGAATAGTTAGACTAATATAAGGAAGATAATGAAGAATCAGTAGTTATATAAATCCTTTATCAATACAATATTAGAAATATTAATTAGGAAATTTTAAAATAATAAAAAATTCCCCTCATATTAATTTATATACCTTAATACATATAGAGATGTTATTGAGATTAAAGACAGGGATTGAGTCAAATAACAATTTGAAAATTAATTATAAAAATCGAACTATGTTCAATAATATTACATATTAAATAGTAGTCTTAAATTATATTGATATAAAATATACCAATTTTTGTTTTTTATTTTTGCCATTTCTACTTACTAGTTAGTTTCTTCATCATGCTTTATACAAGTTTCGTGAATACAAGAATCTAGAAAACAAAAAAAGCGCCCTAAGGCGCTTTTTTATATTTAAGTCTTTATGGTTAATTTATTTATTGCTTTTCGGCACCAAAGGTTCCTTGGAAAGTTGTACCTTCACCTGGTTGAGCACCCTTACCGCCTTGAGCTAACGCTTCTTGGTAAACCCCGCCTAAGAATTTAGCATCCTCGCCATAGAAACCACCTGCTGTATCAATATTATTTACATTACCAGCAAACGTATTGCCGCTGATATCTGCATTGATATTAATCTTATTGTCAGTAGGCATATATTTATAATCGCCATCTGCAAATGTCAATGTTCCTTCAAGTTTGCTATTAACGAAGTCAACATCGAACTTCGAGGTTCCATTAACGACTGGACCGCCACGCTTGCCCTCTTTTAAATGTAGGTTTTCCATATAAGTAGCAACACCAGCATACGCTACCATACCATCATTAATATTGTTATCAATATTGTACTTTGCCAAGTCTTTCATGTACTGCATGTCTTTAAGGTTGGTACCGTTACCTTGTACATAGACAGTAGAGACTCGAGCCAAATCACCTAAGAACGACTGATTAGGATCACCGTATACATGACCAATCTGCATTTGTGAATCAAAGTTTTTGTAAACAGATGAATATTTTAAGTCTAACTCTACAGGACCTTGAACTTTAGTAGAATCAGTATGAAGCTTAAAGCCATTACCATAATCTGAATCACTAGCTCCACTTATATTAACAAGAACCTTCTGTTTTACAGAGTCAGGCTTGGTCATATCAGCGCGCGCTAAGAACTTATCATAACTAGTAAAATTATTACCAGCACGATTGTCTACTGGGACTTTAGAGCCGTTTACATCTTGTGTCTCAGTAAAGTCTGATTTGTCATCACGTATTTCCGCATAACCAATCGCATCATCTGTAAAGGTACCCTTTTTACTACTGAGCGTATTGCTTTGGAAGCCAGTAAATTCGCTATCTACTGGATGTTCTAGATTCACTGGAGGTTTTGGAACTTCAGGCGTTGGCGTTGGCGTTGGCGTCGGCGTTGGCGTTGGCGTTGGCGTTGGCGTCGGCGTTGGCGTCGGCGTCGGCGTCGGCGTCGGCGTTGGCGTCGGCGTTGGCGTCGGCGTTGGCGTCGGCGTTGGCGTTGGCGTTGGCGTTGGCGTTGGCGTTGGCGTTGGCGTTGGCGTTGGCGTTGGCGTTGGCGTTGGCGTTGGCGTTGGCGTCGGCGTCGGCGTCGGCGTTGGCGTCGGCGTTGGCGTTGGCGTTGGCGTTGGCGTCGGCGTTGGCGTTGGCGTCGGCGTCGGCGTTGGCGTTGGCGTTGGCGTTGGCGTTGGCGTCGGCGTCGGCGTTGGCGTTGGCGTTGGCGTTGGCGTCGGCGTTGGCGTTGGCGTTGGCGTTGTTACTTGACTGGCACCATATGTGCCTTGAGCTTTTTCGCTTTCGTAGATACCACCTAGATGTTCAGCTTTACCACCGTAAAATCCACCTTCTGTTGCATAGCCTCCATTGTCTTCGGCTTTGCCTGCAAACTTATTGCCATCAATATTTGCTGTTAAGCCGATTTTACCTGCGTTAGCAAATGTAAGATCACCTTTTACGTTTTTAGCAACAAAATCTGCAGTAAATACTGACGTACCATATTCGATGTTTTTATTTGCACCCAATTCGCGGTAGGTTGCATCACCACTATAGCCAACCTTGCCATCCATTGGTAAATTTGTTACTTGAGTTGCATTGCCTATTACTACAACACCATCAACTGGCAATTTTTGCCCTAAAAGTGTTCTTGCATCTGCCTCACCATTGATATGAGCAACACGCATTACATTATCGTAGTCTTTATATACTGAAGTATATTCTAGTGGAATATCGTTACCAGCGGCTATAATCGTTGTACTGTCATCATGTGACTTAAAGCCTTGCTTAGCATCTGCATCACCGTCTCCAGATAAGTTTACTGGTACAGTCGGTAAAAGACTGGTTGCTAAGTCCGCTCTTGCCTCTATTTTTGACTTATCTGCGCTTGCTTCAAATTCACGTGTATCAGCCTTAAACATTCCACCGACATTAATACGTTGAGCTCCTGAAATACCTGCTTCAGGTTCTGTTGGAGTCGGAGTCGGCGTTGGAGTCGGCGTTGGAGTCGGCGTTGGAGTCGGCGTTGGAGTCGGCGTTGGAGTCGGCGTTATTGTTTCAAATACATCGCCAAGATTATAAGAAGGCTCATCAGTCGTATTACAGGCGGCGAGGATCATTGATGTTAAGAGTACTACACTGGCTTTTAGCGGGGTTTTGAATTTTTTAGCTGTCGATACAGCCGTGATTGAATGACGGTTAGGTGACATTCTTCTTCCTCCATGGATGATTAATTGATATTCCTTTATCTACTACTTGTACTACTAGTGTTTAGATAAGAGCTATAGATAACCAAATTTAGTTTACAAAGTCAATTCATAACAGCTGACTGCTGTTGATAAAAAATGACGCAAACGTTCATTTGTGAGAGATTAAACATTTATATGAGTATTAACTCAGTACTCAATAAGATAGATAATAGTCATTAGTGAAGCTTATCTAACTCACTAGATAAGCTTTTTAAGAAATTTATTCAAAATAATACTATCAAATGCAATTTTACTGACTTTGGTAAGAGATTTTTACGCCCGCAATATAACCATCATTGTCTTCAGCCTTACTGACGATACTACCATTAGGTAACTGTCCAGTAGCATCCCCAAACTTAAGATACTTGCCGCCGACAGATACTGCCCACTCTGGTGTGACATTGTATTTAATGCCACCACCAATACTATAAAAACCTTCAATGGTACCAAGTGAACTCACAGGGTCTCCAGCACCAGAATCATAGCCGAGAACAACTGAACCAGCCAATTTTTCATTAAATCGCTTAGCTAAACCAACATCGACCTTCCACTGATCTTTTTCGTAGGATAATAATGGTAAACCTTCTGGTACAGCTGCCTTTGAGAATACATTATATAAAGGCGGAACAATCGAAAAATCACTCCAAGGCACCCAGCGAACATCAAGCGTTCCTAATAATTGATACTTTTCACTCAAACCTGTCTGTATATTTAAGTTTACTGATTCAGGTGTTGTAACTGTCGCCTCAGTTGTCGCATTGGCTTGAATGTCATATCCAGCACTTCCTGGAATCTGAGAAAGAACAAGGTCTTTATATTTACTATCTAAAAGCGGAACTCTCTCAGCGATATCTGTTTTATGCTCAATTTCAGAACGATAAGTTAAAGCGGCATTTAGTGCTATTTCAGGTTTGCTATAAGCAAGACCTGCGACCCAGCCGTAATCAGTATCAGCATTAACGTTAGCATCATAGCCTGTCAAAGGACCATATGCCTTACCTCGTAAATGTACGTCCGCTTTTGCTTTTTGCATCACTGGACCACCAAATACCTGAAAACCGTTAGACTTATAACCAACTAAGCCGGTCCAAGTTTCGGTATGAACACTGACCTTGGTGTTTTTATTATAATCAGGGTCTAGTATTGCAGAGTTAATAATTTCATTTTTATCACCGATTCCATTGAATTTAGGTGTGATAAGCGTTTCTTCACCTACTTTTGATACGAAATTACTATCACCTTTATACTCTACTTCCGCGCCAAATGGCTCATCATAAAAGACACCAATACTTATATTGTCATTGACGTCCGTTTTGACACCATAACGCATAAAGCTATAGGTATCATCAGTAGCATTACCAGTACTCTTACCTTTAACATATTCAGCTTCAGTATTTGTTATACCAAATTTATTGCCCGCATTGTCATGAGCAGATACCTTGGTATCGATATAAGCAAAATCAACTTCTGCATAGGTTCCAGGATTAAAAAAGCCTTTGATATCTTGACCAGAACGATCAAGACCAGCGGCTTGCGTCAATGACGCAGCCGATAAAGCAAAAAGAGCGAGGGTGAGTTTAGAGATAGGGAATTTTTGAGACACTTGATATCCTCCATGAATATAATAACTGGCAAATAGCTTGGTTATGATATGTCTTATATCAGTAACTTCAGCTGATGCTGTGCAATCCTTTGCCAAACGACTTTGAGCTAAATCTTTAGAAGTAAGAATCGATGACTCGATCTTTACATTTCTTAAACATCAGACATTACAGCTATGTAAGATAACGTAACCGACTTAAGTATCATAATTAAAGTTGAGTCTTATAGCAACTCTCTTTTTGAACTTTAAGGAAATAGGCTAAAGCCGATAGAGTCTTTACTGAAAAACAAATATAAATTGGTACGACTCAAACCTATGATATCAGTACATCTTAATCAAAAAATTATGTATTAGACATATTAGTCAGAGGAATTTTTTATATTAATTTCTAAATATATAAGTATAAAAAAAGCAAAGCAGCCATATAGGCTGCTTTGCTTTTACGAACATTAGTACCTCTAATTAGAGATAGAAAACTTAATTACTCGCCTTGGTAAGACAATTTTACGCCAACGATATATCCATCATTGTCTTGGAAATCTCCGACAATTTTACCCGTAGGCAATTGACCTTTAGCATCACCGAACCATAAGTATTTGCCGCCAGCTGATACCGCCCATTCAGGGGTAACGTTGTATTTAGCGCCTAGACCAACACTATAGTAGCCATCGATAGGACCTAATGACGTTGTTACATCACCAGCCCCGCTATCCCAACCGACTGTACCACTAACCGCTAGGGCTGGAGCAATACGCTTGGCAAGACCAAGCTCTACCTGCCATTGGTCATCTTCATATTCTACTAAATCTAAACCATTGGGGCGTGCTGCGCTTGTACTAGCTGCATTATATAAAGGGGGAGTAATTACAAAATCACTCCAAGGTACCCAACGTACTTTTGCCGTAGCTAATGTTGTAGGATTGATACCGGTTTGGAAATCAAAGTTTACTGACTTAGGAGTAGTTAATTCCATAATAGTATTCTGAGTAGATGGAAGTGTACTACCACTTAATAAAGGAGCTAGAGGATAACTCTCATATATATTCATACTATGGTCAATTTCAGACCGATAGGTCAGCGCAGCTTTTAAAGCGATTTCAGGCTTACTATAAGATACACCCGCCAACCAACCATAATCCTGATCTGGGTTAATATTTGAGGTGTAACTAGTAGCGGGACCATAAGCAAGACCGCGTAATTTCACATCAGCTTGTACACGCTGAGCAACTGGACCGCCGTAAATTTGGAAATTTTTATCTGCGCCAAGCTTCATACCAAGAATAGCCGTTAGGTTCTCACTACGAACTTCAACATTAGTACCCTGCCCTGCAGTCGTTGCTTCAGCCCCTATGACTGCATTACCTAGTGATCCGCTAGGATTTTCATCATTTGCAAACTCACCTGCTGATTGGGCAGGATTAGTATTTGCAACGAAGTTGTTATCACCTTCATATTTGGCAGCAGCGCCAAATGGCTCGTCATATAAAACACCAATACTAAAAGTGTCATTGATATCAGTTTTTACACCATAACGGAAGAAATCATAAGATTCGGCGATATCACCCGTAGCATTACCACGTACATAGCTATTATCAAGAGGATTATTATTAGAGCTATCATAACCGCTAACATCAGCGTCGATATAGGTATAGACAGCTTCGGCATAAGTGCCATCTTGTAAGAATGCAGTGATATCTTGACCTGAACGATCAAGACCTGCAGCGTTAGTCATACTGGCTACAGAAAGAGTAGCTATCGCTACAGCAAGAGTTTTTAAATGAAAAGTAGCGCGCATTGTATATCTCCAAACATCCTCGTTGTTTAATCGTTGTAATAATCAACATTTAGCATTGTTACGCAAAATATATGATTATGTAAACGATGTCCTAAAATGAATAGTAATGACTTTCTGACATTAAAACAACAATTAAAACGCTTTATTTCTTGTTAATGACTGAGCGGTACAAAACATTAAATTATTTTAATAAACAATAGTTTATTTAATATACAATCATTAATTTCTAATTAACATTGCTGCCGAACTTAAATCGGTAAAAGTAGGTTTTTATTCTTAAATTAAAAGGTATTGCTTATTGTATTCTGTTTATTATAAACATAAAAAAACGACCCATTTAAGGTCGTTTTTTTATCTATATAATATAACTTATATCAATATTAGTAATTTCCAGTTTACTTAGCTTGGTAAGACAGCTTCATACCAAGGGCAAAACCGTCATTGTCTTCAAAGTTACTAACGACAGCTTTAGTTGGAATTTGACCTTCTGCATCACCGAACCATAGGTATTTACCACCAGCAGAAATAGCCCAGTTCTCGGTTAGGTTGTATTTTGCGCCAAGACCTGCACTATAGTAACCTTCGATAGGTCCTAGAGATGTCACTGGATTACCAGCACCACTATCCCAACCAACGGTACCTGTTACTGCTAATGCTGGTGTTAAACGTTTGGCTAAACCTAACTCTACTAACCATTGATCCTTATCATAGCTCACTAAAGACAAACCTTCAGGGTACTGCGCTTTACTCACTTCGGTATAAACAGGAGGTACGATTGCAAAGTCACTCCATGGTACCCAGCGTACTTTTGCTGTCGCTAAAGTCGTTGGATTGATACCTGTTTGAAAATCAAAGTTTACAGATTTTGGAGTAGTGATATCTATCTCACCAGCTTTTTCAATGCTGGCTGCAGGATAGCTTTCAAATATTGGTAAAGTATGATCAATTTCTGAGCGATAGGTTAACGCAGCTTGTAAAGCAATTTCAGGCTTACTATAAGACACACCTGCTAGCCAGCCATAATCTTGATCTGAGCTAATATGAGCGGTATAGCCAGTCGCAGCGCTATATGCCAGTCCACGTAGTTTTACATCAGCTTGTACTTGTTGAGCAACCGGACCGCCATAAACTTGGAAATTTTTATTTTCGCCAAATTTCATGCCAAGAATTGCCGTAATATTCTCAGTACGAACTTCAACGTTGGTTCCTTCGCCTTTAGTAAACTCTTCTGCATCAGCTGCTTTTTTCGCAGTAAGAACGCCTAGATAATTTGCTCGAGCTTCCTTAAGTTGTTCATCTGTCAAGTTCTTAGGGTTGCCTGGCGCAAGTTGCGCTTGTAGCGTAGGTATTACAACATTATCAATTACTGCTTCACTATATGCTGGATTTCCAGTTACGTTTTTGATAACGGCATCACGATCGCCTTGAGCAACGAAGTTGTTGTCACCACTATAATCGGCAGCAGCACCAAAAGGCTCATCATATAAAACACCAACGCTAAAGGTATCATTGATATCAGCTTTTACGCCATAACGGAAAAAGTCATACGACTCTGCGATATCATCAATTTTCTTACCTTGCTGATAAGTATTTTTATCTGGGCCAACATAAGCATTATCATGACCACTAACATCAGCATCTAGATAAGTATAAACAGTTTCGGCATAGGTACCATCTTGCAAAAACGCGGTGATATCTTGACCTGAACGATCAAGACCTGCCGCACTAGCGATACTAGCTGCAGAAAGAGCAGCCAAAGCTACCGTTAGAGTCTTTAGATTGAAATTTGCGCCCATTGTGTATCTCCAAACATCCACATTGTTTTACCGCTACACCGAACTTTGTTAGGTAGACAGTATCTAAGGTGAAGGATACTAATGTTTTTTTTACATTAAGACAACCTAAAAACACATTATTTCTCTAATATGACTCAATAGTCATCGTAAGGTGTATTTATGCAAAAACGCACATATACGCTTATCATAAACAGCCCATCAGACGGCTTATCAGTAAGAGGTGTTTTTCTACTTAATAGTGTGGCGGTCTATCTGCCACAACATCAAACGGCGCTACACCGCCCTCTCCATCTTGGCTTTCGACTTGTTTATAGATAAACTGCACCTGTCGCTGCAAGGTTTGGATATCTCTGTCTTGACGCGTAATGACCTCATCAAGCCGTTCTACGGTAACCTCAAGGTGAGACAGGTTCATCTGTAATTCAATAACCTGTGCTTGTAAATCCGCTTGGGTATCTGACAGCTTAGCTTGACTATTGGAAGGTTTGCTATCTATCGAATTCAGTTCATTCATATTTTTCTCAATACCAGATAATGTAGTCATGACCTTTGTCAAATCTCACCCATGACCATTTAAAATAACCGTTATAAAATAGTGCTTATAAATGCATTTACGCATACTACAGTTAGGTGGCAGCATGTTATACTGCTAGCAATTTTGCAACAACCCCTACCTCACTATTATATAAGCTTAAGATATTCTATGGCATTGATACATTTAAAAGATATTCACTTAGCCTTTGGCGTCGCTCCTGTTCTTGATGGCATTGATTTTGCGATTAATGCGGGCGAGCGTGTGTGTTTGATTGGCCGCAATGGCGAAGGTAAATCCACCTTATTTAAACTGATTAACGGCTCATTGCAGCCTGATAGCGGTGAGATTATCACCAATAGCAGCATGCGTGTTGCGATGCTAGAGCAAGACGTCCCTGAAACCAGCGGTCGTATCTTGGACATCGTGATGGGCGGTAGCCGCCGTACCGCTGATTTGCTCATTAACTATAATAAGCAAGTCGATATGTGTGCCAACGGCGATATGGACGCTTGCGAGCATATGGCAACCTTGCAGCATGATATCGATGCGGTACATGGCTGGGATTTAGAGCGCGATGCAACCCGTCTGATTACGACGATGGGACTCGATCCTGAAGATGACTTGTCTTCACTTTCTGGTGGTCGTAAACGCCGCGTACTACTTGCACGTGCGCTGGTTACTAAGCCTGACGTGCTATTACTCGATGAGCCAACCAACCATTTAGACGTTGAAAGTATCGAATGGTTAGAGCGTTTTTTATTAGATTGGCAAGGTTTGACTTTATTGTTTGTGACTCACGATAGAGCATTTGTGAATAAGCTTGCTACGCGTATCGTTGAGCTTGACCGTGGTCAGTTAACAAGCTATGACGTCACCCAAGGCGCCAAAGGTTATGCCCGTTATCAAGAATTAAAAGAGCAGCAGCTACTTGCTGAAGAAAAAAATAATGCTAATTTTGATAAGAAACTTGCCCAAGAAGAAGTTTGGATTCGCCAAGGTATCAAAGCGCGTCGTACCCGTAACGAAGGTCGCGTCCGTGAGCTAAAGGCCTTGCGCGAAGAGCGTAGCGGTCGCCGTGAGCAAGTCGGTAACGTCAATATCACCATGGGTGAAGGCGAGAAAAGCGGCAAGCTGGTCTGTAAAGTTAAAAACTTGCATCTGGAATATGATGGCAACGTCTTAGTCGATAACTTTAGCACCATGATTATGCGCGGCGATAAAATTGGTATCGTGGGTCCCAACGGCGCTGGTAAAACCACGCTCATTAAAGCCCTACTCGATATGTCTGACGATGAAGTGACCAAAACAGGTACAGTTGAGCTTGGCACTAATCTGAAAATTGCCTTTTTTGATCAGCTGCGTGATCAGCTAGATTTAGAAGCCAGTGTTGCGCAAAACGTCTCAGAAGGTTCAGACTTTGTCGAAGTTGGCGGGCGCAAGACGCATATCATGAGCTATTTGCAAGACTTCTTATTTGCCCCAGAACGTGCTCGTACGCCAGTCAAAGCCCTATCAGGTGGTGAGCGTAACCGTGTATTACTTGCCAAGCAGCTATTAAAGCCTGCTAACATTCTGGTACTCGATGAGCCAACCAACGATTTGGATATGGCAACCTTAGAGCTATTAGAAGAGTCGGTTAGTAGCTTTAACGGTACTATCTTGCTGATTAGCCATGACCGCTCGTTTATGGACAACGTTGTCACTTCTACTTGGGTGTTTGATACTGATGAAGACGGCAAAGGGGTGGTCAAAGAGTATGTCGGTGGCTATCAAGAATATTTGGTACAAAAAAACCGTGAAGAAGCAGCAAAGGCTAAGAATGCTAAATCGTCTAACGATAATGCCGCCAATAGCAAATCTAGCAATAAAGCTGCGGTAGCCGCAAAGCCTAATACAGCGGCCAAAAAGCTCAACTATAACGAGCAGCGTGAACTTGATAATTTACCGAAAGAAATCGCCGCGCTTGAAGCTGAGCAAACTCAGCTAGAAGAAAAGCTGGCTGACGGCTCATGGTTTACCAAAGATATTGAAGCCGCTACTGCTGCCAGTGAGCGTTTATTGGTCATCGAAGATGAGATGATGACTAAGCTTGAGCGCTGGCATACTCTTGAAAGCTAGTATTTATAGTTAGTACAAAAAATAAAGCACTACAAGCTTAATTTGAATTATGACGCCCTTACCTTTAATGGTTATGCCTTTAATAGCTATCTTATTAATAGATATCTTATTTAAAATGCACTATTAAAGGTAGGGCGATTTATAAGTATTTCATTTTAGTAAGTAGAAATAAATAGCCAACGGCTACTTACACAGTAGTGATGTGCTGAAAGTTAGTGAACATTGTCTGAATTTCAAGTATCATTCGCTATTGCTGAATATCCTTATTAATTATAAGGTCATTATTCCTATAAGCCTTGTTGCATACAGGCATCTGTTAAACATTGATAAGTAAGGTCTTTTAGACCCATTATCTGGTTTAACGTTGTAGCGTGCCCTATCAAGGTTGCTTTATTTTTAACACAATAATTTATTTTATGACCGAAATAGCTTAGAATAGCAACAATTAGCAAAATTAGGCACAGCTAACGTGGCTTGATAATTGTAATTTTTCTAAGCCACAAACCCAGTGTGGGATAATCCCATTTCATTCACCTGGAGGAAGTTTTAATGAGCCATGCCGAAGGCGTTAACGTACAACGTCGTAGAGTTCTTATTGCCTCGACTGCCGTAATTGGTGCAGCTGGGGTAGCTGCTGTGGCAACACCTTTTGTCCGCTCTTGGACCCCAAGCGCTAAAGCTGAGGCTGCTGGTGCGGCAGTGACCCAAGATATTGGTTCTATCGAAGCAGGACAAATGATTGTCGTCAAATACCGTGGTAAACCTATCTTTGTGGTCAAGCGCACTGAAGAGATGCTGACCACGCTTGAATCAGTAAAGCCACTATTATCTGACCCCGATTCTGATGCATCTTTGCAACCTGAATACTGTAAAAATCCTGAACGCTCTATCTCGCCAGAAGTATTGGTGGTAGAAGGCGTCTGTACGCATTTAGGCTGTGCACCAAACTACCGTCCTGATGTTGGCGCAGCCGATTTAGGTGGTAATGATTGGTACGGTGGATTTTTCTGCCCATGTCATGGCTCTAAATATGATTTAGCGGGTCGTGTTTATAGTGGTGTACCTGCACCGCTTAACTTACCCGTCCCAGAGTACAACGTGGATGGTACCATCTTGACGATTGGGGAGGCTTAATATGAGCATGGGTAAAAAGTTAATGCATTGGGTGGACGCGCGTTTTCCTGCGACTGAAACCTATGAATATCATATGTCAAAGTACTATGCACCAAAGAACTTTAACTTTTGGTATTTCTTTGGCGTGTTATCAATGGTGGTACTGGTCAACCAGTTAGTCACTGGTATTTGGCTGACGATGATGTACAACCCAAGTGCCGAAGGGGCATTTGCCTCTGTTGAATACATCATGCGTGATGTTAAAGGTGGCTGGCTCATCCGTTATATGCACTCGACCGGCGCATCAGCGTTCTTCGTCGTGGTATATCTGCATATGTTCCGCGCCTTGCTATACGGTTCATACCAAAAACCACGTGAGCTTATTTGGCTCATCGGTATGGGTATTTACCTAGCATTGATGGCAGAAGGTTTCTTCGGTTACCTACTTCCTTGGGGCAACATGTCATTCTGGGGCGCACAGGTTATCTTAAACCTACCTGCTGCACTGCCTGTGATTGGTGATGGTCTTGCTGAATGGGTACGTGGTGATTATATTATCTCAGGTATCACCCTAAACCGCTTCTTTGCCTTGCATGTGGTTGCGATTCCGCTCGTGCTTGTGGGCTTAGTCTTTATGCATTTAGTGGCTCTGCATCACGTTGGTTCAAACAACCCTGATGGCATCGACATTAAGAAGCTAAAAGATAAGAATGGCGTACCATTAGACGGTATTGAATTCCATCCGTACTACACTGTGCATGATATGGTGGGTATTGTTGTCTTCTTTATCTTGTTCTTTGCAGTGGTGTTCTTCTTCCCAGAAGGCGGCGGTTTCTTCCTTGAGCCACCAAACTTTGAGACAGCGAACTCGCTAAAAACACCTGCGCATATTGCGCCAGTATGGTACTACACACCTTTCTATGCCATCTTACGTGCAGTTCCTGATAAGCTTGGTGGTGTCATTGCGATGGGTGGTGCGATTGCCGTACTGTTTTTAATTCCATGGCTCGATAGATCTCCAGTACGCTCGATACGTTATAAAGGCATCTTGTCTAAGATTGCGCTTACTATCTTTGCGATTAGCTTTGTCGTACTAGGCTACTTGGGTGCAACACCTGCAACCCCAACGGCGACTATCATGTCACGTATATTCACAGTTCTATATTTCTTGTTCTTCTTATTGATGCCGTTTTACACTGCCATTGAGAAGTGTAAACAGCCACCAGAACGCGTTACCGGAGGTCACTAATGAGCACGCTAATTAAATCCCTAGCTGGTCTAGGCTTAGGCGCGGCATTAACCTTGACTGCTGGTAGCGCACTGGCAGCAGGCGGTGGCTGCGGTACTTTCACCAATGCTGACGGTGTGGTAGAACACCTAGCTTGTAGCACAGCCCCTATTGATTTTACCAATAAAGGCTCGCTACAAAACGGCGCGAAAATCTTTATGAACTACTGCGCCGGTTGTCACTCCGCACAGTACGTTCGCCACTCGCGCATTGCTAAAGATTTAGAGATACCACCTGAGCTGGTCGAGAAGTATTTGATGGTCACCACCGATCAAATCGGTGATCATATCAATGCTGAAATTGACCCTGAAGTACAAGCATCATGGTTCGGCGCGGCTCCGCCAGATTTGTCTCTTGAGACACGTCTGCGCGGTGATGACTGGGTATATACGTACCTGTTGTCATTCTATGAAGATCCAAGCCGTCCTTGGGGCGCTAATAACTTAGTGCTTGCCAACGCTGCGATGCCTCACGTCTTGCATAATATGCAAGAAGAGCTGAGTGCCGATGAGTTTGAATCTGAGGTTGGTGACTTGGTCAACTTCATGGCGTGGATGGCTGAGCCTGTTCGTCATGACCGTCAAGTGATTGGTTTCTTTGTGATTTTATTCTTATTAGTATTACTAATTCCAGTTTACTTATTGAACAAAGAGTTCTGGAAAGACGTAAAATAATTTAAGTATTAAACACTAAGACTTCATCATAAAAAAGGCATTACTTCGGTAGTGCCTTTTTTATTCTTTGAGAAGCCGTTAAACACTAAAATATTAGCTGATAGCAAGGCTGCCCCCTACTGTTTACGTACGCTACCTTGATAAACACAGCAACATTGTTTACGATAACAGGCTTTACTAACATATTAGGCTTTCATGATTGATGCGAATGACATTCCAAGTAGTCAGCTGATTTTATACGCTGATGACGGCTACGACAGTCATGTGGTGCGTCTATTACTTGAAGAAAAAAAGCTTGCCTATTATTTATCACGTTTACACTCTGAGCGTCCTGAAGATTTGACAGAGCTCAACCCCTATCATACCCTGCCTGTCTTGCAGCAGCGGGAAATTGCGCTATATGAGATTAACGTCATCTTTGAGTATCTTGAAGAGCGCTACCATGCCAATAAGCTATTGCCTGAGACGCCGCAAGAGCGCGCGCAGTTCCGCCAATTAGCATGGCGTATTCAACGCGATTGGCTGGTACTCGGTAAACGATTATTGATGCATCCAGACAGTTTCAATAAAGCCCAAGCTGCCATGGCCAAAAAACAGCTGAGCGATTCACTCATTACTTTATCACCACTGTTTGCGCATAAGCCTTACTTTATGGCAGATGAATTTGGTTGGTGTGATGTGCTCTTAGCGCCTCTACTATGGCGATTGGAAGAAATGGGCATTGAGCTACCGCGCGCTATCAGTCGTCCTCTATTTGATTATCAAAAACGGGTTTTTGAGCGTGATAGCTTTCAAAAAAGCGTGCGCTAATTAGACAATAGCAAAGTGCTACCTTAAAATAACCAATAATTAAGCATGAACAACTTTTTTATAACGAACACTCTACCGTCAATCCTTTTTTAATTATTATTTCATATCCTCAGTATAGGAAGCCAAAGATGAGCGAAGAAACCACCTCTATTACCCCAACCCGTCCTTATATGGTGCGCGCGATATATCAATGGATAGAAGACAATGCGCTCACGCCGTATCTAATGGTGGACGCCACTGCCGACAACGTACAGATTCCAAGAGAGCATGTACAAGATGGGCGTATTGTGCTCAATATCGCCAGTCGTGCGACCGGTAATATGAATATGGGAAATGACTACATTAACTTTAGTGCGCGCTTTGGTGGGGTATCACAAGAGATTTGGGTGCCGCTTACGGCGGTAATGGGCATCTATGCCAAAGAAAATTCGCAAGGGATGTTTTTTGACCCTAATGAATATGACAATTATGAACCTGAAGAGGACGCTGTGGCGAGTAGCAGCTCTAAAACGAACGTTGCGGCCCCTAAGCCCAAACGTGATAATAAAGCCGGTTTAAAAGTTTTAAAATAATTGACCTTAAAAAAATAATCGACTTTGAAACAGCTGAATTATAAAACAATAAAAAAGCCAGTCATATTAAATATGCTGGCTTTTTTATTGTCAGTCTAAAACACTTAAATTCTTAGCGCTTAAATTCTAGACGCTTAAGTTCTAGGTAAAGTCACGCCACGTTGACCTTGGTATTTACCACCGCGGTCTTTATAACTGGTTTCGCAGACGTCATCAGCATCACTTTGGAAAAATAGCATCTGTGCCACGCCTTCGCCGGCATAAATACGTGCTGGCAAATTGGTGGTATTACTAAATTCTAACGTCACGTGCCCTTCCCACTCAGGCTCAAGCGGCGTGACGTTGACGATGATACCGCAGCGTGCATAGGTTGATTTACCGAGGCAAATGGTCAATACGTCACGTGGAATGCGGAAATATTCCATCGTACGTGCCAATGCAAACGAGTTTGGCGGAATAATACATTCGTCACCGACGATATCGATAAAGCTTTTCTCATCGAAGTTTTTAGGGTCAACGACGACCGAATGCACGTTGGTAAAAACTTTAAACTCAGGGGCACAGCGCACATCATAACCATAGCTTGAGGTGCCATAACTGACCAAACGCTCGCCTGCATCATTAAAGCGTACTTGACCTGGCTCATATGGTTCAATCATGCCATGTTCTTCGGCCATTTTACGAATCCAGCGGTCAGATTTGATAGACATTGTTCTTCCTTAGCAAAAGCAAATATTTAATAGTGGTTATGATACCGTATTTCGATAGCGACGATTATACGGAATTGGCGCCTTAATTTATAGAGCCTCAACGACTTTAAAATAAAGCATGCTATTCAATATCTAATAAATGTCTTACTGATGTCTTGCTGCTGCTACTCAAACCTACGCTCACTACACTACCATTTAGCAAAATGATCTTCTGCTAAGCCCATTACCTTATCAATTTTAATGACCTCGTCTCCTAAGCGAATCTCTCCACTATATAATCCAAGCCATTGCTCAAAGATACTGGCAAGCACACCGAAGTTATCGGTCTTTTTATAGACGGTAATTGGCGTAAAGGTTAAATCAATATCAACCTTGTTCCAGCCGAGGTTTTGATGATAAATACGCCAAGTATTTTGCGCGGGTGTGTCCAAATCTTGGCGTACAAACATCACGGACGGCAGATAAACTATCTGACCATCAAGCCAGCACGCATTTTCACTGGCGCCCGTTTCATTGACGCCCATTGATAAGTTCAAGGTAAAATGTCGACCATCTGGCAAATAGCTATTAATACAGCTCCAAAACCAATTGGTCTTGTGACGCATATAGCCAAGCGTCCAATCTAGATTGGCGTTAGTGGTATCAGTAAAGTCTATTTGCTGAGCTTTAGCATCGGGAGAATTGAGAGAATCGAGGGTATGAGCAGCATCAACGTTAAATTTTGAATTTTCTTTAATGCGTAAATGCCCAGATACAGCGGTTAATGGTTCTTTTTGGGTAAACGTCCATCCGCGCCTGCCCGTTGGCGTACAGATAGCAAGTGGCTGTGATTGCCTTGCTAAGGTTGCATTGAGTGTAAGGTTTTGACTGTCTAGCACAACGTTAATCTGCGAAGGCGTAAAATCTAAATTGACGGTTAGTTTGGCATGAGTAAATGCCATTTGACCTTGATAGCAATCACCTGTCACATGCGTCTGCCGAGTCAAAGGCTGCAAGGCTTCATCAACCTCTAACTCACCAGTCTCATCATTGTAAAGATAGACAAAGGCACTGGTTGCCAGCTTAATCGTCGCCAGTGCTAGACAGATTCGATACGGCGGCTGAATAATTTGAATAAAGCAGAATTGGTTGGCTTTAAGCGCTTTACGCCAGTTGGGCAGTGCTTTTTGCGAGATAAGATGACTGTGATAGTCCAGATAATTGATGCTCTTAACTTTCGCAAATACGCCAAAGGTAGGTTGACCGTTTTGAATAAGCTGGTCAAGTTCAACTGGTCTAAAGTGATTAGCGATAGGTTGGTTATTATCATTTTGCTTCATTTTTACGGCATCCTAGCCAAAATTCATTGCGAGACTACCTGTCCTTGGTAGCTGACTGCGGTACTTATGATTCTTCTTTTTGCCTGTCCTGATGCTGCCCAAACTGCCTCTCTAATGGCTTTAATCTCTATCGTGGTCAACCCATCTGCTAGCGTTTCGGTTACATTCGCTACTGCAAAGCCATTCAATGCAAATGCATGCTTGGGAAACTTAAGCAATAAATCAGTCATGGCTTGTACTGCTTGCGAAAAATCAGCAATCACCATTCGTCGATTACTGAAACCCGCATTAACCTGATGGCGTTTACTACTGCCATCTTTATAGTAACAAACGCCAATCAGTTGATTGTTTGAGAGCTCAATCACGTATATCGGCGGGCGCAATAATTTTAAAAACTTATACTGCTTGGGAACATTGTCTAAATAACGTTGATAAATCGATAAGCTCACAATATTCCCTTTTCTAAAAATTAAAAGCATTCAAGTTTTGCATACTTAGGCTATTTTGCTATCAATAAAAGCCATTATCACTATTAAGAGCCATTATAAAACCATTAGAAAATACGCTTATCATCAACAGGCTTGGCAAATTTACTAATATTAGCTTCGATATTTTTGGCAATACTCAGATAATACGGCGCAAACTCATCATCGGCCAACACGCTCGGCTCCCCTTTATCCACTTGTGCACGAATACCGCTGGCTAATGGCAACTGCCCTAATAGCGGCACCTGATATTGCTCAGCGATAAACTCGCCACCACCCGTACCAAAGATAGCTTCGGTATGATTACAGTTGCTACAAGTATGCAGTGCCATGTTTTCAACCACGCCAAGTACCGGAATATTGGTCTTGTTAAACATCTCGATACCCTTTTGGGCATCGAGTAATGCAATATGCTGCGGCGTCGTGACAATCACCGCACCTGTGACGGGGATACGCTGTGCGAGCGTGAGTTGAATATCGCCCGTACCTGGTGGCATATCAATCACTAGGTAATCTAATTGTGGCCAGTTGGTTTGGTTATAAAGCTGCATCAGTGCACCGGTGGCTTTTGGCCCACGCCACGCGACAGGGGTGTTATCACCGTCGAGCAAGCTACCAATCGATAGCATCGCCATACCATGCGCATCAACTGGAACAAACTGCTCGTTTTCGAGTTGCGGCTTTACATCGGCGACGCCCAGCATGGTTGGCATACTAGGACCATAGATATCAGCATCGAGGACGCCAACACGGTTGCCCAGTTTTTGTAATGCCAAAGCGATATTAACGGTGGTGGTTGATTTACCAACACCGCCTTTACCAGATGCTACGACAATAATATGACGAATACGCGGATGCGCGGCCAATGAAGCTTGCGTTGGCGCTGCCTTAGTAATTGGTGGTTCGCTGTCGCTATTAGACTGTGCGTTAGGCTTAGATTGATTTGCCATGGCATCCGTGGTCTTTGGCATTTGCTTCGGTAAGGTTGAGCCTGCACCCTTACCTGGTGCCGACAGCCGCACATTCATATGAATGGTTTTGATGCCATGCGGGTGCAGCAGTTGCCCAAGCTCTTGCTGAATGGTTTCAGGGCTACTGTCCTCTGGCAGGCGTAAGTCTAAGGTAAGCTCTTCACCGCTGCGCTCCAGTCCCAGCACCATGGTGGCTATGCTAAGCGTGCCTACTTCATAGCCGAGCAGCACCTTATCTACGGCACTGTCACGTTCTGCCCGCTGCTGCGGGGTTTCGGTTTTTGGGGTCGGTTTATTTTTTTTCATAAAGTTAAACATAGCTACCGTTACTGCCTATACAAGTGGGTGGGCATGGTAAAAAACTCAATTCATACTGTGATAAACAGGCTAAATCATACTGCCCATGAGCTTCCTAGCCAAACCTTTTATCGTGACAGTGTAGCTCAATTACAAGGATAAAAAAACCACAACGCCAATAGGATGATGCTTTGTAAAATTCATCTATCCTGCCATCTATTTTCAATGATTGTTATTTCTTTATTACCTTTATTAGCTAATGAATAAATTAAATGGCTAAGAATTTTGAAGCAATAAACAAATAAATCAGCACGCCTGACGCATCACATACCGAGGTAATCAAAGGCGCACTGGCAGTAGCAGGGTCAAAACCTAACTTATTGAGCACAAACGGTAAACTCATGCCAATCACACAGCCAATCATGACCACCGACATCATACTCAGCGCCAGCACTAGCGATACAACTGCATCCCCGCGCACATAACCGATAACTGATATAGCTACCGCCATCGTCGCCCCAAGCATGAGCGCAACCAAGGCTTCACGACCGAGCAATGAAAACCAGTCACGCATGACCACATCGCCAGTGGCTAGCGCACGTACCATCAAGGTTGCGGACTGAGAACCGGCATTACCACCACTATCAACCAGTAGCGGTAAGAAAAACACCAATACCAAATTGGCGGCAATCACATCTTCAAAGTTTGAGATACTAAGCCCTGAGAGCAGATTACCAAAAACTAAAAACACTAGCCAAAACACACGCTTACGATATAAAACCCTGATACTGACGTCTTTTAATCTGCCGACCATGGTCGAGACACCACCCGACTTATGGAAGTCATCGGTGGCCTCATCGCTAGCAACGTCCATCGCATCATCGTGGGTGACGATACCGACTAACGCGCCACTGGCATCAGTAATTGGCAAGGCAATCAAGTCATAGCGCGCGACGGTTTTAGCAACGTCTTCTTGATCGTCGTTTACATCAGAAGATATGACCGAGCGCACCATAATGTCATTAATCAGCTGCTCAGGCGACGCTAAAATAAGTACTCTTAATGACACCACGCCTAGCAGTTTACGCGCATCATCAATCACATAAGCATGATAAATGGTTTCAGCATCAGGTGCTTCTAACCTAAGAGCATCCAGCGCTTCAGCAACCGTCATCTCGGCCGCTAACGTCGCATAGTCAGATGTCATCAACGCGCCAGCGGTGCGCTCTTCATAGGCAGACAGTCGGCGAATATCTTCACGTTTTGCCTGTGCAAGTGCGGGTAGCAACGCATCTCGCTGTTCCTGATTTAGGTGCTTATATAAGTCGGTGCGCTCATCAGATGGCATCTCCCCGACTATCTTTGCTAAGCTTGCGCGCGGAAACTCAAGAGCCATCGCAACCTGAATATCGACGTCTAAATAGGCAAATATCGTCGAGCGATTGGGCAAAACCTCAAGCAGTTGCCACGCAAGTTTGGGTTCAATCAGTGCCAGCACATCAGCAATATCGATAGGACGTAATGCTTGCACCTCATCAATTGCTTGCTCAAACTGCTGCTGCTCGATAGCACGGCTTAGTTTTGCAGCAAGGGTCACCGCTAAGTCTTCATTATTCATTATTTTTACTCCGTGCAGCGCGAAATTATGCAACAGGCGCTCATAAAAAAGAGCCAATATAATTGGCTCAAGTTAACATAAAATCAAATCCTAATGGATTGGTGTTTTATTAGCAAGCTAATGATTTTTAAACCAATCAAACAGCCCGCAAACCTATCCATTAACCACGCCGTTAATTCATAAACCAGCCATGACTGGCAACGATAGACTGACCAGTGAATACATTACTTGGGAATGCTGCTAAAAATAATGCCAATTGAGCAATATCATCAACAGTGGTAAATTCTTTGTCGACGGTATTAACCAGCATAATGTCATTCACCACAGATGCTTCACTGATGCCTTTTTCAGCGGCTTGTTGCGGAATTTGTTTTTCGACCAATGGTGTTTTGACAAACCCCGGGCAAATCACATGCGCGCGCACATTGTGCTCAGCGCCTTCTTTTGCCAACACACGGCACAGTCCAAGCAGTCCATGCTTAGCAGTCACATACGGTGCTTTAAATAATGACGCTTCATGAGAATGTACCGAGCCCATATAAATGACCGTACCGCCTTTGTCAGCTTTATACATATGCTGTACAGCTGCTTTAGTGGTTAAAAACGCCCCATCTAAATGAATAGCAAGCATTTTTTTCCAATCATCAAACGCCATTTTATGAATCGGGTCAATGATTTGAATACCAGCATTAGAGACAAGAATATCAATAGCACCAAAGGTATCAACTAATTGCTGCACGCCAGCGTTTACCGCGTCTTCTGATGTGACATCCATTTCAATTGCCAGTGCGCGTCCGCCAGTAGCTTCGATAGCATCGACCGTTTGCTGTGCTGATTCAAGATTAATATCAGCAATACCAACTGCAGCGCCTGCCTTAGCATAAGTCTCAGCGATATCGCGTCCAATGCCACTTGCAGCACCTGTGACCAATGCTACCTTGCCGGTCAAATCTTGTTGTAATGTGGTCGCCATATTTTATAATCCATTATTAAATAGGTTTTCTGGATGTCTGTGCTAGACATATTTATGCAACAAGCTTATTGAGTAATAGTCACTGGCGTTTTTTCTTGTAGCTCATCGAAGCTAACACCTTCTGCCAACTCAACCAATTTTAGACCATTGTCAGTGACGTCTAATACGGCAAGTTCGGTGATAATACGATCGACCACTCCTTTACCCGTTAATGGCAGCTCGCAATTGGCAAGGATTTTTGGCTCGCCATGTTTATTAACTTGCTCCATCAGCACAATCACCCGTTGCACGCCTGCGACCAAGTCCATCGCGCCGCCCATGCCTTTAACCATTTTTTTGGGAATCATCCAGTTGGCCAAATCGCCTTTTTCTGATACTTCCATCGCGCCCAATATCGCCAGATTGACATGGCCACCACGAATCATCGCAAATGACTCTGAGCTACTAAAATAACTGGCACCCGGTTCTGCGGTTACCGTTTGCTTGCCCGCATTAATCAAATCTGCATCCACGTTCTCTGCCGTTGGAAACTCGCCAATACCTAGCAAGCCGTTTTCAGACTGTAGCCAAACATCCACATCTTCAGGAATATAGTTGGCAACTAGGGTTGGTAGTCCAATACCTAAGTTGACATAATAGCCGTCTTGTAGTTCTTTTGCGGCACGCTGTGCCATCTGCTCTCTTGTCCATGCCATGGTAACTTCCTTATTTTTTACACTGCTCTATTATTAATATAATCATTTAAAAATATTTTTATCAAATCACTGAATAACTTAAGCGCTTTCAACGGCTTTAGTGGTGGTTTTTTCAATACGTTTTTCAGGATTGCTGTTTAAGACGATACGCTGCACAAAGATACCTGGTAGATGCACTTCATCAGGATCAAAGGTGCCGGTTTCTACGATTTCTTCGACTTCGACGATGGTAATTTTGCCTGCCATGGCGCAATCTGGATTAAAGTTACGCGCCGTCTTATTAAAGATTAAATTACCCGCTTTATCTGCTTTTTGCGCTTTGATTAATGCCACATCCGCACGCAATGAATGCTCAAGCACATAAGTACGGCCATCAAAATCACGCGTCTCTTTGCCTTCAGCTACTTGTGTGCCGACGCCCGTCGCCGTATAAAACGCTGGAATACCAGCACCACCTGAACGTAATTTTTCTGCCAATGTCCCTTGCGGCGTTAATTCAACTTCTAACTCACCTGCCAAGTATTGACGCTCAAACTCTTTATTTTCACCGACATAAGATGAAATCATTTTTTTAATTTGACGGGTTTGTAATAGCAAACCTAAACCAAACTCATCGACGCCGGCATTATTACTGATACAGGTCAAATCTTTGACGCCACTATCACGTAACGCTTCGATGAGCGCCTCAGGAATACCACACAGACCAAAACCGCCGATAGCAAGTGTTTGTCCATCACTTACCACACCTTTTAGCGCCTCTTCGGCACTACTATATACTTTTGAGCGACTCATGCTTATCTCCTTGCAAGTCGAGTTTTTGTTATTAACAGTCATCATCAATGATGATTTGCTTTCATTTATAGATTTATAGCAATACATTATCTATCGATATATTAGATACGGCTGTAATGCTAAGTTACCATATTATTGTGTTAGCGAGAAGAGAATAACGGTAAGAACTTACGCGCCAGCGCCGTCATTTAAGACATCCTCATTCACTATGACAGCAGTCTAGATTTATGTTTGATAAAATATTGAATACTGCATATTTTGATTAATTTTATTGACCCATGTCAATATGCCCTGCATACTCGATGCTTGAACTTTGCCAAGGAGGGCGGATCATGATGAGTACATTTGCTATTGTCATCACTTTATTACTATTGATGTTTTTTGCTTATCGCGGTTACTCAGTGCTGATTTTAGCACCGATTATGGCGATATTAGCCGTATTACTTTCAGGTGATTTTTTAAGCAGTATCCCCGCCTATACCGATGTCTTTATGGGGGCGTTAAGTGGATTCTTACTGAAGTTCTTCCCTATTTTCTTATTGGGCGCGCTATTTGGGCGTTTGATGGCAGACTCTGGCGCGGCGACAGCGATTGCCAATACCGTGGTCGAAAAGCTCGGTGCCAGTAAAGCCATTTTAGCGGTCATCTTAGTTTGCGCCATCTTAACCTATGGCGGCGTGTCGTTATTTGTGGTGGCCTTTGCCATCTATCCAATCGCCAAAGACTTGTTTAAAGCCGCTGATATTCCTAAGCGCTTGATTCCGGCAGCGATTGCCTTAGGTTCATTTACCTTTACCATGACAGCATTGCCCGGCACGCCCGCCATTCAGAATGCCATTCCGATTCCTTACTATAATACCAACGTCTTTGCCGCGCCTATCTTGGGTCTTATCGGCGGTAGCATCATGTTTATTTGTGGTTGGTTATGGTTGCAATCTCGTGCTAGAAAAGCCAATGCAGTAGGTGAAGGCTACGGTCAGCATGATGAAGAGGATGTCGGTGGCGTTGGTGCGGCAAAACCAGCATCTGAGACCCTAAGTACGCATCACACCTCGTTTACTGTTGCTATGATTCCGCTGGTGCTGGTCATCGCCCTAAACGCTTTATTAACTTATGCTATTTTCCCGTCGCTCGACTTTAGCGGCTTACAAACTCAATTTCCGGACTTAAATATCGCAGGCTCGCTTGGCTTATGGTCCATCATTATCTCATTGGTGGTTGCTTGTACCGTACTCATTGTGCTGCGTATTGGTCATTGGAACAACCTACAAAAAACCATTAACCGTGGTACTTATGATTCGATGTTGCCGATTTTTAACACCGCCTCAGAAGTGGGTTATGGTGCGGTTATCGCCTCGCTAGCAGGCTTCCTTATCATTCGTGATAGCATCTTAAACCTAAATCCTGACAATCCTTTGATTTCAGAAGCAGTGGCGATGACCACGCTGGCTGGTATTACGGGCTCATCGTCTGGTGGTTTGAGTATTGCCCTATCGACGTTGGGTGAAGATTATTTAAGAATGGCAGTGGCCGCGGGTATTGATCCAGAGCTGATGCACCGTGTTGCTGTGATGGCAGCCGGTGGTTTGGATACGCTACCTCATAGTGGTGCGGTCATCACCTTACTGGCGATTTGTGGCTTGACCCATAAGCAATCCTATCTAAACGTTGCCATGGTGACGATGGTGATTCCACTTATTGCGGTGGTCGCCGTTATCATTTTAGGGACGATGTTTGGCTCATTTTAAAAGAAAGTCGGACGTTGAAAACAGACTTTAACTCGCAAAAATTGCATCTTTTATAAACCCACTTGGCAAATTGCTTAGTGGGTTTTTTATCGCCACTTTATGACGATCCTCTTTAAAAAAATAGCTTATTGATACTTAATAAATGCATAGAAACTTATCGGCATAACAGAGCCAATGACTATGTTGGTTAATGGATTAATTACTGAGGAATGTCACAAAATTGGCTGAATTACGGTATCATAGGCACACTTTTTTAATTTTTCTCTTTTTTGTAAGTTTTTAGACGTTTTTAGCATTGATGATTTAATATTAATCATATCGCGCCTGCTCGTCATAAAGCGCTTGAGACGTTTGATAACCAACCCGTTTATATAAAAATATAGGTGATGAAAGTGCGTGAGATTCTAGTAACCAGTGCGCTGCCCTACGCCAATGGCTATATCCATTTGGGGCATCTTGTAGAGTATATTCAAACCGACATTTGGGTACGTGCGATGAAAGCACAGGGCCATCAAGTCACCTATGTCTGCGCCGATGACGCTCATGGCACCGCCATTATGCTCAAAGCTGAAGCCAATGGCGTCACGCCAGAAGAGCAAATCGCCTCGGTAAAAGCCTCACATGAAGCGGACTTTGCCAAATTTTTGATTAATTTTGATAATTATCATTCAACGCATTCAGAAGAGAATCGAGAATTCTCTGAGCTGATTTATCGCCGCCTTAATAGCGCCGGGCATATCAGCACAAAGGATGTGAAGCAGCTTTTTGACCCTGAAAAACAGCTGTTTTTAGCCGATCGTTTTGTCAAAGGAGAGTGCCCCGAATGCGGCGCGCTTGACCAATATGGCGATAATTGTGAAGTGTGCGGTACCACCTATGATGCGACCGACCTTATCAATCCGCACTCAACGTTATCCAATGCGACGCCAGTACTTAAAACTTCTAAGCATTACTTCTTTGACTTACCAGAATTTGAGCAGTTCTTAAAAGATTGGACCCGTAGCGAAAATCGCTTGCAAACGTCGGTTGCCAATAAACTGCAAGAGTGGTTTGACGCTGGCTTGACCAGCTGGGATATCTCGCGTGATGCACCCTACTTTGGTTTCCAAATTCCAGATACGCCAAGCGATGAGCCAGACAAGTACTTTTATGTGTGGCTAGATGCGCCAGTCGGCTATATGGCAAGCTTTAAAAATCTATGTGACAAGCGCGAAGGTACCGACCAAGCGCTTGATTTTGACCGTTATTGGATGCAAGAAAACGAGCATAAAACCGAGGTTTATCATTTCATCGGTAAAGACATCGTTTACTTCCATGCGCTATTTTGGCCAGCGATGCTTGCCGGTAGTGAGTTCCGTACGCCGACAGGTGTCTTTGCCCACGGTTTCTTGATGGTCAATGGCGAAAAAATGAGTAAGTCACGCGGCACCTTTATCAAAGCCGAAACTTACGCGGAGCATTTGCATCCTGAATACTTGCGTTATTATTTCGCCAGTAAGCTGTCTGACAAAGTTGAGGACATCAACCTTGATTTAGAAGACTTTATGCAAAAGGTCAACTCTGACTTGGTGGGTAAAGTGGTCAATATCGCCAGTCGTAGCGCCGGTTTTATCGTGAAGAAATACGACGGTATGCTGTCTGAGGTTTGCGTAGAGTCTGAATTATTAGAAGATATTACCAAAACCGGTGATGAGATTGCCGCCGCTTATGAAAACCGTGAGTTCTCGCGTGCGATGCGCTTAATCATGCAGTGCGCCGATAAAGCTAATGAATATATCGACGAGAAAAAACCTTGGTCGCTTGCCAAGCAAGAAGGGTCTGAGCAAGAAGTTCAAGACGTCTGCTCGGTGGCGATTAATATCTTCCGCCAATTGATGGTTTATCTGGCGCCAGTATTACCTGAGCTGACGGCCAATGCCAAAGAATTCTTAAATATTGACGATTTAAGCTTTGCTAGCCGTAATGAGTGGTTGCTTGGTCATAAAATCAATAAATTTAAACCTTTAATGCAGCGTATCGAAGAAAAAGACGTTGCGGCAATGGTTGAAGACTCAAAGGCCTCATTGGCGCAAGCAGAAGCCCCTACTACTAGCAGCGATAATAATTCAGATAATAAAACAGCGGCAGTAAACACTCAGCCAGCAGAAAAGGCTGATACTGATACCAATGCTGAACAAGCTGACTATATCGGTATCGAAGACTTTGCCAAAGTTGAGATGAAAGTGGCGCACGTCTTAGCCTGTAATTATGTCGAAGGCGCGGATAAGCTTTTACAATTTACCCTAGACGTTGGCGAAGACAAACCGCGTAATGTCTTTAGCGGTATCCGTAAGTTTTATGAGCCTGAGCAATTACTGGATAAAAAGGTAATTTGCGTCACCAATCTTGCGCCGCGTAAAATGAAATTTGGCATCTCAGAAGGGATGGTGCTATCAACGGGCAATCCAAAAACTCAGTTAACGGTAGTGACATTACCAGACAACTGCGTGATTGGCGATGTGCTGGCTTAAAAACGTTAAATTAAGTAATAATTAAAGAACAAAAAAAACGGTCGAAATAGACCGTTTTTTGTTCTTATGTGAAAAATAATAGAAAGTAAGCTTGCTGTCTATCTAGTTAAAATATCAATAATCTGCAACGTATCATTAATGACCGTCACAATTTTATTTTCTGGCGTGCGAATACGAACGTAGCGGTCATCATAACGGTCTAAAATTACCGAACGATCATAAATATTCCTATCAATCTTGCCGACTACTCTATAACCGTATTGATCAAGATCACGTTTGAATGAGGCATTAGGGCTAGCATTGCGATAAGCGTTGATATTAGGTTGGGCGTTGCTATGATGGTTATAACCTTTATTAATATAAACAGCTTTGCCCTTGGCATTTCCATTTCCATCTTTTGCCGTAGCAGGTAAGCAAATCAATGAGATAGCAGTAATGCCAGCGATGGTCAATAGTTTAAGATTAGAAGTGTTCATAATGTTACCTTAAAATATTCGTTTGAAAAATATTAAGTAGATATTAGAATGGGTTGTACATTCATCAAGTCAGCATAATAGTAATGTGAATTTTATAGTAATGTGAATTTCGGACTCACTATAATTCTCGTATAAAAACTAGCTTATGTTAATTATGAAGGGCGTTCGTAATAGATGCGTTGCTAGCTTGTAAGCTTTTTGATTGTAATTTTACCGAATAAAAAGATGCTTTCGTGGCATCTTTTTTATTGCCCAAAATTCATTGGTAACTATGTATAAAGAATCTGATAACGAAATTATTTATCCAACAAGAATTGATTTAAATCCTCCTTTATAAAGCTAATGACAAACGCGTTTTATTTTCTTATTGCCATAAGTTACATTACTGTCATAATATGGACGTAATGATCAATGGATTGATTACCTTAATGTTCGCCCGTTATCTCAGCATGCACATAACATTGACTCGGGTAACCTGCACCTTTTAACCTATGAGCCAAAATAAAATGACCTTTGCCACTACTTTACGCCTTAGCCTGTGCGGCGCTGCTATTAGCGCGGCGCTTGGATTAACCGCCTGCTCTAATAATGCTACTGACCCTGCGGCCACTGCTGATGACAGCGCAACTAACGATAAGCCTGCCAAAACCTTAGCCATCACTCAGATTGTCGAGCATCCTTCTTTAGATGAGATGCGCCGTGGCATTATTGATGAGCTGGCTGAAAATGGTTATGTAGAAGGTCAAAACCTAAAAGTTAACTTTCAAAGCGCGCAAGGTAATACTGCAACCGCAGGGCAAATTGCCAAACAGTTCGCTGGTGACAATCCAGATGCTATCGTCGCCATCTCAACACCTTCTGCGCAATCAATCGTGGCGTCGACCAAAACCGTTCCCGTTATTTATACTGCCATCTCAGACCCTGTAGCAGCGAAGCTGATTGACGAAAATGATGTGCCTATCCAAACCAACGTGACCGGTCTGTCGAGCGAATTACCCATTGAGCCACAGTTAGACAATATTCAAAAAATTGTCCCAAATGTAAAAACCATTGGTTATGTTTATAGCCCAGGTGAAGCCAACTCTGTGGTGGTCCTTAAGCAACTTGAAAAAGCGGCACCAGCACGTGGGCTTAAGATATTGGGCGTAACTGCTAACCGCCCTACCGATGTTGCAATGGCGACTCGTAGTCTTGCAGGCAAAGTAGAGGTTATTTATACCTCATTGGATAACAACGTGGTCTCGGCTTTTGAAGCCATGGCCAGTGCAGCTAACGAGCTTGATATCCCAGTCATTGCCTCAGATGAATTTAGCGTCAGACGCGGTGCGACTGCGGCACTTGGGGTTAATGATTATGACTTTGGTCGTACTACGGGCAAAATGGTTTATCGGGTATTAAATGGTGAAGCTACCAAAGATATTGCACCGCAAGTGATGAACACCTTGACGCTATATGTCAGCCCAAAACACGCCGCTGAACAAGGTACCAGCCTATCAGCAGATTTACTTAAAAACGCCATCAATGTCGATAAAGAAGCACAAAAGACCAGTAAGTAATCGCTGGCAAAACAGCAGTGAGCATTGAATAGAAAGACCGTGATTAACAAGCAGTCAGCGCTACCTTTTATTTATCTTTTATATAATGTACGGACACATTATTATTTTCAGGAGTCAGACCCATGTTGTATCAAAATCGTTTTGCAAAAGCTTTATTATGGGGCGGTGTTTGCACCGCTATCTTGACCGGCTGTAACCAACCCGCACAAGATGCCAATACCACTGACGGCGCTGCAACAGGTGGCGATGCCAAAGCTGCCATGAAAACGGTCGCTATTACCGCCATCGTTGAGCATCCAGCACTCGATGACGTACGTAAAGGCGTTATCGATGAATTAAATGATGCCGGCTTTAAAGAAGGTGAGAATTTAACCATCAACTTCCAAAGCGCCCAAGGTAATACCGCTACCGCCGGTCAGATTGCTAAGCAATTCGTCGCTGATGCACCAGACGTCATCGTTGCCATTGCAACACCATCAGCTCAGTCTGTGGCTGCCTCTACCAGCACCATTCCCATGGTATTCTCAGCAGTGACTGACCCTGTAGCAGCCAAACTGGTGCCCAAGCTTGATGGTTCTGGCACCAACGTCACGGGCGCCTCTGATGCCCTGCCTTATGCACCGCAAATCGATTTGATGCGTCAAATTATCCCAAGCTTAAAAAACGTCGGCTATGTTTATAGCCCAGGCGAAGTGAACTCAACCATCGTTTTAAAAGCATTGAAAGATAACCTAACGCCACTAGGTATCAACGTACACGAAGCGCCCGCTCAGCGTAGTAACGATATCGCAATGGCTGCCCGTAGCCTTGAGGGTAAAGTTGATATGATTTATACCTCAACCGATAATAACGTCGTTTCAGCGTATGAATCACTGTACCAAATCGCTAAAGAAAGCAAGATTCCACTAATTGCCTCTGATACCAGCTCTGTTGAGCGCGGTGCCGTTGCGGCTTTAGGGGTAAACTATTACGATTTGGGCCGCGAAACTGGTAAAATCGTTACGCGTATTTTAAACGGTGAAAAAGCCGGTGCTATCCCTGTTTATACCCCGCAATCGCTTGATTTATATGTCAGTCCAAAAAATGCGAAAGCCGAAGGCATTACTTTGCCACAAGCCGTTATCGATAAAGCAAAAGTAGTGGTAGAATAACTGCGACTTCTGGTATCGCACTGATAGACGGTAATTTTTATCAATTATTGTCTATGGGCGATACCGCTATTTATTTAGCGCAGACAAAACCCAGCTATCAGTCAGTAGGCTGGGCTTATTTTTTAAAGGCTTTAAATGAGCAGGACTTATGATTATGCGTAATAATGACAAGTCTTGTTTTACCCTAGCTGCAGATAACCCAATCTGTTAAATTCACCGCTTAGTCGTTTAGCTAAAATTCACGTATAGATTTATATATAGATTCATTTATAAATAAAATAGCGCCGCTATATAGCGCTCACTTATTCTATGAATCACTGGAGTGTTATTTGCTAAACGCTTGGTTATGACTTACTGATCTCTTATGTCTTTAATTGCTTTTTTTGGTGCGCTTGAAAGTGGTCTGATTTATGGCCTAGTGGCGCTTGGCGTCCTAATCTCATTTCGTACCCTCGACTTTCCAGATTTGACCGCTGACGGTAGCTTTCCGTTAGGTGGCGCCGTCGCTGGTATTTCTATCATTGCCGGTATCAATCCTTGGCTTGCTTGTGCCTTTGGTATGCTAGCAGGGTCAGTTGCCGGTATTGTCACCGCATGGCTACACGTCAAACTGGGCATTTTGCAGCTGCTTGCCAGTATTCTTGTGATGGTTGCCTTATATTCTGTCAATCTACGGATTATGGGTGCGCCAAACTTGCCACTATTGGGTGAAACCACGGTCTTTAGTACCTTGGTCCATGATGGCAATGGTTACTGGATGCGCTGCTTAATTATTGGTGTTGTCGTGCTACTGGCCATGTTATTTTTAAACTGGTTTTATAGTACCGAGACGGGTTTATCGATGCGTGCGACCGGCTCAAACCTACGTATGGCACAGGCGCAAGGTATCAACACCTCGTGGATGACCATCATCGGTATGGCAATCTCCAACGGTTTGATTGCTCTAGCGGGTGCGCTATTTGTGCAGACGCAAGGTGGCGCAGATATCTCGATCGGTATCGGTACGATTGTCATTGGTCTGGCAGCGGTCATCATCGGTGAGACTATTATTCCTGCCAAGCGGATTTGGCTGATTACCTTTGCTGTGGTTGTCGGTGCGGTATTGTACAAGCTGTTTATTCAGGTTGCCCTATCGAGCGATACGCTACGTAGTATTGGTTTTGGTCCGCAGGATTTAAACTTGATTACAGCGCTGCTCGTGGTATTGGCCTTGGTATTGCCCAAAGCTAAAAATAAATTTTTAAGTCGTAAAGTTCGGGCTTAATGTCAATGTGCAACCATAAGGAATAATTATTATGATGCAAGCTACAGATTTGCGGTTGACCTTTAATCCTGGAACGCCCATTGAAAACCCTGCCCTACGCGGTATCAATCTGAATATCGCTGATGGCGAGTTTGTGACTGTTATCGGTACCAATGGCGCGGGTAAATCGACCTTTTTAAATGCGGTCAGTGGCACCACGCGCGTCGATAGCGGTTCAATCTTGTTAAATGGCATCGATGTCACCAAAAAAACCGCGCACCAACGTGCTCATTGGGTGGCTCGTGTATTCCAAGACCCGATGGCGGGAACTTGTGAGGCACTAACCATCGAAGAAAACATGGCGCTTGCCTATAAGCGCGGCGGCAAACGTGGTTTAAGCTTTGCGCTAAACCAAAATAACCGTGACTTATTTCGCGAGAAACTGTCAGTATTAAAATTGGGTTTAGAGAATCGTTTAACCGACCGTATGGGCCTGTTATCCGGTGGTCAACGTCAAGCAGTTAGCTTGCTGATGGCATCATTGCAGCCATCTAAGATTCTACTGCTTGATGAGCATACGGCTGCCCTTGACCCTAAGACTGCGGCTTTCGTTTTAGAGTTGACCGATAAAATCGTCACGGATAATCAGCTCACGACGATGATGGTTACGCACTCGATGCAGCAGGCATTAGCCCATGGCACGCGTACCGTGATGCTCCATCAAGGACAAGTAGTGCTCGATGTCGCAGGCGATATTCGTAAAGGCATGAATGTGCATGACTTACTCGATATGTTTGAGCAGACTCGCGGTGAAAAAGTCGAAGATGATAGCTTGATATTAAGCTAAATCATTTAGCAAAATATTTTGAATTTAAAAAAATAAAACGCCTGTTTAATAGCAGGCGTTTTTTTTATGACTGTTTTAGTTATTAAGAATCAAGCATGACCAATTTTTGAATCAACTCACTGACATGCTGCGCTTGCATTTTTTTCATCACCTGTGAGCGATGTACCTCTACCGTACGGACCGATATATCTAAATGGTCGGCGATATTTTTATTCAGATTGCCTTGCAGTAACTCATTGGCTACCTGCTTTTCTTTATCGGTCAGCTGCGCATAGAGTTTTTTAATATTATAAAGCTGAGCACGCTTGAGTGTTAAGGCTTGTGCACGCGCAAGCGCTTCTTGTAAACGGTGACTATTAATCGGTTTTTCGAGATAATCAGCGGCACCTTGTTTGAGCATGTTAACCGCATCAGCAATCTCACCCTTGCCAGTTAACGCAATAAACCCTATCGGACTGTCATGTTTATTAAGATACGCTTGTAGTGCCTGACCGCTCATTTCTGGCATCATTAGATCACTGACCACCACTGCTGGGCGATAGATATCGACTTGCTGTAAAAATATCAGAGCACTTGACCATACTTGGGTCGGTAATCCTAAGCTGCTAATCAGAAAATCACAGGATGTACGCACGCGTTCTTCATCGTCGATGATATGAATCAGTAGAGAGTCACTACTGTTATCAACTGGCGTTTGCCATTCTGAGCGCTTATTGAGATGATGCTGAGCATTCATACGCGACCTTATGATTAAGTTAATTTACAAAGTTTATAGGCGCTTGGTTATTCATAGCTCTCTTATGCTTACTTTCTCTTTTGATTGCTTTCGCTTTTGATTGCTTTATTTCTCAGCATTATCAGCCAAATGCAGCGGCAGATAAAAAGACACTTGCGCACCTATCTTGTTTGCTGGCGTGTAAGTGTTTTCAGTGTTCATCAAGCGCACTTTACCATTTAAGTTACGCTTAAAGCGTTGCTGATAACCGTCTAACGCTTGTATGCAATTAAGCTCCTGCTGCACTTCTATATTACTAAGTCGCATCATACCGCCAAGTGACTTGCACAAGCGCTGACATATCATCAGACCCAAACCTAAACCATTGGCTTTGGTTGATTTGGTGGCGTAATGATTAGCTAGACGCTGCTGTGATTTATTATCAACTAGCTGCTTATTACCAGTTAACTGTTTATGGTCAAGCAACTGCGCCTCATCAAAACCGCCTGCATCATCGGTCATATGCAATACTATATAAGATTTTCCATTATAATCTTCTGCCTGACAACGTAACATTATCTGCGTCGCCCCTTGCTGCTCGGCGTTTACCATACTATTCATCAATAACTGGTCAAGAACTAGGCTTGGCAACTGCAACGATGGATAGTCGCTCGTTAGCCAAAAACTCATGGCTGAAGCCTTCTCACCCAATAGCAATATACACTGCTCATAAGTAGTGGCGATATCCACCCTCACTTCATCCGGCTGTGAGCGCCCTGCCCAGCTCCGAATATTACTAATAACAGCCGCGACCCGCTCGGTTTCATTGACAATTTGCTGCAGCGCAGTTTCTGTCACTTGTTTGTCAGTGGCTTGTTTATCAGTTAGCGACTTTTCTACCGCATGCAGACTATTTAAAGAGTTTTTATCCAGCCACGTCCTTTCTTGACTGTTTTGACTGTTTTGACTGCGAATCAGTAATCCTTGGGCATAATTTTGAATGGTCGCCAGCGGCTGATTGATTTCATGGGCGATTGATCCACTCATTTCACCGATGACAGCGAAGCGTTCTGATTGACGTAGCTGCTGGTCATAATCACGAATCAATCGATTTTGTAGGGTTATTTTTTGCCGCCGTCGCCATGCCAGCCAACTCATCCACGCATAATTTACTGTTGATATGAGAATAATTAAAACAATAACCGCCATCCACAATCGATGCGCCTTTACCCATTCAACCATATGCGCGCCCAGCTGCTTTTGGGCGGGATGACGGTTCATATCATAGAGGATACGCTCAGCATTACTACTCGATTCGGGTGGTAGCCAGCCCTGATTTATTCCTAACAACTCCTGCTCTGATTGACTTGTACCAAATAAATTTTGATTAATCTGTCGCACCAAAGCATTTGGCGCTTGCTCGGTCGCCGCCAATGTCCAATTGGGATATATCGGCGTTGAAGATTGACAGCTAGAAGCGGTCGCAACAGGGTGAATAAGACGGTATTGTTTCTCGCTAACTTTCCCTTGCCGCGCCATCTCTTCCATCAAGCAAAGCGGGGCTATTGCTGCATCTACGCTGCCATTCGCTAGTGCATTTAACGTGCGCTCAATAGGATAACCGACGAACTGGGTCTGATAACGGTTGGATGGCACACCATTTTGTTGTAATAAATGCGCGACCAATAGATAGCCACCAAAAGCCTCGGCATCGACGGCAGCAATTTTACGCTGCTGCAAATCTTGCAGCTGATAAATGCCGCTGTCCGCCTTTACCCAAAGTGCACTGGCCACTTCTTCCATAGCGCTAGGTTCTTTTAACGAACCACCCTGACTGAGCTTATTAAATTCATTGGCTAAGCTAACCGTTGCGGAAAACTGCTTATCAGCGGTTTTGGTGTTAAAACCTTTTTCATTAAAGTTTTTACCATTGATATCAGCAGGCGCAGTCAATTTAGTTGGCGCCGTATCCGCTTGCAAGGTCGCAAGCCAGCGCCAATGGGTGGTATTCATTTTAATCAGCTGTACTTGTGGTCCAAGCACTAAGGCAAACTGCTGCGCCTCAATTTCCTGCTGCCAATTCTCTAACGCTAGCGGCACCAAGACCACTGTGTCCTCTTGCAACTGCTCGTTAAGCTGATTGAGCCAAGGTTGCCAGCGTTCTTGCGCAACTGTTTCGCCTTGCGGCGCCAGCACGCCTAAATAATACGTCTGGGCGTTTGCCATCGACATAACCAAGCAAGCATTTAATGCCATCAGAGCCATAAAGGGTATTAACTCTTGCAACACCCTCAAGGCTATGGTTCTAAGCGCAATTTTCGATAAAAAATCAATGGTATTTATAGGCATTATTTGCGACTTAAGACGTCCAAGTTTGTAAAATTTATTAAAACCATATGATTAATGTGGTTTTCCACAATATCAGCATATTACGCCATATTCTATACTACATAGCAAGATTGTATCTTTTAATTGGCTGAGCTTAATGATTGCTATCGAATATAAAAATCAGGCATTACCAATAAGCCTCACAACATAGATAGCGACAGTAAGCGCAGTAATATTTTTACAGACTATTTTTATGGAGGGCAGGCTTATGAAAAAGTGGCCATTAATCATTATTATGGCAGCCATTGTCGGGCTGATTTTAGCGTTTATCATTGGGCAAATACTGCCTAATATGCGCACGAGTAGCAGTGACATCGAGGTCAATATCACCGACCCTGCACTTATTAAACAAGGGGAATACGTCGCGCGTACCGCTGACTGTGTTGCTTGTCATACCACGTTAGATGGCGAGACTTATGCAGGCGGCCTGCCTATGCTGACACCACTGGGTGCGATTTATTCAACCAACATTACCCCTGATAAAGAAACCGGTATTGGTCAGTATACTTTTACTGACTTTAAAAATGCCGTCAAGCATGGCGTGCGTCGTGATAATAAAGCCCTTTACCCTGCGATGCCCTATCCTTCTTATCAGCTTATGCCAGATGAAGATTTGGCCGCGATGTACGCCTTTTTTATGTCAGACGTCAAACCCGTCAAGCAAGCCAATCTAAAAAGCGAGTTACCACCGGTGGCAAACTGGCGTTGGCCCTTAGCATACTGGCAAGCAATGTTTGACCCAAAACGTGACTTTGTCGCTGAAAGTGATGATGCAGTGTTGGCTCGTGGACAATACTTAGTTGAAGGTCCTGGGCACTGCGGCTCTTGTCATACTGGCCGCGGTATTGGCTTCCAAGAAATCGCCTTAAATAATGCCGACTCAGAAGAATATTTGAGCGGTGCGGTTATCGATGGCTGGCGCGCCAAAAGTATTCGCGGTGAACATCGCGGTTTGGGTACGTGGACGGTCGCAGAACTGAATGACTTCTTTAAAACCGGTCGCACTGACACCACAGCTGCCTTTGGCGCCATGGCCGAAGTGGTCGAGCACAGCACGCAATATATGACAGACTATGATATCAACGCCATGTCATCTTATCTAAAGACCTTAACGCCCGCGCCAAATAAAGAAAAAACCTTGCCGGCGAAAAAAGACATTACCACGCAAAAACTGCTTGATGGCAACTATGATTCGCGCGGCTCAATTTTGTACGCCGAGTATTGCCAAGTTTGTCACCGTGCCGATGGTAAAGGCGTGGCGCGTATCTTCCCAGCCCTTGATGGGAATAGTGCGGTATATGCGAAAAATGCCGACTCGGTACTACAAATCACCTTGAGCGGTGGTCGCATGCCAGAAACTCCGCACGACCGCATGGCCTTTACCATGCCTGAATTCACTAACTTAAGTGATGCGGATGTGGCAGAAGTGGTCAACTATGTACGTAATAGCTGGACCAACCAAGCGCCTGAAATTGGTGTCGATGATGTGGTAAAAATGCGCGCTTTCCTCGCTAAAAAACCAAAAACCAGTACCGATATCGCCCCAGATTTAAGTATTGATGCGCAAACAAAAGGAGCAAAATAATGAAAAACTCTCCACACAACCTGCCTGCTATTGTTAGCGTTATCTCTCAGAAAATGAAAATGAGCAAACTGACCACCGCTGTTCTGACTGCCTCAGTGGTTAGTATCGCCGCTATCAGTAGTGGTTGCTCACAGCCAGAGCCTATCGAGCAAAATGCCCCTAAATATGGCTTAGTTACTGCTGATGATGCCAACGAAGATGTCGGTACCTATGTGCTGCCGCAAGATACCTCTATCTTGGATGAGCCAAACGCTGATGAAATCTTTTATGGCAAACGCTTATTAAACGAAACCAAGCGTTTACTGCCCGAGCACGTTGGCGCGCAAATGAACTGTAATAGTTGCCATATCTCGCAAGGTAAAATCCCGCTTGGCGACCCCTATATCAACAGTTATAACTTCTACCCGCGCGTGATGCCTCGTGCTGGTAAAGAAGTTGATTTAACCAAGCGTATTAATGGCTGCTTCCAGCGTTCGATGAATGGCAAACCTTTAAAACCTGAATCACCTGAAATGTTGGCAATGTTGGCCTATATGAAATGGCTATCCCAAAACACGCCGAAAGAACAAAAGGTCGATATCCAAAACGCTGGTAAAGTGGATGAATCTTTGGTTGGCAATCCTGTACGCGGTGAAAAAATCTACCAAGTACAATGCGCGACCTGTCATGGTGATAACGGCGAAGGCATGAAAGACAGTCGCGGCGATATTGTCTTCCCGCCATTATGGGGCGATGAATCCTTTAACATTGGCGCTGGGTTGGCGCGTACTTATAAAGCCGCGGCTTTTGTTAAGTACAATATGCCAATGGGCATTCAAACCAAAGGCTTATGGGGTCATGGTAACGTGCTGAGTGATCAAGACGCGATCGATGTCGCTGAATTTTTCACCCATCAACCGCGTCCTGATTTTGCTGGTAAAGTAAATGACTGGCCAAACGGTAACAAACCTAAAGATGCCCGTTATTAAATGCGCTAGCCTGACAACATATCAGTCATGCTGATTTATAAAATAGAAAAACCTCAAACGCATCATTTGCTTTGAGGTTTTTTGTTATCTATAAGTAATGAAAGTCAACATTTCTTATCAGCCATTATATAGTAGCACTTAATGTAGTAGCACTTAACATAATCACTTTTATTATAGTAGCCCTTACTTATCGCCATTCGCTTATGAGGTCTGTCATGCGCAAAATTCCTGTTTATACCCATCCTGCTGCTGGTTGGCCAGCTTTGGTTGCTTCTACTCGTAAGTTAATGGATTATAAGGCTTTTTTGCGTGGCAGCATAAGTACCTTGCATAGCAACCAGCCCAACGGCGGCTTTGACTGTCCAGGCTGTGCGTGGCCTGACCATAAGACCCATAAAGTTATCGATGTCTGTGAAAACGGTATCAAAGTCATTGCCAGTGAAACCATGAACCAACGTGCAGATGCAGCGTTCTTTGCCAGACATAGCGTGACCGAACTGCAAAGTTGGTCAGGCTATGAGCTTGAGCATAGCGGACGCTTATCAGAGCCGTTATATTATGATGCAGCGCAAGATCGTTACATCGCTATTTCTTGGCAAGCGGCTTATGAGCGTATCGCTGATGTCTTAAAAAATCTTGATTCACCAGATGAAGCCTTATTTTATACTTCAGGACGCGTGACCAACGAGCCAGCTTTTATGTTTCAGCTGTTTGTACGCTGTTTTGGCACCAATAATTTGCCAGATTGCTCAAACATGTGTCATGAGCCAACGTCAGTAATGCTTGGCAAACAATTAGGCGTCGGTAAAGCCACCGTAGTTTTAGAAGATTTTGAGCAAGCAAAGTTGATTATGCTGTTTGGGCAAAACCCTGCCACCAATCATCCACGTATGCTTGAGATGTTGGCGCACGCTCATAAACAAGGCTGCCGTATTATCTCTATCAACCCGATGCGTGAGCAGGGTTTAAGCAAGTTTAGGAATCCACAAAAACCAACCCATATGGCTGCAGGACAAAGCGATGAGATGGTCGATGAGGTCATTCAAATTCAAATCGGTGGTGATGTCGCTTTATTGACTGGTTTGGCTAAATGGCTGGTAGAAAACGATAAGATTGATAGTGAGTTTATTAGCACTCATACTTCAGGATTTGATGATTTAAAACAATGGCTGATCGCCCAATCTTGGACAGATATTGAGCTTGGCTCTGGTATTACGCAAGCAGACATCATCAACCTTGCCAAGCTCGTGGCAGACAGTCCTGCCACTATCTGTACGTGGGGCATGGGCATTACCCAACACGTACAGGGCGAAGATAATGTCGCTATGATTACCAATTTGCTGCTGCTGATGGGTATGATTGGTATCGATGGTGCAGGCGCCTCGCCGGTGCGTGGTCACTCCAATGTGCAGGGCGATCGCACTATGGGTATCCATGAGCGCCCTAAACAAAGCCTACTTGATAGCCTTGAGCGCGTGTTTAAGCGCCCTATGCCGCAAGAAGATGGACTTGATGTCATTGCTGGAGCTAAAGCATTGATGCAAGGTAAACTTAAAGCCTTTATCAGTATGGGCGGTAATTATGCCGTTGCCGCACCCGATAAGAGTGCGATTCAAACCGCCTTAACCACTACTCAGCTTAATGTTTTTGTCGCTACCAAGCTCAATGAAACCATGCTATATCCGGGTGCAAACAACTTAATCTTGCCTTGTATAGGCCGCACCGAACGCGTGATAACGGCTAAAGGCGAGCAGTTTGCAACGATTGAAGATTCTATGTGCCAGATTGTGCCCACACAAGGACGTCTAAAACCGATTAGTGATGATTTAAAGTCTGAAGCGCAAATTGTGGCTGATATGGCAACCCATGTGCTTGGGTCTGATTCGTCAATTCCATGGCAGACCATGGGTAGCGACTTCGATATCATCCGTAATTATATTGCCCGTGCTATTGACGGCTTCGAGAACTTTAATGAGCGTATCCGTGAAAGCGAGCGCGGTTTTCATTTATACCACCCAGCACGTCATCGCGTTTGGAATACCGATAGTGGCAAAGCCCAATTTGAAGTACCGCAATATCCGATTACTTATGTCGCCGCGCAAATGGCACAAACTAGCGCAGACTATCACAGCAATGGCAGGAGCGAAAATTCTAAAGATAGTGATTTTGCAGACAGTAATCTTGAAAATGGCAATGTAGAAAAAAATACTGAGCAAAAAGTATGGCAATTGACTAGCGTCCGTAGTCATGATCAATTTAATACCATGATTTTCGGGTTTAAAGACCGCTATCGCCAAACCAACCGCCGCGATGTGTTATTTATGCATCCTGATGAAATCAAGCGTTTAGGCTGGCAAAAAGGCGATAGCGTCATGGTATCGCGGCAAGACAGCAAGGATGAGCGGCGTACCTTGGGTCCTTTGATACTTACTGAGATGGACATCGCTGCCAACGCGGTGGCGACCTATTATCCTGAATGTAACGACCTTATTGACTTGGACAGTCATGCTCCTGACTCGAGGACACCTGCTTATAAGTCAGTTACTGTTGTTTTACAGCGCGTTAATGAAGGCATGTTGGCAGCTACCGCTTAATAGCGCTTGATGTCCTACAATAATGGTTAAAATAATATAATGGTCAATAAAAATAACTTAGCGACAGTAGATACTTTGGCAACAGATGCTGCTGAGGCGTCAACGCAAAAAGTACCACTATCGCGGCTGCATTTGGCACAAAAACATCGTTATTTATCTACTGAAAACTCTACTCATGCAACCAAAGAAATAGAGATTGATGATAAATCAGCAATGCTAGCAGTAGAGGCAGCCGTTGCAATTGTCATTAATGGTATCCATTATGCGATATTGATGGCAAGCCCCTATCAGCTTGAATATCTTGCCATTGGTTTTTTATATAGTGAAGGGCTGATTCATCATAGTCATGAATTACTAGATTGGGAAGTGACCCAACTGACCGATATCGCAAGTTATCAGAAATTCAGCAATGATTTAACGGATGATTCGGCTACTGCAACGACTACTTTTGAGCAGTTTTCAACGCAGCTGCAAGACTATGACGTGTATGTTGTGGAACTGGTATTAAATCAGCGCTGTCATCAGCGTATTCAAGCGCAAAAGCGGCAGCTAGCAGGACGTACAGGCTGCGGAATGTGTGGTATTACAGGACTGGCGCAAGCACTTCCTGATTTAAGCAGTTATTCAGCGCCAAACTTAGAATCAGGCGAAAAACTATCAGCATCAACTATCCCTACTCTAAATTATTTATTACAAGTACGACAAAATATTAACGCCGCACAACACACGCATCAATTAACCGGTGCGGTACATGCCGCTGCCACCATGCAAGGCGCTGACTTATATCTATTCGAGGACGTCGGACGCCATAATGCCCTCGATAAACTTATCGGTTGGCAATTACGCCACAAAGCAGAGCTGACATGCGTGGTCATGACATCGCGGCTGTCTATTGAGTTGGTGCAAAAAGCCATTCGTAGTCGCCTACCTTGGCTTGTCGGCATGTCTGCACCGACCAGCACTGCGGTACGGGTTGCTGAGCGCTATGGCTTGGGGCTGGCAGGGTTTTTACGCGACGACCGAGTTACTTACTATACCAACACCACACCAACTGTCCAAACGCTTAAAACACCAATCTAGAGCGGATTCTGCTGTTATATCTCTATAACTAAACATGCCATGTCTCACTCCGTTACTATGCACTCCTAATACCCTTCCTGTGCAAGTTTTCACTTATCCATTCGATTAAGCTTTTTTAACTCCATCTTGCTCTAACACTGATTACAGTTATTATTATAAATCTATCTATTAGTTTGCCTTAACCATCCTTGACTCAGAAGTTTGAGGGAAAATTTGAGGTTAGAGATAGAATAGGTTACCCTTACCGCACAAACATGTTACTAATATTTAACATAGCTGTAGTTTTATTTATCAATGATAAGTAAATGAGCACCACAATCCCAATAAGATTTTACTTATCATCACGACAACGGATGATAGCTCACACGCAATAAATTGAGTAAAACGCTACTCTAATTATTGCTTATCACAGCTGATATAAGCTGTCTACATTTAGCACAAGTCATACAGTTTTGGCTTAGTGCTTATCCGTAATTTTGCTATAGACGCTTACCATGTAAGCCTCGTGTAGCCTATCGCTACTATCGATGACGCCGTATTTGACCGCGTAATGGTTTATCCATTAGCAGACGCTAATTGAGAGTTGCCGCTGTTATTTTTCATACAAGATTTTAGTCGATATTTTTTATTAAATATTTTAATAGCCTGTGGCCAATGAAAAATTAATACACCCTCTAACGTTAGCATTTGGTTTTTATAACCATTTATTTTATTGCGTATTGCTCGTTGCTAATTGTACGCACGGGTAAAATTGTATGCGCGTGGCAAATAGGCTGAACGCGCGTTTTTATATTTTCGCCAGTTTGTAAGTTTTACTTTAAAGCGAACTATTATTCTATTAAAACAATTGCGAGGTATGAATTTGAAAACTGAGTCATTGTTCCAATTCTCATCGTTAACCATTCTTTTATTATTACTAGCATTTTATGGTGGCACGTATTTACTGTCTTTATTAATCAAAAAAGACAAGGAGACAACTTCAGGATTTATGGTCGCCGGTCACAGTGTAGGCTTCGGCATGGGCGCAGCCAGTATGACCGCCACATGGATTTGGGCGGCATCGTTTTATGCAGCCGCTACTTCCGGTTATAAATACGGCGTCTCAGGACCGATACATTACGGTTTTTGGGGTGCTTTGATGATTTTATTCATCTACCCTTTTGGTATGCGCTTTCGTGAACTTGCCCCAAATGGTCATACCTTAGGTGAACTCATCCACGCCCGCCACGGCTCATCAAGCCAATTAATTTTAGCCATATCCAATATTATGGGGAGCTTAATTAGCTTGATGGTCAACTTCACCGCTGCTGGTGCCTTGGTCTCCGTACTGTCACCATTGTCGTTTCAGACGGGCGTCATCATCGCAGGCGTTGGGGTGCTCAGCTATACGTTAACCTCGGGATTCCGAGCCTCTGTCTTTACCGACTTTGCCCAACTGGTCGCCTTGATGGCCATTGGTGTCATCATTATCCCAGCGGTACTATTTTCCATGGGTGGTCCGTCAGTCATGGTCAGCGGACTGTCGAATTTAACCTTTGAGCAGCAAGATTTCTTTTCCTCTGAAGCGTTCTTTCAGCAAGGTGCGCCATATTTTGTCGCCGTATTGGCTTATGCCATCGGCAATCAAACCATTACCCAGCGCCTATTTGCCATTGATAAAACCAAAATTAAAGCGACCTTTATCACTGCCACGGTCGGTTATGCCGGTATCGTCATTGGGCTTGGTATGATTGGACTCATGGCGTTAACCATAGGTATCGAGCCACTTGATGGCAATATGAATAACTTAATTCCGCAAATGGTCAGTACTTATTTGCATCCGGTCTTTATCGCATTATTCTTTATTTTAGTGATAGGTTCGCTGTCCTCAACCGCTGACTCAGACTTATCAGCGCTATCAACGATTATGATGGCGGATGTCTATGGCAAAAACCTTGCCAAGGGGCGCGTTAAACCAAAAACTATGATGCTTGTCGGTCGCGGAACCATGATTGTCGCTACGGCAGCAGGATTGATTTTTGCCAGCTTTAAGCTTGATATTTTGGTAATGCTGGTCTTCGTTGGCGCGTTATGGGGTGCTATTGTTTTCCCAGTGATTGCCAGTGTGTTCTGGAATCGCGTCACCAATGTCGCCTTTACCTCAGCGGTCATCGTTGGGCTATTATTGTTCTGCGTTGCGCGCTTTGAGCTGATACCGATTACCGGCTTCACCGCCTTATTCTTTGAGATATTGGCCAGTGTCGGTGCCGCAGTGGTTATTGGACTTATGGTCTTTGGCTTTCTAGGTCGTAAAATCGGCATGGTCGCCGCCGCTATCACGCTGGTGCTGATGTTAATCTTCGCCACTGGCTTCCTACGCCAGTACATGGTTTTACTGGCTTCACTGACCGCTTACGGCGCAAGTACCATCGTCTGTGTGATTGTTAGCCTAATGGGTGACGAGCATTTTGATTTTGACCTCATTAAACAGCGGGTTGGCGACTATGATAAAAAGCCGCCAGTACAACCGCTAGCAAAATCTTAAATAAGATTAATATTATCAAGTGATGGTTGGTCATTAACTGGCTAACCATTATTAGAAGTCATTATTAGAAGCCAGCAAAGTAAAGTGAAAATCAACAGCAACAATTACTAAATATAAGGAGTTATCATGGACAACGTCTTTATCTATGGATTATATATCCTCATTTGGCCGGCAATTACGCTGGGTGTACTGATATTGATTTGTACCGCAACCTATCGTGATATTAAAAAAGCGCAATATAATAATAAAGATATCGTTTAGCACATGATATTAGACGATGTGTTTTACAAAGCCATCACTTAGCAAAGGCTTAGTGATGGCTTCATTTGGTCTAACAATACTTCGAATAAGCGTTAATTTATGGGAAAATAACCACAACTGAGCAGATAAGTAGTATTTAATTAAAAAATGACTTGTAATTTAAATTATTTTTGCTAATATAGGCATCCTTGATTGGCTGGGTGGCAGAGTGGTCATGCAGCGGACTGCAACTCCGTTAACGCCGGTTCGATTCCGACCTCAGCCTCCAATTATTTAGGTTAAAAATATTATAAATATTAGGTTAATTTTAGCTTGCTTTATTAACATAAATGCTTATAATAGCGACCACTATCTAACAAGTAGAAAGCTTACTTTTAGATAATACAATTTTTGCCCGGGTGGTGAAATTGGTAGACACAAGGGATTTAAAATCCCTCGCTAGTAATAGCGTGCCGGTTCAAGTCCGGCTCCGGGTACCATTACATTAAAAGGCTTCCAAGCAATTGGAAGCCTTTTTCTTATGGTGTCGTTTTTTCATTGTATTAATAATCCCCTCATTTATTGCTAGCAAAAATATTCTGAGAAAACAACTGTTTTATAATATTTGTCAGCCTAGACCGGTTAATCGTTGTTTTAATTTAGTTGTAAGCTCATACTTCACACTTGCTAATAAATTGAAGCCAAAAAAATCCGACCTCATGAAGCGATCGGACTTTTAATATTTGGTGGAAATGGCAGAAACTAACTATTAATCTCAAACCATTGATATTAAAATTTTTAAAACATCAATGATATCAACCATCATTCTTTATTATTACTATTTTAAAATACCTAATTAGATTTTTCATTTGTAAGGTGATACATGACCTATGCTTTCGTAAGACGTATAGTTCTGAGAATCAAAAGCCTGCCTCGGCCTGTGTTATCGCTACTATCTTAATTGGTACTGCACACGACCAAGCCATGCCAGCTGTACAATAAAACATACCATCACTAAAAGATACTATACGGGCTGTAAAATCATTATTGGCTAAATAGGCCATAGCATCCTGATCGCAACCATCATCTACCGCACACCAGACCTCTTGATGACCCTCTTCCAACATTACACGAGTTAGTTCACTTCCTGTAATTGCTGCATCCATACCTATAGCTCCTAATCATATTTTACGATTATTAAGCCAAACAAGTGGGTATATAAAAGCTATACCTTGACCATCTCTGAGACTTTCGCATTTATGATTTTGTATTTTTAAATCAAAACGGTACAGTAGACGTGCCTAATACTATTTTTTAATACATAGTATATATCTTTATTCACAATAATGAATATAATTTATAGTCTAATTATCGATTAACCATACTATAAACTAATGTTTATTAAAATAATATTAATTAAATTAGAATTTTCCTATAACCCCACTTCTTCTTGAGTAATTTCAGCCTTTTTAATTGGTATCGCGTATTTCCATCTACCACCCTCTTTACAGAGAAAGTGACCATCCTCAAATGCCACAATATGCATTATAAAGTCACTGCTGACATTGATAATAGTCTCCATAGCATGCTCAGCACTTTTATGACTCACAGCGCACCACACTTGCTCATCACCGCGCTCTAGCATAGCTCTAGTTAAATCACTCCCTGATAGTCTATTATTCATGTCTCAACCTTTATTTCTAACAGTTAATTTCAGCTTCCAATCTTATACTTTAATAATATATTTTTATGTCTACTAATGTTCACGTATTGTATATAGCATATTGCGTTCGGTAAACTGACGTAAAGAGAACTCATAATTCTAGCTAAGAGAACAATTTCGTATTTTGATAACTATAAATCTCATGTATAGCACTATTAACCAACCCGTCATCGAGGTATTTTTTTATTGGCTTATTAATTAGCTTACTGGCAAGCTTTGAGATCTTAAGATGATTGAAGTCCTAGCAATTTTTCTGGTTGAAGTGTTAAAAAATACATACTGATCTGAAAAGCCTCGTTCTTTGATCTCCTCCAATACTTCTATTGCTTGCGGTTCTATAGGCACAATGTGCAAACACCTAGTTTCACCAATACAACCCCATCATAAGCATTGATGTCTTTTAATAGTTTAGGTAATTACTGGCTTGTGATACGGCTATGATTGATGATTCTATGTAGTTTGATTGCTTCGGCTAAATCGGTGGCTGGGTTGTGCGTGGCTAGTCCATTGAACCGCCCTAGGATTATCGGAGACTCAACATTCCGAGAAACACGTCAATCTCAAGGCGGTTTATTATTATCCATATTAACCGGTATTGGCACTGAATAAGGGTGGGCTGGAGCGCCTTGCATTCTGTTAATGCTTTCTTTGTTTAGACCAATAAGCGCCTTAATCGTCCAATTGTCTTCAATGGACTTCTGATCTGAAACACAAGGCCGTAGCGATTGTTCAAACTCTTGCTTGGTCGTCTTATAGTCTGCCCATAACGAGTCTAGTATACCGATATTGCTTTCATCTACACCGATGCCTTGAGTGGCTTCAGCTATGATTTGAGCGTAGCCTTCATGACTTTCTTCATCATGTTCAATGAAGTTAAAACTTCTTTGTTGCTACTGCCCTACTCGCGCAGCTAACCAAATAAACACGCCACTACCTACAAACCAAAAAGACATAAGAACAAAAGTAAAAAACGAACCCAAAAGCAGCTTGTTATGCTTTTGATACATCTTAAGCGCACTCTTGTCATTAATTAAAGGATACCAAGCCAATTGTGGTATTTTAAATGAACCATATTTTTTATATTTTAGGTGGTAGTTCATGTAAATACCTGCCATTGCAATAATAAAAAAATGTATGTCATAACCGTCCAATTTTTTATCGTAATATTTTTTGTCCGAATATAAAATATGAGCAATATCTTTCTTATGTCTTCTAAAATAAATAACGCATAATTGATACGTTATCATCCAAGTAATCATTCCACCTATAAAAATAGTACTACCAATGCCCATTAATAAGTCATAAGTCATCATTTTTAACCCAGCATTATCCTATCCTTGTTGCTAACCAAATAAACACGCCACTACCTACAAACCAAAAAGACATAAGAACAAAAGTAAAAAACGAACCCAAAAGTAGCTTGTTATGCTTTTGATACATCTTAAGCGCACTCTTGTCATTAATTAAAGGATACCAAGCCAATTGTAGTATTTTAAATGAACCATGTTTCTTGTATTTAAGATGATAGTTCATATAAATACCTGCCATTGCAATAATAAAAAAATGTATGTCATAACCGTCCAATTTTTTATCGTAATATTTTTTGTCCGAATATAAAATATGAGCAATATCTTTCTTATGTCTTCTAAAATAAATAACGCATAATTTATACGTTATCATCCAAGTAATCATTCCACCAATACTTACAATGATTGCAACCCATCTTAGTAAATTTTGAGTATCCATTTGGCTCCCTATTCAGAAATTAGGTCAGCTATAGTTTCTTCTCCCTTTTCACCCAAATATCCTCCTGCTGCTCTGAGCCATGCTGACCATATAGTGTATTAAATATAAAAATGTTATAAAATAAAACATCTCAACAAATATACTCATTTATCATGACTTACTCACTAGATTTCCGCAAACAAGTACTAAAAAGTATAAATGATGGTATGTCCTTTGCTGTGGCGGCTGAGTTTTATAATCTCAGCCCAACCACTATACAGAACTGGAAGAGACGTATTCATAGTAAAACAACCAGGCAAACCAAACCCTATAAAATATCCGATGATGCATTACGCAAAGACGTTGAGCGTTATCCTGATGACTATCACTATGAGAGAGCAAGACGGTTCAACTGTACTGCCCCAGCCATTTGTGAGGCGTTAAAACGCCTAGGCATCAGTCAAAAAAAAGAGCTTAGAACATCCAAAAGCGTGTCCAATAAAAAGAGCGGCGTATCAGAGAAAGCTTGATCGCTTTAAACAGCAAGGTTATCCCATTGTCTATATGGATGAGAGCGGCTTTGAGCATGAAACCATTCGCTCTCATGGTTACGCGCCGATCGGTAAGCCTTGTATTGATCGCTGCAACTGGCAAGGTAAAAAGCGAACTAATATTATTGGCGCTCTGTATAACAAGAGGTTGTTTGCGCTTGAGTACGTTGAGACAAACATCAACAGCATCGTCTTCTATCAATGGTGCAAACACAAGCTAATCTCAAGCCTTAAGACCAAATGCGTGATTGTCATGGATAATGCTCGATTTCATAAGAACAAGCGTATTCAAAAACTACTCAATAGACATGGTCATCGCATTCTATGGTTGCCGCCCTATAGCCCTGATCTGAACCCTATCGAGAAAAAATGGGCACAGGTGAAATTTCTACGCCAAGGGTGGATGGAGAATGATCTACCTAAACTGTTTCGTGATATGGGATGTATCTCTTTTATTCTGGATTAACTATAACTAGTAAAACCGACTTCTTTATAGTACTATTCTTCATATTTACATTAAACCTTGTAATTTCAATCGATCATGAGTAGTTTCTTATAACAAATATTAAAATTACTAGTTTCTATGTCAGTATAATTATCATAAACAATAATAGTGTATTTACAGAAACCATTTTCGTCCATAATAAATTTTTCACCGGCAACTTTTTTATTTTTTTCATAAGAGGCATCTACTCTAATATCTTTTTTAGATAAAAGAGAACTCATAGTGATACTATATGAAAGACTACTTTTGGGTTTGATAGCAGCAGTGTTTCTGAACATATCATCTACTTCATTCAAATTAGGATCAGATTTACTACTATCAAACTCCCCTTTAGTTACTCTAATTGCATCACTAGTATTATTGACAAATTTTATATTTGGACTGATGCCATAGGAATAAATTTTGAAAAAAAGCATTGATATTAAGAAAAAAATTAACAAATATTTTAAATGTTTCATTTTATTAATAAACCTTGTTAGATATCTATAATCAAATTTTCAATCATATCGCTCATTCAAAGCAGTAGTGCGTTGTTTTAGAAACTGGAAAACTCCCATCTGACTGCGAATTTATCTTACTTAAAATTATAGATGCTGTAATATCTTTGCTTAAGTTATGTTTTTCATAAAGTTCAATTCCAATGTTTATAGCAGTTTTATCATCAGTAGTATCACCACTTATTTCTCGCTGTACCGCATTACTTACATATTGAGCAATGTTCGAACCTGTGAGCAATTCATTTGCTGTAAACCCAACTGACCTTCCTACATAGCCATAATGAATATTTGACCATATATCTATGTAGTAGTCATATTCTTTATACTTGTGGTAATAAGTTTCAGACCAAGTATCACTTGGAGGCGGTAAGGGTCTATGAACGGCTACAGTTTTAAATTTTTTCCGTATTTTGTTTTTGTGATCCCACGATTTTTCAGTATTTACTTGTCCAATCCAAAGCTCAGCAGCAGTAATTTTTGATCTGCTTCTATGGTTTGCACCTGCTATAGGCTGTCCTGTTTTATTAGATATTTGCATGATTGATGCGTCGGCTTTATCAAAGACCCTTTTAAGTTGGTTAGAGAGTTCACCTGTTAAATGATATCTCATTCTATGTGCAACTAAAGAATTTACATTAGTTTGTATTTCTTTAACAATGTACTGTGCTACTTGAATAGCGCCATCTACATGATTACAATCAGCAATACGCACTTGCCGTTCCATCTCTTTATTTGATTCAGTCAAAGCTATTGTTGATTTAATATAAATTGAATTAGAGTTTTTACCTAGACTATCAATACCTATATTAGAAGCTTTTAGCGAGCCTTGAGCTAAACTAAAACCAGTATTAGAACTAGCTTTTGCTTGATAAGTTATAAGCATATCGTCAATGCTAACTTTGGTGTCATCGTATTGAAACCGAATAGTTTTACTTCCTAATTTTTCGATAGATCCTGTTAATGGTAATTTGGAAGTGATACCAGCATTACTAATATCAATTCGATACTGGCTCTTCGATAAGATTTGTATACTGCCACTGATATATAAATGAATATACCCTATCCTCTTAGCCATTATCCTGTCCCTCCACAACATGTATTTCGATATTTGCTGGTTCTTCGGTTATAAATTGCTCGGTATAGCCTAGATTATCTGTTTTACCTGTTATCAATTCTCCAGTCGTATTGTTATAAGCGATGTAATCTCTATTTTTTAGTAAATTGCCTTGCTTATCCTCAGCTTTGTATCTCAAATAAAACTTCTCACCTTCTATTATTTTTGCTTGTCTGAGAGCAATAGTTTTGGCAATACCCCTACCCCCACTGCCCCAATCCACCTTACTGGCCTTGTAGCCCACTTGACTTGGTGTGATAAAGGTCACATTACCACCCGATATCTCGATACCACTGCCCACCGCTTTTAGGGTTAGCGTATCAGGCGCTATAATCTCAATACTGTCTCGGCTATGGATACGCAGCACTTGCTCACTGTCGAGGCGCATCTCATTCTGGTGCGCTTGAATGGTGACATCACCATGAGCCGCGGTATGGGTTTGCGCTTTGTTTGAGTAGTAATGAATATCGCCTGCGACCAGTTGATTCATCTGGGTTTGGCTATGATGATGAGTGTTATCTGTCGCATGCGCGTGAGTATTCTTAGTACTGGTATGCTGGCTATGTTGCCCGCTTAGTATGGCAAGATGACGTTGAGAGTCGATCAGCAGATGCGCTTGTTGCCATTGTCCTGATTCGCTTAAGGTCGCATCACTGGTGTCTTTACTAAACTCGGCAAATGGGGTTTGATGTTCTGCGGTGTTATTGGCTTTGCTGCTGCCTCCTAGTCCCACTGGTCGATGAGTCTCAGTCAGCTGGGCATAAGCTTGTTGGTGTTGGTTAGCGGTTTGTATCTTACTATGACTGTCATGGCTCATGTGAGGATTTGATGAAGGATCTGACTGTCGACTGCTGATATGAATACCTGTACTACCTTGCACATTAGCGGCGGCTTTGGTCTCTAAACTGATACCTTGTCCACGCGCTTGGCCTCGGGTGTGGTCGCTATGCTGATACAGATGACCGATAGTGAGGCTGGACTGGTAGCTGGTGCTATAGAGGTTGATCTGTGGACTCTCAGGATGGGCATCAAACAACAGCTGGTTATAGCCGTTATTCAAGCTGTCTTTGTTGGCTTCTCCTGTGCGACTATAGTCAATACTTTGAGTTTTGATGCCGTCTATGGGATAGGCATGGCTTTGATTGATGAACCAAGCTGGACTGGTGGCGTCAAGGGTATCGCTGTCACTGACGATGCTATTGTGCTGAGCGTCACTATTACCTTGTCCATTATGAGTGCTACCAATGATAATGGGATGGGTGATGTCGCCACCGATGAAGTCGATGAGGACATGCTGTCCATGACGCAAGGGATGCGTTTGCCCCATGTGGTCGGCAACTAAGTGACTGGCGATGGGTATCCAGTGTGCGCTGTCGCTTCCATTACTGTCATCAGATTGCCAGTGATATCTGATATGTGCACGATGATTACGGTCATGGGTGATAGCACTGCTATTCGTATCAATAACACTGGCGCTCATTAGGCCAGTGAGGCTTGGATGCGGTTGTCCAAGTTTAGCAAGCTGTTCACCATAAGGAATATGATGATGATGCGGAAATGGCAAATAGCAAGCCGTAATTTGATGGACGTTGTTATCATCATTATCGTGGCTCGTATTAGGCTGTAAAGTAATGGGGTCAAAGGGTGACGTACCTAACCAATCGGTGGGCAAATGATTATTTATATGATGGTGAATGGAGACTAGGCTTATAGGCTCAGCCACATAAGGATTGCCCTCAATGTAATGGGCGCATGGCAGATTCAGATGACGAATACTGCCTGTTAGGCTGCCTAGATTGGCAAGCTGCTGCGCGTTCTGTTGGTAGCGGGTGGCAAGCCTATCGAGACCCGCATCATCAAAATAGGTATGACTGTGCAAAAAGCGCTGATGAGTGCTGCTTGATGAGTTAATAGGTTGCTCGCTACTGCTACTGCCTGTATAAGTATCCATCAGACGGTTATCATAGCGACATAGGTTGCTTTGTTGGGTATGCTGAGCAATACGTGGACGAATGGCAGTGATGCGATCTTTTCTATCAGCGAGATTAGCAGGGTTTTGACTTAAGATGCTTTGAATATCGTTTGTGTCTGGGCGTAAGGCTTCAGCGTCGTGTGGCAGTAAAACCAAAATATGCTTATCGCTCTCATGACGGTAGTAGCCAGTGACACCATAGAGGGCAAGGTATTGTGTTAGATAGGCGAAATCGGTTTGATTATACTGAACGCTATGCTGAATATGGTAGTTACTATCATCACTGAGGCGTTCGTCAAGCTCGATGTCCATATTATACGGGCTGATGATTTGGCTAATAAGCTCACTTAGGCTGAGATGATGGTGGCGGCGATTATGACTATTAAGACGTAATTGATTTAAGATAGGCTCGCAAATAATCCGATAGGCAGCCATACCACTGTTACTACCTACGGCAACTGCTTCAGTAATAATGCCGTGGCGAATTTGGCTTGGCAGCATAGGGTCACTAGTGTGCCAGTGTATGGCCATACTTTGCCCTAACCACTCCTTTATATCCAGTCCTACTTGTGGATGCAATAACGTGATACTAATACGGTAGCCGCAATACAGTGCAAGCTGGCGCTGCTGATAAGACTGCGCTCGTTGATCTTGATGGTAAGGACTTGGATAGGCATCAGGCGCTGGCATAAGCGCGGGTTTCTGCCAGACACTGTCTGGCAGCGGCATACCAAGCAAACTTTCGACAATATCTGCCTGTTGAATAAGACTGCTGGCAATATCAGGATGCGCACTACTAATTTGCAGATGGCGATTTTTTTGTGTCCATACCATGATAAGCCCTTCTTTATCAGTCCAAAGATGTAAAGTTTAATATCACAAGATCACACATTCCGCAGAGATTGCCAGTGGAGAAACCGCCCCATCCATCCAACCTTAATGCTCATCATCAATAGCTATCGTCAGACGATTGTCGTTTCGGTTGAATACCAACCATGTCAGAGATCATGGATAATTGATCTTCGTTTTTAATGATATGAGCCAGCCATTGATCCAACGGCATATCGGCCCAATCAATCGCTCGACCCAGCAAAAAAGTCACTGGACTGTGTGGCTCATTGGTCGCAAAATACTCTTGGATTTGAGCCAGCAATTTAAGCGCTTGCCGACGATTGCTTTGATGGTCGCGGTTACTAGGATTAAAATCAGTTAAGGTGACATTTTTTGTGCTAGCTAATGATTTATTACCGTTCGACTTCGTACTTTCATGATCATCTGTACTGTTTACAGTATCGGCTACGCCCTCTTGACTAATATTATTAGTAGTATCGGCATACTCTGGTAGCAGTGGGTGCAAATGTTGCTTCAATGCCATTAACAGATCCGTCACAGGCGCAAATACAGGTGCATCCATACCCATTAGATCATTGAGCTGATCAGTCAGTGCCTGCCACTGCTCAGTAACTTTATTGAGATTGCTCATGAGTGTTTTTTGCCAAGCTTTACTACTGTTCTTTATGGCATGGTTGTAGTCGCTTAATGTTAGTTGATTGGAGGTTTCGCTATCGGGGTTTTGCTGACGCTGCTTATCATGATCACGAGCAGTTAGGTAGTAGTTATAGTTATAGCTTTCTACCTTGGTATCAGCGAGTGATAGTTGCTTGATATCATCAGTGAGCGCTTTGACAAACCATGACAGCAACCCTGCCCTGATATCCATGCTCTCTTCTTCGCCATCTAGTGGCGGATACATGGTCAGCCAATAGTCATCGTTCAGTGTCTGCAATAGACTCAAACCTTGGCTAATACCCGCTAAATGATCGGTATGACTCAATGCATCCACATACCAAAGTGCGAGCTTCATATCTTTACTGGTATGGCTCAGCAACTCGGCACATTGGTTTTTGACAAAATCCCAGTCGGCGACTTTTAGCTCAGTGACCCAGTTTCCTTGCGCCAGTAATGGGTCATCCTCTTGACGAGCGGCCACGATAGCATCGATACGTGGATCAAAGATGAGATCTTCACCGACCCCATGATGGCTGCCATCGATTGGCGCGATAAGGGTGTCAATATTGGTTGCTAAAAAGTTATCGGTATTCATTATAGTGCCTCTTCCTTAACAGCCTTTTTACTGACCGTTTTTTTCACTGGCGGTCTTTTAACGGCAGGATTTTTAGGTGAAGCTGGTTTGCTTGGCGATTTCTCATCTTGATTTTCAGTTTCATCTTCGCTGTATTGCGCTATTTGATTGAGCGCTACAACAGCTTCAGTATCAAGACGATAGGCAAAATTGTCGTCCTTATCGACAAGTACCGTGATATTTTTTAGCACACTTTGACTGTCATCATGGGCAAGCAGTTGACCCGCCAGCTGCGGTAGCAAGGTATGACTGATGATGGCATCGGCGTTACGTGCACCAGAATCGACTTCATGACAACGTGATAAAATCAGCTCAATCACCTCAGGATCAATGACACAAGGAATATCGTAATTATCACGGATACGGCCAGTGATTTTGTCGAGCTTTAAGCGAATAATCTCTGCAAGCGCATCATCAGTCAATGGATAGTAAGGAATAACGGTTAAACGACCCAAAAATGCAGGTTTAAAGACTTTATACAAATGCGGATTGATGACCTGTTTTAAGCTGTCGCTGTCTGGTAAGCTAAAATCAGTGATGGCTGGATCGGTATTGATACACTGCTGCATAATCGCGGAGGAACCAACATTACTGGTCAATAAGATCAGCGTGTTTTTGAAATCAATCAAACGCCCCTCACTGTCTTCCATTACCCCTTTATCAAAGACCTGATAAAACAAATCGAGTACATCTGGATGGGCTTTTTCTACTTCATCGAGTAAGAGCACGCTATAGGGACGACGACGGATAGCCTCCGTCAATACGCCACCCTCACCATAGCCAACATAACCTGGAGGCGAGCCTTTTAAGGAGGCAACGCTATGTGCTTCTTGATATTCTGAAAGATTAATAGTGATAAGATTGCGCTCACCGCCATACAATACCTCTGATAACGCCAATGCGGTTTCTGTTTTACCAACACCACTTGGCCCGACGAGCAAAAAGACACCTTGCGGGCGATTGGGATCATCCAGCCTAGCTTTTGCAGTATGAATCCGCTTCACGATAGCAGCCACAGAATGATCTTGCCCAATGACACGCGCTTGCAAGGTATCAGCCAAATTCAAGATATGGTCTTTTTCATTCCCCGCCATATCGTTGAGTGGAATACCGGTCCAATCCGAGATAATTTGCTTAATAACTTGTCTGTCTAATACAGGATGGATCAGGCGATGTGTCTCTTGTATTTGTTTTAGCGACTGCTCAATGCTTTGATACTCAGCTTGTTTGTCTAACCGCTCTTTTGCACTAAGCGTATTCGTATTAAAGGCATCATCAGCCTTACCATTCAACTGCTGATTGATTGCATCGAGCTGATCATTGAGCTGACGTTGCTGCTGCCAGCGACTTGTCATGTCAGCAATGCTTTGTTTATTGGCCTGACGCTGCTCATCAAGCACAGCAATTTTTTGGCCGATTTTTTCTTTTTCGGCAATGCCGCCGATACGCTCAAGTTGTTGACTGAGGTTATTGATATGCTGCTCTAGTTGCACGCCTTTGGCTTGTAGTCTATCAAGCTGATTGGGCATGGCTGTCTTTGATAAGCTTACTCGTGCCGCTGCCGTATCTAGTACGCTGACCGCTTTATCAGGCAGTTGTCTATCACTGATATAACGTGCTGACAGCTCAACGGCTGCTTGCAGTGCATCATCATCTATCAAAATCCCAAAATGATCCTGCATCTTGACACTCAAACCACGAATCATCGCCACTGCCGTATCGATATCAGGCTCATCGACTTTGACTACCTGAAAGCGACGTGACAACGCTGCATCTTTTTCGAAGTATTTTTTGTACTCCGACCATGTCGTCGCAGCAATGGTTCTAAGCTCACCACGAGCCAGCGCAGGCTTTAATAAATTAGCCGCATCATTCTGACCTGCCTGCCCGCCAGCGCCAATCAAGGTATGCGCTTCATCGATAAACAGGATAATTGGCTGTAGCGAGGCTTGTACTTCTTCAATGACTTGCTTTAGACGGTTCTCAAATTCACCTTTGACACTCGCTCCTGCTTGCAACAAGCCCATATCAAGACAGCGTATCGTCACGTCTTTGAGCTGATCAGGGACTTGACCGGCGACTATTTTTTGCGCCAATCCCTCTACCACAGCTGTTTTACCAACGCCTGCCTCACCTGTCAAAATAGGATTGTTTTGACGACGACGAATCAAGATATCAATCAGCTGATGAATCTCAAACTCACGGCCTATCACTGGATCTATTTGATCGGCACTGGCCTTTGCGGTCAAATCGTAAGTATATTTATCTAGCGCAGGAGTTGGTATTTTGGTGGTCTGGCTTAGTTCTGATTGCGTGTCACTGTTATCAGACCTATCACTATTGGTATTGGCATTCTCACCTAGCGCCACCTTGGCTGATTGGATAGTGCCACTGCCTTCGGTACTGCCAAGACACTGACGCTCATAATCATCTTTTAGGGTAAAACGATCGATATACTGTAGCTGCTCAGGAAGGGTTTTTAATAATGGCTGATAACGCTCATACGCTAATAGCACGAGCAATATATGTCCAGAGCGGATTTCTAGAGGACTGTTATTATCACTTTTATTATATTGGCTACTGGCAAGCTCCCACGCATCTTCTAATAACGCCATCAAGCTTTGACTAAATACAGGCGTTAGACCTGTTGCCTGCCCAAAGGTATTGAGCGAATCTGTTATGTCTGCTAAGAGTGATTGCTGGCTAATCTTGTTAGCTTTGAGTATTTGAGCTACATCATTGTACGGGGTAGCAATCAGTTCGTGTAGCAGATGAACCGTATCAACTTCACGGTGCCCGTTATTGATACAAAGCCTAGCTGCCTGCTGCAAACACTGTCGGCAACTTGGACTCAAGCGGGTAATTACAGCTTTTAACTGGCTCATAAACCTTTTCCTTTGGCATTTTTAATAGACTGCATATCATTTTTGTAAAACTAATTTATGGCTCTTCACAATAGGTAAAACCTACCTATATAAAACTTAGGATTGCTGATAAATAGACAAGCGACCTATCCATTGGCAATAAAATATTTACTGAATAGGCAACGCATAACGAGTGTCATCATGATGCTTCGCCGCAGGCTGCGACACCAAAAACCCGCCCTGACCCAAACCGCCAAAACTATTTTCAGATAATGACAAAGGGGTGATATATTGCTTATCTAACTCCAATTGCATCTCAACTGCCAAGCTCACACCGCACCATTTGCGAATAAAGTCAATAATGACGTGATACATATCGCCCGCTGGTAACAGCCTTAAATAACGCTTGGCATCTAACTGGTGAAATACGATTCTAATTTTGCTATCAAACTGTACGACACGCGCGCCGCAAAATGCAGAGAGCCCAAGTGCGGCGTGCTGCCCACCGAGTGCTGTCTGCTCGCTTGCGGGTAGATCAAACCATTCAGGCACGAACTGCTCGACACTAACGGTACTATCCAAAAAATGCGACAACACATGCGACAATTGATCGGCAGTCAGACGCCCTGGTGCAATCATGCCAGCATAGGCAATCAAGCTATCGATTGCTGTGAGTTTCTTCGGCTGCCGCGCAAGCGCCCGCAAGCACAGTAGATAACTGTCCTTTTTATTATTTATCTCATACTGTAATGGCAAGTTATAAAACCAACTCGCCTGCACATATAAGTCGGTTAAACGATGATTAAACAAATCTAAAAATGCCGGTGCTGCTTTATCTTTTGCATGATTGACTCGCGATGCCAGATGATCGGTATACATCGCTGGCAAGGCCGCCAATGGACCTGTGAGTCCGATAACTGCTGGATAGACCTCTATCTGCCTACTCTTTACTTGATTCGCCTTTACTGAACTAGCACTGCCTTCCATATTTTCTTGAGCAATGAGCGCCATCGACTCAATTTCAGCTTGCGGATACGCCAGTGACAACGAGGCACGGTAGCGCACTTCAATAGGCATATGCCCCATACTGACTTCGCGCTCAATCAAACGCAGCGCTTGCAATAGCTCATAGGTTTGCGGCGCAGCGATTAGATCGGTTAAATAAGAGGACTGAGACCACTGCGTGGTTGACATCTATATATCTCCTCTTTGGTAACAGCGTCGCTTATGGAGACTTCAACAAAGCTATTTAAACTGGCGTGATAACCAAAAACATGCGCCAATAAATGGGCAAACTGGCGGATACTGACCCCAGCAAAACTCTTTTGGTTGATTTGAATATCAATCACCGTACCGCGTACAAACCCCGGTTGCGGCAAACGCTGAATACGTCGAGCTTTAATACTGGTTGCAACAGAGACAATACCTTCAACCAAGAGTTTATTAGAAGCGGATTGGGTAATATCATATAGCGACAGATACTCTTTCATCAGCTCCGCATCTTGAGCAGCCAATGATAAAAAGTTTAGACTAATCAGCGATATCAAGCGCCAACGCTCCTCGCCTGTATATTCAAACCGTGCCGTTCTGGTCGGCTGCTTTAATAACGACAAACTGCTAAAACCTGTCATCCCTTCGCTAAACAAATCGCCGCGGCTTTGACCAAACACCACTTGGGCTGGCAAGTCTCTATTGGTACACAATAAAGAAGCACTCATGCTCACCGCGCCGGATAAATCTTCACGGTTTTTTTCCACGAACATAATCTGATATTCAAAACCTTGCTTGAACTCAGCCATATCCTTATCACGTTTGATATGGTAATAACGACCGTCATCTTGCTGCTCATAATGATTGAGCGCATAAAATGGATGGTATTCACGCTGTATTAAACGATTGTCACTCTGTTTGGATTCTATAACTTTATTAACTTCATAGATTTCATGCTGAAACAATGCACGGGTATCGGGCACCAAATCATAATAGATAGAACGATGAGTGACTTGAATGGGTTTGGCGGCTGCCTTGAATAAGTTGACGACGGGTGTGCAAAATAGCTTGATGCTACTGGCACTCAGTTGCTGTAGATTTTTTAGCCGGATGGTGTTTTTTTTATCAAATTTAAAATAACAGCGAATCTCAAAACCATTGCCATCGATTTTTAAATCAGGACAAATTTTTCCAAGATTTAGACGTAAAAAATTGAACTTTTCAGGAAAATAAAAGTATTCCTTTAATAAGGCAGAGGCCGCATTACTCACTCGATGGCTTGGAAGAATTTTCTGCTCAGGGTCAAAGCCTATTATCTCGAACGGACTACCCGATACCTTGTTGACTTGCTTGCCCTGCAGATGGGTTTGTCTCACATCACACCACAGCAAATCCCAAAGGCTTGTACCTTGACTTGCATCTTCATCTACATATAAATCTAGCGAATGATTTAATAACGCTTGATAATCAAAGCTCGGATTAAGACCTTTAAATTTAATACCAATACAACCGTTAAGCAGTCCATGCTGATTGTCGTACACTTCTTGGTGAGTCTCAAAACTGACGTTATCTATCTGCAGCGGCAGTAAGGTCACATCTTGAGTTGACTGGAACTGACACGGCGTCCCGTTTATTTTTTGTGTGGCAAATGGGCTTTGTTTAGGAACTAAAACTGCCTCACTCATCGCATTGCCCTGTACGCCTAAATTAAACTGCGCAATAGAGACCGATGGAAAAGGTTTGAGGTAATCAGGATAAACCACTTCTAATAAGGATTCGGTAAAGTCAGCGTATGAATCGTCCAGCTTTTTATTGATGCGTGCACTAATCAACGAAAAAGACTGAATAAGGCGCTCAATATGTGGATCATCTACCGTATCGTGCCCCATCAATAGCCGATTGGCTATCTTGGGATATTTCTTGGCAAATTCTTTTGACTGTTTATTAAACAGGCTAAGCTCATGCTCAAAGTAAGGAAGTAAACTGTCCATGATGCCTCAGTATATTGATCACTGCCAACGACATAGATTGAGCGGTGAGAGTATTTATTGCATTAAATAAATAATGATTATTTTATTAAGTAACGCTGAGAGCTTGGCTCAAAGAACGCATCAAAACTGACCAGCTCTTGTGCTGGATAAACTTTTAGTAAAGCTTCAATAGAAAAACACAGCTGATTGACATCGACCGCGCCAATATCTAATGAGACTCGAACGTTTTTTAATCGAGTATCTTGTTGCTCAACCGTTTGAGCAATTTGACGACAGATATAATCACAATCAACAGGATTGGCACTGCTTAATCCAACGAAGTCCAATATGCCAAAGTTTAATATCGATGAGCGCACGTGTTGATAGGCTTGCAGCTTATTTGACACCACACAACGGGTATTTAATAAAGATTCCAAATCTTGGGCGACGGACGATTTCAATTCATCAATATTAAGCCTGCGAACCACGAGTTCATGCGCTAAATGCCGAGGCTGATCATCGAACAGTTGTTCAAACAAGTTTGGGCGAAAACCCACTTCTTTATTAGAGGCTTTAGCAGCGTAATTCATTGATATCATCGTCCCTAATTGAATAAATAAAAAAGAAAGGCCTAAATATAAACCTTTCTTTTCGGCAAGATATATAAATGGATAACACCTAACACTATCTCGCTTAAGCGGTATAAGTAGCAGTGTTATTGGCTAGCGACCACTTCTTAGTCACTGCGCCTTTAGCAGTACCATCGATATCCTGCTGAGTGTACGTCCACTCAACCGCCGCATACTTAATACCGACTTTTTCGATTGGCACACCTTCTGAACGTACCGTAGGCTCAACACTTGCGATAAGTGCATGCTTCAGTTTCACTTCAAGATATTTAACTCGTTTATCACCGTTGGCACGATAAAAATCAATTTGAATCTCATCAAAAGTATAGCCAGCAGAACACGCTTCCCATAGCTTAGGACTGGTCGAGTCCAAATCTTTCATAAATGTCATATCAGCATGTTCACAACGCTCAGAAGTATGACCACCAACGCTACTGGCTGTCGCTGACTTTGGCTGACGAATCAAATGATCCCAAGTATTTACTTCAAGCCAACCTTTATGCTCGCTATCACGAGACTCGCCATCAATTTTATATTTGCCACGGAACTGAATATAAATATCTTTCATATCACACACCTTGTTTGAGAAGTTTAATGTTTACGTTGGATTTTAATAAACGATCAGCTGTTGCTAGACTGCGGCAGTTGAGTAACCAGTCGCAAAGAAACAGACAATTCGTCAAGTTGAAAGTGTGGTCTCAAAAAGACCACTGACTTGTAGACACCAGGCTTACCCGGTACTTCTACAACTTGTACAGAAGCTTCGCGCAGCGGATACTGGGCTTTTGCTTCTTGAGAGGCACCGTCATCTAACAAGACGTAACGTGAAATCCAGTCATTTAAAAACGACTCAACATTACCAGGCGCTAAAAAACTACCAACCTTGTCACGCATCATGGCTTTTAAGTAATGAGCAATGCGTGAGACCGCCATAATGTACTGCAACTGAGTGGATAGCACCGCATTGGCATTGGCATCATCATTCTGATAAGTCTTGGCTTTTTGTACAGACTGCGCACCGAAAAAGGCAGCATAGTTGGTGTTTTTGCAATGCACTAACGGTATAAATCCTAAATCACTTAACTCTTTTTCACGGCGATCGGTAATGGATATCTCCGTTGGGCATTTGAGCGCCAAATCACCTTCATCGGTTTTAAAGGTATGCACAGGCAGGCCTTCAACCAACCCACCTCCTTCAACACCGCGGATGGCGGCGCACCAACGATAATCAGAGAAAGCTGACGTCAAACGTGACGCGAAAGCATAGGCCGCATTGACCCATAAATAATCACTGTGGTCTGTACCAGAAACTTCTTCAACAAAATTAAAACCTTCGACCACTGTGCCATCTTTAGGGTTATAAGGTAGACGGCCTAAGAATCTAGGAACAGTAAGCGCCACATAGCGTGCATCTTCAGACTGCCTAAAAGCACGCCAGCGTATATATTCCGCCGTTTCAAATATCTTTGATAAATCACGAGGGCGTCCAATATCTGTAAAGGACTCAAGCCCAAACATCTCAGCTGAAGCAGCTGATACAAACGGCGCATGCGCAGCAGCTGCCACATGAGACAATTGTTCAAGCAAATACATGTCAGCATTTTGGCGCGTGAACTCAAAATCACCGACAATTGCGGCATACGGTTCGCCACCGAAGCTACCAAACTCTTCTTCATATATTTTTTTAAACAGCGTACTTTGATCAAAGTCGATTGACGACTGAAAATCTTTTGTCAATTCACGCTTAGTGGTATTGAGCATGCGTATTTTTAGCATGGATTTAGAAGGTGTCTGACTGCATAAATAATGCAGACCGCGCCAACTAGACTCCAGCTTTTGGAATTCAGGCGCGTGCATGACCGTGGTCAATTGCTTCGATATCAGCGCATCAATTTGGGCAATACGGGCATCAATCGATGCTGCCAAATTATCCGATAAAGTTACTGTACCTTGCATGACTTCATTAGCAAGCTCTGCAATTTGTGACTTGGCACGGTTTTTTTCATCATCGGATTTAGCAATGTTGCTCTTACTTACGATATCTTCAAGCAAATCAAAGCTTTCTTCTATAATATCTGAACCATACTGGGCTTGAGCGCTCATACCTTATTCCCCATCGCTTAGATTTTGTTCGGCCATTTTTCTGACTTGCTCAGTATTTTTAAGTACCTCGTCCAATAAATCCTCCAACTTTTCGTTGGCTGAGATTTTATTGCGCAAATCAGCCAGTCGATCACGTGCTTGTACCAACTGCTTCAATGGCTCAATTTGCGCGGCTACTGCTTCTGGGCGAAAATCATCAATGCGATTGAATGCCAAGTCAACGGCAAACTCGCCTCCTTTATCACTCAAGTCATTACTAACCCGAAACGTCGCACGCGGTGCTAAACCTGACATCACCTCATCAAAAGTATCTAAGTCCACTTCGACAAACTTTTTATCCTTTAAGCGTGGTTGTTCAAGTACAGAGTCACCAGAGAATTCCCCTAGTACTCCCACCACAAAAGGAATCTCTTTCGTCTCTATCGAGTCGCCCACTTCAACGTCATAAGTAAGATGCACTCGGGGCGCACGTACTTTTGCAAGCTTCTTTTGTACACTGTCTTGATTGGCCATATAAGTCACCTAAGCAATTGCTATTCTGGTTTTATCACACTGGATAAAACGCACCTGTTTTAACGTAAGATCTTGAATGGATCAGCGGTACTTGATTTGCCGCTATTAGATGGCAAGCTTTTAATCGGTTGTTTAGCGGGTAGCACTTTTGGCGCAACTCGTGGCTTCTGTACTACTGTCTTTTTCTTGGCAGTTGTTTTTACTTTTTTCGGTATAGGCGCACGGTGGCGTGAATTTGATGTGCTTTTCATTTGACGCGCTTTCGGTCTTACGATGGGCGCGGGAGGTTTTGGTAAAGACTCATCATAATTAAAGTCGTATATTGAGCCGTATATCTTGCTAAGGGCATTCTGATACTCTTTTATGAAGTCTTCATCTACATCAGTCGATAAGTAATGCCCCTTGAGCTGATTTTGAGCCACCATAGCACTACTGTTGAGCAGGACTTTTTTCAAAGTCGGCGTGCTATAGCCTTTTTCAACAGCTTCACTGGCGGCATAGACAGCATTAGCATGATAACCATTGCTATAGTAAATCTGAGCCAACAGCTCCCATGCTAGGGAATCGGCAGGATTGACAGTAACTCTTTGATTCAATTCTGCAATCAGCTGATGTAGCTCCACAGATGTTTCGTCTGCATTTTTGAGTGCAGCATATCGATTGGTAATACTAGATTCCGGCTCTCTTTCTTGGATTGAAAGCTCACTATGGGCGACACTCATCGCTGAACACATAATAATAAAACCAGCTATAGCCGATTTAGTCACTTTACTGACATTACCTATCATAAGATTACTCACCGCAGACCCAATTCTTTTGATTCATTGACATACCCTAATACCCAAACCTATTCATCTGACGTATTCAGTAACGTCGTCAAATTTTCCAAAGTTGTTTTCAACTCGCTTTTATTACTACTACTTAGCGTCACATCATCTTGATAACTATCAATATTAGTCTCAGTGATTTTGACAGCAGACAACATCGCGAGCTGACGAGCTTCTAGCGACTGCGCGTCAAACTCTAAAGCTTTTGTAGCCGCTCGCAATGAGCGCGCATATTTTTGTGCTTGATAATTACTTTGTGCAATTAGCATCCATTGGGCAGCCGTTACTTGACTCTCATCATCTACTGCGATGACTTCTGGTAAATAAGACCATGATGGCGACTGAAGTTTTTTAGCAATCAGCGGCGGCGATGAAATAGGTTGTGGTGTTTTTTTGGCACCGGCACTACAACCCGTTATTAACACCCCAGTGCTCAACACAATAGACAATAAATTTATAGTAGAAAGCTTAGTAGCATAAATATTATTCATAAGCGAAATGCCATCAATAAGAACGCAAAAATAAGAAAAAACCAGCAATAAAACTGATAAATTATAACTAAAGTTCATCTTTATCATAATTATATTTGAATCGATTATACAGATACTTGACAATATTTCAATAAACTCTATAATTTTCTTAGCAAATAATTTAGCAGTGCTTACCTTTAAGTGACCGGCTGCGCAATATTTTCGCAGTTATCGGAATATCACCTATGCTCTCCAAGACTAATAACATTCATGAAGTATCCATAAATAAAGACTTAGAGGATAATATCGCTCTTAGTTTAACTACCTTCTCTTGGTCAAGTGCCATTAATGAGACATTACCCAATCAGTTACTAGCTTATAGTTACACTTTTTTAAATTCGAACGAATGTTTGTCTTTACTAAATACATCTGTTTGCTTATCCAGTGCTTTAGCCGATTTGGGTGTAACCTACCGTACAGGTCTTATTCAAGCGGTTTATTACCAACATTCTGATGGTGGCGTGCACTTTTATACGTTAGACATTGTTACACCTGATTGGCAATTGACCCAATCTATACATAGCCGCACATTCACACAGCAGTCTACGCTTAGCATTATCACTAGCATTCTTACGCATTATGATTTTGATTGGCAGGTTTCTGATGCGCTGTTGGCATCAGAGCGCTTCAACGCTTCGCTTCCGATGCGCACTCAATCTAACTTGAGTGACTGGGACTTTATAAAAGGCGTATTAACGGATATTGGAGCTTTTGCCCTATGGCAGCCGGGTGATTCGGTAGACAATCTCGGTACTTGGTATTTGGCCAGTCGTTTAGATGAGCTTGAGCAGTCAGTGATGCACTATCGTTATGCTCAGTCTTCTATTCAGTCAGGACAAGATACGATTAATACGCTACAAATGAGTGTCAAACAGCTGGGTAGCGCTACTGTTCAGGTAAAAGCTGATGGATTGGCAACAGATATTATCTATGAGGGTCAGGCAGCTGATGAATCACCGTTAGCATTAGATGACAGCACTATATTATTTGGCTCCCCCTCTCGTATTAATAGCGATGAAGCAGCAGCACAGCTTGCGGCTCAATGGGTTGCTGCTAATAATTGTCAGCGCGAAACCTACCGAGCTATGGGGGCCATGCGAGGAGTCCATACGGGTTCTTCTGTGAGTATCAGTGACTTGCCTGCGATAGGCGGTCTCTCTGCCCATTGTTTAGAAGCTCACGTGATGGGTATCGAGCCGGACAGTGATAGCGTCTCTTATAACAATCGCACTTTTATTCAAGATTGGCTACGTAAGGTTACCCAGCATCGTTTCATCAGTATTCCTGAGCATGGTTATGAGCTTTTATTTGAAACTGGCATATGGGCATCCGCAACCCTTTTACGTGCGACCACACCCTACTGCCCCTATCCCAGCAGCTTATCGTTAGTAAGCAATAGCTATATAGGTCTTACCCAAGCACGGACTGGTGACACTACCACGCCAAGCTATGAATCACACGTCACTGACAACGGTTTACAGCAAACTATCACTACCCCTGTCTGGTCAGGTATCAGCCCTCATGATGACGGTACTACCCCACCGCTACGTTCATTACAACTGTCATCGGGTGCGTCACATGGCTGGCAGTTTTCTCCAAGACTTGGACAATCGGTACTCCTTAACTATTGGTATGGTGATATAGACAGCCCTGTTATTACCCGCTCTATTTATGACGGTATTGGTATGGGCGATGTGGATGACAAAGATATCACTTGTTTGGATGCAGGGCGGTCTAATCGCCATAATTTAAAAAATGGCGCTTCACCTAGATGGCATGGCGGCGCTCTTGGTCATTCACAAATTCAAGAGGATGATAATCATAGTGGTTGGATATCCGGTATTGCGCAATACGGACTCAGCACAGATTCTGAAGTAGCATTTAGCTTTGATGATACGCCAAGCAAAGTCGGTCTGCAGTGGACGGTAAATACTGGGGGGCGCGCCAATATTGAGATGCCAACCATCACAGATCAAGCTATCTTCGCTGCTGATGAGCATGTATTAGAATTAGGCGTACTACGTCATCGCTTTAGTAATCATCAATCAACAGACTGTGGACAAGGGATTAATCTAGCAACCGACCATGGTTTGCAAATCACCGGTGATACCGGTGTACTGCTATCCACCTTTGATATCAGACATAGTCAAAGCGAGCACGAATCGGCTTGGGTCAATGATGCAGGACAACGTCAGTTAAGAATGGGCACTGAGCTGAGTGAAACTTTTAAAGAGGCAAAGCAGGCGCACTTACAATCTACCCAAGCAATGAATATCGCCAACCCATCAATAGATGCCTTTCAAACAGCGGCGCAAGTAATAGACGACACGCTAAATACTGAAATCTTAGGCGCACCTGATGTACTGCTAGTCAGTAAAGACAGTATCCTCGCATCTGCAAGCAATACGCTATGGTCTGCGAAAACCATCGTCAGACAATCAGGCGCTACGCAGTCGGATGTAGTGGCAGGCAATTATATGCTGATGGCAAATACGATTGACTCCCTCTCTGGAGCTGGTGGTCAAGCCGATCTATCAGGGTTACATATCAGCGCCAATACCAAACCTGTAGCCATACAGGCACAAGGCGGTGAGTTGCAATTGCACAGTCAGCAGTCGATGACGATTGGCAGTGAGTCAGGACAGGTGAATCTGTCAAGTCCTAAGCGGATTAAGCTGCAAACGTCAGGTGGGGCTTCAATCACAATCGATGACGGTGGAATTAAGCTTGTGTGTCCGGGGACGATTAAGGTTCTGGCGGTGAAGAAGAGTTTGATGATGGGCGGTAAAGTCAATGCGCCAATAGTAGCTTTGCCAACTTCGGGGCTGTTTAGTCGTCGTTTTGATTTTAATCAGCTATTAGAAGCAGGTCTGTTAACTGCAGGTAGAAAATATAAAGTAATAAATCATACAAAGGGAACTGAATTCTACGGCGTATTACCAGAAGATGGTAGAACGCCTAGAATATATGGTACAGAACAAGATGAGATTGAAGTTATTATGATAGGTCATGAAGATGCAGAAGAACTTCTCATGATAGAGAATATGATTGAAGATATTGTTCATGAACATGAGGAAGAATGCTGCGCTCCTGAAGAAGGTGATGAAAGTGATACAGCTGAATCTGATTCAGAAGCTAACATAAATGACGATTTAGAGGAGGATTATCATGCGTTTGGCAATTAGAGCATTTTGCAAGATTATATTATTACCTGTGCTATTTACTACTGTACTTATAGGCTATGTAAATGCTGAACCTTCACCTAAAACTCCTGTAGTCTCGAAGTCACCTACAGTTTCAAAGGTAACTCAAGATGTAGTTTTAGAGTTTTATACTACTTATGATTCTGATGCTAAGTGTGACCAAAGAAATTTTGGTTTTACGTGGCAGGATGTTAAGAACGATTTAGCTAGGTACGATATAGGTATGAATAAAATTGATTGGTTATTTGCACCTTCAATTTGTACTCAAGTAGTAAATCCAAATTATAACCATGTTGTGATTACTGAGTTTAGAGACAAAAACAGTCCGCTACATGTTTACTACATTCATCATACTAAGAAAGATAAACATATTTTATTGAAAGTTGATCGTGATGACTGGTTGCAACCAATCTCGAATGGAAAATATCAGTATTTTGGAGATATCGATAGTTTTTCTGAAGGTAAATTTGTTTTAGAGCAGTATGTTTATGCTTCTGAATTATATTAAAGAATCGTAAGAATGTTTTCTCAATACCAAGCATAGAGGTATAAATGTCCTATCCAAAACCGAAACCAGTTAAAGATATTCAATTTAACGCCGATAGAAATGGTTTTATGTGTGCTTTGTCTCGTAGAGAATCTTCATCAAACTTAATGTTAGTACACACCGATAGAAACAATATTGTTTCTCAAAGAGTAATAAATCAAATTGGTTACGTTGGATATTTTCAGTTTGGGGAAGACGCTCTTATCGATTGCGGTTACTACAACCCAAGAAAAAATAATTCAGATAAAAGTAAGAAAAATAATTGGATAGGCGGTTGGACAGGTAAGGATAATATTCGTTCTTTAGAAAACTTTAGGTCATCCCCTGAAATACAGGTCAAAACCTTTCAAGAGTGGATAAACATTCTTTGCAATCGAATACGTAATCTTAATATTAACGAATTTTATGGAAAGGTTATTAATGGTACTGAAATCACAGAGTCAGGTTGTATTGCAGGTACTCATTTAAAAGGCGCAGGTCATGTTTTAAGTTTCATTACTTCAAATGGTAAGATTAATGGTACAGATGGAAATAACGTTGGCGTAGGTGAATACATTGATCTACTTGCACTTTATGATCTTGAAACCTGCTGCAACCGCAAAATCTATATAAAAGTTGAGGAAAACGGTGAGCCTGTATCAGATGTCAATGTGAATATCGAATCTGAATACAAAGAAGGTAAATACTATTCAAAAGTAGGTAAAATCAAGAATACTTACACCTCCAATAAAGAAGGTCGGATTCCTGTCGTTATTCGTCATCCTGGCGCTGTAATTAAAGTTACTGTCAATAGCAAATCAAGTGTTATCACTCAAAAAGCAGATAAGATTCAACACTATACTATTGATATAACAGGTAGCATTAAAGCAAACGGCAAATTAGATAAACCAAGTACCCCGGAACCGCGTCCCGTACCAGACAAATCTCCTCAAGATCAACGTAATGAGCAAAATAGCGAACCACAAGCTCAACATCCTTCCTCGTCTAAAGTACCAAAAGAGGTTACCTTTAATATCACTATCGCTGAAGGTGATACTAAAAATCCAATTACCAATATGCGCTACTACCTAATCTATGAAGGCAACTCAAAAGAGCATCGCACTGACGATCAAGGTATAGAATCTAATATCACAGCTGAAGTGGGTCAAGATATAGAAATATGTGTGGCTGGTAAAGGAAAGCTGCATGCGGTATCACATTTCAAAGTTAGTAGCAGTCATGAGGGTAAAACGATAAGAGCTTTGTTACCCGTAGAGTCTTTTAACATAGCGGTAAAGGATAACCATGAAGCGTTAGTCAAAAACACAAAATTCATGATTTTTTATAGAGGTAGAAAAATAGTTAAGCAAACTAATAATCAAGGGCTCATCAATGTCAAAATGCTGGTAGGCTTTGTATATAAATTTGGTTTAACCGATGGCACATCATTAGTGACACTTCGCTGCCTCAAAGGAGCGCTTACTCAACATATTAACATTAACGAGGCAGCAAAAAACAAAGCGCAGGGAGTAATTAGCCCTACGACAACGGCCAATAAAACTCCTAGCTCACCGCCAAAACCAGTTGATAATCCGCCCACTAAACCGACTGTTACTAAACCCAAATCAAATCCTGTAAAAGAAGAGAGTCATACTGAAAAGAACGGTCGCCCTATAACGACTGTTATCACAGATAAAGCAGCAAACGATACAACTCGCTATCATATTTATCACAATGGAAAAATTAAAAGGCAGAACGCAAACGCCACTGGTTATGCTGAGTTCATTTATTATGATGAAAAAGGCAGGAAGCATAATCTAGGTAAGTCTGCTTATATTCGTACTGATAGCCTCAAAAGCGGAAACATCCCAAATGGAGGCTCTGTTTATTTAGTAGATGAAAGAAAACATAATAGCTACATTAGTCCTGATAAGAAGTTGGGTTATAAATGGCATATTCCTGCGTATATAGGTAAAAACCTTAGGGAAAGATATTATTTAAATGGTTTAACTATGGCTGGAACGCTCGGAACATTGATGAAGATGGGGTATCAAGAATATGAAGGTACTGGTTGGAGTAATCATAAGGCTGAATCTAAAGGGAGCTCATCTCATTTTAATGGCCGTGCAGGAGATTTTCGATACTTAGGTAAGAACAATGCCCATAGAAACGGCCCTGTACATACAGGTCAAAAAAATTTTAACAAACTAGAAAATGAAAGGTGGGTCAAAGTATTTAAAACCTACGGATTTCAAACATTTTATACAGGTACTTCAGCTAAAAGCGGTGTGCCCGCATTAAAAGGCACAACATTTTGGAAAAACCACCATGATCATTTACATTTGGGCAATCAAGGTTCAGCAGATAGTTTAAAATCTCGTGGCATTCTTGAAGATATTTGATAAGGACATTTAAAATGAAATATTTATCATTAGCTTTGTTTTGTATTGCATTATCAGCATGCAACGTCAATAATGAAGGCACTGCTACAGTCGATACTAATGATGCTGTAAAGAACAAGAATAATGATGATATTACAGCTAGTTCTAGCGACGACGCTATAGTCGAAACTTTAGGCAATGAAGTACTAAAGTGTCACAACGCTATACCAGATTGGCAAATAGAAGAGCTGGCACAAGTGCCCTGTTTAACGTTACCTATTTCTAGTCAAGATTTTTTGAATATAAAGAAATTTGATAATGGTATGTTTGACATTGAGGGTGATTCAAAACACTCTAAATCTCAAATTTATTATAAGCAATTACTACTTGGTCTTATTCCTTACAGTGCTAATGAAACATTTCTAATCAGTTTCAGTAATGATCAAGCCGAAGACGGCTATCCAAATCAGTCATTTCATATTACAAGTATCAAGAAAGATAACGAGAAGGATAGCCTTTACACTTTAGGAGTTTATCCTTTAGGGATCATTGATTACGAATTTCAAGATAGCGAACTCATTAAACTAGGTATCGATCCTAATGAATTTGCTGATATTGACTTCATTACACTTGGAGAAGAGAATATTAATATCGATGATACATGTATGATGAACTTTAATATTGCTAATGATTGGCACCTAACTCGCTCCTATTCATGTCAAAATAGCCAAGTTGATAAAGAAATTATTGATAGTTTTAAGAAGCAATTTGGTTTTGAGTACCGTTTAGTTAATACAGATATTGGAGTGAACTACAAACGAGTAGATTGAATCGAATTAATAGTCTAGATTCCATCTGATATAAGTTAGAAATCTCGAGCGAAGAGAAATGCATCCTATGTCATATTAAATCACCTTCAACATGAAGCTAATAGAATATGTTCAATTCCCATTCATATATAGTTATCGTATTATTAGCTATAATAGCTTCAATCAGCGCTTGCTCGCCTAATAATACATCTAATAGCAATAATCTAGAGTCAAAATTAGATATTAATACTTTTCAATCATCCGTGAAAGAGGATGTAAATGTCAGCATTCCAGATGGTATCTATTTTTCTTACAAAAGGTGTGATCTAGAAGAAAATTGTAAAGGTTTTAAACCCGAAAAAGTTGACGGAATGTATTACTTATCTAGCAATCAAGATTCAAATGAAAGTATATATTATTTGTTAGTTAAGAATAACAAATATTACATCTATAGTTTACAATTTCTGGACGAAGACTTAAGAGCAGTTGGCTCTTGGTCGCAAATGCATAAAATTGATTCAACAGATTTATCTTTCAAGATAAAATCTATTGAACAAGTTATTGGTTCAGATTATTTAGCAAGATACGACGACTCTAATTTAAATAATAAACTTGATACATCATCTAATGAATCTGGCCTACTTAAAATAGGAAGTCTAGTAGAAGGTAGTGAATTACCTACCAACGAAACTATTAGATTTATACGCACAAATGATGGCTATCAAGTCGATTGTAACAATTATATAGATGAATATGAAAAAGTAGTTGATCAATTAGTTAAACAAAATAGGGCTGTTGGTTATCACTTTTACTATGAATGTGCGAATAGAAACAGTATATTTTTTCGAATTGTAAGTTAATGAATATGGATACTGTATTATTGATGTCCATACAATGGAATACCACAACTCTATCTATCCTGACACACCCTTATATAACAATTAATCATAAGATCAAAAAAAATCCGACCACGTTAAGTGATCGGATTTTTAGTATTTGGTGGAGATGGCGGGAGTTGAACCCGCGTCCGCCAGCATTACGCTCATGAATCTACATGTTTAGTTTCTGTCTTTAGTTTTAATCCGCACCGATCCGACAGTCAGGATGGATTGGACGATTCTCTACTTTTGAACCCAAGCGATTGAGACAATCACTTGTGGCGAGCCTACATGCGGACGCTTCAACTTAGTTGACCAACTGTAGGTGATCAGCAACCAAGTAAGCAGGGTTTAAGCTGCTAGAGCGTAAGTTTCGTCGTTTGCGACTATAACAATATATGTTTGATTAACGAGAGGACATACACTCTCGACATGCATCATTGAGTTTCATCACCAGCGTCGAAGCCAGAACATCCCCAATAAGACTGACTATTATATAGGACTTACCCATAGACTTTCAACCTATAAGCAGTCCGTATTACATTAAGTTACAGCTTAAGGTGCTATGCCAAAACTTTATTCATCCATTTACCAATATTTTGAATCTGCGGCATGCAAACTTGATGCGCCATCGGATAGGTATGATAAACGACACTGTAGCCTTTCGCTGATAACAACTCCTGTGCCTGCTCACCTAAAACCACAGGAACAACAGGGTCGTGCGTACCATGCTCTATCAATATCGGCATGTCTTTATTAGCCTCACTATAATCAATATTGTCATTGGTCGCAAGATACGTAGACAGTGCCATCAATCCTGCTAAGCGCTGTGGATAGCCGAGCGCCACATGATACGCGACTGCCCCGCCCTGCGAAAATCCCGCAATCACAATATGTTCAGGTTTAACACCGCGCTCGATTTCACGAGCAATCAAGTCATGGATTTGCTGTGAGGACTCTTCAATCTGCGCGATATCGACTTTGCGCTCAAGGCTCATCTCTAATATATCATACCATGCGGGCATGACCATGCCGCCATTGACCGTTACTGGGCGATTGGGGGCATGAGGAAAGATAAAACGTACCGCCATGTCATCCGCAAGACCTAACTGTGGTACGACTGGCTCAAAGTCATGACCACTAGCCCCCAAACCATGCAGCCAAATCACTGCTTTGTCTATCTTTTTTTGTGAGGGATTATGTTCGACAATAACGGCATCTAAATAGTTACTCATGTTTTAAGTTCCTTTAACTGATAAATAAAACCAGATTTATTTGTTTGATTAAGCAAGACGTACAATATTTAAATTAGAATATATAACCTGAATCATTACAGTTTTAAGCATGCATAAAAAAACCCTCTAACGTATCTAATAGAACAGCAGTAGATGCGGCAAAGGGCAAATAAGTGTATGGCAGAAAATCTAAGTAATCGATTGGACTGGTTGCTTAATATCCGCATTTTGACCACGATGACGCAGATAATGATCAAGCAATACAATCGCTAACATCGCTTCTGCAATGGGCGTTGCTCGCACACCTACGCAAGGGTCATGACGACCTTTAGTCAGCATCTCAATCGCTTCCCCATCTGTATTGATACTCTTGCCAGCCGTGGTAATACTAGAGGTTGGCTTCAGTGCAATACTGACACGGATATCTTGTCCTGACGAGATACCGCCCAAGATACCGCCTGCATGATTAGCGGTAAAACCATCGGGGGTCATCTCATCACGTGAGCGATGCCCAAACTGCCCTGCCACCGCCATACCATCACCAACTTCAACGCCTTTAACGGCATTAATACTCATCATGGCATGGGCAATATCAGCGTCTAGGCGGTCAAATACCGGCTCACCCAGTCCGACAGGCACACCACTGGCGATAATCTCCAAACGTGCTCCGCAGCTCGTTCCTTCACGGCGCAAGCTGTCTATCAAGACTTCAAAGCGGCTGACTGCTTCTTGATCAGCACAAAAGAATGGGTTGCTATTGACAAAATCCCAGTCGATTTGACTTGGGTCTAGCACTTGACTGTATTCCGAACCAATTTGGGTAACATGCCCGCGCACTTGTACGCCTAAGCGCTGATGCAAGTATTTCTTAGCGATAGCACCTGCCGCCACACGCATGGCCGTTTCACGCGCAGATGAACGACCGCCGCCGCGATAATCGCGAAAGCCGTATTTCATACTATAGGTATAGTCGGCATGACCGGGCCGAAAAGTGTCTTTTATTTCACTATAATCTTTTGATTTTTGATTGGTGTTACGAATCAAAAGCCCAATCGATGTGCCCGTCGTTTTACCTTCAAAGACGCCAGAAATGATTTCTACTTCGTCAGATTCACGGCGCTGGGTCGAGTATTTAGACGTCCCAGGTTTACGGCGATCCAAATCTACCTGCAAATCTGCTTCACATAATTCCAAACCTGGTGGCACGCCATCGACGATAGCCATCAGGCCTGCACCATGCGACTCACCGCACGTCGTTACCGTAAAAACCTGTCCAATACTATTGCCAGCCATATTTATCCTTAAACAAATGAAGTCGATTTTTAATTGCTGATTTTTAATTATAGTGTCAATGTCAAACTTACTTTATTGATTGCTATCCAATAATTGCACATAAGCGGCAAATAACTGGCGATGGGTCATGAGCTCATCATAAGTAATAGCAAAGATACCATGACCGCCGTGAGCAAACCTTAACCAATCAAACTGAATCTCAGGATAAGCCTGTTTTAATGCCCACTCACTATCGCCCACTTCACAGACCAGCAGACCTTCAGGGCTTAGATAATCTGGCGCTTCAAACAAGATACGATGTACCAAATCCAGCCCGTCTTGACCGGCTGCAAGCGCATGCTCAGGCTCATATAAAAACTCAGGGGGCAAATCTGCCATGATAGCGGCATCGACATACGGAGGATTGGTGACAATCAACTCGTATTGATGCTCAGCCGGAATCTTAGCAAATAAGTCAGATTCAATCACATTGACTTGATGACCTAAGTCATGATGATCGACGTTGACCATCGCGACTTCCAGCGCCCCTTTATCGATATCAACGGCATCGACCAATGCATCGACAAAACGTGTGGCAAGTGCAATCGCAATACAGCCAGAACCGGTGCATAAATCTAAAATACGCTCGGGCTGTGATAGCTGTTTAATCTCTAAGCCATGATCATAAAAAGCCGGCGCTTGATTATTGATACTAACGCCTATCGGTTTTGCCAGCTCGCTTACTTCAAAGTATGGATGGAACTGCTGACGAATCAGCTCAGCGATTGGCGAGCGTGGAATTAGAACGCGCTCATCGACATAAAAAGGCAAGTCACAGAAATACGATAAATTAATCAAATAGCTTAATGGCTTACGCTCAGCGATGCGCTCTTCTAATAAACTCAATACCTGCTGCTTCTCTGATGTGGTCAGGCGGCAATCCAAAATCTGATCATTGGCAGCCCAATCTAAAGATAAAGAATGCAACACAATGGCAGAGGCTTCAGCGAACTCATCTGTCGTTCCTTGAGCGACCACCACATCATAATTGCGTAGCTGGGTGACGGCAAAACGAATAAAATCACGGATACTGACCAGCTGCTCACGCGCCTCTTCAAGCTCTGCATGCAGGTTGGCAAACTCATCGTGCTCACCGAGCATACCTGTCTCTAAATCATACTCCGGCTCATTATCCAAGCCTTGCGACTCATCATCAAAGTACTGATTTTGAAACTCTTCTGCGCTCATGGTTTGGTCTTCTGACATATCGCACCTTACTGATTTACATGCTTACTAACTACATGCGTATGGGTTAAATCGCTTTTAATTAGCAGCTGATTTATTAAATAAAAACTCGTCACCCATTATAGACGCAAACGTCATGATGCGCCAATAACTGTGTATTGTGCTGACTGGGTTTTTTACGGCAAAAAACTGCCTATCTACTTGCTTACCGACTAATATAGTTAAATTTAGCAAGTTTAGGTATTTGGGCAAATGAGATTGAGCATTAGGATAATATTTGACTATAAAGTAGAAAATTAACCATTGTAGCAATAATTAACGGCAACCCTATATCCAGCATGACTAAATTATTTCCCAACTGTAGTGAATACGTCAACAGTTGACGTTTAGCAAGCCCTAAACGAAAAAAGATGTGTCAAAAGTTTGCGAAGCATCCAAATTATGCGCATAATAGCGCCATTAGTTATAACCATAAGTATGCCAATATGATGAAAATGAAGCCTCTTATTACCGCCATCTCAATTGCTATCGTTAGTGCCAGTGTCAGCGCTGTTGCTGCACCTGCCGACACGACGCGCGCCCTACCAGTACGCAAAGCTGACTCAATGCCTAGCATCGCTAAGAAAGTAAGCTTGGATGTGCAAGAAAGCCGTAGCAGCTCAATTGATTCTCGTACTACTGTTCAGCCAACTGCTAATCAGGCGAATAAAGCCAAGCCAGCTGACCGTATGACTCAGCTGATTGACTCAAAGCAAGAAGCTGAAGCCAATTCAGCAGCGGTTAGCGCTGATAATATGACCGTAGAAGAGCTGTCTCTTAAAGATGTGCAGTCTGATAGCACTGACGATATCAGCGAAGGTCAAGCCGTTGCTGCCCCTTCTACATCGACCGCTGATAGCGCAAATGACCCTGCGATTAAGAGCATCGAAGATATCGACGGTAAAAAGCATACCACACTGAATTTATCTAATTATGCCAAACAAGTAAACGGTGCCACATGGACACCGAATATGAAAGTCAACTCGGCAATGACCATCAAAATGCAGGCGCTATTGGATTGGAACCACGCCTCTCCTGGTGCTATCGATGGCGGCTGGGGCATGAACAGTAAAAAAGCACTTATTAACTTTCAAACCATGAAAGGCTTGCCAGCAACGGGCAAAATGGACCAAAAAACGTGGGATGCTTTAAATAAAAATATCCCCGCCAATAAGCCCGTACTTGTGACTTATACCATCACTGAAGATGATGTGAATACTAACTTTGCTAACATGCCTGCAGGCTCAGAAGCCAAGTCAAAAATGAAAGGCTTATATTATCAAGACATTAAAGAGATGTTTGGTGAGCGCTTCCATATGGATGTGCGCTATTTAGATAAGCTGAATAAAAACAAGCAATATAAAGCGGGCGAAACCATTACTGTTTTGAATACCCGTGCGCCGCTTAAGCAACGTATCAACCGCGTCGTTGCCAATAAAGCCGATAAAACCTTATATGCTTATAACGATGATAAGCTGGTTGCCACTTACCCAACCACCATTGGTAGTGACGCGACGCCATCACCGCAAGGTTCGTTTAAAATCATTAACAAGGTAAAAATGCCTTGGTATAAAGCAACCGTTGGTAAGGGCACAGATAAAAAAATCCATATGCTACCACCAGGCCCAAACAGCCCTGTCGGTGTTGTATGGATGGGCTTATCTAAACCCTCATATGGTATCCATGGCTCACCAAAGCCTGAAGGTATCAGCCGTCAAGCCTCAGCAGGCTGTGTACGTCTGACTAACTGGGATGTGCTAGAGGTTTATGCCAATATCGAAAATGGCGCAACCGTTGAGCTCAAATAGTTAGCAGTTAGTGCAAATGAATAAAAAAGACCTTGATGCGTAATCAAGGTCTTTTTTTGTTTAAAGCAATACAAACTCTTTTAATACAAACTACATGACAATAAAAAACAGCCTCTTTATTAAGGGCTGTTTTTTTACTTTATACACAGTCAAAAACTAAGCATCATTTATTTTTATTATTGATAGCTTTTTGAAATCGATTGCTTTTAAGAAATTACGCTTTATAACCATCTTCTTTACCAGTGATACTACCGACTTTTTTGGTAAAGATGAGTGCGGCAGGAATAGACGCCAGGAAACCTGCTGCTACCGCTATTTGAATATGCGGAATCTCGTTAAAACCCGTGACCAATGCACCAATCATAAATACGCCGATGGTAACGGTTGCGGCTATCGAATAGATGACAGAGAATAGTGGCCAGTTCATGATATATTCCTCATTTATTGTGTGGGTATAACACCTTTATACACTAAATCCACACAAAAAGTAAGTGTTTTCTTATAGACCCGCAGCCCATTCATAGCAAGTGATTCATATTGAAAGCCATATTATAATTATTGATTTGCGCTATGCACTTTCAATAAGGAGAAAAGCAGTATATTGGCTATTTTTTGCCTGCTCAACTCCTCTGTACCTCTCATCCTTGAGTCGCAAAAAGTTCATACGCTATGATGAATTTATCATTACAATAGTGAGTTTCCTGTACTCTTACATGCATTCTGCCACTTGCATTTGCTAGTTTGCACTCTTCTATCCTTACTCATTAGCTAAGCTTGCTTCTATGACCTCATCTAATACTGACACTACTAACCGTTCACTGCCTGTCGATAAATCCCAAAACGATTTTGAATCTAAAGTCGTCAATAACATTAATGATGACATTGATGACAACATTGCTGAACCAGCAGCACAGGATGCGGCTGTTGAAAATGTTGATGCCGACAATAACAGCGATAAAGAAGTTGCTAAAGAGTCGGCAGCGGCGCAAGCACCAGAAGCGAAGATAAAGATGGAAACCGTTGCGCCTGATGTGGTGGTTGCCTCATTAGAAACTCCTGACACAGACTCTCAAGCCGTGAATGATCATACAGAGTCGGATTTTCTAAGCACCGAGGAAGATTTTTTTCAGGACGATGCCGATGCAGAAGTAAGCGTAGAAGCTGATGAAACGGATTTTAGTCAACAGCATTCAAACGATGCACAAGCTCATGAGCTGACAGATGAAGAAAGCTTCCCAGAAAACATGGAAGAAAAAGAAGCGCTCAATCAGGAACAAGTGGCTGTTCCTACGACTAAACCTCAAGCAATGAACGATGAGAAAAACATCAACAAAAATGAGCCGCCAATTAATAAAAAGCAAAACAGTACTCAAACCGCTGCTCATGTTTTAGAAGAAGATGAGGTTAGCGATGATAACCATAAGAGCGATGAAGAAGACAATGAAGAAGGCGAAGAGGTAAAAGAAAAAAAGGAAGCCAAACTTGAATCTTATAAGCAGTTTGTCGCTGAACAGTTTAGTAATAAAAAAGTAGACTATCCAGAAGTGCGCGTTAGGATTGAGGCCAATGCGCTGCCGAGCAAAATGTATTTCATCATGAATATCCTCTCGGCTATTATCGCAAGCTATGGACTGGTGACCAACTCAGCTGCGGTGGTCATTGGTGCGATGTTGGTCGCCATGATGTTGGGTCCTATCACTGGGGTGGCATTAGCGATTATCGACCATCGTATGCCGCTACTACGTAAGTCACTTATTACCGTGTTTCTAGGCATCTCTTTGGTGGTATTGGTGGGCTTTATCGTCGGCTGGTTACACAAAGACCAACCGCTAACGGCAGAGATACTATCGCGCACGCAGCCGACGTCGATGGATTTGATGATTGCCCTTGCTGGTGGTACGGCTGGTGCTTATGCCATGGTTTCTCCGCATCTGTCGGTGGCAGTGGTTGGCGTCGCGGTGGCGACAGCATTGGTGCCGCCCCTTGCTGCCAGTGGTATTTTATTTGCCAATGGCGAGCTTCAGCTTGGGTTTGGCGCACTCTTGCTGGCTATGACTAACATCCTTGCCATTCAATTTACCAATGCGCTGGTATTATGGGTTTTGGGCTTTCGCCGTTTGGTTAAAGACGATTATAAGTCCAACACCTATCTGACTTTTTTGCAGCGTAATGCGGTGACATTATTGTTATTGGGCGGATTAGGAACTTATTTGACCATTAATCTACAAACCAACGCCAAACAGCAGGTGTTTGAAAGCAGCGTCAAAGAGACGATTAATAGCTACTTTAGTGATAAAGGCAATGTGCTGACCAATACGCAGTTTGATAAAAGCGACACCAATCAAGTCGTGCGCGCGGTGATTCGCGGCGAAACAACGCCCAGCTCCTACGATGTCCGTCAAATCGAAGCGATTATCAGCCAAGATATGGCCGATAATTTCCCTGACTATCTACCGATTCGCTTGCAGCTACGCTATATGCCTGTACAGGTGATTGAGTCGCATCCACTCATTCAAGATAAGCTTGATAAAACCGATGTGACTATACTAACCAACTGATTTATTTAACCGGCAATTCATTTAACCGGCTATTTATTTAACTGACTAATTGACCCTAGTCGGTTAATGCAATAACGATAATGCGACAATCTTTCTATAAAACCTAAAGTATTTATTCAATATATAGCGATTTAATAAGAGCAGATGTTCAATGCAAGCGCCTGCTTAATAACGAAACTTAAGCCGTATTTACCCGGTGTTTGCTTATGAATCTTCAACACCCTTGGCACGTTTGTGCTAAAATCGCTTGCAAAATTATTTTACTTATTTTACTCAATACATCCGTCAGTAAGGAGCCGCTGTGAGCCAGCCATTTCGCTCAGCCGATATTCGTCAAGCTTTTATCGATTTTTTCATAAGCAAGCAGCACACCCCCGTCGCCTCGTCGAGCTTGATTCCGTACAATGACCCGACATTACTATTCACCAATGCCGGCATGAATCAGTTTAAAGAAACCTTTTTGGGCATGGAGCCGCGTGACTATACGCGTGCCGTGAGCTCACAAAAATGCGTACGTGCCGGCGGTAAACACAACGATTTGGATAATGTTGGTTATACGGCGCGCCATCATACGTTTTTTGAGATGCTGGGTAACTTCTCTTTTGGTGATTACTTTAAGCAAGCTGGTATTGCTTATATCTGGGAGTTTTTAACCTCAGATGAATGGTTGGCAATCGATAAAGACCGCTTGTATGTGACCATTTATGCAACCGATGACGAAGCCTTTGATATTTGGCATAAAGACATCGGTATCCCAAGCGAGCGTATTATTCGTATTGGTGATAATAAAGGCGCGCCTTACGCCTCTGATAACTTTTGGACGATGGGTGATACCGGTCCATGCGGTCCTTGTACCGAAGTGTTTTATGACCATGGCGCTGATATCGAAGGCGGTTTGCCGGGTACGCCTGAAGAAGATGGCGACCGTTATATTGAGATTTGGAACTGTGTCTTTATGCAGTTTAACCGTCAAAAAGACGGTACTATGCTGCCGCTACCAGCCCCAAGCGTCGATACCGGCATGGGTCTTGAGCGAATCAGTGCCATTATGCAAGGCGTCCATGGCAATTATGAGATAGATTTGTTTGTCCATCTAATGGATGCGGCGGCTGAGATTTTAGGTATTGAAAACGAGCAACAATCTTCCTTAAAAGTCATCGCCGACCATATCCGTGCCGTGGCATTTTTGATTGCTGATGGCGTCACCCCAAGTAACGAAGGTCGCGGTTATGTACTGCGCCGCGTTATTCGCCGTGCGGTGCGTCACGGTAATAAGCTTGGTGCCGATAGCGACTTCTTTTATAAAATGGTTGCGCCTTTGGTTGCTGAGATGGGTACTGCCTACCCAGAGCTAAAAGATAAGCAAAGCGTCATCGAAAACGCCATTCAAAAAGAAGAAGCCCAATTTGCTAAAACCCTAGCACAAGGTTTACGCTTACTTGCTAGTGAGCTTGAAGGCTTGCAAGATGGGGATACGCTTTCTGGCGAGGCGGCATTTAAGCTATATGATACTTACGGCTTCCCCGTTGACTTGACCGCTGATATCACGCGTGAGCGCGGTATTGTGATTGATGAAGCGGAGTTTGATGAGCACATGCAAGCACAGCGTGAACGGGCGCGTGATGCCGGCAAATTTGATGTCGATTACAGCAGCGTTATCCAAGTAGAAAACCCAACCACCTTTATCGGTTATGAGCAGCTTGAAGAAGATGGCGTGATTATTCATGCCCTTTATCAAGATGGCAATCCAGCCGAGAGCTTAGCTGAGGGCATGGAAGGCGTTGTTGTCCTTGACCGTACACCGTTTTATGCTGAAGGCGGTGGTCAGGTTGGTGAGCTGGGCGAAATCCGCACTGCAACGGGTGTTTTTGAAGTGCAAGACACCAAAAAATCTGGGCAAGCTATTATTCATTATGGCGTGGTTACCATGGGCGAGATTAACGCCCAGCAAACAGCCGATGCACAAGTATTATCGAGCATTCGTGCCGCTAGTGCCAAAAACCACTCGGCCACGCATCTATTGCATGCCGCGCTAAGACAAGTATTGGGTAATGAAGTCACACAAAAAGGCTCATTGGTTTCAAGCGAGGTATTACGTTTTGACTTCTCTTATGACAAACCTGTTAGCGCCGCTGAAATCAGCCGTATCGAACGCCTTGTCAATGAGCAAATTCAAGCCAACACCCCTGCCCGTATCGAGCACATGTCTATCGATGAAGCGATGAAGCAAGGTGCGATGGCGTTATTTGGCGAAAAATATGGTAACGACGTGCGGGTCTTAACCATGGGAACCGACAGTATTGTGGATGGTCAGCGTCAGCCATTTTCTATTGAGCTATGCGGTGGTCTGCACGTTAAACGCACTGGTGATATTGGTGTCTTAAAAATTACCAGCGAATCCGGTATTGCGGCGGGCATTCGCCGTATTGAAGCGGTCACCGGTATGAATGCCATTAAAAACATTCAGCAAAGTGAGCAACAACTCAGCGAGCTTGCCAGTCAGCTAAAAGTGAAACGTCCAGAGGTTGCACAGCGTGTGCGTACCATGGCCGATAAGCAGCGCGATTTGGAAAAACAGCTCGAACGTTTAGAGCAAAAAATCGCCAGCGCCCAAGCCGCTAATTTGCTCGATGACGTACAGACCATTGCTGGTACACCGGTGCTTATCAGTACTTTAAGCGGCGTTGATGGTAAATCCATCCGTACCCTGATGGACGATATCAAATCAAAACTTCCTGATAGCGTGATTGTATTGATTGGTGATAAAGATGAGCAATTGGCATTAGCCGCTAGTGTGGCAAAATCTGTTACCGCTAAAGTAAAAGCCGGTGATATCATTCGTCATTTGGCAGGTGAGCTGGGTGGTAAAGGTGGCGGTAAGCCTGACTATGCCCAAGGCGGCGCACCAAAAGCTGCCAACACCAGCGCGGTTATCAATGCGCTATCTGCGTGGATTGCAGAGCAGCTTGGTTAAGTATTAAGCTTAGGCTAATAGATGATTGGTTATAACGGTTATAACCAATCGCCATACATCTAATGCTTGCTAGCACTTAAAGTTATGGCGCTAATATGGTATAAAGTACCACGCTTAGATGCAGGTCAGCATATCTAGTCACTAGCTATCAATAGTAAAACAGCAGAGCGTAAAATATCAGAAAGTAAAATACAGGGCGCAGTTTTTATAATCCGGCTTTATCGTTATTAAAATGAATCTAGCACTGTCGTTGCAAACAGCGCCATGATGGATTGATGTCGATAAGTAACAGATGGCCATTGGTGAATAATAGGTAGATTTTTATGGCGTTAATAGTACAAAAATACGGCGGCACCTCGATGGGCAGTATCGACCGCATCAAAAATGTCGCCAAACGAGTCAAACGCTGGCATGACAACGGTCATCAAGTGATTGTGGTGGTGTCTGCCATGAGCGGCGAAACCAACCGTTTGATCGATTTAGCACGCCAAATCAGCAGCCAACCTGACCCACGCGAATACGACCAAATGGTCTCAACGGGCGAACAAGTCTCTATCTCTTTACTTGCGATGGCGATTAAAGAGTTGGGGGTTGGCGCCCGTTCATTCACCGGTCGCCAAGTCGCCATTAAAACCGATAGCGCCTATAATAAAGCGCGTATCGAAAGCATCGATGATAAAAACATTCGTGAGCAACTAGATGCGGGCAACGTCGTTATCGTCGCAGGCTTCCAAGGTATCGATGAAGAAGGCAACGCGACGACATTAGGTCGCGGCGGCTCTGATACGACAGGTGTTGCCATTGCCGCAGCATTGGGCGCTGATGAATGCCAAATCTATACTGATGTCGATGGCGTTTATACCACCGACCCACGCGTCACCTCAAAAGCCAAAAAACTTGAAAAGATTACCTTTGAAGAAATGCTTGAGATGGCAAGCCTTGGCTCCAAGATTTTACAGATTCGCTCAGTAGAGTTCGCTGGCAAATACGGCGTGCCACTGCGCGTATTATCTAGCTTTGATGAAAACAACGATGGTAGCTTCGACCAAGACTTTCAAGACAATGTCGGCACCCTAATTACGATAGACGAAGGAGACAACATGGAACAGGCAATCATCTCAGGTATCGCTTTTAATCGCGACGAAGCAAAAATAGTCGTGCGCGGTGTGCCTGATCACCCTGGTATCGCCTCTGCCATCCTAAGCCCTATCGGTCGCGCCAATATCGAAATCGATATGATCGTCCAAAACCTATCGACCAACGGCACCACCGACTTCACCTTTACCGTCAACCGTACTGACATGGATAAAACCATGAAAGTGCTAGAAGATGAAGTAAAAGATGAGATTGGTGCCAAAGAGATATTGGCCAATAACGAAGTGGTTAAAGTGTCATTGGTCGGTGTTGGTATGCGCTCGCATGCTGGTGTTGCAAGCCTTATGTTCCAAACCTTGGCTGAAAATAATATTAATATCCAAATGATATCGACCAGTGAAATCAAAGTGTCTGTACTTATCCAAGAGCAGCATTTAGAAAAAGCGGTCAAATCATTGCACACGGCCTTTGGGCTTGACCGTGAAGACGGTGACAGCAAAATTGCTGGGTTATAATATTTAATGGCTAGCGTTTATACATTATAAGCATGAGCACTTTAATAAAAACCAAAGCGGGTTGCATACTTATTAAGCAAATAACGATTGATTATTTTTAGCAAATTTTAATTAAATAGAGTCTTATTAGGCTCTATTTTCTTTTATTACTATTGCTAAGGTAAGTATATACCTAATAGTTTTGTGAAAACCCGTGACAGTATCTGTTATGCCCCCTATAATGGGGCTTTCATTTGGGCTAAATGAATCTACCTATCATTACCGCTATTGGCACCACCTTAAGCATTGTTTTTATGATGAATACCTTGCTTATTTAGTGCTGCGGTGATGTCCTGTAATTGAGACGCAATCTGATGAGTAATAATCTGTTGATGCGACATAAGGAGTGTGACGCATGTTAATTTTGACACGCCGCGTGGGCGAAACGCTAATGATTGGCGACGAGGTCAGTGTGACTGTCCTAGGTGTCAAGGGCAATCAAGTACGAATCGGTGTGAATGCACCTAAAGATATTGCCGTACACCGTGAAGAGATTTATCAGCGTATCCAGCATGAGCGTACGGTACAGTCGCAAATGCAACATCTTGAACAAGGCAGCTTTGCGCCTTCATTCGATGATGAAGACTATTTCAATCGCTAAATGGTTCGCTTACTATCTAACTATCAATAATTATTGGGCATAAATTAAGCACCCTATTTTTGCTTTCTAATCTGCTCTGAGGTCATGTATTTATGAGTATCCGCCAATCAGATGTATCGGCTCTACTTAATGGTTTGAATAAAAGAGCCATTGGATTCAATGATGTCATCAGCTTTATTGATGATTTTTATCGCTATGCACCAGCGCCTTTTGTGAATGGCTTGATCCATAACGCTGCAGGCGAAAACGAAGGCAGCGCCAAGATTTTTGGCTTTGCTAAGCACCATGGCTTAAATCAATTAGACACCCTACAGCTGTTCGGTGAGCATTATGCCAAGGTTCAAGCGACCCCAAAGGGTACGGACCATGCCAATATCCGCAATTTCTTACATTGGGGTTGGCAAGGGTTTTTGATGGAAAAAAATCCATTAACGCCGCGTCCAAGTGTTGATACCAGCGCGCTATAGTGATGTAGCTATGTAGTGATGCCATATTGATACATAAAAAAGCCACGCTATGATGATAGCGTGGCTTTTTTATGGGCGTGGATTTTTATCCAAAAACTTCGATGTTAATCTATTTATTGCGAAATTTGACCGGCTGCACCGCACCTTTAGGATTGGGCATATTGGGATAATGATGCTCGTGTTCGACATCACATTCAGCGCCCACAATAGAGCCATCGTCTTTTACAGGTTTATGGATATAACCGGTACGCTCGGCTGGCGGCAGATGCTCATGCTCCCAAACCATCACCGCTTGCATACAAGTTTCGCGCTGCTCAGGCGTGAGCTTACGACCATCTGGCCACTTACCTATCTCAATCGCCAAACGGAATTGATCGACCACTTCGGGGGTGACACTTGCTAATATCGTTTGTTTGTCCATCGTACCTACTCTCCACTACTATATTTTATATAAAAAGCCTTATCGGACAGACTTTTTATCATCGATGCGCTTATTCTTCTATAATATCATCATCAACATCCATACTGAATTCTTCGGCATGGACGTTCCAGTGTAATTTGGTGCGGCAGGCCTCATAAAAATCAAACCCAGGTGGATGTAACAAGGTCAGCTTATCAGGGTGCTTGCGAATGTACAGGCGTTGCTCTTGGTCAAGCGGTATACTGGGCTTGCCATCGGCGCTCACCTGCGGCTGGGTGCGATTGTCCTCATGGATACGAATACAAATCTCACTCGTCCCACTCACCACAATCGGGCGACTAGACAAAGTGTGCGGATGCATCGGCACCAAACAAATCGCATCCATACTCGGGTGAATGATAGGACCACCGCCAGAGAGTGCATAAGCCGTTGAACCCGTTGGCGTTGCGACAATAAGCCCATCACTATGCTGGCGGTAAACATCATGACCATCAATTTTCATCTGAAAATCAATCATGTGCACCGATTTACCCGCATGTAATACCACATCGTTAAGCGCCATATCTTCATGAATAATCTTGCGACCTTCACGAATCTCCATGGTGAGCAAAAACCTATGGTCTAACTGATAATCGCCCATCAATACTTGGCGTAATTTAAAGGCGGCTTCATCAGGCTTTACATCGGCCAAGAAACCAAGGCGACCACGGTTGACCCCCAATACAGGGACACGGTAGCGTGCCAGTGCTTCAGCGGCATGCAATATCGAGCCATCACCACCGACCACGATGACCAAGTCACAAATCTCGCCAATTAAACTGCGCTTGACGATTTTGACGCGCTCAATCTCAGTCAGGTTTAACGTCGGTAAATTGGCCGTTTGTACATCCATAATCAATGTTAAATTCATGTCATTGATGGTTTGGGCAATCTGCACCAAACTTTGGGTCACACTACGTTTTCCCGCGCGGCCCATCAGACCGATACGCCTAAAAGCAGGATTTTTGATAGCGTGGAACAGCTCTGATTCATGTAAGTGCGGCAATCGGGCGGACTGCGCTGAGTTTTCCATAAAACGACTCGGCATAACGTTAAAGTACAGGGCAATGATAGCGAGAAAACAGCGCTTAGACTAGCATGTTTATCAATTATCGTTGTTAACTGTCGTAATTGACCCCATATATCTTCTATCATACGCCACTTTTAGGCGTGTTTGTTTAGCTACTCACTATCGCACCCTATTTCTATATACATGGGCGAATCACCGGCGTAATAGTCGCTGAGAGCCTTGTATGCTGTCACGCAAACACAGTTGACAATAATAGCGGTTTTGCTAAAGTAGCTGGCATCTCAGTTATTTATATTTTATTAAGGACATTTTTATGGCCAATCCTATTGTCAGTCGTGCAGAGCTTGCCGTTGGCGGCGCGCCGATGACGGTTAAGGGCGTGATTCAAAAAACCAGTCTATTGCTTGGCTTATCGGCGATTACTGGTATTGGGTTTTTCTTTTATGCGTTGATGGCAGGCCTATCACAAGGTTTTATCACCATGGCGGCTTTTGGTAGTATGTTTGCCGCTTTTGGTCTTGCTATTTTCATCACTTTTAAACCACAAAAAGCCAAAACCTTTGCCGTACCTTATGCTCTATTAGAAGGTATCTTTTTAGGTGGTATCTCACTATTCTTTATGCGCATGTACCCAAGCGTGCCAGTTACTGCGATGTGTGCGACCTTTGTCACCGCAGCCGTAATGCTAGGGCTATACCGTTCAGGCTTGGTTAAAGTGACTGAAAAATTCCGCTCAATCGTCACCTCAGCATTGATTGCCATCATGCTTGTTTATGTGGCGCAGTGGGTACTGTCTTTAGCGTTCGGTTCGAGCTTACCCTTCTTATTTGAAGGTGGCGCTATCGCTATCGGCTTTAGCTTATTCGTGATTGTTATCGCCTCTTTCACCCTGTTATTAGACTTTGATAATATTGATCGCGGTGTGGCGATGGGTGTATCTGAAGACTACGAATGGTTATTTAGTATTGGTATCCTTGCAACGTTAGTATGGATGTATATCGAATTTATGCGTCTGCTAAGTTACCTACAAGACTAAGCTAAACACTGTTTAGTAGTTATTTAAATAAAAAACCGTCTTTTATAAAGGCGGTTTTTTTGTGGGTAATTTTCAGAAATTTATTTAAATGGGTTTAAGCTGGTTTAAATTAAGCACGCTTTAGACGCAGGGCATTTAATACCACAAGTAACGAGCTTAATGACATACCAATCGCCGCAAGCCAAGGCGGCACATAGCCTAAAGCCGCCGGTATCAAGACACTACTATTATAAATGAGCGCCCAACGCAAGTTTTGCTTAATAATACGCTTGGTCTTATCAGCGATACGTTTCGCCGCAGTAATAGCTTCAATCTGACCATTTAGGATAATACTGTCACTCGATACTTGCGCTAAATCTGCCGCGCCCGCAATTGAGGTTGAAACATCGGCTGCGGCCAATACTGGCGCATCATTAATACCATCGCCGACCATTAATACAACCGCGCCTTTTGCTTGCAGCGCTTGAATATGATTGACTTTATCGGTGGGTAATAGACCGTTATAAGCGGCTTTCATACCTAAGTCCTCAGCCATTATTAGCGCTTGCGGGCTTGGGTCACCTGTCAGCATGACCGGCTCAATACCAAGCTCTTTTAGCGTATCAAGCATCGATTTAGCACTATCACGCACCTTATCATTAAAGTAAAAACAGGCCAGCGCTTGCCATGCATTTGACTGACTATCCTGACAAGACAATACCACAGCCGAGCTGGCACGATGAGTAACCAAATCAATGACTAAGTCATGATTATCACTATTCGCTTTATTCAAGGCAAAATCCACATGACCAATGCGATATAGCACCCCATCAATCATCGCTTCTACGCCGCCTGCCGGATAATATTGCAAGGCTTGCGTGGCTGGGAGGTGCAATTGATAAGCTGCCGTGAGCAGAGCGTGAGCAATCGGATGGCGACTACCGACTTCGAGCGCGGCGGCAATGGCTAATAGCTTGTCCTTTTCGTCACTAGCATCCTTTATGTCTATTTTATCTGTCGTCGCAACATTAGCGGCTATTAGCTCGATATTTAATAGATTGGGCTTACCGTAAGTGAGCGTACCGGTCTTATCAAACGCCACATGGGTAATCTCAGCAAGGGTTTGCAAAGTATGCCCACGTGTGGTTAAAAAGCCATAACTCGCCAATCGATTGGTCGCTACCGTCAGCGCAATCGGTGTCGCTAATGACAGCGCACAAGGACAGGTCGCCACCAAGACTGCAACCGTCGCCCAAATCGCTTGGCTTGGGTCAACGATATACCAGCCGATAAATACCAAAGCTGACAATACTAAAATCCGCGCCACAAACCAACGTGCCAGCTTATCTGCTTGCTGGGCGAGTTTTGGTTTTTCGCTCATGGCACGGTTCATCAGCCTATCAATCAACCCTATCTGGCTGTCTTCTGGTAAAGCTGTGACCAACATCTCAAACGGCTGACTGTCGTTTTGGGCGCCGCCAACGATATAATCGCCTTGGGTTTTGATGATTAAATCACCCTCACCTGTCAGCAAGCTTTGCGAAACGGTAGCGGTTGGGCTGAGCAAGATACCATCGCTGATAATCTCTGAACCAGCCTCCACCATGATGATGTCACCCACTTGCAAGCTATGAGCGGTCACCATCTGTTTGTCTTTTTGCTTGTTATTTAGCGTATGCTGCGTTTTTGAGAGACTGGCGGGCGTATTATTGGATTGCTGCCAGTCCTGAGCAATACGCAAGGTCAACTGCTGGATATTGGCATCCATACTTTGCATAAAGTTAGGCATCGATTTTGCTACAGCGCTTGTGTCATTAACCGCTAAATCATTATTTGGGTTAGCAACTTGTTCAGTGTCATTATCAGCAAGGGTTTCATTAAGGGCATTTTGCTCTAGAAGCTGCAAGATACGCGCAGCTGCGTCTTTATCTTCGGCAATTTTTTGTACTAAAACAGGCTCGACCACCACCAAGTCATTGGCCATGGTGGCTGCTTTCAGGCGTGCATTATGCTCAATATAGCGCCCAGCCAATAAGAAGAAAATAAACATACTGACCGAATCATAGTACGTCTCCCCTTGTCCCGTGACGGTAGCGTAAAGACTGGCAAAGAACGTCACCACTAAGGCAATACTAACCGGCACATCCATATTGACTTGACGGGCACGAATCGCTGACCATGCTGAAGTAAAAAACGGCACACCCGCATAAAAGAATACCGGCGTACTCACAAATAACGACACCCAACGTAGAAAGTCACGTTGGAAAATAAGCATGTCGCTATATTCACCAAAGTAAATCGCGACCGCATACATCATCGCTTGCATCGAGCCGAGCGCCGCGATACCAAGCCGCAATAGCATCTGACTGTTATGACGTGCCAGCATAGCCTCATGGGTATCTTGCCGATAAGGCTTGGCTTCATAGCCAATCTCATTGATAACGCCCAAAATACGACTAATCGGCAGCTTATCTTCGTTCCAAATCACCCGCATACGCTGATTGGTTAAATTTACCTGACATTGACTGATGCCATCTAACTCATCTAGGCGCGACTCAATCAGCCACGTACAAGCAGCACAGCGCAGATTATTGACTGATAGCTCGGCTACCGACATACCGTCTTGGGCGTAGACAAATTGTGATTTTATCTCGTCGTGATCATAAGCTTCGAGGCGAGTCAGCTGGGTGGGCAAACTTGCCGTACGGTTAATCTCTGAGCGGTCAAGATAATATTGCTCAAGTCCCGCCTCAACGATACTTTGCGCAGCCAACTGACAGCCCATACAGCACATCTCACGCGACTGACCCAATATCTCAGCATGAAACGGCGGCTGCGGCACAGGATCACCGCAATGAAAACAGTGACCAGCAAGCGGCAGTACCAAACCCTCAGTAATCGAGTGGTCTTGATAATGACGGTTGCTGCTTGATGGCATTGATGAGGGAACACTGGACATAATCGCGCTTATTTCCTTTCAACAGGTTTACTTACAGCCGACTGGCCTTTAGTAAACTTATCATGATTAACTAGAGTCAATCCCTATGTAAAAGAGCTGCTTAGCAAGGCTGTTTTTTAACACAGCTACTTTACATAGATATTGGCATGGCTGGCATAAACAAAATACCGAACAAGAACGATAACGGCTCATTGATAGCATTGGCAGCATAGATAGCATTAATAAAAAGCATCATAAAACAAATGGTGGGAAAAGTATGATGCCACTGTTTTCAATGATATAAGTGACGTAAATGGTAAATTGCTGGTTTGGCTAGTGCTTTTAATACAGCTTATATAGTTTATCCAATTCAAAAACGATACAGTAAAACTGGGATAAGTTTTTCGAAGCCTCTGTCGGCATCGGCACAGCAAGCGAGAAAAAGTTATCCCAGCAGAATCCGCCTACCAACCTATTGCTTTTGTTTATTATTGCTTTCAGGTAATAGCAACTATATGGCATCAATAAGCTCTATTAAAAGAGTCTAAAGCTTGCGTAAAAACCTATTAACATACTATTAAGTATTAAGATAACCATTATACTATAAGCAGGTGCGCTAAGCAGCATAACCCTTAGTCGCATATAGTCGCGCCATCTCAATGTATCCAAACCCCGTATAACGAATCTCTAGCGAACGCCCGATGAATGCGCGCGTTGACGATGATAGATTGAAAAAATTGTCAATTTGCGTCATTATGAGGCAGTTTTTTATCCCAGAATGGTGTGTCATCAGTGCAAAAATCTAATTCTAAGCAACCACAGTCCTCTAAGCCTGCTATCAATACGCTACCTTCACAGCAGCGCGGCATGGTGTTTAGTAGTATTTTATTAATTGTCATTATCGCCGGTATGGTGCTGTTGGCGCTGTATTTGGTCAAACTTGATCGCACCATTACCCACAAGTTTGAGGGTAAACGCTGGGATATTCCTGCCAAGGTTTATTCGCAGCCGCTAGAGCTATATCAAGGCGCGAACGTCGATACAGACACGATGAAAAAGTGGCTTGAGCTGCTCAATTATCAAAGCAACAAGTCTTATGATCGTACGGGTACTTATCATAAATCCGGCAATACTTACTTTATCCATACGCGCGGCTTTACTTATAGCGCCAATGATGTCGATAAAGAGCAAGTCATCAAAATGACCATTGCTGGCAATAAGATTGAATCGGTACAAAGTACCCAGCCGGCCAAAACTGGCATTATTCGTCTTGAGCCGGTTAATATCGGTGGGATTTATCCAGACAGCAACGAAGATCGTATGGTGGTGTCGCTAGACCAAGTGCCGCAGCCACTGATTGACGCCCTAATCGCTACAGAAGATCGGGGATTTTATGAGCATAAAGGCGTATCGATACGTGGTATCGCCCGCGCCGTATTAAATAACTTTACCGGTGGTTCTAGGCAAGGCGGCTCAACCATCACCCAGCAGCTGATTAAAAACTTTTATCTAAATTCCGACCGTACCATGAAACGCAAAGCCAATGAAGCTTTGATGGCGGTACTACTTGAGCTGCATTATAGTAAAGATGAGATTCTGCAAACCTATTTGAACGAGATTTACTTGGGTCAAAATGGCAATCGCTCTATCAATGGTTTTGGCCTTGCCTCGCAATTTTACTTTGATAAACCACTCAAAGAGCTGCGTTTAGACCAACAAGCACTGCTGGTCGGTATGGCAAAAGGACCGAGTGTTTATAATCCGCGTCGCCATCCAAACGATTCAAAAGCGCGTCGTAATACAGTACTGAGCAATATGTTGGCGGTCGGCTCGCTCAGTCAAGAAGACTATGATAAAGCCATAGAGCAACCACTTGGTGTCGTTGATAAACCCGTTGAAGGCAAAAGCCAGTTCCCTGATTTTCTAGATATTGTTAAGCGCGAATTAAATAAAGTTTATTACTCGGATGACCTGAAAAACGAAGGTCTGATTATCATCAGTACCTTAGATCCTATTGCTCAGTTAGCAGCGGATAAAGCGGTTGAGAGAAAACTTGGTGAGCTGCGCCGTCGAGGCAGTAAGACCAAGGATTTACAAGGCGCTTTAGTCAGTGCCAACCCTGAAACGGGCGAGCTGGTGGCAGTGGTCGGTAGTGGCAGTGAATTTACGGGCTTTAACCGTGCTGTCGACGCCAAACGCCAAGTTGGTTCATTATTAAAGCCGATTATCTATATGACGGCGCTTGAAAGCGGGCGCTATAATTTGGCAAGCTCGGTTGATGATTCGCCGATTACGGTCAATCTCAGTGACGGTACTGAGTGGAATCCTAGGAACTATGACAATCGTGACCATGGTTATGTGCCATTTACCACCGCGTTGTCGCAATCTTATAATCACAGCGCGGTACGTTTAGGTATGGAGTTTGGCGTTCCTACTTTTGTTAAGCAATTGCAGCGTATGGGTATTAAAGAGAAAATCCCGCCTTATCCTTCGGCTTTATTAGGCTCGGTCAATCTTAGCCCAATGGACATGCTTGGGGTTTACCAAGTGTTTGCCACTGGTGGTTTCCGCACGCCTATCCATAGTATTCGTAGCGTGATTGATGATCGTGGGCGTATCTTGCAGCGTACGGGTTTAAATACTCAGCGCAGTATCCCGCCTGAGACCAACTTTTTGATTAATTATGCCCTGCAAGACGTGGTTAAAAACGGCACGGCTAGACGCATACAATCGCTTGGCAGCAATTTAAATCTTGCTGGTAAAACGGGTACTACTAACGATTACCGTGATGCTTGGTTTGCCGGCTACAGTGGTAACTATGTCAGTGTGGTTTGGGTCGGTCGTGATGATAATAAACCGATTGGTCTGAGCGGTGGTAGTGGCGCTTTACCAGTTTGGGTCGATTATATGAATCGTCTAAAACTGACACCTGTAGCCTTGCCAGAACCCGAAGGTATTGAATGGTTGTGGCTTGAGAACAACTCAGGCAAGCTGTCTAATGAACGCTGTGCCGATGCGCGCTACTTGCCCGTTATGTCAGCGCATCTACCAGAAGAAGCCAGTAGTTGTGCGCTAAGCTTATATCAGCAAGACCGTGCCCGCGAGCAGATACAATGGCAAAATGAGCAAGGTTCTATCAATCAGCAGCGCCGCCGTGAAGGCTTAGATATTCCTAATGGCGAAGCCGTTGATACGGATAATGACGATGGCAATGCTGATAATGCTGAGCAAGAAGGCGGGTCGAGCAATCGTGCCGATACTTGGTACGACCGCGCCGTTGAATGGTTCTAGAGTTTTTAAAACTTAAAAAAGGGTTTTAACATGGCATTATTTATACAGCAAACTGTCGCCGCTAAGCAGGCTATCACGGCCCAAGCTACTACGCAGATAAAACAGACAAAGCTTATTAATAGTATCGTTACGGTCAGCGCCCTTATCGGCATGCTGAGTTTAAGTGCCTGCCAGACGGCGCCGACGGTAATGAAAACCTCTCCTGTGCAAACGTTACCATCTGTAACGAAGCAACCGTCAACAGCGACTCAAGCACCTATTGTTAAAAACAGTACCCATGCAACCAGTCCTTATGAAAGCAATGACTATGAAGATGAGGCTTATGAATACCCTATCGAGCCTTATACGCCGCCTGAGCAGCCCACGGCAACCAACCCATTAACCGAAGCAACACCGGTTTACACACCGTCTACGCAAAGTCCGATAATCACTCAGCCTGACAGCCCTGATGCCATAATCCTCACACCTTCTCGTGAAGATTACATGATATCTGAGCCATCGATACCCTCACATAATGAGCTATTGGAGCGGGCGCGGCAGAACTCACAGCAGCGCAGTCAGCAAAGCACGACCAATAACAGTAACTTGCCCGCCTTTCGCAATCTTATGCAAGTGGGTACAGGGCAATTAAAAGCGGGCAATCTAAATGGCGCTGAAAGCAGCTTTACGCGCGCGCAGCGACTCGCGCCCAAGTCATCAGCCGTCTATTTTTATTTGGGACAAGTAGCCCTTAAGAAAAACCAACCTCGTAAAGCTGAAGCAATGGCTCGCCGTGGTCTGACGGTCTCTCAAGACAGTAGTCGCCGCCGCGCGCTGTGGCAAATTATTTTGCAATCAGGACAAGCTCAAGGCAATGCTCGCGTGATAAAAGAAGCCAAACAAGCACTGCGCTAATCACACACGCCCTCGTATTTACCATGACGACTGACTATATAAGCGCTAAAATAGGCTTATATAGTTAGTCGTTAATTTTTTATCCCGTTTAATGATTACTTTCTTACACCCCTTTCATTATCCATTTTTAATTTAACATTAAGGTTACCCTTATGGCATGGCAACAACTGCACTTACAATGTGAAAAAAATAACGTCGATCTTGCTGAGGCACTGTTATTAGAGGCAGGCGCTCTATCAATTGCTTTAGATGACGCCGGCGATCAGCCTTTATTTGAACCACTTCCTGGTGAATCACCGTTGTGGGATGAGGTCATACTCACAGGATTGTTCGATGCTACTACTGATGCGGGTAGCCGCCAAGCGATTGAGCAATTAAGTCATGAAATCGGCGCACAAGTACAAGCTAGCCGAACGTGGGTCAGCGCTGTCGATGATAAGGATTGGGAACGTGAATGGATGTCCAATTATCAGCCTATCGAATGTGCCAATAACTTATGGATTGTGCCTAATTGGCTGACACCGCCAAACCCTGAAGCCACCAATATCATTATGGATCCAGGTTTGGCTTTTGGTACCGGCTACCATGCCACTACCCGTTTATGCCTTGATTGGCTGACAGAGCAAGACCTGACCGATAAAGTCGTCATCGACTATGGCTGTGGTTCGGGCATTTTAGGGATTGCTGCGCTTTTGTTGGGCGCTCGCCAAGTTTATGCCGTTGATATTGACCCACAAGCGGTGCTGGCGACCAATCAAAATGCGGAGCGTAATCAAGTTGATAATCGCCTGCAAGCATTTTTGCCAGAAGACTTCAATAACTACTGGCAACAAAACAATATTAAACCCGTAGAAGTCATGGTTGCCAACATTTTAGCCAAGCCGCTTATTGGCTTAGCGCCTTATTTTGCCACCTTAATGGCACCAAAAAGTCGCATCGTATTGGCAGGTTTGATTGAATCCCAAACCGAGCAAGTTACCGAAGCATATCAGCCCTACTTTTCCCTTGATCCTAAGCACGCTTTTACGGCGCAAGAAGATCAACATTGGCAGCGTTTATCTGGTACATTTACAGGCTAGCAACATTTAATTACATCTGTTACGATAGAGGAGCAGTTAAATGTTGTGTATTTAACGCTGCTCTATAGTTGCCTGTGGGTTATGATGGTTAGCATATCTAAATTGACATTAGAATGATTGGCAGCGGTTGGTGAGTGGCTATACGGTATTAACATGCGGTATTAACATGCGGTATTAATACTTATACCTTTTTGGATTCTGACCCTATGACTACGCCAATAAAAACCCAGTGCCCTCATTGTCATGCTATTTTTAATATCAAGAAAACTCAATTAGACCAAAAAACAGCAAATGTCTGCTGTGAACATTGTCAGCACAGTTTTTTGGTCAATAACAACCTTATCGTCACCGCGGACACAGAACGCACGGGTGAAGATATAGTAAGTGAAGATACAACTGCCGCAGCCGCTACGCCTAATATTCCTATCAATAAGCAAAATTCTTCTGTCTTATCAAAGACAAAATCAAAGCCAAACGTCACATCAGAGCCAGCAGAAGCAGATATTCTTATTCATGATGATATGATTGAGGATGAGGTGATTCATGATGGCTTAATTTATGACGACATGGACACTGATGGTTTTGAAGATAAAGATGAACATGTAGAATATGACTCATTAGACAGCATGGATGCATGGTTGACTCAAGCCGCAGATAGCAACAATAGCAACTCTGCCGCTATTATGGGTAATCAACATGCAAAAAACACACCTACCTCATTGAATAAAAGCACGCACTCCTCTATTAATCCAATAGCAAATCCTGCTTTAGCAAGTGCCGCCTTAAAAGAGCAGCCATCAGCCGCACACGTTGCTCTGAGCTCAGCCGCAGCCAATGATATCCATGCCAATATCGACAACAATGCCGATGAATCATGGCTTGAAAAACTACTCAAAGAACAAAATAAAAGTGAAAATACGCCAAAAGACCAGACTGATTTATCAGAGCTGCTTGCCAGTATGGGTGTCTCCCTCAAAGACGAAGACCATAGCAAGGCTGCACGTTTTAAACAACAGCAGACACAAGCAAAGTTTTCACCAACGCCTGCTAGGCGGTCGATTGCCTCGTTGTTATGGACACTTGGCTGTCTGGTATTAGCGCTGCTACTATTTGCCCAGTATGTCATTTTTAATTTGGATAACTTGGTTAAAAATCCTGCTCATGCAGAGCGCTTGCAAAAAGTATGTGCTATCGCGGCTTGTAGCCTACCCAGTGCTAATTTAGCGGCTTTGAGCACAAGCGATGTTAGCCATCAATCCAGCCGTATTAAAACAGCTAGCTCATTTAGCGATATCAGCATCACTTTAAACAATCAAAGCCCGCAAGCACAATTACTTCCTCATGTAAAAGTCAGTGTCTACGGTGACAAGGCGCTTATCGGAGAATTTATCGCAGCGCCACAGGATTATTTATTGAGTACGCAGAGCCAATTAGGCGCGCAAAGTCGCAAACAGCTCTTGTTCACCGTACCGGTTGCTAATACTCAAATCAGTAAAGTGAGTGTTACTCCTGTTTATTAACAATCTCACTTATTAAAAAAACCATTAATAGCCAAATGACTTATGCAAGAATAGCCACATGATTTATGCAAAATTATCTTTTATAAAAGACAGCTCTTATTACAGAAAGCTCTTAGTAAGGGCATCGTTTATTAAAAATACGATGCTATCCAATAACATTAAAGCCAATCGCTCTAAAACAGTCTATTAAATAGAAATAAATAGCCTCAATGCTATGGTAATGCCCAATCTATTGCTGTGATAGGCGATGACTTTGTTATAATAGCGCTCAAACGCCTTATGGTTTTTCTTTACGCTCAAGGACATTATCTTATGGCACCACATGCACAGTATAATGCCAATCATTTTGACAAAAATGCTGAGAATCCTGCTGATTACTATAAAGAGGACTACCATCGCTCAATTCACGAGGTAGAGTCTTCTTTAGACAATAGCATTCATGTTCATGAACCCCTGCGGGTACATGTAGAACGCGTGGTGCGGCAGTATTTTGCGATGTTAGATGATGAGATGCCAACAGACTTATATGAGCTTATTTTAAAAGAGATAGAGCAACCGCTGTTGTCTGTGGTGCTAGAAAAGAGCCGCGGCAATCAAACCAAGTGCGCACAAATTTTGGGGCTCAATCGCGGTACGCTACGCAAAAAGCTAAAAATCTATGGTTTAATGTAGAATGGCTTAGCCTTGCTGCCTCTAATTTTGCTTAGATGACCCATACTTTTGCTTAATAGTGCTAAAACCATGGGCGCGCTGCATTTATTTTCCAGTGCTTTTTAACGGCCACTTTTAATTATCATTTTTCGCAGCCGTTTTTCAAAGCCGTTTTTCAAAGCCGTTTTTCAAAGCCACTTTTCACAGTCATTATTTATGGCAAAGCTAGAGTTTATGATCTTATCAATCACGATACACTCTGTACTACTTGCCATTATTACCTTGCCAGGCGTTTACGTCAGGCTTTTTTTTATGGAACTTTTTTTATGAGTACAACCCCACTTGCCCTACTCTCGGTCTCCGATAAATCTAACATCGTTGAATTCGCTCAAGGTCTACTAAAAGCAGGTTTTGGCTTACTATCGACCGGCGGCACTTACCGCTTACTGACAGAGCACAACGTCGCTGTGACCGAAGTATCAGACTATACCGGCTTCCCTGAAATGATGGACGGCCGTGTTAAAACCTTGCATCCTAAGATTCATGGCGGCATTTTAGGGCGCCGTGGTACCGATGACGCGGTGATGAGCGAGCACGCCATTGAACGTATTGATTTGGTCGTCGTCAACCTTTATCCGTTCGCAGAAACCATTGCACGTCCTGACGTGACCATGAATGATGCGATCGAAAATATCGATATTGGCGGTCCTACTATGGTGCGTTCAGCAGCAAAAAACCATGCTCATGTTGGTATTGTGACCGATCCTGCTGATTATACGCGCGTACTCGAAGCCTTAGGCGAAGGTACCACACTGACCCATGCCCTACGTTACGATTTAGCGGTTAAAGCCTTTGAGCATACCGCACAATACGACGGTATGATTGCAAACTTCTTGGGTAGCCGAGTTAATGAAACTCAAACGCCAGAGAATTTCTCACGTACCTTTAACGTTCAACTTGAAAAAGTACAAGACCTACGCTACGGTGAAAACCCTCATCAAAACGCTGCTTTTTATGTTGAAAATCATGCCCTAAAAAGCAAGCAAGCGTCTATTGCAACCGCGCAGCAATTGCAAGGTAAAGAGCTGTCTTATAACAATATCGCTGATACCGATGCCGCGCTTGAATGTGTTAAAGCCTTTAGTGCACCCGCTTGTGTTATCGTAAAACACGCCAATCCTTGCGGTGTGGCCGTAGATAGCGATCAAGTAGCGGCTTATCGCACTGCTTTTAGTACCGATCCTGAGTCATCTTATGGTGGTATTATCGCCTTTAACCGCCCATTGACGGTTGCTGCTGCTAAAGCCATTATTGACAATCAGTTTGTTGAAGTCATTATTGCCCCAAGTATTGAAGAGGGCGTTCTTGAAGCAACTGCGAGCAAGAAAAACGTGCGCGTCTTGGTTTGTGGTGAATTACCAACACCTGAGCAGCGTGAAAGCCAGCTTGATTATAAACGCGTCAATGGTGGTTTATTGGTGCAAGAGCAAGATTTGGGCTTAATTACTGCCAATGACTTAAAAATCGTCACTGACGTCCAGCCAACGGAAGCGCAAATTGCTGATTTGTTATTCAGCTGGAATGTCGCTAAATATGTCAAATCTAACGCCATTGTTTATGCCAAAGGTCAACGTACTATCGGTGTTGGCGCAGGTCAAATGAGCCGCGTAAATTCAGCGCGTATCGCCGCTATCAAAGCTGAGCACGCCGGTCTTGCTACCGAAGGCGCGGTAATGGCATCAGATGCCTTCTTCCCGTTCCGTGATGGTATCGATAACGCTGCTGAAGTCGGCATTGCTGCGATCATCCAACCGGGTGGCTCTATGCGTGATGACGAAACGATTGCAGCCGCAAATGAGCATGGTATCGCCATGGTATTCACTGGTATGCGTCATTTCCGCCATTAATCTGCTGTCAAGATAATGCTGTTAAGACAAAATCATTAAGAATAAATAAGAATCGTATTACATAAAAAAGCCACTATTAATAGTGGCTTTTTTACATTTAAGATTTGATAAAGCTTATTAAAACAAAGGTTTTAACAAATGCCCTATAGGTCGCTTAACGCCCTTGCGCATTGGCCATATTGGTTTTATTAATCTCAACTTTGTACACCATACGTAGATAATCTAGATAATCTTGCAGCTGATCTTGACCTAAATTATCACGAATAATGGCGGCAGTTTGTGCTCTTTGGGCATCAGATAACGGCGATTGCTGCTCTGTTTTGATGCGATCACCGACCAATAACGTCGCACCCATCTCAGTCTCGCTCGCTACTGCCACAACACCATTGGCGGCTGCTTGCTGACTAAAGGCTAAGCCGCGCTCTTTTTCGGTCAATTGCGTGGTCTGACGGTTGATTTCACCTAACGCTTGCAGCTTAACTGGTTGTTTGGCAATATCAGCAGGCGTCTTAATACCAGCGGCCAGTTTCTTCGCCTCTTTTAATGCTAGTGCCGTCGCTTTTTGTTGGCGCAATATCTGCGTAATTCTTGGCGTCGCTGCTGTCAAAGATAGCGTTTTCGTTGGACGATAGTTACTTGGTTGTACCCATACCGTGCCATTACCAACCTCAATACCTGCCGTCACTGCTTGGTCTTGAATGGTAAATTCATCAAACGCTTGCTTAATCACCGCAGGCTGCGCCAAAGCAGATTGGTTGTTTTCTTTACGATAATCTTTGATACGTTTTAATGCGACGTTTTCTTGCTGAGCGATGTCTTCAATACTAAAGCCATCTGCCGCCAAATCGTTAATCGCCGTCACTTTATCCGCATACATTTCCTGACGTTTATACTCTTTGGCTTTAGCCGTTAACTCTGCACGCATGCTGTCTAGACTTGGTATTTTGCTACCATTATCTTCGGTTATGGTAAATATCTGATAGCCAAAGCTGGTCTTTACAGGCGCGCTGACATTACCAACACTCAAGCCTTCAAGTGCTTTTTCAACCGCTGGGGCGTCATTACCAAATACTGAGGCATTAAAGCGTCCGATATCGCCACCTGTTTCTCCTGATGGATCATCAGATTCGGTCTTAGCCAGCTTAGCAAATGACTCACCTTTAGCAAGACGGGCTTTAATCTTATCAGCGCGCGCTTTGGCATCTTTACCGGTTAGCAAGATTTGGCTAATTTTACGCTCATCAACGACAGCCAGACCTTGCTTATAAGCTTCATACTGCTGCTGCACATCTTCTTTACTAACCTCATTAACTTCAATCGCTTGCGGGCTCAGTTGCAGATAAGCCAAATCAACCATGGCAGCGCTTTTTAGCTTGTCTTTATTGGCATCATAATAGGCTTGTATGTCACCCTTGCTCAACTTTACTTGTTCAGCATAGTCTTGCCAATTAAAACGATGCAGCCAAATATTGCGCGACTCTAGCTGCAGGTCAATCAATTGACTGACCGCTTGCATTGGATATACCGCTGTGCCTACGATACTGGCGTTGAGCTGGTCTAAGCTTAACTGATTGCGGAACTCTGCAAACAGCTGGTCTTTGGTCATATTGCGCTGACGTAAAAAGTTTGAAAACTGATCGTTAGAAAAGTTACCTTCCGCATCTTTAAAGATTTCTTCTTGGCGCAATAAGCGATTGATGGTGTCATCAGAAACCGTCATACCAAGCTTACCCGCCTGCTGCTCTAGTAAAGTGCGATCAATCAATCCCTTTAAGACTTGCTCGTGGAGCACATCTTCATTTAATAAACTGGCATCATCAACTTGGTCTAAAAGCTCGGTACGGCGGTTATTTACCGCAGTCTGATACTCGGACAGTCCCACGCTTACGTCACCTACCTGAGCGATTTGGTTGGGATCGACCCCGCCTCCAAAGTAGCTTTCGACACCCAATAGAGCGAGCGGCGATAGGCATAAAATCAATAAAATGCGACCTGGCCAGCTTTTTAAAAAATCGCGCAATTTATCCATAGTTATCTCTGCTTTATTAACCTATATTGATGAAAGACCATTGTAATACTATTAATAATATCAACGCTATATAAGCAGGCAATGGTAAGAAGAAGAACGTGTGCATTTTATCGTTGCAAAACAAGGCTTATTGACAAAGCTTACAGCAAGGTTTTTAAAACCCCTTGTTTAAACAACACATCTATCGCGCGCCCTATGATACGTGATTTTTAATGCAGACTCAAAATATTCACGCTACTATTCACACTAATTGACACAAACTATAGCACTAAAAAAAGCACCTAATCTCTAGGTGCTTTTTTGCTACATCACTCATGACTTAAATTGTACTTTGATTGTCCCTTAAGCCATGAGTTGCCATCATCAATTTACTGCCAACAAACGCTGCTTTCATTCGTGTATCACGTCGTCAACGAGCATCTGTGTATCATAAAATAGCTTAAATGAATGGCGTAAATAAAGCGGCTTGTTTTAAACGGCTTAGTTTAAACGCTCTTTCAAGTTTTTACCCGCTTTGAAGCTTGGTACTTTGCTTGCTGGAATGCTAAGCTCTTCACCAGTCTTAGGGTTACGGCCAGTACGAGCCTTACGGTCTTTTACGCTAAAAGTACCAAAACCAACCAATGAGATGCTATCGCCAGCTTCTAGAGCTTCGCCAACACTTTCCATTACTGCATTCAAAGCTTCGCCAGCTTGAGTTTTATTTAGACCACTTTTCTCGGCGATGCTATCAATTAATTCTGACTTATTCATAAAATTTCCTTCAAGTTTTAGGGGGTAAAAAAACGCTCACGCCAAGTATTGTATCGCTCTCAGAGTACTTAAGCAATAAAAACCACCTGACTGGCGTATAAACAGGTTTCGCTTTGTTAACGTCTTTATAGCAAGGCAGCATAAGGAGCGCAAGCGATTTTACATATTTTTGTGCACTCTACTACGTATTTGACACCCAATGTTACTCAAAACTGCTGCAATTTTTTTGCAAAATCGCTATTTTAGCTTGTGTATTTGGCTTAGGTCTTGTGTCATTTGACGTAGAAAATCAGCTTAGCCAGTTAAACACTATAGCTGGCGCATAAACAATTTAGCTTGCGCATAAACAATGTCATCAAACGCTTATTAAAGCGCTTAGTAACTGACTGCGCTGCTAAAAACCAATTTTTATCGATAAAAATAACTGCCAAGCCATACTAATACATTGTCAGTCATAAATACCAGTGTCTTTATTGACTGGCAAATTGTAAGGTAATAAATTAACAACTGACAGAAACGGGCGTTACTTTTTATTATAAAGGCGTTACTATAAGCGCAATTCTATTGTACATTTTGGGTCGACTTTGATCCTTGCCTGTTCTTTTGTCTTTCATTTACACCATAAAAACGGATTATTTACATGAAGCGTTCTACGTTGTCTCACTCTTTGCTTAATATCATATTGGTGTTTATCGAGTCGGCGCTGACCCTGCTGTTACGCTTAGACCCAGAGCTCCGTAAAGCCGCTTATCCGCTTGCCAAGCAAGAGACTGTCGTCGCGCTAAGATTGTACTTACCGCATGTGGAAGTTTTTGCTACTTTTAGTACTAAAGGCGTGTTATTGGACGACCGCTTGCCTATCGGACGTACTGAGCCTGACGTTGTTATCAATGCTTATAGCATTCAAGTGATTAATGCCATCACTACCCACGACAGCGAAACCACCGAAAAGCTACAAATGCGCGGGGAGTCGGTGCAAGTACAGTTGGTGAAGCAGTTTATTATGCAGCTGGGTCTTGGTAGTTTGATTCAAGGCGTGATTAAAAAGATTAAGGGCGGCAAAAATAAGCCCAAGCCTACCGAAGCTGAAAAGGCCGATAAGAAAGAGAGCTATAAGTTACGTATTAAAGAGCAGCAAACTCAAATTACTACTTTGACCATCAAAAACCGTGAGCTTGAAACCACGGTAAAAGAACTACAAAGCAAACAGCAGACCTTTATTATTACGAGCATAGTCGCTGCTGTTATCGCCATTGCCGCTATCATCGCTCTATTTATAATGACATAACTTTTAATAATCTCATTCGATAATGAATTAGTTTTACAACAATGCACGGCCGCTGATCGCTTATAAATACTGATATTTCATACAAATCGTTTTTTTAAGAATATAATAGCTTCACATCGACGTAGCGTTTAATAATACTTAGCATTATTAAACGCTTTTGTCATATACACGCTATTGCGCACTTTTCCTCCTCGCTACTCCTCTTTCATATTTACCTTTAATATCTGCGTCATTGTTTTTATCAATCATGGTCATAAGTTGCACTCACCATTCAACCACACTTTAATCTTGACTAAATTACTCGGGATTGATTATAATGACTCTATCGTTGCACACATCGGGTAAACCATCTGCTGTTTAATAGCGACAAGACACCACTTAGTTGATAGATGATTTCCCTTAACAGGAGTGTCAATACTATTAAGTATTAAATGCTATTAGCTATTCATAGTTCGCTGCCAATAAACCACTTATGCTTTATAAGTAATTGATGGCATAAATGATTGCGAGCAGCACACTTCTAACAATACGACATGACTAAGATCGTTGTTAAATAAATTTATCCTTAAAAGGTTTGGAGATAATATATGCGTTTGACTACTCGAGGCAGATACGCCGTGACCGCTTTACTTGACTTGGCATTGCAAACCAGCCAACAAGAGAGCGCCGTCTCTTTATCAGACATTGCTAAGCGGCAATCGATATCTATCTCTTATCTTGAACAGTTATTTTCCAAACTGCGTAAGCGTGGTTTAGTCACCAGTATTCGCGGTGCAGCAGGTGGCTATCATCTGGCCAAGCCACTTGATGAGATTGATGTGATGAGCATCATTTCTGCCGTCGATGAATCTGTGGATGCGATGCAGTGCGGCGGACGCGGCGACTGTCAAAGTGGTACAATGTGCCTAACGCATGATTTGTGGTGCGCTCTATCTAATCATGTTGAACAGTACTTGAAAAATATAACATTAGCGCAATTATTAGACATGGAACACGTGCAGTCAGTCTCAGACCGTCAGCACCTCTCTTTTCCAAAAGAAACTTCTATGAAAGACATCAATACTATTACCCTATCGACCAGCGAGGCAAACCCAGCATGAGCCAACATAACAACCTTATATACTTAGATTATGCCGCCACTACGCCAGTTGCTAAGTCAGTCGCTGCCAAGATGAGCGAATATCTGACAGTAGACGGCATCTTTGGTAACCCAGCATCACGTTCACATGGCTATGGCTGGCAAGCGGAAGAAGCGGTAGAAACGGCTCGCGGGCAAGTGGCTGAAGCGATTAATGCTGACCCACGCGAAATCGTCTTTACCTCGGGTGCGACAGAATCAGATAACTTAGCCATTAAAGGCGCAGCACACTTTTATCAGTCTCGTGGTAAGCATATTATTACCAGTAAAATTGAGCATAAAGCCGTTTTAGATACCTGCCGTGAGCTTGAACAAGAAGGCTTTGAGATTACCTATCTTGAGCCGCAGCCAAGCACTGGTTTGATTTTACCAGAGCAAGTTAAAGCAGCTTTACGCGACGATACGATTTTAGTCTCACTGATGATAGTAAATAACGAGCTTGGTACGATTACCGATGTTGCAGCGATTGGTGAAATCACTCGCGAAGCGGGCGTTATCTTCCACGTCGATGGTGCTCAGTCAGTTGGTAAAGTATTGGTCGATCTTGAAAAGATGAAAATTGACTTAATGAGCTTCTCAGGTCATAAAGCTTACGGTCCTAAAGGTATTGGCGCATTATTCGTCAGTCGTAAACCACGTGTTCGCCTAAAAGCGGAACAACATGGCGGTGGTCATGAGCGCGGTATGCGTTCAGGTACGTTGCCCACGCATCAAATCGTTGGTATCGGTGCCGCATTTGCTTTAGCCAATGAGCGCTATGCAGAAGACCATGCCCACGCGGCAAAGCTACGCCAAAAACTGTGGGACGGTCTACAAGATATCGAAGAGATTTATCTAAACGGTGATTTAGAAAACAGTGTGCCAAATATTGTTAATATCAGCTTTAACTTTGTTGAAGGCGAGTCGCTCATGATGTCACTAAAAGACTTGGCGGTATCATCAGGTTCAGCCTGTACCTCAGCCACGCTTGAGCCATCATACGTATTGCGTGCTATTGGTCGCCCAGATGAATTGGCGCATAGCTCAATCCGCTTTAGCTTTGGTCGTTATACCACTGAAGAAGACATTGATACAGTTATCAAGCAAATGCATGAAGCGGTTGATAAGCTACGCGCCCTATCACCACTTTGGGATATGTATCAAGAAGGCGTTGATTTAGACTCGGTAGAATGGTCTGAGCATTAATATTTACCAGTAAAACTTTTAATAGTTAAAACGTCTAATGGTTATCAAATATAACCATTAGCTGAACCATTAATTAGACAATCATACATTTAGTTTTTATAAATACAGTTTTATGAACGACATGTTTGACCCCAATTATCGATGAGTAGACAAGCATTTAGCGTTAGTAAGTGACTAATTCAGTTTCATCGTCTAAATGCTTACTCATCATCTAACTAGGAGAAAATCCCATGGCCTATAGTGACCAAGTTATTGATCATTACGAAAACCCACGCAACGTCGGCAATCTTGACAAAAATGCCAAAAACGTTGGTACAGGTATGGTTGGCGCGCCAGCATGTGGCGATGTGATGCGTCTACAAATCCAAGTCGATGATAACGGTATCATCGAAGATGCACGCTTTAAAACCTATGGCTGCGGTTCAGCAATTGCGTCAAGCTCACTCGTCACCGAGTGGCTAAAAGGCAAAAGCTTGGATCAAGCTGGCGAGATTAAAAATATGGACATTGCTGAAGAATTGGCATTGCCACCAGTAAAAGTGCATTGCTCTGTACTTGCAGAAGACGCCATTAAAGCCGCGATTAGCGACTATAAAGGCAAACATAGCGCTACTGCGGTAACTGAAGAAGCAACCAGCTAATTTAGAGCGTATGCGCTTATTAATGTAATGAGCGTTAGTAGCCATATTTTAGTAGCAGTGCTTTAGCAGCAATACTTTAATAGCAGTATTTTAGTAAAAGCCATGAGCAGTAACGTTAGAAGCTACTAACGCTAATAAGGTGACAATAACGCTCATGTAATTGTCACCTTTTATTTATTTTTTAACGCTTTATTCGTACTAAGCTCTACACAAAATAAGCATTTTGCGTGAATTATTATTATCGATTTTGAGAGTCAATGGGAGTTGGCATGATTGAAATGACAGAACGCGCCGCTCAGCATGTTCGAGATTTTTTGGACAATCGCGGTAAAGGTGAAGGCATTCGAGTGGGTATCCGCACAGCGGGTTGCTCAGGCTTGGCTTATGTCTTAGAGTTTGTTGACACACCTGACGAAAATGACACCCGTTATGAAAGCCTTGGCGTTAATATTTTTATTGACCCTAAAAGTTTGGTCTATTTAGATGGCTTACTGATGGATTATGAAAAAGAAGGTCTAAATGAAGGCTTTAAATTCACCAACCCCAATCAAAAAGGTGAATGTGGCTGCGGTGAATCGTTTACGGTATAAGGACTTAAACGAGAGTGCGCTAAACGATTGACACTCAAGCGATTAGCGCTTAAATACTGAGTTATTAGAAATCACTATTTAAAACAGTTATTAAAACAGCCCTCGAAACGACTATTGAAACGACCATCAAAACAGTAAAGTCCTCACAATAATAAATAGAAATGAAGGCAGACGATATGACAGACATCACCTCAGAAGCACAGTTTGATAACTTCTTTGCCCTATTTGAACAACCTGTACAATTTGCGGTCAATCAAGAGCATCTTGATCAGCAGCTGCGTCTGCTACAAAAACGCTTTCATCCGGATAACTTATCGGTAGCAAATGATAAAAATGCGGCAGATAGCGCGCAAGCTAAGCAACAATCAGAGCAGGCATCAGCGCTTATTAATCAAGCTTATCAAACGCTAAGTGTGCCCGATAGTCGTGCCAGCTATTTGTTAGATATCGCAGGTCAAGCCCAAAATTTGGAGCATTCTATTGCCGATTTAGACTTCTTAGAAGATGCCATGCAAATGCGTATTGACTTAGATGAGGCGATTGAAGCTAAAGAGCTGATAGCATTGCAGCAGCTACATCCGCAGATTACTGAGCGTTTAGCAAAACAGTCAGAGCGCTTTAGTATTGCTTATCAAAGCCAAGACTGGCAAACGGCGATTGACGCCACACAAAAGTTAAAATTCCTAGTCAAGTTAGATGCCGATGTGACCACAGGACTTGATGAAGTCGCGTCTGCTGAGCATTTAGACGATGATGACTTATACGTTTAACCTCATGCTAAGTAGCACTGTTTAACTTTACGAGTGGCAAGTTTATATGAGGGTATGGTTAAAATGACCGCTGCTATCCCGTATAATTGCAGATATTAACTACCTTTTAACTAACATTTTTACCATGGCTTTCTAAGTCCGTATGTTTTTAAACGCCTACGTTTAACTATTTTTGATTATTAATAACAATTAGATTATTAATAACAATTAGATTATTAATAGCAGTTAATAGTACAGCGGTTAAATGATAGTCGCCCATATATTGCCTTTGTTCCATTTCACTTATTCATTTTATCTTTGAGTTTTCTTATGTCTTTATTGCAAATTGCCGAACCCAATCAAAGTGCCCAACCTCACCAGCATCGTTTTGGTCTAGGAATCGATCTTGGTACCACGCGCTCACTGGTCGCTGTGGTACGCTCAGGCAAGGCGCAAGTTTTGCAAGCAGCGACAACGACAGATACTTTGTTACCGTCTGTGGTCTACTATCCAAGCACAGGTAATCCAGTGGTTGGCTATGATGCCCTTGCTCACTTAGCAGATGATCCAAAAAATACGATTATCTCGGCTAAGCGCTTTATGGGTCGTAGCCAAGCAGATATTAAATTCTCCCATCCTTATGAGTTAAGTGGCAGCAAAGATGCGATGCCTGCGTTTGTGACGGCGCAAGGGGAAGTATCTCCTGTTGAGGTTTCAGCGCGTATTTTAGCAGCGCTAGAGCAACGTGCCGCAAGTGCCTTGCCCGATGAGAGCATACAGGGTGCGGTGATTACTGTGCCAGCCTATTTCGATGAAGCACAGCGTCAAGCAACTAAAGATGCAGCACAGGCGGCAGGTATCAATGTATTACGCCTATTAAATGAGCCTACCGCTGCGGCAGTCGCCTATGGTCTCGACCAACCTACCGATGACAATACTGAAAACTACTACTTAATCTATGATTTGGGTGGTGGTACTTTTGATGTGTCTATTTTAAAGCTAAGCGATGGCGTATTTGAAGTATTGGCCACAGGCGGCAATAGTGCGCTTGGCGGTGATGATATTGACCGCTTGCTGACCAATTGGCTGATTAAGCAATTAAATATCGACCCCAAAGACGTAAGCTTGCATGACAAATCAATACTTGCGCAACAAGCTAAGAGCTATAAGCAAGCATTGACGGATGCTGAACAAGTCGATATCGACATTGTGGTCAATGAGCAATCTTATCAAGGCGTCTTAAGTCGCAAAGATTTGATAACGATTGCAGAGCCTGTCAGTCGCCGTACGTTGAGCGTCTGCGAGCAAGTACTGCGTGATGCCAAGTTATCTGCCGCTGATTTAGATGAAGTGATTTTAGTCGGTGGTTCTACGCGTATGCCTGCAGTCCAGCAAGTGGTTACAGACTTTTTTGCTAAAGAGCCGCTTTGCCGCTTGAATCCAGATGAAGTCGTCGCTTTAGGGGCGGCACAAACCGCGCACCAATTGGTCAATGGCGATAGTGATAATGGCTTGTTATTACTTGATGTGACACCTTTATCGCTTGGTCTAGAGACTATGGGCGGGTTGGTTGAAGTATTGATTCCGCGTAACACCCCTATTCCAGTCAAAAAACGCCAAGTGTTTACCACTTATCAAGATGGTCAAACCGGCATGGTCATCCATGTGGTACAAGGTGAGCGTGAGACGGTCGATAACTGCCGCTCACTTGGACGCTTTGAGCTATACGGCATTCCATCGATGAAAGCAGGCTTTGCACGTATTGAGGTGACCTTTAGTATTGATGCCAATGGACAGCTAACCGTCAGTGCGCAAGAAACCACCACTAAAACTGAAAGTAAAATCGAAATTGTGCCATCTTATGGTCTGTCTGATGAGCAAAAAGAGCAGCTATTGATTGCTGGCTTTAAGTACGCTGAAGAAGATAAAAATGCGCGCTCTTTAATTGAGACCAAAGTAGAAGCTGAACGCGAATTATTGGCACTACAATCGGCGCTTAACGAGTTTGCAGCATTAATGTCAGCTGAAGAGCAGCAGTCATTGGCGCAAACCATGCAAGACCTGCAAAGCGCGCTTAACACTAATGATTTAGCCATTATCGAAGCCAAACAAGCCAAGTTAAAGCCACACAGTGATGCCTTTGCCGCCCGCATTATGAATCAAAGTGTTAAAGCCAGTATGGCAGGCACCAGTGCCCAAGATTGGTAGCAGATACCATTAATAATATATACGCCTAAGAAACTTACCTAGCAGTTGAGCTAGGCGGACCCTTTTTTATTTTTTTAATTGATTAGCAGCGGACAAATAACTTATGCCAAAAATTACTATATTACCCCATCATGAAATTTGCCCTGAAGGTACCGAAGTCGAACTAGAAGCAGGCAGCAACTTATGCAAAGCGCTGCTAGAAAAAGGCATCAAGATTGAGCATGCTTGCGAGATGTCAAAAGCTTGTACGACTTGTCACGTGGTGGTCCGTAAAGGTTTTAATAGCTTAGATGAGATGGACGATATCGAAGCCGACTTACTAGACCGCGCTTGGGGTTTGGAACCTGATTCGCGTTTATCATGTCAGGTTATGCTTGATGATGAAGATTTAACCATCGAGATACCTAAGTACACGCTAAACCATGCCAAAGAAAACCATTAAATACTTGTAGTGTTTTATGACTTAGCTTGATTATCCAAGCTCATTTAGTTGAAAACATGCTGACAGCAAACTAAAAAAGCCAGTTATTTATCATAACTGGCTTTTTCTATTTTTACTTCTAGTAATCCTGCATGCAAATTTAACTGTCATGCTATAAACATTCATTTTTTACAAATCACTCAAATCGGCTTCATTCTGCGCTTATTAATGACGATTGTTTTCTTGCTTACTTGCCTCTAACATCTCAAGCGCTATCGTCTGCTCTTCTTTTTCAATACGCGCCAGCGCCAGATTTAAGCGATTTCTGATATCCTGATAATCATTGTCTTGCATGTCTCTAAAATTCAGATGCAAATTAAAACCTGGTAAGGTGTGGTCAACCCACTTCGACAACTGACCTTTATTTTCATCAGGATCAAGTACTTGCCAAGCGTTTATTTTTTTATCAAAACCTTTGAGCTGAAAAGCACCAGCATATTCACAGTCGTAATCATGCGAGATATAATCATAGGTACTGTCACTGATAAATATCTGTCCTTCGCCAGCGACCGCTTCAAGCCTTGACGCTAGGTTGGCTTCTTTCCCAATGAGGGTATAGCTTAGGCGACTATTACTACCAAAGTTACCGACATGACAGTAGCCTGTGGTAATACCGATGCGAATATACAAACCTTCAAAGCCCAACAAACGCCATTTTTGCCGCAAGGTGCGCATCTCACGGCGCATATCTATGGCCATTGCCACGCAGTCTAGTGCATCTTGACGCGGTCCGCGGCTGTTTGGTTCGCCAAAAAAACACACCATACCATCGCCAATAAACTTATCCAATACCGCGCCATGCTTATTGGCAATTAAGGTCATACAGTGCATATAGGTATTTAAGATATCAGCCAAATTGTCCGCGCTCAAACTCTCAGACAGTTCGGTAAAGCCGACAATATCTGAAAACATAATCGTCAGCTTGGCACGTTTATTATCGACGTTAACGGGACTGTCAGATTTTACAATTGGTTCCCAGACTTGCAGCGGCACAAAGCGTGTTAACTTATTAATCACAGAAACCATGGTATTTAGACGCCCAACCGCTTGCTGCGCTCGTGCTTCATAGTTTATATAGTCATGATAAACGTGGCGAAAATGGCACAATAGCACAAGCATACTGGCCAATAAGATGACGGGGGTAATCAAGCTTTCGTGGCAATCTATTTGAGCGCTACTTAAGGTGACACTCACATAATAAAAAACAATGACCGTGACTACGGAAACCGCTATGAGTTTTAGATGGTTTTCCGGACTGCTAAGAATAACTCGCAAGCCGATGAGCGCCGATAAGCTGAGCGAGATAATGGGGCAAAACTGTATCGAGCCGATGACCGCCGATAATAAGATAATGACAATGTTCGAGGTCCAAAAACTGGTTTGGCGACGATAGTTATAAATTAAAAGTATTAAGCTCGGCAGACAGACAATGACCACTAGCGCCATTGAGGTTGGACTAAAATTAAAATGTACAGCGAGTAATATAACCGTCAGTATTAAAACGTAGATTTCCGGATAGTCAAAGCGATAGGCATTGCTATTACCATCCTGTAGCGGAATCTTTGCGCTTGAGGTTTCTAAAAATGCCATGGTCGCTATTCGCCTAAAGAAAAACCATCAGAAATCTTAATGAACATTAAAATAACGCTCATATTATCATTGAGGTCTTAGGTAGCCCTTATTAAGCAGCCCCTATTTCGGGATAAAAGATTGATCACTAACGCTCATCTTTATAAACCACTGATAATATAAGTAGATAGTAAATCCATACATTATACTGCTTTATTGCCATAGCACCTAGGTCACTGGTAGGAAAAAGCATACCACTTATCGCTCATTTGCCTAAAAAGCTCTTTAAATCCAAAGCTTAGTAGCTCTGGTTTAAATTAACATTCTTAAAAGACACAAGAATACATAGCAAGAAATAAAGACCAAAAAGCCAGATAACTACTATCTGGCTTCTCTATATATAAAGATTAAGTGGAAAGTGAATTTATAAAAATATAATAAAATTTATTACTGAACGATAAAGCTATTAGAAACGCCTGAATACGGCTTTATTTTACGCGTCCAGCCACTTTTCCAATCGCCTTGATGGGTCAATCGATACGTACCCGCTGGGGTGTCATTACTGATTCGCCAATCGATAATAGCTTTACTATAAGCCGCCCCTTCACGCTGCCAAGTATAGGTGGTCTCAAAGTCACTATCACTCAGATAATCGACCCACTGGCCATTCTCAAAACGCTGTACCTTTAAAAAACTGTCTTCGGTCCGTAGATTGTTTTTAGGATGAGCACCGCGAAATACTGCTGTGGCAACCTGACCTTTTTGATAACTGGCTTTAGGCTGAGTGAGGGTTTGTCCCCAAGCTTGTTTTAAAGGCTTATCATCGAATACCACACCCGGACGCTCATTGAACGACTTAGCTGAGCGATCAGGCGGTGTGGCACTGTCATAAACCTCTATGCCATCCCGTAGCGCTTCGGCCAGTTGGGTATATTCTTGTATATAAGCAGCTGTTTGATAAGGGCCATATTCAGTAGATGCCCCTTCATAATGTTGGGTGGCGAACTCTTCACGCGTGCTCAAATAGCCGCTATAGTTATTGGCCAAGCCATTAATGATAACGGTATCTACGCCTGAATCTTTTAGCTGCGCCAGCACGGCAGCGCGCATCCGTCGTCCGACCATGGTCGTCGGTTCACCAGGAATAGCAACGATGGCGATATTACCGATACGCATCAGCTGAACGGGTTGCTGAGTATTAATCCAGCCCCAGCTGCCAGTCGGTAATAATACTTGTTTTTCAGCCTGACAGTCATCTTGGCTGACGGTTGATACAACACCAAAGGCACCGCGCGTCAAACTTCCTAGGAAAGATTAGTCCACTTTATTAATATCATCATTAATGCGGAAGTTTTCTCGCGTCATGCCCTCATACATCCCCGGTATGTCCGATGGGCCATTTTCGCCGCCAGCAGCAAACGAGTAACCGCGGGCTGGCATACATAAGACTTTATTGCCTGCGCCATTGGTGAACTTACCGTCGACTTGGTAGCCCTTTAAATCAACCCAGCGCGCGCGTACATCCACGGGACCAAACCGGCACACCTTGATTCCAAAGCTCAACCGCCTTATCAAGCTGCAGTTGTCCATCACGCCTGACATTTTCCCACTCATTGTCGCTGCCTTGATAGCCAGGTTTTGAGTTGGCATTACCATCTGCAGCCAACACATCACCCTCATCGGCATTGGCAAAAGCGGCAAATCAAGCATACTGACTAATACGCAAAAAAACGGCTGCGAGGAGATAAGTTGGCTATATCCATTTAACCAACCCACTCTCTAATATAATGAATGACAGACAAATGTAAAACACTTTATGGTTAAAACTACTTAAACCATCATTAAGTCTGGCTTTACAGGTTGTTTAAATAAATGTATTTAGATAAAAATCGTTTGGAACGGAACATTTAAATGCAAAATTATAAATAGTTCAATTTAAATCTTACTACTCAAGATTTTACTGCATTTGCCAATCGAACGGCATTTGATGGTGACCACGTAGCGCCATCATTAATGTCTGCTGCATCTGCGCCAATACTTCTTTGGTATAAGGGATGGCTGGCACGCCCCATACTGGATTTGGCCACTGCATGTCGTTTTGATAGCGAACGATATGATGGAAATGTAACTGCGGTACTTGATTGCCGAGTGCTGCCACGTTCATTTTATCGGCTTGGAAGGTCTTGGCCAGTTGGCTTGATAACCAGCTCGATTCACGCAAAAACTGCGCTTGGTCAGCCTCAGATAGCTCATATAACTCTTTGATACCTGATACCCGCGGCACCAATATCAACCAAGGAAACTGACAATCATTGATTAAACGACAGGTCGATAATGGGAAATCACCCACTAAAAAACTATCAGCAGCAAGTTTATGATGAAGTTGGAACATAATGACGGTTCTCTTTTTATGACGCTTAAATAAAAGGAATGGAAATCTAGAAAAGCAGAATTTAATTAACTAAAAAATAATACGCTTAAAAAACATTGTGCTATAAAAAATAGTAGGCTAAATATAGGGTGTCGCTATTTTATCAGTTATCCAACCGATAAAATAGCGCCATGACTGATTGTCTTAGGATGCAACATTCACCTTATTTAAATTATTTAGCGAATCTGTTCAGTTTAAAAATATAAATCAATGAAGCTAAGCTGACTCTGCCACCATATGCTCACTAAAATAGCGTAACAGCTCTTGAATTGCACTGACGCGCTGCTGCGGTGTTGCCAGTTTATCGGCATCCTGATAACGAATGCCAGAGGCACCATTCATACGATAGCGCTGCCCATTACTCTGAATCAATTTAATAATCGCTAAGGCATCGACCGGCGTATCAGGTGCAAACTCTAATGTCATGCTATTACTATTGGCATCAATCTTATTAATCTTTAGCGGCTCAGCTTGTATACGCAGTCCGTGAATGGCGAATAACTGCTTGGTTTGCTCAGGTAATATGCCAAAACGGTCAATCATTTCGGTACGAATATCGGTCAATGCCTCTTTATCATCGGCATTACTGATGCGTTTATAGAACAACAAACGCTGATGCACATCGTGTAAATAATCCTCTGGTATCAACGCCGAACTATGCAGGTTAATCTCGCTGGTCAGCGACAATGGTGTACTCAAATCAGGCTCTTTACCCGCTTTAATCGCTTTTGTCGCTCGCTCAAGCATATCCATATATAAGCTAAAGCCAATCGCTTGCATATTACCACTTTGCTGCTTACCAAGTATCTCGCCGGCACCGCGAATCTCTAAATCCTCACTTGCCAGCATAAAGCCTGCGCCCAGTGTATTAGCGCGCTCAATCGCGTGCAGACGGCGCTTAGCATCGCCTTTAAGACCTTTGATAGAAGGCACTAGCAGATAACAATAAGCCTGGTGATGACTACGGCCAACACGACCTCGCAGCTGATGCAATTGCGCCAAGCCAAACTTATCGGCGCGCTCAATGATAATGGTATTGGCATTGGGTACATCAATACCGGTTTCGATAATGGTCGAACAGACTAGCACGTTGAACTTTTTATGATAAAACTGCTGCATGACTTGTTCAAGTTGGCGCTCTTGCATTTGTCCATGAGCAACCCCTACTCGCGCCTCAGGAACCAATTCACGTATGGTTTCTGCCATACGCTCGATACTGGCAACATCATTATGCAATAAATAAACTTGCCCGCCACGCAGTAGCTCACGCAAGATAGCCTCTTTCATCAGGGCTTCTGTTTTTTGCATGACAAAGGTTTTAATAGCCAAACGACGTGCCGGTGGCGTGGCAATAATCGACATATCACGCATACCTGAGAGCGCCATATTAAGCGTTCTAGGGATGGGCGTCGCTGTCATCGACATACTATCCACATCGGTCTGAATCGCCTTGATACGCTCTTTATGACGCACGCCAAAGCGATGCTCTTCATCGACAATCATCAAACCTAAATTAGAAAATTTCACATCAGGCTGTAATAGTTTATGCGTACCGATAACGATATCAACCTTGCCTGCTGCGAGGTCTGTGAGAACCGTTTCTTGATGCTTTTTGCCACCGAAGCGCGATAGCGTTTCGATACGCACTGGCCAATCAGCAAAACGGTCGCGGAAATTGTCTTCATGTTGACCGGCTAGCAAGGTTGTCGGCACCAATACTGCCACTTGATAGCCAGCACTAACCGCAATGAACGCCGCCCGCATGGCGACCTCTGTCTTACCAAAGCCCACATCACCGCAGATAAGGCGATCCATCGGCTGGTTCTGTCTCATATCTTCCATCACCGCATGGATAGCATTGGCCTGATCGGGCGTTTCTTCAAAAGCAAATTGGCTGGCAAACAACTCATACTGTGATGAATCTATTTTAAAATGAATACCGACTTTTGCTTCACGCCGTGCTTGCATATTAAGCAGTTCAGCCGCTACATCGTGGATTTGCTCGAGGGCTTTTTGCTTGGCTTTATCCCATTTGCCGCTGCCAATTTTATGCAATGGCGCAAGCGCAGGATCACCGCCGCTATAACGGTTAATCATTTGTAAATTGGCAACCGGCACATAAATACTGGCATCATCGGCATATTTCAAATGAATAAATTCTTGTTCACCATCGCCGACATCTAGCGTAATCAGTCCGTGATAACGTCCGATACCATGCTCGATATGCACCACTGGGCTACCTTCGGTTATTTCGGTGACACTTTTAACCAAAAACTCTTCTGATACCCCGCTTTGACGACGGCGGCGCGTTTGCAGTACTTGCCGACCAAATAACTGTGTCTCACTAATCAGCACTAAACGTTCAGGAACATAGACGCCGCGCTCAATGGGTGCAACCGTGAGTCCAACTTGCGGCAGCTTATTACCATTGCTCTTTGATTTGTCTGCTGCTAAAAACGCCTCAAAGCTGTCATAAGCTTTGATATCGATTTTGCCTTTAAACAGCTCGATGAGAATCTCACGGCGACCCGCTGTTTCAGCGACAATCAATACCGGTGTTGCCGTTTGTTCTTGCAGCGTTAAAAATTCTAACAGTTCAGTCAGTGGCTCAGCTTTTTGATGATTGACTGATAATTGCGGCGGCTCTTGCGCACTTAACGTCACCAAGCCTTGCTGCTTACTCGGCACAAGCGGCAGTTGTGGCTGAGAATCTGGCTGCTCTTCAACTTCCAGCAATGATTTGTCTGCTAACAATGAAGCATCTTCTAATAACGAAGCATCGCTATCAATCGCAGCGACATCGGTCATGGTAGCCAATTCATTACGCGCACTGAGTATCACCCGTGGATAATGATTGAGGTGCTCGTTTAAAGTATTTGATAATAAATACAATAATTCAGGCGCGACGATGGGTTTATCAATATCATGACGACGTTCTTCATAACGGCGCTGAATCTGTGACCAATAATCTGCTTGTTTTTCGTTAATTAGCTCATCTGTGATAAATAGTGCATCGCTTGGTAGGTAAGCAAATAAGCTACTCTCAGCTTCCCAATCCTTTAAGTCAAAAAATAGTGGCTGATAATATTCTAATCCGCTACTGGCGATACCCGCCATGACATCTTTATGTAGTTCAAACTTGCGGCTGCTGGTATTAGGGAACATAGCAGCAAAGTTGGTGCGAAACGTCTCGCGCCCTTCATCAAGCGGAAACTCTTTTGCTGGTAATATCTGGAATTGCTCAATAGGCTTTGAGATATCTGGCAGTTTATGCAGTAGTGACAGCGACTCTTTGCCCATACTGCTATCGTTGCCGCTCATCATCGTTTTGAGGTCATCAACGGTCAATGTGCGCTGGGTCTGCGGGTTAAAAAAGCGGATGGTTTCAATCTCATCGTCAAATAAATCTAAACGCAGTGGAAACGGCTGACCCATGGCAAAGATATCAATGATGCTACCGCGTACGGCAAATTCGCCCGGCTCAAAGACGTTCTCAACCGCACGGTAACCGGCCTTTGCCAATAAGCCACGTTGGGTATTGATATCGAATCTATCACCGACACTCAAATCAAAATGCTGCCCTATCAGCCAGCTTGGCGGTGCGACCCGATGCATCAACGCCTGTACCGAGATGAGCAGCACGCCTGACGTTGGCATATCGGTTAATAGATTGATACGTTCGCTGACGATATCTTGATGCGGTGACAGCTCATCATAGGTTAATGTCTCCCAATCAGGGAATACATAAGCATCGACGCTGCAAAATGCCAATTCTGTCTCTATCTGATTAAGCTGGTTTTGGTCACGCGTTACCACAACCTTTAGACGGTCGGCAACATTCCATAGCGATGTTTGCACCAGACTTGCCAGCCACAAACTACTGACTGCCCCATGCACAGGTGCCAGCCAACGGCGCTGGGCATTCTGGATAGGAAACAACTGCTGGTTAATCGGTTCAAAGGCGTCAGTCAAAGCAGTGATAGGCATAAAGAATAGGGTCAACGTTAAGAGTCAGAAAGCTATTATACGAATATTTCAGCAATTACCAAAATTTATGCCGTAACGGTTTGTCACTTAGCATTCTTATGAAAAAACCAATAGCCAAATAGTTGATAAAACTTATATTCGTATATAAAGACAGGATGAGTAAATGTAAAAACCTCAACGGTTAAGCTGAGGTTTTTGAGTTATATGCATTAAGCTGTTTTTAAATTATAAGCTGTTTTTAAATTAATGATTTGTCGCTAGCGATAATGCCGTTATTGTCTGCATAGACAAACATACCAGAATTTAACGTTAAATCACCAAAACTGATTTCAAGATCGGTTTGACCTTCGTCACGGCGGTTTGATTTACGCGGGATACAGCCGAGCGCCATAACACCGATGTCCATTGCTGCCATATCATCAACATCACGCACGCAGCCATAAACCACAACCCCCGCCCAGCCATTATCAATCGCTGATTGCGCAATCATATCGCCGAGCAACGCGCAACGCATCGAACCACCGCCGTCAACGACCAATACTTTGCCATTACCGTCTTTATCTTTGCCATCGCTGTTTAATAACGATTTTACACGGCTATTGTCTTCAAAGCATTTCACCGTCACGATTTCACCGCAAAATCTGTCTTTGCCACCAAAGCTATAAAAAGACTTGCCTTCGATATTAGGCAAACATACCTGTGATTCAGGATTGGCATCCAATAAATCACAAGTCACAAAGTTCTCTTTATTCATGGTCGATTCTGACATGTCTGACGCTCCTTGTTGTGTATGATTAAATTATTTATGTTAAATCATTTATAACTGTATTTTAATTTTAAGGGTTTTTAATTTAATGCTTAGGCTATTTTTTAACCTTAGTCATCGCTAGCATCTTCTTATTTTCGATGATATCTGTGGTTTGAATCGCAGGCTCATTACGGTATTTATTACGCTGATAGACATCATGTGCACTCATTGCCATCGCACTGGCAACGCGCTTTGTAGAAATAGGATGCAGTGATAATGACTCTGAGACCAAAGGTGAGATGAGTTTAAAGGCTTTTTGACCAATACTTTCAAGCGGGCGACCTTTATGTTTGCCCAGCAATAAAGAAGGACGCAGAATCACCAGCTGCTTAAAACCTAGCGCCATAATAGACTGCTCAGTTTCCGCTTTGACCCGATTGTATAAAAAGCGACTGTCGATGTCCGCATTCATTGAGGACAATAAAAAGAAGTTCTCAACACCTTTTTCTTGGCAGAGTTTGGCAAAATTGACATTATAATCATGATCGATTTTTCGAAAAGCTTCATCACTCCCCGCTTGCTTTTTGGTGGTACCAAGGCAGCTAAAAGCATCTGTCTTATTATCAGCGCCAACGCTGGCAAATATTTCAGCCAAGTTATCAAAATCATTGACCTGATAAAAGCGCATGCTGGCATTGATATAGCGAGGCGGACGCCGTGCAATCACAATTAACGTGTCATAAAGCTCACTAAGCTGCTTAACAAGATGCTGCCCGACCAATCCTGTTGCGCCAATCACAATTGCTTTTCGCTGCATAGCCTATCCATTTATATAATGTTGGAATATGTATAATAAGAAGAAAGATGAGGGGTAAACGCTTATCATCAACGCTTTTCACCAACGTCTTTGCCCCTTTTATCATAGGTATCATACCTAAATTCAGAGATAACTGACGCTATTCTACACAATTTATTGTAAGAGATTTTATCAGCCATCAAATTGATTGCACCAATCAGCCGTTTTAGGCTGCCACTTTTGCTAGATATTTTGCTCATTTGCTTAATAAAACGCGTATTAACCACCCTAAAAACCAGCAATCCGTGTGCTAGCATAACTTCTTTACGCATTAATCATCAAATATATTGTTCTAAGCGCAATAATTTGCTAAGATAACCGGCTTTACACGTCAACGCTGTTTAATTATTCCAAACAGTTCTGGCGCTTGCGATGATCTATTACTAATTTAGGTGCCTTTAATAACAGATAGGTACTCTAATATCAGACATCGACATCATGTTTGGCGAGAGGCTGCTCGTCACCGATGATTGTTAAACCCATTATTATTGCAATCAACATTCATATTTTTATCTGTCTTTATCAAGGAGATACGCGTGGCTAATACTGCACAAGCTCGTAAACGCGCCCGTCAAAACACCAAACGTCGTCAGAACTCTGCGTCACAACGCTCTATGGTTCGTACTTATCTAAAACGTGTTGACGCGGCTATCGCTGCTAAAGATTATGACGCGGCTACCGAAGCTTACAAAAAAGCGGTACCGGTTCTTGATCGTATGGCTGACAAAGGTATTATTCATAAGAATAAAGCTGCTCGTCGTAAGAGCCGCCTAAACAAAACCATCAAAGGCTTACAAGCTTAAGATTGGTTGCGTTTAGACCGCATTGCACTTTTATAGCGTGATGACTAAAACCTTGTTACCAGTTCTAATACTGGGGCAAGGTTTTTTTATGCCTGTTTATTTATCACTTATAGCTGTTTAACAGTTTTAGAAAATGATGCTTAGCAAAAAACACTTAGGTCCATTTTACTTCTGGTGGCAATAGCAATTTATTCGGATGAAAGCCGGCCGCACGGTAACTGTCAAGCAAAGTATGAATCGGGCGCACATAAACTTCACCGCGCCAGACGAAATAAGCACTGGCCTGCTCAAATGGCTTATCATCAAACCACAAGAACACCCCTTCCATCATCTTTGGCCAGTCATTCCAATCAATCTCAGTCACATCAAACATCACCGCCAAAAACGCTGACAGCAAGGTATCATGACTGACGGCAAGCATTAAATGCCCATGCTCAGGCTGATTTTGGTAAAACAGTGATAAAAGATCAAGCCCACCTTGATAGGCGTTTTTGGTACCTTCAAGATTGCCTTGTAAAAAGCGATTGATAAAATTGAGCACGCCAATTTCTTTAAATATGGGAGTGGCAATCTCAGGTTCAGTCACCAGACTACCGGGCTCAACCAATAATGATTGATGCGAGATATCACGTTGTAGCCCCGCGCCTGCTTGCATCAGCTGCGCGGTATCAATACAACGCCCAATCGGGCTTGAGATACTATCGACATCGAGCGAATACGGCAGATGTCCTGCCAACCAGCGCCCCCAAGACTTCGCTAAGACGCGACCTTTTTGGGTCAGCGGCAACTGATAACTGGCAAAACCATTACCGTCAGAGCGCTCACGTAAAGAATGTCTGGTAAATAAAATCAACCGTTTATCCGTAGGCAGTAAGCCGACCGAAGACATCATACTGTCAGGTAAGTGCGAGGGCGCTGGTGCACTTGGCGTGTGACTCGCACGCTGCGCAGCGGATAGTTTTGATAGGGTGTTATTAGGCAGTTTACTCATGATAGCAAGCGTAGCAGATTTTTTGACATCAATGAACAAAATATAAATTCAGTTGCAATATAGCTTATCCTTATAAATATCAGTATAAGTGCTTAGTTAAGACGATTTATCAAATCTCAATCACCTTATCCCAAGCAAATGTCAATGCAGTACTGCTTACCTCATTCGGATAGGCACGCGGATTGACGATGACTCGCGTTTTATTGACTTGATAATCAAAGGCTTCATGAGTATGTCCATGTACCCAAAGCGTGGGCGCCCAATCCTCATACATCCAGCTCGATAAATCACTGACGAAAGCGGCATTACTTGGCAGCTCAGTATACTTCTCAGACACGGATAACGGGCTGATACTATGATGACTCATGACCACAGTTTTTTTACCCAGTGCTTTAGCAGTTATTAATGCTTGCTGCAACCATTGGCGCTGCTCAGCATGGATTTGCATTGATACTTCAGGTGAAAACAGCTCGCCACCGGCATAAATTTGCTTATAATCACGCATAAAACGCCTAGCCGCTGCCATGGTATCTTCGTTGGCTTGGTATTGATAATCTGTCCATAGCGTACAGCCTAAAATTCGCACCTCGCCAATATCGATATGCTGACACTGTAACACGCGCACGCCTTGCTTTAATTCACTATTATAATCATCCCAAGTCGCAAGCTTCTTATCAAAATGCAGCACATCTTCGTTGAAGTACTCATGATTGCCAGAGATGGTAATTAATGGCACTTGTAAGCGCGCTGCTTGTTCTTGCAGCCACGGCATACCACTATCACTATTTGCCGTATCTCCAGCTACTAGCACCACATCTGCTTCCGTTTTCGGGATATGCCCTAGCGGATGCGACTGACGAGCATAGCTGTCAATATGTAAGTCACTTAAAATCTGTAATTTCATAGGTTTTACTATTGTCCCATCATACCATTTGCAAAAACTTGAAGATAAAAAACTGTCTATATCTAGGCTTACTATCAACATAAATTTAACCAGTGTATCACTTTTTTCATGACTGGCAAAAAGTAAAAAAGACAGCGTGTTAGGCTGTCTTTTCTATAGTGATGCTGCTAAAAACCTCTAAACAGATTATAAGATTTTAGAGATTTTATAATCTGCTAGATACTTTGAAGTATCTTTTGTAATTTAGCCACAGGATCTGCTGCTTGAGTAATTGAGCGCCCAATTACTAAATAATTAGAACCATCATTTAACGCTTGTTTCGGCGTGCAAATGCGTTTTTGATCATCGGCATTGTCGTCTAACAGGCGTATACCCGGGGTAATCAGCTTGAAATCTTGACCACATAGCTGCTTAAGCGTTTTGGCTTCTTGCGCTGAACATACCACGCCATCAAGACCTGCTTGCTTAGTCAATTGTGCTAAGCGGCTTACTTGTACATCTAAGCCGTCCGTGATGCCCGTTTGCATCAATGCTTGATTGTCCATAGAGGTCAGTACGGTAACAGCTATTAGCAGGGTTTCAAAATTACCGTCTAACAAGCGTTGTTTGGCTAATGACATTGCCTCTAAGCCCGCACTTGCATGGACGTTGACCATCCATACGCCAAGCTCAGCTGCCGCCAAGACCGCTTGTGCCGTGGTATTAGGGATATCATGGAATTTCAAGTCCAAAAACACCTCAAAATCACGCTGATGTAGCGCTTTAACTATCTCAGGACCACAGCGGGTAAACAGCTCTTTACCTACCTTTAAGCGACATAACGCCGGATCTAATTGGTCAGCCAGTGCTAACGAGGCATCTCTCGTCATGTTATCTAAAGCAACGACGACGGGAGAGGTATTTGCGTTATTCATAGTTGTGCCACTTTCTATCGGGTTTATCAAATGATTGTATATAGAGCTATTAGAAATAGAATGGTCATCTGACCGACTAATAATCTCGCTTTTGCTTGGTTAACATTGCACCATCATCCACATCGCTGACGCTACCATCTTGTACATTGGTCGCTGTCGCACCATAGACCGCTTCTTCTACCGACGGCGCATTCGCTTGACGGTCAATAACAATATTGGCTTGTGTCACCTGCTCTTGCAGATTGGCATTTAATTTTTGTAGACGTGAGATTTCCCACTTATTTTGTAGCACACGGAACATGAGTAAAGCTAGTAACATGCCAATGATGATGCCGAGTATCAGGCACAGAATCAGCAATAAGCCCAGGTTCATCGTCGGTGCTTGGGAAAATAATAAGTTCACCCCAACTTCAGTATTATTGGCTAATACTAAACCTAACGAATAAGCAAAGCTCAAAAACAGTAATACCAGCAGTAAAATGCGCATCAGACGTATCCTTGTGTGTTGAATAGTATGAACAGTTTAGCAAATAACGCAGCCATAGCGACTGCTAGTAAAGGTTTTCAATATCTAGCCTCTTATATAAAAAGACTGGCTTTATATCTCTTAGCTTATTCGTTTTGGTTTAATGATAAAAGGTCTAAACCTTAAAAATCGTTAATAGTAAGATTCTTTAATCAGAAAAAGCTTTAATAGTAAGACGTCTTAGTAATCAACAACTCTAATAAGCCAGAAAACTAAACGTCTTACTATTCTGCTTATGTTCCTAACCGTGGGCTACTTTATCATTGACGGCTTCACGTAGTGCTTTGCCAGGTTTAAAATGTGGAATGGCTTTGGCAGGTACTGGTACGCTTTCGCCTGTTTTAGGGTTGCGTCCCATACGTGCACGGCGATGATGGAGACAAAAACTACCAAAGCCACGCACCTCTACTCGGCCGTCGTTGGCTAAAGTATCGGTCATCAAATTTAATATTTCGCGTACTGCATCATCGACAACGGTATCTGTCATGTTGTCACAATTCGCACTCAGATTACTAATAAATTCGGACTTGTTAATTGCTTGCTGCATTATCACACTGGCCTTATTGATTAATGGATAAGATGGTTGTGAGGTAAACTATCATTTTATGACTATTTAGGTTTACGTTCACATCTCGTTACTCAATGTTGCAAATGATAGCGGATATTGGCGCAAATGGAAATAAGAGTTTCCCCTTTTACAGGAAATCGTTAAGCATTTGCTTCATACCCAAATTTAATCGCAAAAAAAAGCGACCGGAGTCGCTTTCTTTTTATATACTAATTATATCAACAATATACAGCTTACTGCATTTGTTCTTTGATCAAGTCACCAATAGTTTTTGGCTGTGCATCAGAACCGGCAGTAGTACTAGTCGTGCTAGTGCTGCTTAGCTCTTTAATCGCTTGACGCTCTTCAGCTTCGTCTTTCGCTTTGATTGACAAGCTGATGTTACGAGTTTTACGATCAACACTGATGATTTTCGCTTCAACGTCATCACCAACTGTTAGATGCTTAGTCGCATCTTCAACGCGGTCACGTTGAATCTCAGAGGCACGTAGATATGCTTCAACTTCGTCAGCAAGCTCAATAGTAGCACCTTTAGCGTCTACTTCTTTTACTTTACCATTAACGATAGCACCACGATCATTGTTGACTAGGTATTCGTTGAATGGATCAGAGCTTAACTGCTTCACGCCTAGGCTGATACGGTTGGCTTCTGAATCTACAGACAATACCATTGCTTCAACGGTGTCGCCTTTGTTGTAGTTACGGATAGCTTCTTCGCCAGTTTCGTTCCAAGAGATATCAGATAGATGTACAAGACCATCGATACCACCGTCTAGACCGATAAAGATACCGAAGTCAGTGATAGATTTGATAGTACCAGTGATTTTATCACCGCGCTCATGTTTCTTATCAAACTCATCCCATGGATTGGCTAGAGTTTGTTTGATACCTAAGCTGATACGACGACGTTCTTCATCGATATCAAGAATCATCACTTCAACTTCGTCACCCACTTGAACAACTTTCGATGGATGGATGTTTTTGTTGGTGTGATCCATTTCTGACACGTGTACTAGACCTTCAATACCTTCAGAAATTTCAGCGAAACAACCATAATCAGTTAGGTTAGTTACGCGTGCTTTAACCACACTACCGACTGGGTAAGTGCCGCCAACGTTATCCCAAGGATCAGTACCAAGTTGTTTTAGACCTAGGCTTACGCGATTGCGCTCACGGTCAAACTTAAGTACTTTAACTTTAAGGTCTTGACCAACTTCAACCACCTCAGATGGGTGCTTGATACGGCGCCATGCCATGTCAGTGATGTGCAATAGACCATCAATACCACCAAGGTCAACGAACGCACCGTAATCAGTTAGGTTCTTAACGATACCTTCGATCTCGATACCTTCTTCAAGCTTGTTCAATAGCTCTTCACGCTCAGCTGAGTTTTCAGCTTCCATAACAGCGCGGCGACTTACCACAACGTTGTTACGTTTTTGATCAAGTTTGATAACTTTAAATTCTAGCTCTTTGCCTTCTAGATGCGTAGTATCACGAATCGGACGGACGTCTACCAATGAACCTGGTAGGAACGCGCGAACTGAACCGATATCAACGGTAAAGCCGCCTTTTACTTTGCTAGAAATAATACCTTTAACGATCTCATCATTGTCAGAGATTTTCTCAAGGAAATTCCAAGTCTCAACGCGTTTGGCTTTTTCACGTGACAGTAAGGTTTGACCCATACCGTTATCAACCGCTTCAACCACAACATCGACACTATCGCCAACTTCAACTTCAAGTTCGCCTTCTTCGCTTAAAAACTCTTCACGAGCGACGATACCTTCAGATTTAAGACCAGTATCTACTGTGATCCAATCGCTATCGATGGCCACAACAGTACCTGTGATAACCGAGCCACGCTCGATATCAAGACCTGTTTCTTCGATGCTCGCTTCAAATAGTTCAGCAAATGATTCCATTATGTCTACCTTTGTATAGCCGTATCCTGTCCAGCACAGTACGGATCAAATTTATGACTGTATAAAACGAAATACTGGTTTTATATCTTATGCAGTCATATAAAAAAACCTTTGTTGCTAATAAGCGCCTTATGTCTAAACACATGCATAAACACGATTTTATGAAAGCAGTTTTATAAATACAGCTTCATAAATACTATGTCTATCGGAATCATTAGCAACAACTGTCTTACTTATACTTATATAATTTTATACTAAAATGAAAGCCATAGGAAACTTTTTAGTACTTAATATGTTGTTTTTATTAACGATTAAAGCAAATACCTTGATCTTGACAATGTTTTTTTACAAGCTCATAAACCGCATCAGCGTCTAGGTTAGAACTATCTAAAACCAGCGCATCTTCTGCAGGCTTCGACGGTGCCGTTGCACGGTTTTCATCACGATCATCACGCGCTTTAATCGTCGCAAGAATTGCTTCAAAATCGGCAGTTTGTCCCGCTTGTAAAAGCTGTGCCACGCGGCGTTCTGCGCGAGCTTTGGCACTTGCCGTCAGATAGACCTTAACATCGGCATCTGGGAAAACCACGGTACCCATATCACGACCATCGGCAACCAATCCTGATTGGGTCGCCATATCTTGCTGCAATTTAAGCAAGGCTTGACGTACCTTTGGATAAACTGCGACTCGTGAAGCATAACCACCGACGGTTTCATTGCGTACTTGCTCGCCAACCTTAGCGCCATTAACAATGATATCCACGCGTCCTGAATCACTATTAGGCTCAAAAACTATTTGCAAGCTTTGAGTCAATGCTAATAGCGCCCCCTCATCGATACTTTGCTCGCCATCTACATTTAGCAAACCGGCTTCAAATGCCTTTAGACCAACAATGCGGTATAACGCCCCTGAATCTAACAGCTGATACCCTAACGTTTGCGCTAAGCGCCACGTAACCGTGCCTTTACCTGCCCCACTTGGACCATCAATACAGATAACCGGATAGCGCAATGACGAAATGTCGCTATTATTATCATTAGTATTGGATGTAAAAGCAGTCATAACAGTCACTTAATCGTCGGTACAGCTTACAAAATGGCAAATGGCGTAAATTTCCACTGGTTTATCAAACGCTTGCACGCCAATAAACTTGTTCGTAAGCAAATAGGGCGACAGTATAGCAAACAAACCTTACTATCACTAGCAGTGAGCATAATATCTTGTTAATGGTTTATGCTCACTGTTATTTTTAGCGCTTGCTATTTTTTAACGCTTGGCGGCGCTCACGAAAAAAAGCCTTTAGCATCTGACTGCTATGTTCACTACACAAGCCTTTATGTACTTGAATACTATGGTTATAAAATGGCTGGGCAGCCAAGTTCATTTGACTGCCAACCATGCCAGCCCTCGGCTCACTTGCCGCATAAATAAGTCTATCCACTCGAGCATGAATCAGCGCCCCGATACACATGGTACACGGCTCTAAAGTCACATATAACGTCGTCTGTAATGGCAAGCGATAGTTGTTTAAACGCATGCAAGCATCTCTTAAAGCGACAATTTCAGCATGAGCCGTCGCATCATGGCGTCCAATCGGCTCGTTAAATCCTTGCCCAATTACTTGCTGATTGTGCACCAGTATCGCCCCTACTGGCACTTCTTCACGCGCGGCACCTTGTTTGGCAAGCTTAAGGGCTTTTTGCATCCACTTAAAATCTTCAATCAACCAAAAGGTACTTGCCGATATCAGGCTGCTCGCTAATTGATAAGGCTGCAAGCTTATCGTTTGTCTATGTTTCATTTATCAGTACAACTATTATTTTGAATATTAATAGAACTATTATTTTAAAAACCACTTTTGACGATTATTTTTAACAGCTTTTTTTAACAGCTACTGTTAATAGCTACTGTGGCAGCTGCCAGTCAATTGGCGTTCGACCATACTGTAGTAGATAATCATTGGTTTTAGAAAATGGCTTAGAGCCAAAAAATCCACCACGGTTAGCAGCCAGCGGTGAAGGATGTACAGCCGTCAAAATCAGATGTTTATCAGTATTAATATATTTGCCTTTTTTCTGGGCTTTACTACCCCACAATATAAATACCGTATGCTCTGTTTGTTCATTGACCACATCAATGACCGCATCGGTAAACTGCTCCCAACCTTTATTTTGGTGGCTGTTTGGCTCCCCTTCTCTCACGGTCAATGAGCTATTTAATAACAATACGCCTTGCTGTGCCCAGTAGGTCAGGTCACCATGTTTTGACGGCGCGATACCTATGTCACTTGCCATCTCTTTCAATAAATTATTCAGTGAAGGTGGCTTTGGAATGGCTTTGGGCACTGAAAATGATAAACCCATTGCTTGTCCTGGTCCGTGATAAGGATCTTGACCTAAAATCACGACTTTAACCTGTGATAAAGGGGTTAAATTTAACGCATTAAACATCAAAGGGGCTGGTGGATAGATACTATCGTCTGATTGATAGGCTTCCTTTAAAAATGCGCGCAAGTTATCCATATTGTCAGAAGTTAATTCTTCTGCTAAGGCGTTTTTCCAGTCTTCTGGTAAGCGTACATTGTCTAAAATCGCTTGTTTTTGTGCCTCTGTCTTTGTTGCTTGTACATCAAGTAATGTCATAATCAATCCTTTTTTATTTGTTATCAGGATACGCTAACACTGATATTAGCAAAATATTGGCGCTGCTACGTGATAATTAGCAATAAAAAAAACGGCTACCGCAGTAACCGTTTTTATAACGCAGTAACCATTTTTATGATACTAACAGCAAAAACTACCTAGCTGGCTAGTGATTCAGAGTCTGGATGCGGCTCATGTGCCTCAACAACCGTTAGAATAATACGACTGTCAGAGGAGCCTTTATCTGACCCTTTCTCAAGTTTAACCGCATTGCCGTCTTGATCTTTAGCGTCCTCAGGCTCCAAGGTCAGATGGACAACCCCACCGTTTACCAAGTCGCCAAACAAAATCATGCTTGCCAATGGTTTCTTAATCTCGTCTTGAATCAGACGCTGCATAGGACGCGCACCCATTAGGCGATCATAACCTTTATCCGCTAAGTAATCACGTACTTCATCATCAATCTCTAGCGTTACTTGTTTATCATCAAGCTGGACTTGTAGCTCAACTAAGAACTTATCGACCACAGAGACGACGACAGAGGTATCCAATGGATTAAATTGAATGATGGCATCAAGACGGTTACGGAACTCAGGCGTAAACACACGTTTGAGCGCCTCGGTATTATCGCGGCTATGGTCTTGCTGTGTGAAGCCCATAGAAGAACGACTGATACTATCGGCACCAACGTTGGTGGTCATAATCACAATCACTTGCTTAAAGATAGCGACGCGACCATTGTTATCGGTCAAGGTGCCATGATCCATCACTTGCAATAACAAGTTAAAGACATCTGGATGGGCCTTTTCGATTTCATCAAGCAATAACACGCAATGCGGATGCTGATTGATTTTTTCGGTAAGCAAACCGCCTTGATCATAGCCAACATAACCTGGAGGCGCACCTATCAAACGCGATGCGGTATGCGCTTCCATATACTCTGACATATCAAAGCGTACCAACTCGACACCCAATAAGTTTGCTAGCTGACGCGAGACCTCTGTTTTACCAACCCCGGTAGGACCAGCAAACATAAACGAGCCAATTGGCTTATCGGGTGCTTTAAGACCGGCACGCGATAATTTAATTGCATCGGCTAAGGTTTCAATCGCTTCATCTTGCCCAAACACCAAGTGCTTCAAATCACGGTCTAAATGCTGAAGAATACTCTTATCATCACTGGATACAGATTTGGGTGGAATACGCGCAAGCTTGGCAACGATAGCTTCAATATCAGCGACATCAATTTTTATCGGTGCACGTTTGCCTTTAGATTTTTTAGACCCATCAGCTTTCGCTCTATCATTGGCTTTGGCAGCATTTGCTTCGTCCTGCATCTCATTGACCGTGCCTGTGTCATCAATACTGTCATCATCAACGCCCTCAAAACCTTCTTCATCGGCATCGATTTGCGCATCAAAATCTTGCTCTAAATCAGCGATAAAGCTTTCTTCGGCGTCAATATCGTCCAAATCAGCGACGATACCCAAACGCTTATACGCACCGGCTTCATCAATGACATCGATGGCTTTATCCGGTAAAAAACGCTCGTGGATATGTTTGGCTGATAATTGAACGGCCGTTACCAAGGCCTCATCGGTATATTCGACATTATGGAACTCTTCATAGCGCGGCTTCAGCCCACGTAAGATATCGATACTGTCATCAACACTTGGCTCTTTCACATCAATCTTTTGGAAACGACGTGACAATGCATGGTCTTTTTCAAACACCTGACGATATTCAGTAAAGGTTGTCGAGCCAATGCAGCGCAGCTCACCATTGGCAAGTGCCGGTTTGATTAAGTTTGATACATCCATATTGCTACTCATTGACGAGCCTGCGCCAATAATCATATGAATCTCATCAATAAACAAAATCGCATTGGGCTTTTTCTTTAGCGCATCAAGCAGCGACTTCATGCGTTTTTCAAAATCACCGCGATACTTAGTACCGGCGATTAACGAGCCAATATCTAGACTATAAATCACGCAGCCGTTGAGTGGCTTCGGTGCTTTATCATTGATAATCAACCACGCCAAACCTTCTGCAATCGAGGTTTTACCCACGCCTGGTTCACCCACCAATAACGGGTTGTTTTTACGGCGACGACATAATACTTGCGCTGCGCGCTCAATTTCAGGGCCACGGCCAATTAATGGATCGGTTTTACCTTCAGCGGCACGCTGGTTTAAGTTGGTTGCAAATTCGACCAAGGGGTCTTTACTGGTCTTTTCTGAGGCACTACGGCGCTCACCTGTCATCGAAGCACGTGGCTCAGATGGCTCATCTTTATCTTGACCGTGTGATAAATACTGAGTCAGCTCAAGGCGACTGATGCCCTGCTTTTTGAGCAAATAAACGGCGTAAGTATCATGCTCTGAAAACATCGATACTAAAATATCAGACCCTTCAACCAGACGACCGCCACCGATAGACTGCACGTGGAAAATAGCCCGTTGCAGGATACGATCAAAACTTTGGGTCGGTTGTGGTGATTGCTCAGTCTCAGCATCGACCGTTGGCGTATGCTTATTGATATAAGCTTCAAGCTCGCTACGCAAGGTTGAGACATTGGCATTGCAAGCAGTCAACGTATTGGCAGCATTGGTATTTTCTAATAATGCCAGTAGTAGATGTTCAACAGTGAGATACTCATGCGATTTTTGGCGCGCAAGTGTCATTGCTAAACGCAAAGAAACTTCAAGATGACGACTTAACATAAGGACTTCCTACGGTTGTACCTATCTTATTATTGATAGCTTTATGAATGAGTTAGTAACTAAATCAGGGCGATAGATGGATTGTTCAAGGGCTATGTTAGGTTTATTAAGAGACTTTACTCAATGTTATTCAATACCGACTTCCATGACGTAGACATTATTTTCAGCTTACCTTTATATCAACATGATACTTAAAGATAGTCAATCTATTAACGCCGATTAAAATGTATCGAAGTGTCCACCAAGCTTGTTAGAAGCATTGATACAGCCAAAAAACCATAAGCAATAAAGTAATGTGAGCGTATATTTTCGAGATTGGCTGTTGAATATAACAGAGATAAAAATACTAAAACGATTTAAAAAAACGAGGGATAAACTGAGATTAAGTGTACAAGAGTATACTTTAATATATAGGGCTGTATCAGAGGAAAATCAAGTCTAAAATGAAAGGGTTAGACATATTAAAGAGACAATAACTGGCGAGATACTAAATTTGCAGGCATTAGACTTAAAGTAAGTCGATATATTAGAGCAAACCATTAAATAACTCATCAGGCTTGCTCTACTGCTCTATTGCTCTATTGCTCTAGGTTAGAAAGTATTTTGAAGGGTAAAAGCTAATGGTATAAATAAGATAGTAGCAATTAACATAAAAACAGAGGTCATATAAATAGGGAAATGTAGAAAACTTATCACAGAAGCGCGCTAAAAAACTATTCGCCTTGATGCGGCTCTATTTGAGTCAATAAAGGATAGCCTTCACGGTGCGCAAGGCTATTAACTTTTTTGGCTTTGGTTTCAGCAATGTCTTTTGGATAAATACCCGCAATACCTTTGCTACTATTATGAATGGTCAGCATAATCTCAACCGCTGAATCCATACTATGACGAAATTCTGACTGCAGCACATAAACGACAAACTCCATCGGCGTGTAGTTATCGTTATACATCACCACCGCATACATCGGTGGTTTTGCGACTTCTGGCTCTGCCACTAATACGTCAGCTTGCGGTGTGGTTTCACCTTCGGGATCGCCATCTTGCGCAAAATGCGTCGGTATATTGGGGAAATGCCAATCCGCAACGGTAGGCGTTGATTGTAATAGGGTTTGTTTTATCATAATTAGAATACAAATTAATAGGTGTGTTTATAACAGCATAAAGGGGGATTAAAAAAGATTGACAGACATGCTGATATGTCATTAGGCGTCAGCCATGGGAGACAGCAACATAAAATAGTAAAAGATGCAAACAATAACTCTCAATCAAACCTTAAAAGATTAAGGTTCAATCGGGCTTTCATCAACCTCTGGTAAGTCTAATAACGACAGCGGCATATTATCGACCTTGTCGCCAAGCTTCCAATCGTATAATTGCTCTACTTCCTGTCCACCTGCTCGCAAGCTCAGCTTAACCTGCAACGGCTTAAAGCCTGACGGCATCATAAAGCGTCCACGAATGCGCGTGATTCCTTCAATGGTATAACTTGCTGGCTCTAATGGCACTTCTACAAAGTCATCGTCATTGAGCAAGGTTAACGTTGGTTTTAAGCGCTTGGCTTTACCATCGCTGGCAAGCATGCCAATATCGAAGCCATATTCAAAAGCGTTCTCAGGTAGAGGTTCAATTTTCGCGCCAAGTATCTGTAATGGCATCCCGCCTTGTTCGCTAATGATTTCGGCATATATCTCATTAAGCTGCGCCACTTGTTTGTTTTCAACCGTCAGTTCTTGCTGATTTTCGCGTAGCTCTTTTAGGTTTGCCAAACTTATTTCTAGCTCTTGCTTAGCGGTAGCCGCTTCATTGGTCGCGATTTTACTGCTAAGGCGTAAATCTTTTAGCTCTTGCGTTGCCTCTTTACTGGTAATAACTGCTTGCTTCGCTTCGGTTTGCATCGAATAATAGCCGCGCTGATAGCCAAGTTTGTGACCAAATAACAGTCCAACCACTGCTGTTACCAATATCGCCACCACAAATAATGCCAATACTAAGGTAGAAGCACCTTGCTGTGACTGACTGATGCCATGGCTATTGATACCATAACAATTGCGATAATCAGGGTAAGAGAGATGCAGACTACGCTCCAAATCATAAGAAATAGAGTCTTGGCACGCTAAACGTGCGGGCTGTGGGCAAAGGCGTAGTACACTCTTCAAACGCATTTAGACAGTATCTCTTAACAGTAAGGGCAGGTTATTATAGCGGAATTTATAATCAATACCTAGCGCCATAAACATGAAGGATTTGATAATAGATAAACATCTGTTAAGGAACGATAGGGGCAAAATTCAAGCCCATTGATTCATCGAAACCAAACATCACATTCATATTTTGCACCGCTTGCCCAGCCGCACCTTTCACCAAGTTGTCTTGCACGACAATCACCGTCAGCTCGGCACGCGCATTGTCTTGATGGATACCAATACGCAGGCGATTACTGGCACGCACACTGCGCGTATCAGGATAAAGACCCTTTGGCATCACATCCACAAAGGGTTCTGCAGCGTAGCTTGTCTCAAATACTTGCTGCCAATCAATAGCAGCGCCTGCATCCGTCAGCTCAAGATGAATAGAGCTGAGCATCCCGCGTATCATCGGCACAAGATGCGGTAAAAAACGGATACGATGGCTAAATTGACTCTCTAATAACTGAGCAACACCCTGCTCAATCTCTGGTAAATGCCGATGACCTTCAACGCTATAGGCTTTGAAATTGTCTGTGGTTTCAGCATAGTTAAGGGCAAGCTTTGCTTGACGACCCGCGCCCGAAACGCCAGATTTCGCATCGATAACGATACGTGGTTCAACCAGCCTTTGGGCTTGCTTATTTTGCGCATCGATAATGGGTTTTAAGCCCAAGATAGCTGTGGTTGGATAACAGCCAGGGTTACCGACTACCAAAGCATCGGCAAGTTTTTCACGGTTGACTTCAGGTAAACCATAAACGGCTGTCTTTAATAATTCAGGACAGGCATGGGCTTGCTGATACCAGTGTTCAAAATCTGCTAATGACTGCAAGCGAAAATCGGCGGCCAAATCAATGACCTTTACGCCCGCTGCCGTTAACGCCTCTGCTTGCTTCATTGCCACGCCATGCGGGGTCGCAAAGAATACCACATCGCATTTTTGCAAGGTCGCTAGCGTCTCATCACCTAAATCGCTAAAAACGATATCGGAGATGCCGCGTAAGCTTGGGAATATCTCATCAGCTCGGGTGCCAGCTTCGCTACGTGAGGTTAGCAAATCAATAGACACTTCAGGATGGGCAGATAATAAGCGAATCAGCTCAATACCTGTATAGCCTGTGCCGCCGACAATCGCTGCTGAAATCATAAGATATCCCTTTTCTTTTATGCAGTTTCTTACTCAATTAATGGTAGATAGCTATAATGTCTACACCTAAGTATAAACATTATAGGGTCTAAATCTAATAACCTCTAAATTTAATAGCGTCTAAATTTATCGCTTTTAATAAGCTCTCGCTTCTTAACGTTAGCTAATTTTAAAAACTAGCCACATTAAATATTAAATCTTATAGTCATGTACCGCATCGATAAAGACTTTGGCATTATCAGGGTCGACCCACTGGGTAATACCGTGACCTAAGTTTGCCACATAGCCTGTTTTTTCACCATTGGCATAAGCGCTATCTAGCATGGCATTGACTTCAGCACGGATAGTCGCAGGCGAACCATATAAAGTCGCAGGATCTAAATTACCCTGAATGGCTTTGCTACTTTGTAGTTTTTTATGGTGCTTGGTCAACTGGCGCTGACTTTCGGTCAAGACTTGACGGGCACGGTCAATAGGCATCGTCCAGTCTAAACCCAAGGCATCGGCTTCACTATCGGCTTGAATATCAAGCCATAATCCGCCACCTTTGGTAAACAATACCACTGGTATTTCAGGATGACGCACCTTTAGTTCAGCGACAATGCGCTTATTATAAGCATGAGAGAAATCGACAAATTGACGATGACCAAGCGCCCCGCCCCAGCTATCAAATATCTGTAATATTTGTGCCCCAGCAACCACTTGTGCATCTAGATAATCGATTACTGACGTTGCCAACTTATCCAATAATTGATGTAAAAACTCAGGATTGCTATATAAGAAACCTTTGGTATAGCGATAATCTTTTGAGCTACCGCCTTCAATCATATAAGTCGCTAGCGTCCAAGGACTGCCAGAAAAACCAAACAACGGCACTTGTCCGTTTAAGGCTTTACGAATACTTGTCACCGCACGCATGACATAATCAAGCGAGTCATTGACATCGAGTACTGGCAATCTATCTAAATCTGCCTGCGTACGAATAGGGTGTTTAAACTTTGGGCCTTCACCGGTTTCAAAGTATAAACCCAATCCCATCGCATCAGGAATGGTTAAAATATCACTAAATAAAATCGCAGCGTCTAACTCATAACGACGTAATGGCTGCAAAGTGACTTCGGTAGCGCGCGCGGTGTCTTTACATAGACTCATAAAGTCACCAGCTTCAGCGCGGGTGGCTTTATATTCTGGTAAATAACGACCGGCTTGGCGCATCATCCACACAGGCGTGGTATCTATTGGCTCAAAGCGCAAGGCGCGTAGCAATCTATCGTTCTTTAAAGGCGCAAAATTCTGCTCTAGCGCGTTATTATTGTCTGAAGCACTCATGTACAAATCTCCAAAACAGCCCCATCGTTATTCAAATGAATAGCTCACCAAATGAATAACAGGGCTGGATAAAATAAGTTAAAGAAAAGAATATTAAAACGCTCAGATAGCGACACTCTATTACAAAATCCCAAACGTGCTAAATGATTGGTTAACAGGCATCAGATTAGCCTTCATTAAACAATATCTAGGATTTTTAGAGCGTCATTTGCTGTTAGCCTTTAATCAATAATATCGTGCTTATATCTATCGTACTTACATGTAAAATAGGGTAAATAACTTAAACGGTCTACATAGTCAGCGCTAAGTTGTCACGGTGTACCATGACCACGCGCTCTTCATTGTTCCCAAGGATTCTATCAAACTGCTCCGTACGCTCACGAGCCACACGGCAAGCATCACGCGATGAGAAGTTCACTTGACCGACAGCGATACGCTCGCCTGTATCTTGATGCACAATCTCAACCACATCACCTTCATCGAAATCGCCGCGGACTTCTACCACACCGACCGGTAGTAAGCTTTTATGATGTTCAACGACCGCTTTTGCAGCACCAGCATCAACAAGTAAAGAACCTGACATGCGCAAATGCGCCGCTAGCCACTGTTTACGTGCAATGATTTTATCTTCGTCATTGGTGGTCAATAACGTACCGACGGCTTCGCCAGAAACCACACGAGTGATAACATCGTCGATAGCGCCACTCACGATGACCGTCGGACAACCGCCCATCGCAGCTAAGCGACCGGCACGGATTTTGGTCAACATACCGCCGCGACCAAGTTTGCCACCGTCACCGGCAATATCAAATAAATAATCAGCCATCGCCCGCTCTTGACGGATCATTTTGGCATTAGGATTATTACGGGGATTATCGGTAAAGACGCCTTCTTGATCGGTTAAGATAATGTATAAATCAGCATTGACCATCGCCGCTGCCATCGCGCCCAAGGTGTCATTATCGCCGAATTTAATCTCGTCAATGGTAATGGTATCGTTCTCATTAATCACTGGCAGCACGCGCCATTCTAATAATTGCGTCAACGCCCCCGTGGTATTTAAATAGCGACTACGATTAGACAGATCATCATGTGTCAGTAGCAGCTGCGAGCTTTGAATACCGTGCTGAATCAACGCTGACCACCAAGTTTCAATCAAGCCCATCTGACCAATAGACGCACAAGCTTGTAGCGCCGCCAGTTTCCTTGGACGCTCATCAAGATTCATGCGTACGACGCCTTCAGCAACCGCACCTGAAGATACAAGTAATACTTCAACGCCTCGCTTATGCAGCTTGGCAATCTGCTTTGCCCACTCGTAAATGGCAGTTCGATCAAGCCCTCGCCCATTATTGGTTAATAACGATGAGCCAATCTTGACAATAACGCGCTGAATATCAAAGTTGCGAGCTTGCTTAACAAACCTTGCTTCTTCGGTCGTGTTCTCTATGTCAACTGCCATATAAACTCCTGTTGCTAGTGTAAAGTGATTACGGGGATTAAATTAAAAACTGTGCGCACACCTATTTAAAGAACGTAAACTTAAAGCACCTAACGTTAAAACTTGTGAACTTAATGCTCATAAAGTTAAATAAAATACACTTAAGGCACGTAAACCACTTCAACGCCATCATCATCTAGGTCGTCGTCATCGACATCGTCGTTTAAGTCAATGCCTTCACGCGCCGCTCTGCGAGCTGCACGATATGCTTCACGCTGTGCTTCGGTATTCAGACGCACTTCTGCTTCTAAGCGCTCAAAACGCTCTTTTTGTGCTTCAGCAAAAATAGGGTCTTCGATTTCACGCTCACGCTCACGCTCAATCTCATTCATTAAATGGTATTTAACCGCATCGACGCCTTCGCCAGTCAATGTCGCGGTACGGAATACAATACCTGTCCAACCAAGCTCAGCCACAATATGGGTACAAAGCTCATTTAGGTCTTCTTCAGCAACCTGATCGATTTTATTCAAGATTAAAATCTGTGGCAAATTGGCCAATTCAGGTGAAAAACGCTCAAGCTCATTTAAAATTATACGGGCGTTTTCTACTGGGTCACTGCCATCGATTGGTTTTACATCAACCAAGTGTAACAGACGACGCGTACGAGCGACATGCTTTAAAAAGCGAATGCCAAGTCCTGCACCTTCTGAAGCGCCTTCGATTAAACCTGGAATGTCGGCCATGACAAATGAGCGATGACGACCGATATCGACCACGCCTAAATTTGGTACTAACGTGGTAAATGGATAATCGGCCACTTTTGGTCTAGCAGCAGAGACTTGGCGGATAAAGGTCGATTTACCAGCATTAGGCAAACCAATTAAACCCACATCAGCCACAACTTTTAGCTCAAACTTAAGCACTTTTAACTCGCCTTCAAAACCTGATGTGGCTTTGCGCGGTGCTTGGTTGGTCGAGCTTTTGAAATGGGTATTACCCAAACCACCATCGCCACCTTTGGCAATCAGTAAAGTTTGACCAAGCTCAATCAAATCACCTAGTACTTCGTCGGTCTCGGTATCGACCACAGTCGTACCGATTGGGACTGGCAAATAGATGTCATCAGAACCCTTACCGGCACAGTTCTTACTATGACCGTTTTCACCGCGCATGGCGTCATAACGACGGGTATAACGATAGTCCACTAAGGTGTTGGTGTTGTCTTCTGCAATGACATAGACATCTCCGCCCTTACCACCATCGCCACCATCAGGGCCACCGCGTGGGACATACTTTTCTCGGCGAAAACTGGCGATTCCGTTACCACCGTCACCTGCTTTTACCGTTACGACGGCTTCATCAATAAATCGCATCTTACGTTCCTTTATTTACCATCCAGTTTATCAACTGGTTACAGTCAACGACTGTATTTTAGGTTGTAGCTATATGTTTGGGTAATTGTGAAAAACTTAATAATTATAAAAATTAATAACTATAAAATATCTCGAGGTATAAAAACTGCTTTAAAAAATGTGCCAGTTAGAATGTAATGTCACTCTAACTTAGCATTTATTATGACAACAACACCCGATAACCATTCGGACTATCGGGTGTTTGAATACTACCTTTAACCATTTACACCGATTTATCTAGGATAAAACTTACTTTCGTATAGCTGTTTCATCTAAATAAAAGCAGCTAAAATAGTAGCCGTGCAATGTTTTACGCTGGAATTTGCGTATAGCTGATGCCAGCCATTTGCGTTGCCAAACGTAATACCTGAGTGCTATAGCCTACTTCGTTATCATACCAAATATAAACGATAGCATGGTTATCGGTCAAAATCGTTGCTTGTGCATCGACGATACCGACATGAGTATCACCGACAAAATCAGTCGATACCGCTTCAGTAGAGTCTGTATAAGCAATCTGTGTTTGCCACTGGCTGCTATTAGAAACTTTACGCATAAACTCATTTAATGCATCAGCACTAGCTGGCGCAGTTTTAAGGTTTAAGTTCAAAATGGCTAAGCTGACGTTTGGTGTTGGTACACGAATAGCATTACCGGTTAATTTACCGCTCAGCTCTGGTAGTGCTTTACCAACTGCTTTTGCCGCACCAGTACTGGTGATAACCATATTCAATACTGCACTACGGCCACGGCGATCGGCTTTATGATAGTTATCAATTAAGTTTTGATCGTTAGTGAACGAGTGAATGGTTTCAACATGACCGTTTTCGATACCATATTCGTCATTTAAAACTTTTAACGTTGGGGTAATCGCGTTAGTCGTACAGCTGGCCGCACTGACGATAGTGTCATCGCCAACGGTATCGTTATTTACGCCATAGACGACGTTTTTAATATCGCCGCCTGCAGGAGCCGTTAGCAATACTTTTTTCACGCCAGTAGATTGCAGATGCTTGCCAAGACCGGCTTCATCTTTCCAGATACCTGTGTTATCAATGACCAATGCATCCTTGATACCATAAGCAGTATAATCAATCTCGCTTGGGTCTTTGGCATAGATAACTTGCACAAAGCGGCCATTGATAATCAAACCATTGTTTTCATTGTCAACAACCACACCACCAGCGAAGCTACCATGGATTGAATCACGCTCAAGCAATGAAGCACGCTTGGCCAAATCGCCCGCAGCTGCAGGACGTACGACAATCGCTTTTAGCTGCATACCCTTGGCGCTTGATGCTTGTGACAACAGTAGACGCGTTAAGATACGACCAATACGACCGAAACCATATAGCACGACGTCCGTTGCGCCATTGCTAGCACCTTTATCAGTACCAATAGACTGTAAAGCCGCTTGTAAATCACTGTCATTAGCAATCAGCTGACCGACATCGATACGCGCTGCTTGAATATCTTTGCTCTCTGCAAGCGCTTTCACCATCGCTAACGTATCCGCGATATCGATAGATTTGGCATCTTGCTCACGTAGCGCTACTTTTTGATGCAATGCCAATATTTGACCTACAGAAGTCGTATCTAGCGTGTCGCCAAACAAAGTCACTTGTACATCTTGCTCATTATAAAGCTTATTCAAAAGCCCCATCAGCTCAATGGCTTGTTGCTCTTGTTGGTTATAATTGCTCAAGTGGTCTTGATGTAATTGGCGTAAGGTATCAGCGTTGCTCACGAGAAACATCCTTATGGTCAGTAATTAGGTAATCAGTAAAGTATAAAGAAATATAAATAGATAGGTCATCACTAAGTTAGGTAATGATTCTAAAACGATAACGCTCGACTATTGCGGCAGTGGTTATCGTCACCGTTTTTATCAGCGCAGTCTTTAGATAAGGGAGATTTTAGCTTAAAACGCCCTATTTTGCTAGTGATAACCGAATTTGTCCAACTTATCGCATTTTTCATTGCACTATTCATTACTCTATAAGTTACTGAATAAAAAATAAAAACAGCTTATGCTACCGTCCCATTTTTAATCGACTAAAATCAATGTAAAAACCTGATTAATATAAAATACTTAAATGGCTTTCAGTAACGAGCTACCAATAACTAGCTGTCAATAACAGACTATTAATAATTGATAATTAGTCATAATAGACAATGACTCGTTTATGGAACCAACTTCACCGTTTGATTGGTCTGCGTGGTAAGTTTAAACTCTTTTAAATCATAGCCTTGTTGCTGAGCAATCTGGCGGTATTTGGCATAAGTTTCTTGGCTCACATTTGGTGAACGCGCTAGCAACCATAGATAGTCTTTATCCGGTGTGCCAACCAATGCTGTTTTGTAGTCTGCATCATGTGCGAGTATCCAATAATCGGCACGACCAACGGGCAACCAGCGAATCCAAGAGGGTAAGAAAGTCACCTTTAACTTGCTGCCCGTACTATCTGCTGGTTTGGCTAAGCCTTCCGCTGTAATGCCTGAACCGTCTTGCGCTTTGCATTGGTTAATCACCTTGATGCCTGAACCGTCGGTCTTTTCAACATAAGTCGCCGTCACGTCACTGGCACAATTGCGCTGAAAATACATCGGTAAACGACCTATCTCATACCAAGTGCCGGCGTACTTTTTCAGATCAACGCTATCAACTGTGGTTGGTACACTTGCAGACTTATGAATGATAGCACTCGGCTTGATGGCTAATGTCTCGGTGCTGGTTTTATCCGTCGTTGCATTAGCCGTCACATTAGCTTTAGCCGCGGTATTGACGGGTGGCGTCGCCGCATACGCTGAAAACGCCGCCAGCGGTATGATAATTGCTAAAGCAATACCTGTGTGTTTAATCAGTCCATTCATAAATATGCGCTCCGGTATCTCTGTTATCGCTGCGTCGGCAGTTTCAGAAGAAAGATGGTTGTTAGTTTTAGAGTGATTGGCTTTAGAGTGATTGGTTTTAGAGTCATTTTTTTTAGTTAAGCTATTTATAGCATCAGCCTGCCCTGTTGCCATATCACCTTTAATAGACTGCAGCATTAATGACTTAGTATTTGTATCGGTATCTACATTTTCATCAATATGTATGGCAGTTGTTTTTTTCACCTTTTGATAGCTATGGGCTTTTTTATATCCGTGAGCAGGTTGTGAGCTTTTATTATTGTTATTGCTACTCACCTCATTTGTACTAGGGTAGCTTTTCATATCGCTAGCTTTAAGGCTGCTGCTACTGGCTTTACGATTGCTCTTCTTAATCATTGCAGACTCTGTTGCCTCGGCAAGGCTTTTTTCAACGCGTTTGTAGCCAAAATAGCTGTCATGTGCTGACGTATCTGTCGCCAAATGCTTGGAATATTCTTCGTTAGCACTGTCATAGTCGTTAGCACTGTCAAAGTGCTCATAATGATAGTTAGCGTCGTTACTGGCATAACCTGTTTGTAAAGCACTATCCGCTTTAAGATGACGTTTAACTAGATAATCTTTATTTATATAACCTTTCTTAAGGTAGCTTTTTTCAAGACAGTCTTTTCTAAGACTGCTTTTTTCAAGACAGTTTTTTCCAAAATAGTGCTGACTTGACTGGCCAGTCTGCTGCGATTGAGAACCAGCTGCCTGAGAATCAGACCATGCTGACTTAGGTAACTTATTGGTTTTCATAGGAGTACCATTTATTAATAGTAATAGTTAAAAATTCTTTATGATCAAATTCTCTGTTTAGCAGATAAGTGCAAAATAATTTTCAATACTCACTATCAATACAAAAGAAGAATAACTGAAAATTAAATGCGGTTATAACCAGTATGCGTCATAACCTTAGAAGCGCTGGATAAAGGATAATGATAGATAAGCCATTTTTAGATAATGCTTGCTAAAAACTGACTCAGCGCCGTTTGATAATTTGATGGTTTATAGTAATAGCAATGGCTCAATGAGAACAGTGTCGCAATGTAGGAAAACGCAACGGTTTGTAAGTAATTCTATGTTTGCCGCATAGAACAAACACATAGTTACTGACTGTTAAAAGAGTTTTGAAATCAGCGTTTTGTCATGAGTTAACGCCTGCTCTCAAGCAACCTAATCTCTTATATCAGCGCCTTAATTAACGAGCGCTTTCCCGTTAATTAAGGCTTATAAAAATAGCTAAAATATAGCGCAAAAAGCACGCGAAATACTATTGAAAAAACTGTCTAATACCAGCGACAGCAATGCCGCCGTATTGTTGCGCTTGCCCATACAGCACTGGTGACAAACCGCCCAAAGCAATCACTGGCATATCTGCTAATACGGCCAATTCTGCCCATGCTTGCCAGCCTAGCGGCGCGGTTTCAGGATGGCTTTGAGTGACAAAAACAGGTGACAGAAACATACCGATGACTGGCGGCAATTGCTGCTCTAAACGCATATGTGCCAACTGATTCGCCGCATCAATACTCTCGGCATCGTGACAACTTACTATTAATGGATAATTTGAAGAATGGCTTAAAGCATTGTTGCAGTCAGATACATCCTTGCTCTGATGACTGTTTGACCATTGCATAAGCTGCGTCTGTGTTAAATGACTCGCTACGATTTGGTGGTTTATAGCTATCTCATTCGCCTCATTGCTATTTAATACATCAGTTAATGCCTCAGTTAATTTATCAATTAACGCATCAGGCACAATCGCATGGATATCAGGACGTAAGCGTAACAATTGCTCCCCACTATTTTCTGTATCTGTGGCTTTTGGTCGGACATAAACCCAAGCATCCTGTTTTAGATGCGCCACATGATACTGCAACCATGCTGCGGCAGAATCAGCTGCATCGTTAAAGTGTACCAATGGATAGGTAATCGCTATCTGTGCCGGTAAGCGCAACCATGCAAGTATCGTCTTATTGGCGGCTGGCAAATGGTAATCTCCCGCCAGTAACTTCGATTCATCCACCCATGTTAGCGCTTGCCCTTCTAAGCCTTGCTTACGATGTTTATGCGCTTCGTATTGTTGTGCGCTCAGCGCTACTTTATAGACCTGTAAGCATACTTGCTTGTCACCATAGTCATGATGCAGGCGCCCAAGCTTGACCGCAGTATTACTCGCAATATCGATGCCCGTCTCTTCAGCGACTTCACGAATTAGCGCTTGCTTGGCAGTTTCATGACTATCTATCTTGCCGCCAACAAACTCATAACGATTGCCTTGATGCTGTGAGCCATCTCTAAACCCTAGCAAATACTGATTTTCATAATAAATGACCGCTACCGCGACATTGACGACAGTTATTGCCTTGGTTTCGCTTACTTTATTTTCATCTAATGGATGCTTTATTGGGTTCGTCGTTTGATTTGCCATCTAAATGCCCTTTATCAATATATTTATCGATGCGTATTATCAATACATCGATATTTATTATTTTGGTTTATAGCCTTGGTAGGCTTTATAGCCTTTGTAAATACGAAGATATATAAGTTTACATAATATCCGTCATTTATTTTATCAAATAGCTTGCAAAAACCGCCAATGTAAATGATAATTATTATCGTTAATAATTTAATTTATCTCGCTGTTTCGTACTAAACTATTTTATCAAAAGGAATTTACTATGAGCATGGTCATCTCTCGTTATTTAAACTGCCGTGAAAACCGCTTGCCTACGCTGCAGTCACAGCACCTATTTGCGCTGACCAAAGAAGTGCGTATCGAGCATGAAGGCGAAGAATACCGCCTACGCTTAACCCGTAACAACCGCTTAATTTTAACCAAATAAACAGACTGCCCATCTCATAAAAAAACGCCTTTTGATAAAGGCGTTTTTTATTGGATAAAATAAAATTAATCGCTAACCATCGACTAACCAACCAACCAACTGACCGCTAGACGATTAAACCATTAGAATTGCCAGCTATAAACCACATCAACCGCATTTTCCGCTGCTGAAGTTGCTTCGACATAAATCCGCCGCGTCAACTGATAACGGATAGATAGGCTGTTTTGGGCATTAAAGACGCCTACACCATAGCGAATATATAAATCAGGCGTCACATAACCGGTGACGTTGACGTTAGTATCCTCGCTACTGCCTGACGCATCAACCGTCAGGCTTTGTAAACCAAACACTTGACCTATCTGGTTGGTCAAAGTGCGCGTGCCACTAAGCCCAAAGCTTAAGCCTGCTGCTGCAAGGTTATTGGTCACCTGTGATTTAAAACCCTGCTCACTGATTTGCGTGGCGCTCTTATTATTAATACGACCGGTTATCAAGGCATTCATCGCTTGCTGCTGGGTGAGACCAGCGTTATTAAATACAATGATATTTGGATTTTCCGTGTTGCCTTTGACGCGCACGCCAACTGTTTTACCGCTAATGTTTTTAGCCGCTTCAATGCTAAGGTTGGGTTTCATTACATCGCCATTAAAGCGCACTTGACCATAATTGAGCTCTAAATTTTGCCCAAAGGCATCAATATTGGTACGACGTGATACTTGCACCACGCCTTTGGCGCGCATAACACCCGTGCCATTTTGTGTGATATGAATCGCACCGGCTAAAGGAATCACCGCACCAAAACCACGGAAATTAATATCATCACCCAAGTCGATACCGATATCAGCATTGATTGACCAAGGTTTTGAGATGGCTAAAACCTCATCAATATTACCGATCAAACGCCGATCAAGCACGACGGCATCTTCGGTTTGGGTAATAATATCCTCACTGGCTTCTGGTGGACGAATGGTCGCTGATGGCACACTCACGGCACCAGTGATATTGACGTAACGGTCACCCGGACGCACGATGATGTCAATATCAGGATTAACCTCAGCGACCAATAATGGCGGCTGTGTTAATACCAAACGCTCGCCAATAATACTGAGCTTAGCCTGTAGTTTTTGTTGCCAATTAACCGTACCTGTTAGCGTGCCCGTGCCTGTACCACTGTTAAAGGTACCATCGATAGTCGCTTGCGTGCCGCGAATTTTGGCATCGACATTGACCTTTCTTAAATTCACAGGTAAATCAAGCATCGCAATGCGACCATTAACCAATTTCACATCACCATAGAACTGCGGCTTATCGAGCGTGCCGCCTAAGCCGCCCGCCATAGTAATATTGCCTTCGAGCACCCGCATACCAGGGAAGAATGGCTTAAATACCGCCAAATTAAGCTCGTTAAGTACTAATGCGCCCGAGATGGGTTTCGGTGTTTTATAAGGGTCAATAATGACTTCGGCATAGCCACGCGCCCCATGACCGGTATTGATATCCGTACGTATTTTTAGACCATCTGGTACTGATACCGCAATCAGTGATACCCGCTTATATGGCAAGGTAACCGGCTGACTATCGCCATCTTGAATGAGGCCAATTTTGCCGTTATCAGAGTACAGCGTGGTATTAATCGTTGGCGGACGACCACGTTGCCAACCGACGATGGCTTTACCATTAATTTTCGCTTGCCAATCAATGTCTTTTGGTAAAAATACCGCAAATAATGACGTATCCAAATTTTGTACGGCCAAATTAACCTGACCACTGGCAGGTGAGGCAATTAAGTTTTCACGTAAACACAGCTTGCCCGTTTGATCAGTCGCTTGCCAACAGTGGGCGGCGAGCTGTACCTTTAAGTCCGTTGATTGATTGCCTTGTTTTTTGGGTAAATTCACAATGAGCTGGGCAGGTTGCAATTGATTTAACGTCGCGTATTTTGATTTGACGCGGCCTTTACCAATCACCCCTGACCAGCTGAGTTTATCGCGATTAAAGCCACCTTTGAGCTTGGCAGAGATATCAAGCTCATCATTGGCCACATCAAGATTGACCACATGCGCCTGTTCAGTCCCATTAAAGGTTGCATTAATCTTCTTAAAGCTTTGCCCTCCAACATCCAAACCTTCAGCACTGACAATAAGCTGACTTGGGCTATTGAATAAGTTAACCAGCTTGCCGCGGATACGACCTTGACGCAAAATAAAGCCCGGTAGCGCAAGACGCTCACCAACCAAGTCAATATAAATCGTTGGCAGCGCCTGTCCTGCTGGCTGCGATAAGGTCGCCCCGCCCGTTACTTTACCAGCAAGCTTATCTGAGAGCTGGTCGAGACTAGTGATATTAATCTTAGCTTGTAGCTGCTTCGCGTTACCATTGGCGGTAAGATAATTATCGCCCCAACGCAGCACCAAATTATTGGCATTTAAGCTATCGATTAAGGCATTGACTTGCTTATACTGCGCCTGTGCATCTTGCGCCTGCAAGCGTTTGAAATAACTGGCCAAGTCTTTTGGTAAGCGCATCTTCGCCGCTAAACTACCTTTGGCACTTAGCGGCTGGCCTTTTAACATACCACTTAAGTTAACTTGTTTGATATTAATGATTTGCTGGTTATCGCCCCAGCGCCCATCGGTATCGATGCTGCCTGTAATGGTACTTGGGATGTCTTTAAAGAAATAGCCCAAGTTAAAGCGATTCATCACCGCTTTGATATCCCAAGCGATACCTTTACGCACATCAACCGTACCATTAGCATCGATACTGCCTGCCGCGCCGACATGGCGGAAACGCTTGATACGAATCAGCTGAGCGTCACCACTGGCATCAATGGTAAGTTTACCGGCTGGTAATTGCTCAGCGTCTAATACACCATCAAAATTTACCGCAAAGTTTTTAAGCTTACCCTTCGCATTAGCATTATTTTTTGGCGCGGTTTGCCACACACCGCTGGTTTTTAAGTCACCAGTGATAATGGCCGCGTTATTGGGTAAGAAATAGCCGAGATTAAATTTATCAAAGCGACCATCGACCGTCCAGCCGATATTCTGACGCAAGTCGATAACACCGTTCGCCTTTACAGCACCAGCTTCACCGTTGTAATTTAGTTTACGGATACGAATCAGCTTTGGCGTTCCAGCGGCATCAATCGATAAGCTGCCTTTTGGTACATCAGCGGTATCAATGTGCCCATCGAAACGGGCGTCAAAGACGGATAGCTCACCACCGATAATATCGACGCTGGCATCACCACCGCCTGTGATACCGATAGCGCGGCTATCTTGGCTGGCATCGAGGTTTGCTTGCAGATCGGTATTGTTAAAACTGACAATATGACGCTGACCTTTGACGCGGTTTTTACTGATATTGAGCATGCGCCCGCGTGCATTGATACGTCCTGTCAGGCGCTCAAGTGGTAAATCACTACGATATTTCTTGGGTAATAAACCCGTGGTACGCGCATCAATCTGCCAAGTTAGCGGCCGTTTTTTGCTCGCCAGTTGAATCTGACCTGTGCCAGATAAATCACCTACTATGCCTTTATAATTAAGACGGTTGATTTCGATGACATCGCCCGCTTTACGCACACGTAAATCGTAGTTGCCTTTAGGGGCGGCATTTAGCTCATTAATCACCGCCTTACCGTCAACTGATAAATTCGCGCCGCGCATGATGACATTTGCTTGTCCGCTTGGGCTATTAATATTGCCAATATTAGGCACATTACGACGTACAAGGTTCTGCCATTTGGCATCGATATACCAAGGCGTTATTTGCTTAGATTTGGATGTTCTGCCACGTGCTAAGGGTTTACCTTGCACGATATTGGCATTAACGTGTTCACCATCACGCTGGCGCAAATCTGCATCCATCTCTAGATTGCCAGCTTTGTTTTTATGCTGATAATGTACCGACAAACGACCATTAAGCTTTTGCGGCGCGTACGCTTTAAAATCAGCGTAATCCTTAGGAATAGCCCGTCGAATATCAAAATTACTGCCGGTTGCGCGCACTTTTGCATCAAAGCTACCCTTCCAGTCTAAGATACCTTGTAGCACAAGATTGCCCGCTGGCACTTGAGCATCTAAGCGATCAACGCGCAGTTGGCTATCAGCAATGATGCCGCGACCTTGATAGTGTCCTGACGGGATATCTTTGGCAGTCAGCTCAGTATTGATACGCAGACGTATCTCTGAGATGACACCCGATGCTGTCGCCATGCCACTTTTGAGATGGATATTTTGGCTGTCGGCATAAGGGATAAGAATATCATCCCATTCAAGCTTTGCCTGAAATGGCGAGTCACTATCTAAACCCTGTACCACAAAATCGCCGCTGACATCGCTGTCGTTATAGCGGCTACGAACTTTACCGACGGTGCGTTTAAGCGTACCGGTTGCGGTAATGTTTAATGGGTCAATATAAGCCTTTCCTAGCGCGCTTACCTCAGCTATAGCGCTCAAATCTAAAGGATAGTCACCTTGTAAATCTGCATGACCTTGTAAGGCACTGACTTTGACAATATCAGCGTATTGCAATTTACCGCGACCGACGTTCACCACGCTACCGACCCACGTCAAATCACGCGCCTCAATATCATGTACGATGATAGGCTCTTTGGTCACTTGCTTATAAATGATGGTTTGTACTTTTGCTTGATCAAAACGCAAATTGACTGGCAAGCTGAGGGTTCGATAATCGAACGGCTCACCCGTTGGCGGTTTGTTATTGATAATCTCAATGGTTTGAATATCAGCGTCACGCAGATGCACTTCTTTGGCAAATACCGCGCGCCAGCCTATTTTAACGTAGGCCTTATCGACTAATATCTCAAGGTCTTCGTTTGCTTCAATATCGATATCCGTAAGCCAAAGACCATCGCGCAGATTACCACGACCATATTTAAATTTAATACCCGTCTCAGCACTGATTTTCTCTAAAATAAACTTGGTGCCTGATTCAGTACCCGCCGCATACAAAAAAATGGCGAACATAATCGCCAGTACGATAAGAATAAGCACCGTCAATTTGAGTAAAAAAGACAGCGGATACCAACGTCTTACGGCGCGGGCATCGCGTTGTGCTGGATCTTCATCTGATGGCTTGTTTGGCGGGGTATTTTTGGTCAACATGACACTCAGCTACGTTAAAGAATGATTACCAGCATGCGCTAGGATAAAAAATAGAACTGTATTTAAGACTGTAGTTAGGACTGTTTGCTGCTTACTGTTTATAAAGGCGAGCCGATAAAGAGATGCAGTCGCACCGGAATACTCTCCTCCGTCACACCAGCCGCCACATCGACACGTACCACACCAACTGGTGATGCCCAGCGGATACCGACACCGACGCCAACTTTGGTATCTGTCTCAAAATCTTTATCATAAGCATTACCGACATCGGTGAAAAACGCCCCACGGAAACCCGGTTTAAACTCATAATTATATTCGGCGCTACCGACGGCTAGGATTTGTCCGCCTGTCAGATAGCCTTTATCAATCGGTGATAAGCTCTCGTAATCATAACCACGAATACTTTGGTCGCCACCGGCAAAGAAGCGCAGTTTATAGGGCACTTCATAAAAATCATCGGCCCAAATATAACCAGTATTTAAGCTGCCTAGAATTTGGTGTTTATCATCAGCTCCAAAGCTATAAAGACCGCTCACGCCCGCGCGTAGTATCGCCAAATCGGTATCACTTAATGCACTTTCTGAACCAGCTTCAAGCGAATAATACTGACGGAACCCGCGCGTAGGATTGGCAGCGTTATCGACATCAGTCTTACTCATACCATAACCGAACAACAAGGCTTGCTGCGTAGGTTTAGACGAGGTAAAGCGTACCGGAAGATTGTCCAACTCGGCCTCATCAATGCCCGTCGCTAGCTCATCTAAACGATAGCGCACAGAGTAGCTACGATCCCAGCCGTTTTCACGGCGGATATTGCGCGCTAGTCCCGCTTTTAAGGTTCTGGTAGACAAATCAAAGTTGCCTTCGCCTTGGTCAATGACCTCTTCTTCATAGGTCAAACGCGCATCCAACTTATCATTTAATGGATGCTTCCATGGGCGGCTAGCATAAAGGGCGACATTTTTTGTGATTCGAGAGACTTCGGCCTCTGCCCCTGCTTGATAACCTTTACGATTGAGCAAATTATAATCTATCTTGGCGGTTGCACGTACGCCCGTATCGGTACCATAACCAATACCGACTTGGGCATCACGTGGTTTATTGGCAGAAACAAAGACATACAGCGGTACTTTTTTATTTTCTAACACCTCTTGCGGGGTTTTACGTCCGGCAAGTGTCGGTGGGACAAAGTTTTCATCAGCAAGGATACTTTTTTCATCAGGGAAAATCTTTTGCGCAATATTACTAATAGAGTCACTGATTTTACCCAAAATACTATTGGTTGCTTGGTCTTTTTCGTCCAATACCCGATCGCTTGGCAGTCGGCTTAAACGTTCAGCTTTTTGTTTAATGGCTTGCAGTTTATCCAGTGTTTCTTCATCAGCTTTAAACTCAATAGCAGCGATGTCAGCTGGATTGACGGTCTCGCCACTATTGGCGTAGCGCTCACCCTCATTTTGGCTATTGTTATCGCCATATTGCTCAGTATCACTGACATAAGAGACATTATCAATAGCGTCAGTATTATTATCAGCAATATTGGCATTAGGGGAATTATCAAACGCCAAGGTACTGCTTTCCGTACGTTCATCGGGTGGCAAAATCGACTCGACGTTGACGGTATTGAAGTAACGGGTCGCCGATAAATCATTACTAAACTTAGTCACTGCGGGACGATAAAAAGGGTCGCCCGCTTTAAAGCCCAGCAGCTGATGCAATAAGGACAATTCCACCGGCAGTTTTTCCGGGTCACGCGTCAACGTACCCGACTCTTGATCATAAGTAAAAAACACCACTTCATCAAATTCATAGCGCTCGCCGGTATTGTAAACCAGCGACACATCGGCCGTATTGTCCGGCAAGATAATATCGACCGATTTATTTAGCCAATATTGATCAAAGTAACCATAGGTATTACTGAGCGACTCAAGTGCTGCTTTACTGTCTTTATAAACGCGGTGATTAAAGATATCACCTTCTTTTGGCGGTAAGTCTTTCTCAAGCTCAGCAAACTCTGATTGCTCGCTGCCTTCGCCGCGGATATCGACAATGCGGCTATCAACGCGTACTGGCTCGCCCAACTTCTCAATAATGACGTCAATAGTATCGCTATTGGTTTGGCGTAAACGCAAGGTCACTTCATAGTAACCAACGGCTTTTGCCGCATCCAATGCCGTTTGGCGCAGACGCGGTAGCGCAGCGGTAAAATCAACCACAGACTGAACGGTAGTGTCATCGAGCGCAGCTTTGATATTCTTAAAGGGTTGAATATTATCATCCGCTTTGGTCAGTTTTGGCGTAGTATTTCGGGTACTATTTGCAATATTGTCTTCAGTATTACTATTTAAATTGTCCGCCGCGGCTTGTTGCAAATAAATTGTTGTTTCGACGTGTGGTAAGGCGATCGCGCCCTCATTAAAGAAACGATTATAAAGACGCTTAACGATATTGCCTTTTTTATTGCGTGCCTTCGGTTTGGGTTTTGCCGCTTGCTCGATACTTTCCTTGACTGCATCAATATCATTTTCATAATTAGGCAAATAATCATCAGGATTAATGCTACCTGACTGCGCGTTTTCTATATTAATGGCATCATTACTATCTTCTAAAGCATCATTCACTAAAATAGCGTTATCCACTTCTGAATCAGTATTGCCGCTACTGACAGAATCACTGACATTAATAGGACGTGACATCACATCATCAGTCTCTGCCTGTTTCGCAGCCGTCTCATTTCTACCTGCCGTCTCATTTCTACCTAGGGTGTCAAGATTGCTTGGTGCTGGCAGGGTAGTCGCATCCAAGTCAACGTCCAGACCAATCGGTGGCGTCGTATCATTTAACGTCGCCACTGGCGCATCGAATCCATCCAATGCCTCAAAGTCGCTACCATTATGACGTATGCCATCGATGTTATTCACGCCAGTGCTACTATTAAGACTGTCAATATCTTGGGCGTTTTGCCTATCCATTGCCGCCAATTCACGATCGATTTCTGCAGGTGTCATCATCTGATAGCCTTGCTGCTGCACGCTATTGACTTGCTGCTCTAAGTTTTCATTGCTATCAAATGCTTGGTTGTTACCTAGATTATCCAAGCCAGTACCAATGTTGTTAGCAATGTTATTAGCAAAGTCATTAACACTATCGATATCATTATTTGATAACTGCGAGTTATCCGTGTTATTTGTTTGCGTGCTAGGACTTCTCTTAGCGTCAGTTTCTGATTTTTTTGGATTAGGCTTTTTGATACCTAGGTTTTGCTCACTATAATCATCCAATACCGATTGATCGATAATACCTTGTTCGACGGCCTTTTTTAGGCGCAAGGCATCCAAAGCGATATCAAGCTGGCTATCTTCATACGCATCACTTTCGATATTTTTAATAACTTGGCTACTGCTTGGATTATTGGCAGTACTAGTGTTTAAATCGGTAGCGGCAAAGGCGGCAGGTGCCATACCAACACTCACGCCGAAACCAACCAAGCTTGTGGTCAACGCACTAAAAATTGCCGTCCGCGTAAAGTAAACGCGCGGATTACTGTTACGATGAATGTGATTAACGTAACTAAGATGAGTAAGCTTAACGGAGTGCGGCGGCATGTCTGGCGTATCACGCGGCATAACCGATAAGTGGCGCGCTAGAGTTGAAGGCTGATGTTTCATATTTAGTTCCTATCACCTCACGCGGCACAAGGTTACGGTCGATTACAATCGCCCCATTTTACCGGTGAATAAACGTAGAGCAGTTAACTGAGATTATGGGTTTGGTCGGCTAAAATTTACAAATCATAACTTAGTTAATTATCAAATCATAGCATCGGGCGCATGTATTTTTACCAAACCCTTGCTATTATACGGCTTAACATTGATAAAACCTATGCTATATTTCGATAAGTTTTTGATACTGTTGATAATTGTTTATATATCAATCACTGCATTTTACCTTGTTCTCACTATACTAGCTGCGACCCATCTGTAGGAATTTTCATGGCCAATCAGTTTCAATTATTTAAGCGCCGCCGTTTTAGCGCCATGTTTTTCACCCAGTTTTTGGGCGCGTTCAATGACAATATCTTTAAGCAGGCGCTGATATTGGTGCTGACTTACACCGCTGCCAGTCAGCTGGGCATGGAAGTCAGTATCTTAAATAACTTAGCGGCGATGTTGTTTATTTTGCCGTATTTTTTATTTTCAGCCTTGGCAGGTCAAATCGCCGATAAGTTTGAAAAATCAAAACTGACGCGATTGATTAAATTGCTTGAGATATCCATCATGATCATTGCCGCCGTAGGCTTTGTCTTTGAATGGTATGCGCTATTATTTGTGGCGCTGTTTTTGATGGGGACACAATCGACGTTTTTTGGTCCGATTAAGTATGCCTATTTGCCGCAAGCGATGAAAGAAGATGAGCTGGTCGGTGCCAATGGTTTGTTCCAAATGGGCACCTCGCTTGCCATCTTGCTCGGTATGATTATCGCCGGGGTATTGACCCAGATAACACAGCCGCTATTTTGGATTAGTGTCACTGTGCTATTTGTAGCGGCAATAGGTTATTTTGCCGCCCGTTTTATTCCAACCATGCCAGCGATGCAGCCTGACCTGAAGGTTAACTGGAACATCTTTACCACCAGCATGGCGACGGTGCGCTATTTATACTCCTTGCCTTTTTTATTCTTTGTCATACTTGGTAATAGCTGGTTTTGGTTTTATGGGGCGACGTTTTTGACCCAAACCCCTGAATTTAGCAAAGTCATTTTGCATGGCGATGAGTCAGTGGTTATTTTTCTATTAACGCTATTCTCGGTTGGCGTATCGATTGGTTCGCTGCTGTGTAAATCTTTGACCAAAAATCAAGTCAGTCTGCGCTTATTACCCTTTGGTATCGCTGGTCTTAGTATATTTGCGATTGATTTATATTTTTCTTTGTCAGGATTAAATATTGATGTTAATACCGAAGCACTATTTGGTATTGGTGATTTATGGGGTATGAGCGGTAGCTGGCGTGTGTTTGCCGACTTATTCTTTTTGGGCTTTAGTGGCGGCTTATATATCGTGCCTTTATATGCCTCTATGCAAGCTTATGCGCCGAAAAGCCATCGTGCACGCATCGTCGGTGCCAATAATATCTTTAACGCCATCTTTATGGTCAGCTCGGCAATTTTTTCGATTGTGGTGTTAAATGCGTTAGGTCTGACCCTACCGCAATTGTTCTTAGTCACCGGCATATTAAATCTTGTCTTTGGAATATTTTTATACCTCAAACTTAATAAACATATTAAGCAAGCGGTCATCCAAACCCATGATGACGAACGTAATCGACAAGATTAAAGATGTTGGCAACATGAGCTAATAGCCCTGCGAATAGATATTATAAATGAATCGTTAAGCTATTAATTTTGCTGCCGACATTCTATATTGTTTGTTATAGTTGTTTGCTATAGTAAGGCTTATCAGCAAATCAGGCAGCTTACAAACAGTGCTTGCTATACGCTTAAAAGTGCTATCGTAAGAAAAATGTAGATAGCTAAAACCTGTTAATCGTAAATATATTTATAATAAACACAGCCATCAGGAGTGAACCATGGCCCTGCGTCCCTTATCAAAAATTGACCAGCTATTACTTGGGGTGGACAAGGCATTGCGAGCGGTCGTGCCGCATTCAAATCCTAGCACCCGCCCCCTGCCTGTGAGTAGTGATGAGATTCCTGAGCTCAGTATTACTGAGGCGCGTCATGTCGCAGGATTGATGCGTATCAACCATACTGGCGAAGTATGCGCTCAAGGGCTATATCACGGGCAAGCGTTTGCGGCAAAGGACGATAATGTCAAGCAAGCCATGCAACAGTCGGCTGAAGAAGAAGTCGATCATCTGGTATGGTGCGAGACCCGTTTGGATGAGCTTGGCAGCCACCCTAGTATTTTTACGCCATTATGGTATGGCATGTCTTTCGGGCTTGGCGCGGTAGCAGGTGCTATCTCCAATGAGTTTAGTTTGGGCTTTGTCGCAGAAACTGAAGCGCAAGTCAGCGAGCATTTGCAAGACCATATTGGGCAATTACCACCACAAGATAAACGCTCAAGAGAAATACTGGCGCAAATGGACATTGAGGAATTGCACCATCGCGAGCTGGCACTGGCCAATGGGGGCGCGGCATTGTCGCCACCGGTACGTTATAGCATGCGCTGGATGGCCAATCGCATGAAAGCCACCGCTTATCATCTATAACCGTTTATCCTCTATAATAAGCACTAGCCTATAGCCACTATTATATTAGGATAAGTCTTTGCGATAACAGCTAGCGATAACGGGTTATTATTCATTTTTAACAATCCTACTACTGTTAGCACTCAGATTAATTTGCTAGGGTATGAAAAATTTGTACGATTTTACGGAATACTAAAACATAACCACTAATCAATGGATGGATTGATAACTAACGATTCAGCAAACAAAATGATTATTAAACAAATTTATTATTAAATAAATAAGGTAACTATTTTTATGAAAGCGATTAACCACCCTACCACCTCTCACAAAGCGCCGAAGTTTGCGACTCTAACCGTATTAGCCGCTGCCTGTGCCATGATGCTATCTGCCCCTGTCCATGCAGCAGAAGCTGATACCGCAGCAGCGGCCTCTACTAGTACCGCAGTACCTAGCGCAATCGATTCTACTAAACGTGTGATTCGCTTAGCCAAGCCGAATACTGCTGTCAGTACAGCTCAAACTGACGCGCAAATGAATACTGAGATTCCACAAAACAACGTTCAGCAAAATAGCATTCAACCAAATAACGTGGCGCAACCAACGTTTACTCAAGGCAACAATGCGCAACAAAGCAATGTTCAACAGGCTAACGCCCAACCAAACCGTGCGCCTTTAAATACAACTAACATGGCTCAGCCACCAGCCGTACCAGCACCAAACGCCCCTGAACTGACAGGCACCACACGTGTTTATGAGCGTGGACCAATGACTGCAACGGGTATCGATTTAAGTAGCGGACAGCTGCCAAATATCCCAGCACCGCAAGTCAATATCTCAGATATTAGCTTTGTGCCGACCGTGCTAATACCGCAGCAGCAAGGACTTGGTACTGATAAGTTGGACGTCAGCTTACTCGATGACTTTATTAAAGAGGTGTCACCAAATGCGCGCCATTATCCGCCAAACTTCCCTAACCGCACCCAACGTCATAACGCCCGTGAAAAAATCAAAGTCATGACCGAATGGATTGAGCCGTATGCCAAAGCGCCAAATGCTTCCTATGACGTCTTGATTCGTGCAGCCAAGCTCAATGGTATGGGACGCAACTTAGACTTAGGCTCAGAATACACAGTACGCGGCGGGCAATATGTCGACCGTGCGATTAAACTGAAACCTAATAGTGGTGAAGCCAATTTCATCTATGGCATGATGCTCTCAGAAGGCGGCGGCTTTAAAGAAGGTCAAAAATATCTTGATCAAGCGGTCAGCCTAGGCTATACCGAAGCCGAGCAAAGCTTGGCGCAATCTGACGTATTAAGTGATCGCCGCGATAAAGCCTTAGAGCGCTTGCGTCGTTTAGCACAACAAGTGCCTGACAATGCGGTGATTCGCCAACAAATCAAACTTATCGAAGATGGTAAGTTCTATATTTGGGATATCCCTGCACCAGACGTTAATATCAAACCAAGTACTTAATAAAGAGTTGTTTAAGTATTGGTTGTTTAAGTATTGATAGTTTAAATATCAAGCAAAGTAACATTCATTACTAAAAATCGCGCTTAAATCCTCGTTATCAATCATTTGAGCGCGCAACTCTAGCGTCTTTGTTTTATATTGCTATGATGGCAGTATAAAATAAAGACGCTTTTTTTCGTCTAATACAAACGCTCAGCTAATCATTTTTAACTTATTTACGGATTTATTTATTCGCTAAGCACGCGCCTTGCACCGAACTGACAATTTTTATGTTTTAACCTATGCTATTTTTTTCAAACACTTAGTTAAATATTAAATTCCAAAAGCTTTTATTTTAGCCCCATAATGCGGCATTAAAAACTGACGGTATTTTGCGATATTTGAATATAAGCCATCAAATACGATAGGCGCAGCACAAAAGTTACGCTACACTCATGCTGATATATGAATGAGTGATTTGTCATTTATTCATGATGCATTCCTGACTATTATTCACTGGAATTACCTATGCTTTTCGCTGACCCTGCCAATGCGGCACTGACGCCAACCTCTAAAAATAAAAAACCTATTGCTCTATTAGCGGTAGTTGCAGCAATGGCAATATTGCCCGCTTGTAGTACTGTTTCTGTCAATAAACAGGCGTCGGCCAAGACCATTTCTGCTCAGCGCGGCAACATCGTCACCGATAAAAAACTCAGTAGCGATACGGCCTCGGCTTTATTGTCAGCAGGGCTCAACGAGAAAGCTTGTATGCAGCAGTTTGATCTGTGCTTAACGCAGCTTACGGACAGCATGCTCAATGAACACTATCGTCCCGCATTGGCGGTATTTGCCGAATTGCATTATGCCAAAGCACGCCAGCTTGCCGCGTCCAAAGACTGCCGCAATGCCCTTGCCCGCCCACCACTTGACCCTTACTATGCCAACGCGCCTTTAAGCGATGATGATGCCAAGGCACAGCAAAAAAGAACCGATAGCTGCTTGGTTGGTTATCAAGGCAGGCTTTTTGATGCCATCAAATCCAGTTATACCTATTTATTTTATGACAGCTTAGAACATGACTTTGAAGGCGCGGATAAAGAGACCGCTCGGTCACAGGCGAAAAGCCGTATCCCAAGCGATGTGGATATCCAAACCCAAGATATTTATAACGCCGCCAGTAACGATGTCATCACCCAGCTCTATCAGTCGGCTGACGGCAGCAATAAAATGATGGGCAATACCAAAACAGAATATTTACCAACCACAGCAAGTAGCCGTCATAACAGCGAGCAAGCCGCGATTGCCAATCGTACCGCCGTAACCGGTCAGCCAACCGATCAAATCAAAGTCATGAAAATGCAAATAGACGACTATAATCTCAATGTCTATTTGCCCAATGAAAATAACTATCTAAAAAATGCCAATCAGCAAACCTCTGCCTTAGCGGATTTGGTCTCGACCTACGAGCTGCGCCTCTCCGGATTGAACTCCATTAGTAAACGCCCAGGTTTGGGTATCAGCTTGGTCGCCTCACTAGATGATCGCTATACCACCACCATTCGCCAACTATTGGTGTCCTCGTTGTCAGGCAGGCTCAATCAAGAAGCCAGCCCTCAAAAAGTCAGTAATCAAAATGCAGCTGACAGCGCGAAGGATGATTTAGTAAAGGACAACTTAGCAAAGGCAAATGTAGACAGCGATGATGCCAGTACACGCATTTATCCAACCGGGCATTTACTAATGACCGGTTTGATTAAGCCCGCTGGTGATAGTGTGCTCGATACCCTGAGCAGCAAACAGCTCGATATTCATTTATATAACCCGTACCGCAGCGAGAGCGCCAATATCTTGGGTGACGACTATCCGCTTGCCGCCAACTTTTCGGCAGGGTACGGCTTATGGCTGGCAGAAAATCAGCTCGATGGCGTCGGTTATTTAAACCTGATTACCCGCCAAAAAGAAGCCAGCTTACCAAAGCTCTTTATGTTAGAGCCTTATGACCCTGATAAGCGTGTCATCATTATGCTACATGGTTTGGCATCAAGCCCAGCAACGTGGGTCAATTTGACCAACGATATTTTTAATGACGATAAATTGCGTAATAATTATCAAGTATGGCAAATTTTTTATCCAACCAACTTGCCTATACTAGAAAATCGTTACCAAATTCAAAAGCTCATCAATGCAACTTATGAGCAAACAGACCCTAAAGGACAAAATATTGCTAGCAAAAATAGCGTCATTATTAGCCATAGTATGGGCGGTATCATTGCCCGTATGATGCTCTCTGATGAGAACTTAGTCGATGACTTGGACAGACTGGACGACCAAAATGTCCTGTCAATGAATGAGAAGCGCAAAATACGTGACGCGCTGAAAGAATCATTTGGCCAACAGCAGCTACGAGAGCGTTTTGAGCTAAAAGCCTTACCGCAAGTCGATACAGCAGTATTTTTATCGTCGCCTTTTCGTGGCACCGATTATGCCGACCGTTGGTTTACCCGTGCGCTACGCCGCATTGTTTACTTACCAGTCGGTTTGGTGAAGACAGTCACTGATAACTTAGCAACGCTTGCCATTCAAGGCGACTTAGCACAAAACCCGCTCGGTGCGCTATATCTACAAAATGGTGCCAGTCAATTAAGCGACAAATCTTCTTTTATTCAATTAACCAAAGACATCAGTATCAATAAGCGCATCACGTATCATTCAATCATCGCCAATAACGATGCGGATATCACCAAAGGCTTGGCAGAAATGCAACCCGCCGGCGCCAAGCTCGACTTATCGCATGAGATAACAGAGGATGACGAGCGTGTAGAAGATGTTATCGATGCCAACAATACCAATGAGCTCTTAACGGATAGCGATGAGTTACCAAGCAAGCCGCTCATTGCGGCAGTGACGGTCGATGGTGAGATTGGGCAAGCATTAACAGAGCGCTTATCAGACGGTATCGTACCTTATACCAGTGCGCATCTTAATGGTGCAGCGTCGGAGACGGTGATTAATGGTGGTCATAGCATTCAAGAAAACCCACAAACCATTTTGACCTTACGCCGTATTTTGCATCAACAATTACAGCAATAAAACACAGTATTAAGACATGAATATGGTTTTACTATTAGCTAGGCGCCCACACCTAGCTAATAGCACACACCCTCAACTTTTTATTACTCATAAAAAGGTAAACGCCTAGTGTTAAAACATGTATTTTCATATTACTGTTATGTATATATTGATAACAATATTTAAACAATGGCTGTTATTTACAATCTATTTGACTAACATTGTAAATACTTTATGACTAATAGGTGTGCGATAACCATATTGTGCAACTTGCGTGTACGAATGGGCGGGCGCATAATACTTAAGTACCAAATATCAGCAATACCGTCATTTGATGAATATTTAATAATTTGTAAGGATATGAATTATTTACTTTAGCTAAATAGTAACTATTTAGTAATTATAAACTAGTAGTTATGAAGGTATAGCAGCGATTACTGCTTAGATGACTGATTAGTAGTTACTAAAGCATAGCCGTTATTGACACTATGTTAGCCAAAGGTTTTGTCTTAACCACATTTGCCGCTAAATAATACTTAGCCATTGCCCGTAATAATGAGCGCCCTGATTGATGGACGGTTACGGACAGTTACTTGAGCGTATCATGGAAGCCAGCGCTATTCAGCTAACAGATAAGGGTAACCGTTTATGTTTGCTACATTTATGATTGATCAACTTGATGCGTTGATGCTCGCGCGTATCCAATTTGCCTTCGTTATCTCATGGCATATTGTTTTCCCCGCTTTTTCTATCGGACTTGCCAGCTGGCTGACGGTGCTTGAGTATCGTTGGCTGAAAACCGGTGAGCCTATTTATGCCGAAGTTTATAAACACTGGGTAAAAATATTTGCCGTGGTATTCGGTATGGGTGTGGTTTCGGGCGTGGTAATGTCCTATCAGTTCGGAACCAACTGGGCGGTGTTTTCAGACAGAGCCGGTAATATCCTAGGTCCGCTACTCGCCTATGAAGTATTGACAGCGTTCTTCTTAGAGGCGTCTTTCTTAGGCATTATGCTATTTGGTTGGGGACGGGTAAGTAAGCGTATGCACCTTGCCTCAACCGCCATCGTCGCCATCGGTACGATGATATCAGGATTTTGGATTTTGGCCGCTAACAGCTTCATGCAAACGCCGCAAGGCTTTTTGATGGGCGCTGATGGGCTGCTATATCCAACCAATTGGCTTGAGATTATCTTTAACCCATCATTCCCTTACCGCTATGCGCATATGATGACGGCAGCATTTTTGACCACCGCCTTTGTGATTGGTGGTATTGGTGCTTATTACCTACAGTCCAAAAGACATGCTGAACATCGACAACACGGTCGCGTCATGCTAGGTATGGCTATGATTATGGCGATATTTGTCGCACCAGCACAGGTACTGATTGGTGATATGCATGGTCTAAATACTTTAGAACATCAACCAGCTAAAGTAGCGGCGATGGAAGGTCTGTGGGAAAATGAGCGCGGTGCGCCTCTTGTCTTATTTGGCATCCCAGATCAAAAAGCGGAAAAAAACCATTACGAAATTAAAATCCCTTATGCTTCAGGTTTAATTTTAACGCACTCATTAGACGGTGAAGTTAAAGGACTTAAGAACTGGGCACCAGAAGATCGACCTTACGTTCCTATTGTTTTTTGGTCGTTCCGTATCATGGTTGCTATCGGCATGTTGATGTTGCTCGTCGGTCTGTTTAGTCTTTATAAGTACTTTAAAAAACAACAGTTCAACCCTGAGAGTAAGCTATTTCACCGGGCATGGATGATGATGACACCACTTGGTTTTATCGCGCTACTTGCTGGCTGGTTTGTGACCGAAACAGGTCGTCAGCCATGGACAGTATATGGCGTCATTCGTACCGCTGAGAGTATGTCACCGGTTGCGGCGCAGCAAGTTGCGACAACCTTGATTGGCTTTATCGTGCTATATGTCTTTGTCTTTGGGGCGGGCAGTTTTTATATCCTACGTCTGATTGCCCAAGGACCAAAACCGTACGAAGATCCGTCGGAAGATCAGTTCTATGAACATTCTGTCACTGAAGGACAAGGTCGTACCTTGAGCGGTGATAAGCAGGCGGCTGATAAAACCAAAGGGCGCGAAGGCGACTTGGATAAACCTGCTGACGATGTCGATGATGGAGGGTTACGCTAATGTTTAACTATGGTGATGTATTAGATTTACCCTTAATTTGGGGCGGCTTAATTGCTCTATCTGTGTTTATTTATGTCTTGCTTGATGGCTTTGACTTGGGCTGCGGTATTCTGTTCCCATTTGCGGGCTCCGATAAAAACCGCAGCCGCATGATGAACTCTATCGCCCCTTTTTGGGATGGCAATGAGACGTGGCTAGTGCTCGGCGGAGGTGGTTTATTCGCCGCCTTCCCTGTCGCTTATGGCATCATTATGACCGGTCTTTATTTGCCCGTCATCTTTATGTTGTTTGGTTTGATTATGCGCGGCGTGGCGTTTGAGTTCCGCTTTAAAGCCACCTCGCACCGCTATGTGTGGGATAGTTTCTTCTTTATCGGCTCTGTCGTGGCAACTTTTGCTCAAGGTATTATGCTTGGGGCATTGGTACAAGGTTTAGAAGCCAGTAATCGTTTATATACCGGTGGTCCTTTTGATTGGTTCTCACCTTTCTCAATTATGTGTGGCTTTGCCTTGTTAATTGGCTATGCTTTATTGGGTTCTACGTGGTTAATTATTAAAACTGAACATACCCTACAAGTATGGGCACGTAAAGTCTCAGGCTGGCTGCTCTCTGCTTTAATCGTGGCGATGATTGCGGTAACGGTATTTATGTATTTCTCAGGTATTGATGCGCTTGAAGGCTGGTTTAGTTTCCCAGGTCTGCTGTATCTTGCTCCGATGCCCATTATCGTGGTGCTGTTATTTTTCTTAATGCGCAAAGATTTAACCGGCGAACGTGAATATCGTCCGTTCTTATTGACTGTCGCACTATTTTTGATGGGCTATATCGGGGTTTGTTTTGCCATATTCCCGTATATCGTACCGTATCAGATGACCATCTATGAAGCTGCTGCTGCCGATACTTCGCTATCCTTTATGCTCATCGGTGCCGGTATTATGCTGCCAATCATTTTGAGCTACACCGCTTTTGCTTATTATACCTTTAAGGGCAAAACCGACCATGAGCATATGTATTAAAGCAGAATAGCGTTGGCTATTATCTATTGCACATAACGGATAATAGCTGTGCTTAGCTCAATGAGCTTAAGAATACGTTATAGGAGATTACGGAGAAATAGTTATGAAAAAGCTCAGTAAAAAACAGTCACAATGGGCATGGTTTATCGGCTTATATGTGGCAGGGTTTTTGGTTATCTTTACGATTGCACAGTTAATTAAACTGGCAATGGGCGTATAAAACGTATCCTTTTACCTACATTCCTATATCCATAAAAAAGCAGCGCTGAATATTATAATATTCAGCGCTGCTTTTTTATTTGCTTGAGTTTTAACTGTCGTAGAACAGTTTATGCGCCGCGATGATCATCGACGCCGTGAGTTTCGATAAATTCGTTCACTTGCGTTAGGCGTTCAGGCGTACCAACATCTATCCAATTGTCTTTAATTACTTCAGCGGTAATTTGAAACTTTAGCATTGCTTGCTTTAGCAGTGGTGCAAGTGGCGCTGGCTGCCCTGAGACCAGCCCATCAACCAGTCTAGCTGATAGCACGCTGATACCCGCAAAAGTATATTTGTCGGCATCAGCAATCGGCTGCTCGCTTGCCAGTCCATTATTGATCGCGAAATCACCGCCATTATTATGCTCAGGATTGTCAATCAATAATAAATGTGCCAATTGGTCAGGCCCCAACGTATAGTCCTGCAACTGAGCAAAATCATAGGTCGTCCAGACATCAGAGTTGACTAAGATAAAGGGCGCATCTTGCAGCTTGCCTGTTTGTAGCGCGTTAAAAATCCCGCCAGCCGTCTCAAGCGGCTCATCACCTTCATCTGACCAATGCAGCTTGACGCCATATTCGGCACCATCACCCAGTGCCTGCATCAGCTTATCCGCAAGCCATGACGCATTAATAGTAATATCAGTAATGCCAGCAGCTTGTAGCGCTTTGATATGCCAGACAATCAGTGGTTGCCCGCCGACTTCAACCAAAGGCTTTGGCGTCTCAAGTGTTAGCGGACGCAGGCGCGTACCCTTGCCAGCCGCCAAAATCATTGCTTGCGTTATTACCGACATACGCGCTCCTTGTTGTTGGCTGTTTTGCTGCCTATTGTTAATTATTGACTTTTAAACACTATAAAGGCGGTTGATGTTTTAACCCCTTTGACTTTATTAATGCTATTTAGATGTACTTATTTAGATATATTGTTGTACAAATTTACTTTGATAAGCAGGCAAGATAACCTCTCGCAACCATTCATTAAACGGGCCGACTGCCTGCTTCATATCGGGATTACCATACTCTGCAAGCCATTCTAGCTCAAAAATTAAGTCACGCATGACTTTTGGAATATCGGCCAAATAGCGACTTTTGCCATCACGTTCAAATAAACGGATAAAAATGCCCAGCACTTTTAAATGCCGTTGTACGCCCATGACATTGACATCGTTTTCAAACTGAGCCGCATTATCAGCGGTCACAAGCCCTGCCTGCTTTTGTAATTGCCAACAATCCTGCACCCAACTTGTGATTTGACTCTCCGGCCATTCTACATAGGCATCTCGTACTAACGATACCAAATCATAGGTATACGAGCCTACTACCGCATCTTGGAAATCAATAACGCCTAAGCGCGTATGATCTGCCTGGTCTTGCATAAGGTTGCGACTGTGATAATCACGATGCACTATCACCTGCGGCTGTGCCAAAATCTCAGCTATCAAAGCAGCTTTAAGATTTTCCCATAGCGTCTCTTCAAGCTCCACGCTAATATAAGGGATAAACCATTCGCTAAACAAATCCATCTCACGGGTTAAAAGTGCCGTATCATAATCTGGCAATTGATGATCAGCTTTTGCGGTGGCTATGGGCACTGTTTGCAAGTCAACTAAGGTACGCATCGCCAATTGATAATAATCATTAATCTGCACAGGCGGCGCATCTACCAGCAGATGAGCAAACTCTACCGCCCCAAAGTCTTGTAATACCAAAAAGCCTTTTTCTATATCTTGAGCAACCAGCGTTGGGACATTGATTGCCGGTGACATCAGTTTTGCCACATTAATAAACTGCTGCAACGCCTCTTGTTCATCAGCAGAATCCATGACAATATAGCGCGCCGTTTCTGCCTCATTATTGTCAAGTAGCTGGATACGGTGATATTGGCGTGCGCTGGCGTCACCGGGCAAACTATCAAGAATGAATGGTTGATTGGCAAATACTTCTTGCAGCCATTGTTCTAATTGCTGCTGACGAGTAGCGGGTACGCTAGGTTCTAACATAGTTTTATCGGTCATAAAAAGCATCGCAGGTTAAATATCAGTCGTAAATGACTAAAGTAGTGATAAGTGGGGCAAATAGTTGTTAAAATAGGGAGCGCTTGGCTTAGCCTAACAACGGCTCTAAGCAAATTAATTTCGGCTGTAAGCAAGTTAATTAATGCATCGAGCCATATTATATTACTCAGTATAGATCTAGTCTGTCTATAAGCTAATAACTATAAGCTACTATCTGAGCAGTCTATTAACAATAGCTCGCCCAGTTATATTTAGCTATATGATAAATTTTGCTAAATAGTGTAGCTGATTTGGTTTTTTTTGACTATGATTAGTCGTCATTATATGTAAAACGTTCTGATTTTCGAGATTATCGTATGAATTACTGGTTTATTAGCCGTTAAATATCGCTAAAATACTTCTAGTAATCTAATGATCGCAATCCAATAGGCTCTACAATCATACATAGGTGTGCCCTTGTTATATTCTCCGCTTTACCAAAGCATCCGTTTGATTTTATTTGGCGCCTTAGGCTTATCAAGCCTAGCCGTCAGTGCCGCTATTAATAATGATGCACAGATAGATACGCAGACCACTGAGCCGTTAGCGGTCGATAGCGCTAGCGCTTATGCCCCAAAGGTTGCAGCTGACGCTAATAAAAATGTCAATAATAATATTAATACCGTCAATCAAGACATCAGTTATCAAAGCGATTATGAGCAAAATACGGGCTTTGATAATAATTTAGATAGTAACACTATCGATATCACAGAAATTAATGACAGCAATGATAGTAATAATGCCAATGCTAATGACAACAATCAAAATAATACCGCTGCGCCATTAGATAGTATTACTACAGCTGAGACTAAAGTTAACAGCCGCCAAGTTAACGACAGTGATGAAAGTATCCAAGAAAGCCTCAGACGCTTGGCAGAATTTTATGAATTAACACCTGAAACTGACCCTGCAACGTTAAACAATAATAGCAATGCTAATGTAGCAGATAACAACCAAAATGATATTCAAAATACGTTTACCGCGCAAACCATTCCGCCCGTAGGCAACGACTTAAAGCTGCTACCAAATACCATCGACAGCGCCCAACGCTGCGAAGGTCAATGGGTCTACCCCAAGAAAAACCCCAACTATCAACGAGCGATTAATGAAACAGGCGCAAGTAATGGTCAGCCAGCACCCAATCTAAACGGCATTCCGAATAACCAAGCGCCGCTATTTGCCGAGTCGGATTATGGTTACTATGACAATGTCGATTATGCAGAGCTATCAGGCAATGTCATAGTTGACCAAGGCACTCAGCATATCGAAGCGGACAAGATTGTTCTAGACTTAACCAATGGCGTGGCAGCAGCGCAAGGTAAAGTGATGTTTACCGATCAAGCCACTGCCAATAGCAATTCATCCACTATTCCACTCCAAGCTGGAAACATTCAAAGCAACAATGCCAAAAACAATAAGGCCAGCCTTACTGATAAAGCGTCAAAAGGTGGTCTCATTGGGGTTGCTGACAGCTTAAATTATAATACTGAAACTGGACAATCAACGGCCAAAGACGTGGCCTTTGCCAGTGTAGAGCTACAAGCACACGGTTATGCCAAGCGCTTAAATCGACCGAATGAGACACAATACGAGCTCGATGAGGTGATGTTCAGCACTTGCCCGCCCACCAACCGTAAATGGCAGTTTGATGCCAAAAGTATCGACTTAGATACCGAAACCGGTCGCGGCGAAGCTTATAATACGACCTTCCGTATCGCTGATGTGCCTGTCTTCTATTTGCCTTATTTTAACTTTCCTATAGACAATCGACGCAGTAGCGGAGTTTTACTGCCCAATGCTAGTATCAGTAGTGAAAGCGGTCTTGAAGTCGATGTACCTTATTACTTTAATTTAGCGCCGAATTATGATGCGACGCTTAATACCCGTGTTTATACCAATCGTAACCCGATGCTCTCAGGTGAATTTCGTTATTTGACTGAAGAATATGGCGAAGGTATTTTTAATGGCTCATATCTGCCCAATGATAAAGAATATAACGGCGAAGATCGCAGCAGTTTGTTTTATGAACATTATTGGTCATCTAAAAGCATTCCGCGCTTAAGTGGTGATGCAAAATACAGTTATGTATCTGATGCAGACTATCTCAATGACTTTGATACCTTAGGTTTATCAGACAATACCTTAAACCTACCACGCAGTGCGCGGGTCAATTATTATAATGATTATGTCAATGGCGAGTTAAAGGTAGAAACTTTTCAGACTCTAGACGCCATCACCAATAATGGGCAGGTATTACAAGATAAAGATAAGCCTTATTCGCGCTTGCCGCAGCTCAAGCTTGATTATCGTTTACCGTGGGCAAAAAGCTTTGATATCACCGGCGTTAGTGATACCGCTTATTTTAAAAAGTCTATCGATGACGGCTCTGAAAATGAGAAAAGTGGCACGCGGATTTATAATAAACTCAGCGCCGTTTACCCCATGGAAAGATCTTGGGGCTATATTAAACCTAAGCTCAGCTTACAGCATCTGTATACCTCTTATGATGAAGACAGCTTAGCAGATAACGAGCTTAATAAAGACGATGGCAGCCAGTCAGTATTGGTGCCACAGGCCAGTATTGACGCCGGTTTGCATTTTTATCAAGCAGGTTCACCTTTTGGTGCATTTGACGATACCTTGGGCGGTTATCGCTTATTAAGTCCGCGCTTAAAATACACCTATTCGCCCTATAAAGACCAAAACAAGATTCCTAACTTTAATACCCGTGTTGCCTCTATTAACTATGAGCAGCTTTTTTCGGACAGCTGGTTTTTAGGGCATGACCGTTTGCAAGATTTGCATGCCTTTACACCCGGTATTAATTATCGTTACATCGATGCAACGGGTGTGACACGTTTTGATGGTAGCATTGCAGAGCAGTTTTATATCGATGACGGGCGTGTAACCCTTGATGAAGATAAACCTATCCTGACGTCATCGTCTTCAGGAATGGTATGGGATACCAGTACTCAGCCTTATAATAACGTCTGGATAGATATGAGTGGCGCCCTTACCAATAGCTATGATTTAAACTATATCACCACCGAGCTGCGTTACCAGCCGTCTGACAACAGCTTATTTAACGTCGGTTTTGTGAAGCGTATGCGTGATGAAAACACTGACCAATTACCCTTATCTGCCTTTACCGCATCAGCCGTGTTCCCTATTAATAATAACTGGCGCGTATTGGCGCAAGGTCAGTATGATTATAATCGTGATAAGATGCTTGATTCGTTAATTGGTGTCGATTATGAGGATTGCTGTTTTGGTTTTGCCGTTTATGGTCGTCGTTACTATAATGACTTAAATATCAAAGACAAACCGACGCAAGCGATTATGGCAGAAATCAGACTTAACGGTCTTGGTAGCGGCAGCAGCCGTTTAACGCGCTTGCTTTCTGATAAAGTGTTAGGATTTGAGCCCGTTCAAAGCGCATGGAAGGATTAATAAAGCATCGTCTATACGATTAGATTAACGTATGATTGATGGCATTATTTATAGACTGTTATTTGTGATATAACAGTCTATAACATTGTTTTTACCCTATTTATTATAGACAACCTTAGCCGCTACTTGAATATTCAAAGTATCGTCAAGAGGCTTAACCGATTACCATCCGATGCAATGACATTGATGAGGAGCATCATGAGATTTTTTTCTTTAGGTCAAACTAGCCGAGCTGTATTGCTTTCTATGACTATGACTGGCGCTATTGCCCTAAGTTTTAGCGCACAAGCAGCAACCGTGAAGCCTGCAAAAGCACAAGCCTCCCAAGCAGCTCAAACAAATGCCGCAGCTGGACAAAATAGCGTGAACCGTTTGACGCCTGCCAATAGTACAGACGGCATCATTGCATTGGTTAATGAAAATGCTATTTTAAAAAGTGATTTAATCGCTGCTATCGCGCAAACCCAAGCACGTGCTCAAGCGGCTGGTGAACCGATTGCCAATTCAGCACAGCTACAGTCTGAAGTGTTGAACGCTCTTATCTTGCGCGAATTACAGTTATCTTTGGTCAAACGTGTTGGCTTAAATCCTGATGAAGCCGCGATCAATCAACGCTTGGCTCAAATCGCCCAAGCGGAAGGACTTAATAGCATTGGTGCGCTGCAGCAACGTTTAGACGCTGCAAAACCGGGCAGCTATGCCACCTTACGCGCGCAATTGATTGAAGATGCCGCTATCCAAGCCTTGCAACAACGCCAAATATCTAGCCGTGTACGTATCAGTGAACAAGATATCGATGCATTTTTGGCATCTCCTGAAGCCAAGCGCTTAAGTCAAAGCGAATATCAAACTGTCCATGTGCGTATCCCCTATATGGATGACTATAGCCGCTTGTCAGAAGCTCAACGTAATGAGGCATTAAAAGTCGCGCAGCGTCTACGTACACGCCTGCAAGCACCAAATGCTGATGTGACGGAAGCTATCGCAGCAAGCCAAGGCAGCTATCCTATTCAGTTGCAGGGTGGCGATATGGGCTTTCATAAAGCGGCAGCCTTACCGACTGAACTGGCAAGCGAAATCACCAAACTTGAGGTCGGTGCTGTGAGTGCGCCTTTAATCACGCCTGAAGGCATTGATATCATCAAACTGGCTGATAAAAAATCCAGTGATACCATGCTAGTACCGCAATGGAATACCCGTCATATTTTAGTCAAAGTCGATGAGCTGCAAACGGATGCCCTTGCTGAACAAAAAATCAATGACCTCTATGCTCAATTACGTAATGGCGCTGACTTTGCTAGTCTAGCCTCGACTTATTCAGATGATCCCGGCTCAGCAGGACGCGGTGGCGATTTGGATTGGGTTGGTGAAGAGCAAATGATTGGTCCGTTTGAAGCGATGATGAAAAATACTGCGGTCGGCGATTATTCTGCACCATTCAAAACGCAATTTGGCTGGCATATCTTAAAAGTCGAAGGTAAGCGTCAACAAGATGTCAGCGATGAGTATCGTCGTAATATGGCACGCCAAGCGCTATATCAGCGCCTTGCCCCACAAGCCAAAGAAGACTGGCTACAAGAATTGCGTGCCGGCGCCTACATTCAGGTACTTGGTTAGTTAGGATTAAGTTAATCAAGTATTAGTTAAAGTGCTTTATAAAGAAAGGGTATATGTCAATGCATATGCCCTTTTTAATGCCATAAAAACTTATATTATATTTCATCATCTTTAATTCCCTATTATTGTCTTTTTGGCTATCTAAATAGTAGCCGTTTGTTAATAGTCAATTTAATGAATCAAGAATGAACGACAGTATTATTCAAGCATCAAAAACCAAAGTGATTATCTATGAACCATACAGCAGATAGAATTATAAGTAGAATGTCTGATCTTAAAGTTACACAAGCAGATATTAGAAGAGCCACAGGTGCTGGTAAAGCAACCATATCTAGTTGGATCAAAGGTGATACGAAACCCTCAGGTATGTATGCTACTAAACTCGCTTCTTTTTTACACTGCCATACAGATTGGCTGATATCTGGTAGCGAAGCTACTAACAACAGTTATGAAGCAGATAAATTACTACCTATAACAGAAATAGCAGAAACAATGATTCCAGTCATCAGATGGGATACAGCCAACACTTATAATGATTCCATAATTATGAACAACATAATATCATGGATTCCTAGGCATCAGCATTTGTCTAAACAAGCATTTGGATTAGTAATACACGGTAGAAGTATGTATCCTGAATTTAAGCCGAATGACATTATTTATATCGAACCTGAAATCACGTCGAAAGACTTAAGAGACGGTGACTTTATTATTATTCAGGACGATGATGGTAAGTCGCCCATCTTAAAGCAACTCATTATAGGTAATAACCAAGATGATAGATATCTTAAGCTGATTAATCCAGATTGGGCAACTGAAGCAATGGTATCTATGGATACATGTTTACTGGTGGGAATCGTTGACAGTAAATTGGTGCGCTATAGAAACTGACAATACAAAACTATTGAGTTATAGGCAAAGAAAAGCCCCGAACCTAGGGCGATGGGTTCAGGGCTATGGCGTTTCATATTATTGTTATTATCTCTTCCGTGTTGACTCATCCTAAGTCACAAACAGTACTCTATAAGACAGCGGGCTGACCTGTGCTTTTATTAGTACTGCCTCAACACTACATCCTTGCGTATCCTTGTGTTGATGGTTGTATTCTAGGCCAATTGATTGAGAACGCATAGAGGCTAATGACCTTATTTAGCGTAAGCATTTGCTTACGTCGCAATCGTTTAATCCGAGCCCTTTATAAAAGTACTTGAACCATCTTAGCAATCGCTCTTTTCTTCGGCTTCTGCGTGCTCTTTTGATACTTTGCAGCCCTCTTTCTTGCCTGCTTCGATGGTATTTTTTGCCTCTTTAACATCTTCTGCTTTTTCGGTAGGCGCATTGCTTTCTTGTTTACTCGCCTGCTCTGGCTCATATTGTAGTGTCGTCATCACTGGAAAATGATCAGAGCCGATAGACGGCATGCGCTTGATATCGACCACGGTAAAGCACGCACTGTGGAAAATATGGTCTAATGCCCAGCGTAAAAATGGGTACTTAACATGAAAGGTATTGATAAAATGGCGTCCGATACGCGGATCTAACAAGCCTGAGATACGCTGAAAACGGCGGGTAGTTTTTGACCAAGCAACATCATTTAAATCACCCGCCAATATAGCGGTTTGGTTATTCTCTTTGATATGTTTTCCAACCATCAGTAGCTCGGCATCGCGAGTCGTAGATTTATCCGCTTCTGTCGGACTGGGTGGCATAGGGTGTAAGCAGTATAACCAAATGATTTGTCCGCCTTGCAAGCGCATCTGGGTGTGAATAGAGGGTATGTCTTCTATGATCAAATACTTCACTTCGGGATTTATCAGCTCAAGCTTGGAGTACAGGTGCATCCCATACAGATTGTCTAACGGTACTTTTACCGTATAAGGATAATCTGCTTCAATTTGATTGAGGGCTGTTTGCCATTTTTTATCGGTTTCTAAAGTTATTAAGATATCAGGCTGTTTGTCTTTGACCAAATCAACCAGTTTTTGGGTCTCATCATTAGGGGTCAACACATTTGAAACCATGATTTTTAACTGACACTCATCAACTTCCGGCTTATCTTTGGCATTTTTTACTTCTTTTTTCCACAGTTTGGTATAGGGCAATACCATACGCAGCTGAAAGGCCAAAGTGATGCTCAAAACGATAAATAGCAGCCACTGCCCAAGCTGCCATTCCGCGCCAAATACCAGCATACCGACCCATGCAATGATGCCCAATATCATGATTTGGATACGAGGAAACTCAACGCCGCGCACCCACCAATTATCAAGTGGTAGCCAGCCCCAAATGGTAACAAATGCAATTAGCCCCGCTAACCACTGTGCGCCATAATATAATAGGGAGAAATCCATAATGTGTATCGACCGTTTCTTAAATGAATGGTGAAGCCAATGATGGTATTAATTAACAGTTTGCACTAACTGACAGTGACCGGATTCAATTTGTTGGTGTCTAAACCCTTGTTATCTAAATTGTTGCTGCCTAAATCGCCACTACCCAAACTGCGCATAGCAAAAATCTAATATCAAGTTGAGTAATAGCTGCTTACTTTAGCATTTCAGAAGTCCAACGCCTACTATTGAACATAAATTACGCTATAGCCACTATAAAAAGTTACAATCTAAAGGGCTTGATAAATGGCCACTTTGCTAAACAATTATTGTCATAAATAGTTCGCTGCATAATAAGCGACAAGCCTTATTGCAATTATATTTATAATTATCACTCAGCGTGATAGTGAACATCATACCCAGTGTCTATAAAACACTGGAAATTCTCTAAAAAACCTTGCTTTTTGGGGCTATTCACGGCATTGTTATTGGTTGGCGATGCAACAATTTATTGTAAAAAGGATTAAGTTTCATGAGTAATTTAACAGTAGGCTTGGTAGGCTGGCGCGGTATGGTCGGGTCAGTATTGATACAACGTATGCGTGAAGAAAAAGACTTTGACGGTATGACGCCGGTGTTTTTTTCAACCAGTAACGCCGGCGGCGACGCACCAAGCTTTGATGGTATCAAGACCAGCCAACTAAAAGATGCTCATGATATTGCAGCACTTGCTGATTGTGATGTGATTATTACCTGCCAAGGTGGCGACTACACCTCAAAAGTACATCAACCACTCCGCGATAGCGGCTGGACTGGTTACTGGATTGATGCGGCAAGCACCTTACGCATGGAAGACGACAGCATCATTATTCTTGACCCCGTCAACCGCAGTGTCATCGATAGTGCGCTGGCAAATGGTAAAAAAGACTTTATCGGTGGTAACTGCACCGTATCACTGATGCTCATGGCGATTGGTGAGTTATTTAATAAAGGCTGGGTCGAATGGGTCAGCGCCATGACCTATCAAGCAGCAAGTGGTTCTGGTGCCAACAACATGCGCGAGTTAATCGAAGGCATGGGCGTACTCCATGATGCCGTTAAAGATGAGCTTGCCAATCCTGCCAGCGCCATCCTTGAGATTGATAAAAAAATCGCCCAAACTCAGCGCTCAGATAACTTTCCAAAGCAATACTTTGGCGTACCACTAGCAGGTAGCTTGATCCCTTATATCGACGCGCAGCTAGAAAACAAACAGTCACGTGAAGAATGGAAAGGCGGCGTTGAAACCAATAAAATCCTTGGTAATTCTGAAGCAGATAAGATTGCCATCGACGGTATGTGTGTCCGCGTGGGTGCCATGCGCTGTCATGCTCAAGGTTTAACGATTAAACTTAAAAAAGACATCCCGCTAGAAGAAATCGAAGCGGCATTGAAAAACAGCGGTAATCAGTGGTTAGACGTGGTCGAAGACGATAAAGAAGCGACTATCAACCGTTTGACACCTGTAGCCGTGACCGGTACTTTGACGGTCGCATTAGGACGCCTGCGTAAGCTTAATATGGGTCCTGAATATCTAGGCGCGTTCACTGTCGGCGACCAGTTGTTATGGGGCGCAGCTGAGCCATTACGCCGTATGCTAAATATCATCCGCGAGCAAAACAGCTAAATTAACTGGCTTAAGCTTAAATAGAAAAAGACAGCGCTTGCTGTCTTTTTTTTGAGTCATTTTTGTTATTAATGGGTCATTTGGACTGATAAGCAATCATCACTTCGTTGCGGCGCAGAAACGGTAGTGTCCAAGGTGGATTGTAACGTGCCAACTCAGGTGTACCTGTTATGGTTAATTTTTGCGCCTGCATCCAAGATTGCAACTCCTCAGTTTTAGCCTCAACTTTTTCAGCACCCGCCAATCCTGAAAACTTAATAACGCCATAAGTTTGCGCTGGCACTTCTACAATTTCGATATTTGGATTGTTAGGTTTGGGTAGCGTTTGCATAGTGTATTGGCTTGGCATGGTAAATTGTACGCGCCATTTATCATCAGTCTGTTGCTGGTGCTCTTGTTTAATAGACACAGGTGCTGTCATCGCAATTTTTTGTGACGCGCCATTTTTCTTAGTATCAGATTGCTTTGCTTCAAACTTCATGGCGACGGGTGCTGTCATACTGATTTTACTACTCTCCCCGTTTGATGCCGTATTATTACCAAAGATATAGTCCGCTAATATCTTAAACCCTTTACGACTGGCCTCATTTTGGTCACCAGATACCCAAGTCTGTGCTGCCAACTGCTCACCGTAACGACGCAATTCAAACTCATCTGTTTGCGACAAAATCGTATACTTTGGCTCTTCGGTTGCCATAGCTGCTCCTGGTAGCAATAATGTACTGGTTAATAACACGCCATTTAATAGCGTTCTATTTAATAGCGTTCTATTTAATACCATTCCATTTAAAAGCGAATGTTTCGATGATAGGTAGGTTGCTTTGCTCATACTATTTCTCCGCCGTGCAAAAATAGGCTTCAATACTATTTAATTTGCAGCAGCTCTTTATTTACTGTAGCAATATCTTGGCAGAACTGTCTGTGTCTTTTGGTTATAGCGTGGCAATAAAAAAGATTAATCTTTTAAATTAACTTTAAATATGCTTAGGCTATTTTATAGCTTCTTTTGCTATCTATTCAAATTGACGCTACCTTAAATATCGATGTCCAAAAAAATGCCTAACAATGCTATAATTGGCGCTATTTTCTTAGCTTAAATAGCGGTTAACTTATGCAATTTGTCTTACATAAAACGGCCAGCGGCATCACGCGTGCGCGCCGTGGTACGGTTCATCTCAATCATGGCGATGTACAAACGCCAGCCTTTATGCCTGTAGGTACTTACGGTACCGTTAAAGGTATGTTACCTCGTGATATCGAAGCGATTGGCGCAGATATTATCTTGGGCAATACTTTTCATTTATGGCTGCGTCCCGGTACGGATATCATTGATAAATTTGGTGGTCTGCATAAATTTATGCATTGGGATAAACCTATCCTTACTGATTCAGGCGGATTCCAAGTATTCAGTCTGGGTGCGATGCGTAAAATTACCGAAGAAGGCGTTAACTTTAAATCGCCTATTGATGGCGCAAAAGTATTTTTATCGCCAGAAAAATCGATGCAGATTCAATATAGCTTGAACTCAGATATCGTCATGCAGTTCGATGAGTGTACGCCCTATCCTGCTACTCATGATGAGGCGAAAAAATCTCTAGAGTTATCACTACGCTGGGGACAGCGCTGCGTTGATGAGCATAATAAACTTGGCAATACCAATGCGTTATTTGGCATCATCCAAGGCAGTATGTATGCCGATTTACGTAAGCAATCTCTCGAAGGTCTGCTTAACATTGGCTTTGATGGTTATGCCATCGGTGGTTTGTCTGTTGGCGAGCCAAAAGAAGAGATGATAGACGTTTTAGATTATATTGCAGATGATATGCCAGCTGACAAGCCGCGCTATTTGATGGGTGTTGGTAAGCCTGAAGACCTCGTTGAAGGCGTACGCCGCGGCGTCGATATGTTCGACTGCGTCATGCCGACCCGTAACGCGCGTAATGGTCATTACTTTGTCGCAGGCGACGCTGAAAACGCAGGCGTGGTACGTATACGCAACAGCCAATATCGCACTGATGAAGGCCCATTAGACCCTGAATGCGATTGCTATACTTGCCAAAACTTTAGCCGTGCTTACTTATCACATCTTAATAAATGTAAAGAGATGCTAGGTGCGCAATTGGCGACCATTCATAACTTACGTTACTACCAACGCTTGATGCAAGGTATCAGAGACGCGATTGAACAAGATACCTTTGATGAATTCGTGAATGAGTTCTATAGCAAACGCGGACAAACGGTTCCTGAACTTAATTTACGTTAGGCGTTGTTAGGACTATTCGATGCATTTAACAACCATTAAATAGATTAATTAACATACAAAAAGGGCTTAAGATTAATCTTAAGCCCTTTTTGTTTAGCTGAAATTTTTATTACCTGAAATACTAATACTATTAATAAGTAAGAGAAAGTCTATCCATTAGCTCATTAGAGTCGTTACAAAAACGATGATTACCGCGATAGGCGCAATGAATTTAGCAACGATTTGCCATAACTGCCAAGTGAAATTCGACAATCCAAGCTCTTGCTGGATGCTGCGCTGATCCATTTGCCAACCGACAAAGATGATCGCCGCAAGACCGGTCAAAGGCAACATGAATTTACTGGTCAGTTTGTCTAGCACATCAAAAATACCATTACCCATAATGGTAAAGTCAGCCCATAAGTTAAATGACAACAAGGCTGCGATACCTAGTAACCAAACCGCAATACTGGCCACGATGGTCGATACCGTACGGCTCATTGGCGTACGCTCTTCTAAAAGCTCAACCGTTGGCTCAAGTAACGAAATTGATGAGGTCACGGCGGCAAAGGTAATTAATAAGAAGAACAATGTACCAATGACGGCACCAGCACCCATGCTACCAAACGCGATTGGCAGACTGACAAAGATAAGACCAGGGCCTGAAGCAGGATCAAGACCATTGTTAAAGATGATTGGGAAAATGGCCAAACCAGCAGCCAAGGCAATCACGGTATCTAAAATTACCACCGTACGCGCGGTGCTTAATAGATTGACATCACGACCCAGATAAGAGCCATAAGCTACCATAATACCCATGCCGATAGACAGCGTAAAGAAAGCATGTCCAAGTGCCGCTAGCATGACGTCGGCATTTAACTTACTAAGGTCTGGAGCAAACAGATAATTAACCGCTTCACCAAAACCGCCGTTCATGACGTTATAACCGACGATAACGAATAAGATCACACCCAATAATGGCATGAGAACTTTGGCGGTGTTTTCAATACCTTTCGTCACACCCACACCAACAATCAAGGCGGTAATGACCATGAAAACCGTATGCCAGATAGTTAGGGTGCCCGCTGACGCCAACATCGCATCAAAGGTTGCAGCGACAGAGTCACTATCTTGACCCGCAAAGCTTCCTGAACCAACTTTGGTGATATAGTTAAGCGCCCAACCACCGATGACACTATAAAACGATAGAATTAAAAAACCACCTAAGATACCAGTCGCACCGACAATACCCCAACTGCGCGATTTGCCTTCGCTTGCCGCAACGTCAGAAAACGTATTGATAGGGTTTTTTTGCCCGCGGCGACCAATCAACCATTCTGCAACCAAAATTGGAAAACCAATAAGGGCAAGACAAAATAAATAGGCGATAACAAAAGCTGAACCACCGCTCTCCCCAACCATATAGGGAAACTTCCAGATATTTCCTAAACCAACTGCCGATCCTACTGCTGCCAGTACGAAGCCAAAACTTGAGCTCCACTGAGCATGTTCTTGTTTATTAATAGCCATTTTGCCTTCCTCATGCCTCAATTAATGCTACTTATAATCTTCCTTGATTATTATAAATCACCCCCTATTTTATGCGGTAATTTAATTAACGGGTCAATGTGACACGTCTAGCAACATTATGAAAGAATTGTTTACAATATCGTAAACGCTCAGTTTCTGCTAAGCAACCAAAAAAGTCAAGTAGCGATAAATATAAAAAGCCATAACTATTAGTTATGGCTTTTTATATTTTTAAGAACAACTTACAAGAGTTTACCGGTTTCAGGCTTATATGTAAGATGTAAGTTGCAGCATGTTTTTTATATGGCTGCTTGATATTGGTCTCAGCTATTGCTTATATATTTAGTTAAATGATATTAACGCACAACGCCGCGGCGACTTTTTTGCAGCGAATCGATTAGCAATGCAATTTTTGGTTCTTGTGGTAACAGCTCTTCTTTCAAAATCTCTAGCGCTTGAGCCGTCGTTAAGCCTGAACGATAGACAGTACGGTATGCTTGACGCAAGACATCAATCGTCTCTTTAGACCAGTCTTTACGGCGCATACCTTCGACATTTAGACCATGTGCTTTCGCAGGATTGCCAGATACCATGGTAAAAGCAGCCACGTCCTTTAGAATAAGACTTGCGCCACCCACCAAGCTATAATCATCAACGGTACAAAACTGATGAATACCAGAATTACCACCGATAATCGTATGATTACCAATGGTCACATGGCCTGCAATGCCGACGTTATTGGCCAACACATTATGGTCGCCAATTAAGCAATCATGGGCAATATGGGTATTGACCATCAAAAGATTATGATTGCCAATCTTAGTCAAGCCGCCGTCTTGTTCAGTACCACGGTGTAAGCTACAGGCCTCACGAATGGTATTATGATCGCCAATCTCAAGCCACGTACGCTCACCAGCGTACTTTAAATCCTGCGGGTCTTCACCGATGCTGGCAAACTGATAAAACTGATTGTACGCACCGATACGCGTCAGTCGTGCCACGACCACATGACGGTGTAAAACCGTATGGGCGCCAATGGAAACTTCATCACCGACAATACAATAAGGACCAATGGTGGCAGTTTCATCAATCTTAGCGGACGGTGAGATGAGTGCTGTTGGATGGATCTGACTCATAATGAGGGCCTTTGTATCATCTGATGCGAGTAAATGGTAAAACAAATACAGACAGTTTAGCGTTAATAATCACCCTAATACCAGCTCTGTTTAAAAAACACTGTGTCTAAAACTATTATTCTGTCTAAAATATAAATATAACGCTAATCTTTACTATTCGCGGCAGCCAGCAGGTCTAAAAAATCTCACCGACCCGCTGCGCAACGTCTATAGAAATACTTTATTGTTCCTGACGTGCAATCATAATCTGAGCGCTAGCAGCAAGCTCATCTTCGACGTGGACGGTACAATCAAACTTATAAATACCCTGCTTTTGCATCACGGTTTTGGCACGGATAATCAGCTGGTCACCAGGGATAACACGGCGCTTAAAACGCACTTTATCCACCCCGGCAAACAGATACAGATAACCATCTTCTGCCGTCAAACCGGCGCTGATAAAACCAAGAACACCGGATACCTGCGCCATCGACTCAACCATCAAGACACCTGGCATAATCGGCTCATCAGGAAAATGCCCATTAAAAAACTCTTCGTTAATGGTCACATTTTTGATACCGGTAATACATTCACCAGGGGTACAAGATATCACCCGATCGACCAGCATAAATGGATAACGATGCGGCAGATAATGCTTTAGGGTATGGTAGGTTAAGGGTAATGTTAAACCTTGTTCCGCCAAACTTTTGATGTCTTCATCAGTAGGTCTATCAATATCAGTTATGCTCATAATGGGGCTTCCTTGCTATATGCTAAGCTTTACTTTGTCTTTAAGCGTTGCTGTGTTTTTAAACTTTATAAATAATTGATTGTCGTGTTAATTAAGCATTCATTGTCAGGTATTAATTACGCTTTGCTAGTCATGCTGTACCGGTCATGCTGGATTAGTCACGACCAAGCTGGCGAAAACGTACCGCTGCGCGCCGCCAATTGGCAGTCGGCATGGCGGCTGTTCCAGAAGAGTATGAGCCCGCCTTTGTGATGGATTTGGTCACCATGGTCATGCCAGATAATGTCACATCATCAGTAATGTCAATGTGACCAGTAATGCCAACAGCGCCCCCTATAATGCAGCGCTTGCCAATCGTCGTACTACCTGCGATACCAGTTTGCGCCGCGATGGCGGTACCATCACCGATACGCACGTTATGGGCGACTTGTACAAGGTTGTCAATAATAACATGATTGCCAATCACCGTATCATCAATAGCGCCGCGATCGATACAGGTTTGGCTCCCAATCCGCACATGATTGCCAATCACCACACGTCCTAGCTGAGCAATACGCTCCCAACCAGTAGTACTAGGGTTGCTCGTAGGGGCAAAGCCGAAACCTTCAGCCCCTACGCTAACCCCAGCATGCAATCTAACATGATGACCAAGTACACAATCGTGTCCGATGATCACTTGCGATTTGAGCACACAATCGCTGCCAATCGTGGTATTTGCTTCGATAACCACGTTTGCATCAAGCGCACTACAGTCACCAATTTGCACCTTTTCGCCAATGACACAAAAAGGCCCAATAGTCACTCCATTACCAATCACTGCGCTTTCAGCGATTACGGCGCTAGGATGAATACCGCTTTTCGATGGCTGATGAGCAAAAAGTTGACTGGCGCTGGCATAAGCCAAATAAGGCGCAGCAACGACTAATGCAACGGCGGTTTTGGCGACTTTATCATGATGTTCTGCCGTGGTCAGCACTGCCCCTGCCTGACTGTTTGCTAAGCTAGGAAGGTAGTGCGGATTGGCTAAAAAACTTAATTGCTGCGGATTGGCGGTCGTTAAATTACCAACACCGTCTAAATTTAGACATAATTGTGCAGCGCTAAGTTCGCCCTTGTTAAGAACAGGCTGACGCTGCTCAATCCGAGTGATGAGTTGCTCAATCGTTATCATAATTGTTATTAGTATAGTGGCTGTTAGTATTGGTATGAATAAGATGGTCGCCAAGGTGAGATATCATCTTGGCGACCTGCTAAAATTTAATTGTCTATTAATTTATTTAGCTGCATAAACTAAAACAATTAAATGATTTTACATAGATTCTTTGGACTAAAAAGTGTTACCAATTTGGAACTGAACTTTTTCAGTTTCATCGCCTTCTTTGTCACCGATCGGCACTGCATAACTGAGAGAAATCGGACCAATTGGCGTATACCAAGTGACACCTAAACCGGCACTAAAGCGGAATTTATTGTCTTGAGTTAATAATGGTACACCAGTATCGTCTCCAGTAGCCGGATCAACAAAGGTGCGGTCTTCTTTATCTGTCGTATCAAATACTTGACCGCCTTCAGCAAACAGTACCGGACGTACCTGATCTGCCCAATCACCTTTAAATGGCATTGGTAAAATCAGTTCTGTACCAAAGCTAACCAACGCATTACCACCAATCTCTTCTGGTTTCAATGAGCCTGGTTGATCACTAACGGCATCATAGTAGCTTTGCGATTTAGGCCCAAGCGTTGAGGCTTCGTAGCCACGTACCGAACCATAACCACCGGCATAGAAGTTTTCATAGAATGGTAAATCATTACCGTAGCCAAGTTTGGTATAACCGCGCGCCACCCAATCTTTATAGATAGGTTGATAAATATTGCCGCGATAAACCAGTTTCTGATAACTGGCATCACCAAGACCAATGGTCGCATCGACCGTATGGCTCATGCCTTTATTTGGAAATACAGGACGATCTAGCGTGCTGTAATCCCAGCCAAATAGTAAATTATAGCTTTGATAATCGTTTTTAAAACCAGTACGACCTTCATAGTCTCCGCTGAAGGGCTCAAACGTACCGCCATCGTCAATAATTTGCTGCACGTTTGAGACGCCAAGACGGTTACCACCACGTACAGTAGTTTTATCAACGTTCAAGCCCGCACTCACGCGTTTGGTTTCATCAACAGGATAACTATAGTTCAGGGTGGCACCATAAGCATCGGTGACATAGTTACTGACGTTTCTGTCATCGTACTTGGTTTCACGATAATAAGCACTGATACCTTGCGAAACACCGTTTTCTGTAAAATAAGGGTCAGTATAACCCAAGCTATAAGAGTCACGCGTCTCAGAGCGTGATAGTGCCGCTTTTACACGGTTACCAGTACCCATAAAGTTGTTTTGGGTCAAGTCTAACTGGAACGTGACACCACCACTTTGCGAGTAACCCGCAGCAATCGTTGAGCTACCAGAAGGCTGCTCTTCAACCGTATAATTCACATCGACTTGGTCTGGCTGATTAGGCACTGGTTTGACATCGACATTGACGCCTTTAAAGAAACCGGTACGCATCAGACGTGTACGTGATAGTTGAATCTTATCACTAGAGGCAAGAGCACCTTCTAACTGACGCATTTCACGGCGCAGTACTTCATCTTGGGTTTTTATATTACCCGTGAAGTTGATACGGCGAACATAGATAGGACGCGCAGGATCAATATAATAATCGACGTCGACTACCTTAGTCTCATCATTGATACGCGGGACCGGTCTGATTTGGGCTAAATAATAGCCTTCATTACCATAACGACTCTTAAGGGCGGCCGTTGTAGCATCCAGCTTAGCTTGTGAGTATTTTTCATTGGGTGCAAAAGTAACCAGCTCTTTTAGCTCATTGTTTTCAAAGGTTGGCTTACCTAAGAAGTTCACTTCACCAAACTGATATTGCTCGCCTTCACTTAAGCTGACTTCGATAAACACACTGCTTTTATCTTCGCTAATGTTAAGTACGGCATTGTCTACTGAAAAGCGCACATAGCCATCGTTTTGATAAAGGGCTTTTAGATTCTCTAAACTGGCCGCCAGTTTTTCTTTGGCATAGCGATCAGACTTAGACAACAGACGCGTCCATGACGACTCTTTTACCGCAAAAACGTCTTTTATCTGCTCATCACTAAAGTGTTTATTACCAATAATATTGATATCGACGACTTTAGCAGGCTTGCCTTCAACAAAGCGCACATCCAGTTTTACGCGATTGCCATCTAATAACGTTTGATCGACTTCAATATTGCTATTGTAATAACCTTGACTGATATATTGCTGCTGTAACTCGTTGGCAACGCCTTGCAACGTGGCTTGTTTCAGCACATCACCGACAGACAAGCCTGCATTACCAAGCCCTTGTTCAAGCCCTTCTTTTGGGATGAGTTTATTGCCTTCAAAGTTGACTTCAGCGATGATAGGACGCTCGACGACATCAAAGCGCAGCTTGCCACCTTCGACACGGCTTTGAATATCGGCGAAGTTTTCAGTCGCATATAACGCCTTAATACTGGCAGCCAAATTACTATCATTAACCGTATCACCCACCGTAATAGGTAAAACTGGATAGAGACTATCAGGAGTTAGGCGTTGTAGACCGTTGAAACCAATGTCAGTCACTACAAATTCTGCAGCCTGAACGGGCATACTCATCATCGCTACAACTAACGGCAACCCAGCCGCGCTCATAAATAAAGGCGTACGCATAAACACTATCCGTCAATAAAAAACTTGCTTAAGTTAAGGTAAAAAGCACGTGTTGTCTAGCCCATTTCGCATAAAGTCGTAAACTTCAGCGTGGGAGACTCAGGACACTTTATATAAAACGCATCATAAAATAAACTAAAAAATAAAATTAGTACAGTGGCGACATTATGAAATAAACACCGTATCGCTTCAATCATCAGTGCTTGATAAGGGCGCAACCATTAGCCTATCGCGGCTTACTTGCCAAGCGTCAGCATCCTTTGTCAAAATAGCCGACTGATATCATTACCAATTGCTAACACCATGAAACCTGCCAGCAAGAGTAAACCGATATTTAGACCGACCATTTGCACGCCTTCAGACAGGGGTTTACCGCGTATCAGCTCAATAAGGTAGTAGACAATATGTCCACCATCTAATACTGGAATGGGCAAAAGATTCAAGACTGCAAGGCTCAAACTGATCAACGCTGCTGTCGATAATACCATCTGCCAGCTAATATCAAAGCTTTGTTTAGCGACTTTCGCAATGGTAATCGGACCTGATAAATTCTCCAAACCTATCATACCAGACAGCATCTTGCCCATTGAGCTGACCGTCATGACGGCTAACTGCTCCGTCTTCTCAAACGACTTAATCAATGACTCACCAGGGCCGTAGACAACCGTGGTTTTGTAAGCGTCAGGAATGACAATTTCAGACTCTGCCACCATAGCACCAATTTGCCCGTAATCGTTACCTAAATTGTCTTTTTTACCTTGCGGCATGATGGATAACTGAACTTGTTTGCCATCACGCAATACAGTGAAATTAAGCAAAGTTTCAGGATTGTCGCGAATGATACGCGTGGCGCTAATCCAGTCGGTAATCTCTTTACCATTAATAGCCGTAATGCGGTCACCAACCTGTAGGCCTTGACGGCTGGCAGCGCCATCGGGCGTTAAATTGCCAACGATTGGTGCGATGTTTGGTTGCCACGGTATCATACCAAAGCTTGATAACGCATCTTTGCCTTGCGCGTCGCCTTGCATAAATTCTTTAATCGGTGCTTGATAGGTTTTGGTGGCATTACTACCTGTTGCCTCAGACTGTAAGGTGACACTGACACTGTCCGTCTCACCCATACGCCCAGCAAGGCGATAGTTAATACCTTCCCACGTTTGTACGTCATGACCATCAATAGCGACAATTTTATCGCCCACGGGCAACTGTGCCATCGCTGCTGGGGTATCTGGTAGCACCTGCCCTATCTTTGTCGCCAATTGCTCTGATGGGGTCATAAATAACACCCAAAATAATGCAATAGCGATGACAAAATTCATGATAGGACCTGCGGCAACTACCGCAATCTTTTTGAGCGGATGCTGACGATTAAACGCTAGATGTAGCTCGTCTGCTGCTACCTCACCTTCACGCTCATCAAGCATTTTGACGTAGCCACCAAGCGGCAGTGCCGAGATACGATAATCGATGCCACTTTTTTTACTGGTCCAACCAAAGAGTTTCGGACCAAAGCCAATAGAGTACGTCAGTACTTTAACGCCGCACAGACGCGCCACGATGTAATGGCCCCACTCATGTAAGGCGATGAGTGGACCTAAGACAAATATTGCCGCAAGTAGCGTTAATAAAAACGTCATGATCTTTTCTCAATATTCTCTTTTAACATCGTTTATCAAATGACTGAATTTTTATAGATTCATGCCAACTTTGCCACTAACGTATCAGTATGCTGACGCGCTATGTTATCAATCGCTAAAATATCTTCAATATCGGCAGTCTCATTTAATACCGCTACTTGTATCTCATCTAGTGCTTGCGCATTAATATCGGCAATATCAGTCAGACGAATCTGCCCATTTAAAAATGCGGCAACTGCAATCTCATTGGCAGCGTTTAGCACAATCGTGGCCTGTGTACCCGCTTGCATCGCCTGCCTTGCCAAACGCAAACAGGCAAATTTTTGCAAATCAGGCTCAATAAACTCTAAGCCGCTTAAGGCAAATAAATCCAATGGCTGCGAGCCGCTATCGATACGGTCAGGATAACTGAGCGCGTGGGCGATTGGCGTCTTCATATCGGGACTGCCTAGCTGCGCTAAAAAGCTACCATCGCTATATTCTACCATTGAGTGAATAATACTTTGTGGGTGAATGACCACATTTATCTTATTTTCTGGCAGATCAAATAAATGGCAAGCTTCAATCAGCTCAAGCCCTTTATTCATCATCGTAGCCGAGTCGACCGATATTTTTTGCCCCATCGACCAATTCGGATGTTTCACCGCTTCAGCAACACTAGCTTGCTGCATCTGTGCAAAAGACTGCTGTAAAAAAGGTCCGCCAGATGCAGTCAACCATAATTTACGCACACCATGATTTGGCTGATGGACTTGGGTATTGTCTTGCTGAATTGCTAATGGCAAACATTGAAAAATGGCATTGTGTTCTGAGTCTAAAGGCAACAAGGTCGCATGATGCGTTTTAACCGCATTAATCATGACTTTCCCTGCCATGACCAAGGCTTCTTTATTGGCCAATAAGATGCGCTTACCTGCACGTGCGGCAGCTAAGGTAGAAGGCAGACCGGCTGCCCCTACGATAGCAGCGACGACGGTATTGGTTTGCGTGTCAGTTGCAATATCGACCAGCCCTACTTCACCGCCGACCACATCGATATTTAAACCTACTGCGCTAAGACGCTGAGCGAAATCATCGACCGCTGCTGTCGGCACACTGACGCGTTTGGGCAAAAACTGCTGACAGAGAGCAAATAGCTTATCTAAACGGTGGTAGCCTGATAAGGCATAAACTTCATAGTTCTGTGGTTGCGCCGCTAAAATTGCTAACGTGCTATCGCCAATCGAGCCTGTCGCGCCTAGTACGGCGATGCGTTGGGTCATAACCATCTGTGCCTATAATACGGTGAAATTAAATGAGAAATAAATATAAGTCATAAGACCTAATAATAGGCAGCTTAGTCGCTACCAAATACGTAAGCCCTACTTCTTTTTATATTTTTAGCCTGATAGATTTTTACTTTTGGACTACTTATTGTTATGCGATAATTAAACCAAGCTGCTGTAGCGCCCAAAAGCCCAGTGCAAATATCGGTGTGGCAGATAATAACGAATCAATGCGGTCAAGAACCCCGCCATGCCCCGGTAAAATCGTTCCAGAGTCTTTGACATCAGCACGGCGTTTGAGCATCGACTCAAACAAATCACCCAGTACGGACGCCAAAATCGTTAACGCCGACAAGGCTACAAAAGCGACTAACGGTACGCCAGTCAATTGTAGTTTAAAGACACTAATGACGATGACCACAAGCAAGCCTGTGACTAAACCGCCTGCCAGTCCTTCCATACTTTTATTGGGGGAAACATTTGGTGCCATCTTGCGGCGACCAAACTTACGCCCAACAAAGTAAGCGCCACTATCGGCACACCAGACCAATAAGAATACATATAACAGCCACCATGCTGACAGCTGCCATAAGTAGAACATAGCGGTAATGGCGGCGGTCAATATTACTGCACCCATCAATGCCAATTTTTTACCGTACCAGTTGGTATGAGTGGGAAATACCCGCACCCAAGACAATGCCATTAGCCAAATAACCAATGACGCCACCCACCAAAACAGCCAAGTGATCTTAAACATCAGCGAAACGATGGTCAGTGCTAAAACCAACAGCACAAACAACGCAGGCTGCTGCCACTTTGGCATCAGTTTGGTCCACTCGTGGGCGGCAATAATGACGCCAATCGCTAGCAGCGGTGCAAATAAAATAGGCGTTTGGCTCGCAAACATTGCAATACCAACGATAATAACGAGAACAATTGCCGTCTTAATTCGTTGCCACATACTTATCGAGCCTTATATAACGAAAAATGTTTGGTCAAAATCTAGCATAACAGCGCTCTATAATAGCCCATTAAACAGGATTAACGCCAATTAAAGCAGCTTATTATAGACCAAACAAGTGTAATTCAAACCACGCGGACGACTTAAGCAATTATTTCTACAGCGCTTATTAGCTAAAATTATTTTAAGAACTCTGCTGCTCTATCACTACTTGTTCGCTGGTTTTGCCAAAGCGGCGTTGGCGCTGAGCAAATTCTGCTATCATCGCTGCAAGCTCTGCGACTTTAAAATCGGGCCACAGGGTTTGGGTAAAGAACAATTCGGCATAAGCAGATTGCCATAATAGAAAGTTTGACAAACGGTATTCGCCGCCCGTGCGTATCAGCATATCAACCGCTGGCGCATCTGCTAATTGCACATATCCGCCAAGCATCTCTTTATCGATGTCTTCTGCGCGCAACTTGCCCGCTTCGACTTGCTGCGCCAACTGCTTAGCAGCATGCGCAATATCCCACTGTCCACCGTAGCTAATGGCGATTACCAAGGTCATCGCTTCAAAGTCAGCGGTTTTTGCCTCGGCATCTAACATCAATGCTTGCAACTCTTCACTAAGCTGACTGCGATCACCAATAAAGCGCAAGCGAATGCGATATTTTTGCATGCGCGGTAATTGCTCATTGATGGTTAAGCTCAACAAATGCATCAATAATGCCACCTCGCTCGGCGGACGTTGCCAGTTCTCACTAGAGAAGGCAAAGACGGTTAGCACTTCAATGCCCGTGCTAACGCAATATTCGACAACAGGGTCTAGCGCATCTTTGCCAGCGATATGCCCCTGACCTTTGCCTAACTGATGGATTTTACCGTAGCGGTTATTGCCATCCATGATGACGGCGATATGCCGCGGGAGAAGCGCGGGAGATGAAGTATCTGAAATAGACATAGGCTGACTTGCTTGTGGTTTGGGTAAAGTAAGGTGACGCGCGTTATCGCCTGTTAAGAAAAATATGGCACATTTAGCAAATGACTTATGAAAAACCTAAACTTAACAAAAAACGCTTTGATAAAGGGTTTAAGACAGAACACTTACTTAACAATGGCTTAATTTCTTATACGGCAATAAACAGTCAATATGCATATAATATTGACTGTTTTTAGAGAAAAGATACTGCTGTTGTCTTTAATTAAAAATAAAAGACAGCCGCTTATACTTCCATCAAGTCGCTTTCTTTTTTGCTCAGACGGCTATCAATGGTTTCGATATATTTGTCGGTGATTTTTTGGATATCATCACTGGCGCGGCGCTCGTCATCTTCTGAGATTTCTTTTTCTTTTGCCAATTCTTTGATGTCATTCATCATATCGCGGCGGATATTACGGATAGACACACGGCTATTTTCTGCTTCACTGCGCGCAAGTTTTTGCATATCGCGGCGTGTGTCTTCGGTCAACGCTGGCATCGGTACACGAATGACGTCAGCGGTCATCGGGTTTAAGCCTAAATCTGCTTCGCGAATGGCTTTATCAATCGCTTGCACCATGCTACGCTCAAATGGCTGTACCAGTAAGGTGCGTGAGTCTTCGACGTTGACGCTGGCAACTTGATTCAATGGCGTATCGGCGCCGTAGTAGCTAACCATCACGCCAGATAGCATACCTGGGTGCGCGCGACCAGTACGTACTTTGCTAAAAGTCGTCTCAAGCGCTTCCAAGGTTTTTTGCATGCGTGCTTCGCCGTCTTGCTTAATCTCTTTAATCATCATGTATCCTTATTTATCGCTATCGATAAATCATTCATTATTGTTAGGTATAAAGCTGTTAGGTATAAATCTTATTCAAAGATTGATGCTCACCACATCAGTGATTTCATGCTCATATAAATGATAAAGCCTACTACGCTTAAGCTTAATGATAAACGCGCGTGCCTTCATTTTCGCCCATGATGACGTTTAATAAAGCGTTAGGCTTGGTCATATCAAATACTTGTAGTGGGACGTTGTGCTCACGGCATAAAGCGATTGCTGTTAAATCCATGACGCCAAGTTTTTGCTCGAGCACTTCATCAAAGGTTAAACCGTCATATTTTTTGGCATCGGCATGGAGGCTTGGGTCTTTATCGTAAACGCCATCTACTTTGGTCGCTTTTAAAATTAAGCCCGCCTCGATTTCGATACCACGCAGGCAAGCAGCAGTATCAGTAGTAAAGAAAGGATTACCCGTGCCCGCGACAAAAATACACACTTCACCATTTTTAAGATAACGAATGGCATTACGGCTGCTATAGCTTTCAGTGACTTCGCCAATAGGCAATGCTGACATCAAACGCGTTTTAATATTACGGCGCTCAAGAGCATCACGCATGGCCAGACCATTCATCACAGTGGCAAGCATACCCATTTGGTCACCAGTGACACGGCCGACCAAGCCTTCTTGTTGCAACTGAGCGCCGCGATACAAGTTACCACCGCCGACGACGATACCGACTTGCACTCCAAGTCCGCGTAAGTGGGCGATAGACAAGCTCATCTTATCGAGCACTTCGGTATCAATCCCCATCTCTTTGCCACCAGCTAAGGCTTCACCAGAAAGTTTTAGCAAGATACGAGAGTAACGCGGGTTTTTGTCAGACATGAGGTCACCTTGTTAGCATGAAATTATAATTAAAATAAGCGATAAAACACAAATTGCATTGGACTTTAGCTTAACCTTTCAAACTATCCTAAATGGCATAATAGCGCCAAAAACGATGTCAAATAGGTAAAAAGCCAAATTGCGCTAATTGTAGCAAAAACTGCCCACGATTGGGCAACTTTCACTCGGTTATCGTCGTGGCTCTCTAACCTTTATAACTGGCAAACAAATCATATTCGCTGGCGTCATCGATCGTGACGGTTAGGAATTGTCCAACTTTGACTTGCGCGGTGATATCATCGACGTAAACGTGACCATCAATCTCAGGCGCATCCGCATAACTACGGCAAATCGCGATGCCTTCTTCTTCATCAATCTCATCGACCAATACCATCAAGGTTTTACCGACTTTTTCTTGCAGCTTTTGTGCTGAAATCTCTTGCTGTAGTGTCATCAAACGCTCATAGCGTTCTTGCTTAATGTCTTCAGGTACATGATTTGGCAAATCATTGGCGACCGCACCTTCGACTTCTGAATACGTAAAAGCACCGACGCGATCAAGGCGCGCCTCGACCAGCCAATCAAGCAAGCACTGAAAATCTTCTTCGGTCTCGCCTGGGAAACCAACGACGAAGGTTGAACGAATGACAATATCAGGGCAAATTTCACGCCACGCTTTAATACGCGCCAAAGTATTTTCGCTATGCGCCGGACGTTTCATCGCTTTTAAAATACTGTGGCTAGCATGTTGGAATGGAATATCAAGATAAGGCAGTAGTTTTTTCTCGCCCATCAGCTCAACCACTTTATCGACATGCGGATAAGGATAAACATAGTGCAGGCGCACCCAAATACCCAAATCATTTAACGCTTGGCACAAGTCATAAAATTTTGACTTTAGCGGCATGCCATTCCAAAAGCTGGTTTTATATTTTAAGTCCAGCCCATAAGCCGAGGTATCTTGTGAGATAATCAACAGCTCTTTCACGCCAGCGTTTTTCAGCGCCATTGCTTCATTCATCACGCTATCAATCGGCCGCGAAACCAAATCGCCGCGCAAACTTGGAATGATGCAAAAAGTACAACGATGGTTGCAGCCTTCTGATATTTTAAGGTACGCATAATGGCTTGGGGTCAATTTAATCCCCGTCTCATTAATCAAATCTATCTTTGGATCATAGTTGCTATCTATATCGCGCTTGGGTTTGGGCACATGTTGCGAGACGGCAGTAATCACCTCATCATAAGCATGCGCACCGGTGACCGATAGCACGGCTGGGTGCATGGCACGGATTTTATCGGCCTCTTTACCCAAGCAGCCGGTGACAATCACTTTGCCGTTTTTGCTAATCGCTTCACCGATGGCGTCAAGTGACTCTTGCACTGCTGACTCAATAAAACCGCAAGTATTAACCACAACCAAGTCTGCGCCTTCATAATCGCTGGCGACTTGATAGCCGTCACGACTAAGCTCGGTGATAATGCGCTCACTATCGACCAGCGCCTTTGGACAACCAAGCGATACAAAGCCAATCTTTGGCGCAGCGTTCACGGGCGCGTCAATCGTCGCTGAATTGGCTAACGTCGCATCGCTACTTTGCTCAATACTACGGTTTTGATTGTGGTTGGCTTTATGGTGGTAAGGCTGGTTAGTGTTTGCTTGACTAACATCCGCCTGACTGCTTTCTTGCGCTATATTTGGCTTTGCAGGATTAAAAATAGTGGCAGTGTTTTTTGGCATAGAAGCTGATGAGGCAGAAGCTGACGATGTAGAAACTGATGAGGTGGTAACAGTCGTATTAAGCGACTCGGTAGAAGTGTTGGGCATGGCTGACCTTGCTAGAGATAAATTGGCTGTGCGCATTGTACGTTTTTTTTGTGATAATCGCCAGTTTTGCCGCGCTAGTGTGTTGATTTATGGTTAAATATTATCTTTCGTATCTTTTAATTTTAGGCATTTTCCATGACGGCTGATTTGAGCACTGCCAAACTGAACCCAGATTCGACGTTTATATTACAGCATTTATTTACCGCTATTTTATACGTTGATGGCTCGCTGACCATTAGGTGGCTAAATGCGCAAGCCGAGCAGCTGCTTGCCATTAGCAGCGGACGTTTGCGAGGCCAGTCAATCTTGAGCCTACTTGCGCCCGATGAGTTGACGTTAAAAGACAGTCTTATTAATAATAATCGCGAAGATAAGACCTGCGCGTTGACGGAGCGTTTTAGTCAAGCAAAGCACTATCAACAGCCGTTTATCGATCATGATCACCTTATACATACCCAGCTAAACGGCGGACTGTCGTTATCTGTGGATTATAGCGTGACGCCTGTTAGCGATGAGCAGCAGCCTTATTTTATTATTGAGATGTGGGGCAAAGACCGGCAAAGTCGTATTTCAGAAGAACAGCGCCAGCAGCAGCAATATAGCGTCGCCCGTCATATGTTACGCTCGGTCGCCCATGAAATCAAAAATCCATTGGCAGGCATTCGCGGGGCGGCGCAATTATTACAGCGGCAATTCATTAAGTTTAATGAATTTTCTGCTATTGTGAATGAAAATTTGAATGTAGCGGATGAAAATAACCTGAAAAAGAATGCGGCTAAGCTGCGGAGTTATACTGATATTATCATTTCAGAAACCGATCGTTTGACCCAGTTGATTGGGCAGCTTCTTGGCTCTCATCAATTGCCAAACTGGCAAATGCTCAATATCCATGAACCGCTAGAGCACGTTTTGGCTTTAATTATTCATCAATATCCAGACGTGGTGCTACAACGTGATTATGATTTATCGTTACCCGAGTTATGCGCGGATAAAGATCAATTAATCCAAGTGTTTTTAAACCTGATGAATAATGCATGTGAATCGATGACTGAGTTTGAGCAAACGCTGCAACAAAATACGCCAGCCACGTTTGGCAACTTTCCATCAGCTATTGCGCAGAAACACTCTGATATTAATGATAATTATCAACCTAAGCTGCATATCCAAACGCGGGTGGTTTTTCAGCATACCATCGGTAGCTTGCAGCACAAACAAGTCTTGCAAATCACCATTACCGACAACGGCTCAGGGATAGACGACGCATTAATCGGTCAGATATTTTTCCCGATGGTGACCAACCGCGCAGCTGGTACAGGTCTAGGTTTATCCATCGTCCAAGATATCATCAGCCGCCATCATGGTATGATTGACGTCAGCTCAAAGCAATCACAAGGTTTTAGCGGCAGTTTTAAAAGTCATTATCAGCACAATCAAACCCGCTTTACCCTCTACCTGCCTTTCTCTCAGCCAAGCGCTGACCGTTAAGGCTAAGATTTTATATTCATTTTCCATTTCTCACTGCTTATTAGGCGAAACCCATGACTCAGTATAATGACGCGAAATACCTTACGAGCAATGAGCAAATCTCTATGGTCACCGTGGATAATAATCCTGCTGCTACTCCCGCGACGTTATGGCTTATCGATGATGATGCGGCGCTGCGCTTGGTATTGGCAGATACCTTTGAAGAGGCAGGCTTAACGGTTATTAGCTTTACCCAAGCGCAAGCAGCGTGGACGCGCCTGAACGATATCTTGCAACAGCGCGCATCAGTTGACCAGCTACCAGATGTGATATTGACCGATATTCGTATGCCAATGATGGACGGTCTGTCCTTTAGTGATTGGGTACATCAGCACTTCCCTACGCTACCGATTGTCATTATGACCGCGCATTCCGACCTGAGCTCTGCTATCAATAGCTATCAAACTGGCGCGTTTGAATATCTGCCCAAACCCTTTGATTTAGATGAAGCGGTTGCCACAATTTATAAGGCTATTAATTATCAGCCGAATTTAACAATAACAAATGATGCAACTAAGCCTGCTCAAAAGACTGTCAAAAAAGCTAAAAAGGAAACCAAAACGACCACCGCACTTAAATCTAAACCTAAAAACCCAACAGGTAGCGATATTAATAACAATCCAAGCGGTATCATCGGTCAATCGCAAGCGATGCAAACGGTGTTTCGCGCGATTGGACGCTTGGCCCATTCTCCTATTACCGTTTTGATTACTGGTGAATCAGGCACAGGTAAAGAGCTGGTGGCAGGTGCGCTTCATGCCCATTCTCCAAGAGCGCAGCAACCTTTTATCGCGCTTAATATGGCAGCGATACCGCATGATTTAATTGAGTCAGAATTGTTTGGTCACGAAAAAGGCGCGTTTACTGGTGCAACGACGACGCGGCAAGGTCGTTTTGAGCAAGCGGACGGCGGTACGCTATTTTTAGACGAAATCGGCGATATGCCGTACAGTACTCAGACGCGGCTGCTGCGCGTATTGGCCAACGGTGAGTTTTTTCGCGTCGGCGGACAGCAACCGGTCAAAGTCAATGTGCGCATCATTGCCGCTACCCATCAAAACTTAGAAGAATTGGTCAAACAAGGCAAATTTCGTGAAGATTTATTTTATCGCCTTAATGTCATTCGTATGCCATTGCCGCCCTTACGGACGCGTCCTGAAGATATTCCTGCATTAGCTACCTACTTTATGCAGCGTGCCGCCAAACAATTAAATAGCGCCGAAAAGCAGCTGCATCCTACCACGCTTCAGATGATGCAAGCTTTTGCGTGGCGCGGTAATGTCCGTCAACTTGAAAACGTTTGCCTTTGGCTGACCGTCATGACCACGGGCGATACGGTCATGGTCGAGGATTTACCGCCAGAGCTGCTAGACGATGCTGACCCTAATGTAGAGCAACAAAGCAATGCGGCATATCACGTTCCTCAAAACAGTCAACTGACCCAAACGAATGATAAGCAAAGCTGGCAGCAAGCGTTGGCTATATGGGCTGAGCAGTCGCTGCAAACGGGTGAAACCGATATTTTACAAACCGCAACGCCCGAGTTTGAACGTGTGTTGCTGCAAGCTGCGCTCAATCATAGCGGTGGTAAAAAAATAGCAGCCGCCAACTTACTGGGTTGGGGACGCAATACTTTGACGCGCAAATTACAGCAATTAGAGATTAGCGCATCAGAGCAAAATAATTGAAATTAAAACCAGAAATCATTATAAAAAATTCCTATAAATATCAGTATTTTATGAAATATATCGAAAATAATGACCAAATAATTAAAAAAAATCGCAAATAGGGGTTGCCAAACGATTCAAACTCTATATAATAGCCAACCACTGAGACGCACTACCGAATCAGTTAACTATCTCGATGGCATTTGAATTTAACTGCCTTTGATGATAGAGTAACGAAAATGGGGCTGTGGCGGAATTGGTAGACGCACCAGATTTAGGTTCTGGCGCCGCAAGGTGTGAGAGTTCGAGTCTCTCCAGCCCCACCATTTTCGGATAGTACATCTTAGACCAAATATTAAAGCCTGCTTTTTAGCAGGTTTTTTTGTGTCTAGAGTTTAGCATTCATGATTATAATCTTTCCAAATCCACCACAATCTCTTCCATACTTTGATACCTTCTCTCTACCCGCTTCGCCAAAGTTTTATCAATGATACTTTGATAACCACTATACTCTAACGGCAATGTTGGAACTGGCTGTTGGCAATGTTGAATTGCCCATTCTCTTAACGGCTCACCACTCGGATTATCAATATTAAACGGTCGCTCGCCCGTTAATATTTCATACATTATTATCCCAAACGCATAAATATCACTTTGCAGCGTTGCGCCCTGCCCTTGCCAGCGTTCAGGGGCAAGATAGGCTGGCGTACCAGCACTATCTCCCGTACTATTTTTATCACTGTTTTTAGCAACATCATGATTAATTGCTTCTGCCAAAGCAAAGTCAGTTAATAATAAATCAGGTGTGATACTGCTATTATCCGCATGATTTGGCATGAAACCATCTAGCAAAATATTACTAGGCTTAATATCATTATGTAGCCAGCCAATGTTATGTAGCTTGGCGACGAGAAGAGCAGACTGCACAATAAAATGATGCTTTTGTATGTCTGCTAATCGCGAGTGATTTTGAGAATTAAGCTGAGATGCCAAGCTGCCATTTGGATAATAAGGCGTGACCAATACAATCAGCTGCGAAGACGGTTTTAGTATTTGAATCGTGACGTTATCGTAGGCTAGTATTGGTGGAGCGATAGCAGGCAGGCTGTTTTCACTGATTGATATATTTATAGATTTTAAAACGTCAGCCTCGTAAGCTAAATCAGCCGAGTCGTGATTGGTATCAGCACTTAACTGCCATTTAATCATCACCTGACCAAATTGCGCATGCTGACTGCGCGTTAACCCTTGGTAATTGGCCTCACCACTATCACTTTGCTGACTGACTCGCTGATGCGCTATCTTGCGATAATGCAAGCTTGAGAATAAAGTGGTCAGCACTGGCAGAGTTTTCTGTGCTTGCGTTTGTAGTGCTTGTTTCGAAGACCTTCTTTCTATACTTGCGTGCTTTGCACACGCTTTTTCTGTAGATGGATTACTGGCACTATTTTTCATGGTAAAGTGAAACCTTTATGCGTCTAGTATGCCAAACGACATTTTAATTTATATAAGCGACCAATTATTATGCCCCAATCCACTAACACCCATATGAATTATGCCCTACCCGACCATTTATTGGATTTGCTTGGGCAGTACCTCCAAGAGCAGGTCACGCCAACTATCGAGATTGATCCTGCCCAGCTAGCCTATCGCTGGGTTGGCGGTCATCAGGGCCATCTAGAGCCGCTGGCTGTTAACTTGTTTTTAAGTTTAGATGACTTGCATGGTATCGATACGCAAAAGGCAAAACTGGTACAGAACACACGGCAGTTTCTAAAGGGCTATCCTGCCAATCACGTCTTGATGACAGGCACACGCGGCGCTGGCAAGTCATCGCTGATTCGAGCATTGCTACAAGCTTATCATAGCGAAGGACTGCGTATTATTGAAATTGCCCGTGATGACCTGCGGGTGCTTGATAAGATTCGCGCCGCCATTAATGCGCTGCCAGCGGATTGTGGTTGCCACTATGTGGTGTACTGTGATGACTTGGCATTTAACGGTCAAGATGAGAGTTATCGGACATTGAAGAGTGTGTTGGACGGCTCGCTGGACTCAGAACAAGACAAGCTATTGGTCTATGCCACCAGTAACCGCCGTCATCTTTTGCCACAGCTGATGAAAGACAATGTCAATATCTATAACGGCCAAACCGATGAGGTCAACCCTTATGAAACCATTGACGAGACTGTATCGCTGTCTGATCGATTTGGGCTTTGGTTGTCCTTTCATCCCATGGATCAAAACACTTACTTACACATCGTGCGCCATTATTTATCGCTTTCGCCAAGCCGCAATCTAAATAATGCGAATGACGTTAAAGAAAGTAATCATAATGAAGAAGAAAATAAGACGCTACCTGATAATATCAGAGCAGCAGCATTACGCTGGGCATCAGAGCGCGGCGGACGTTCGGGACGTGTGGCGTACCAGTTTAGCCGCTACTGGATAGGACAAACACAATTGGCAGCTGAGGATAATAACTCTTAAAAGTTATTTAGATTTATTGTTTATAATCGCGTGCAGAGCCTAGATACTGCACGCGGCTACCCTCTTCTTCGTCTATCAAATCAGCTGAGCCATTCACCATATATTGGTCAAAATCTGCTGCTAACCATAGATTGCCTGCATAAGTACTTTGGGCATCCAAGCGAATATGCGCCATGTTCGGCGTACTACTCTGTGGGTTATCAAAGCTTTGATAGCGAGCGCTAAAATGGGTCAAAATTAGATTCTTAACCTCATTGTTTTGAGCGAACCTACCTACCAGCTGTGCCCTACTATGCATGGGATCAAAGTCTGGATTTTTTGCCTGAATCTTATGTAACACCTCATGGGTATAAGTGGCTTCATGCACCAGTAGATCTACACCAGCTACTGCCTCTCTTAAGCGCTCCGGCGTGTCGTTATCTCCAGCAACTACTACCTTTGTACACTGACTCTCATTATCGACATAATCCACTGAATAAAGCTTGCGACCGTCTTCGGTCACAACATCTTCACCCTGTTGCAGTCTGCCCCACAGCGCGCTTGCTGGAATACCTGCCGCTGTTAATTTATCGGTATTAAGTGTACGTCGGCTGATGGTTTCAGTCATCGCAAATCCATAAGAGGCGACACGATGCGATAAAGGATGAATATCTATAATTAGCTGATGCTGGTGGTCTAAATTGATCGTTACTTTACCTTTATGCTTATCATTTGGCTCAGACAACAAATCTTCTATCGCCATAAAGTTAATGACAAACGGAAAGTACAGCTCAGTCGTTAAGGTAATCGCCTCAAGCAGCGTTGCTATCGCTTTTGGCGCAATAAGCGTTAGCGCTGCAGTACGACCTGACATTGCCGTACTCGCCAGCAATCCTGGCAAACCATAGCAGTGATCGCCATGCACATGGGTAATACAAATCGCTTCGAGTTGATGTAAGGATAACTTGGTATGTAAGAGCTGCTGCTGGGTGCCTTCACCGCAATCAATTAAAACCCAAGGACGCGATTTTTTCTTTTGTTGTTGATTTGCCCCTGAGCTATAAGGATTGAGGCACTCGATGGCAAGCGCTGTGACGTTACGCTGTTTGGTTGGTACCCCTGCGGAAGTACCCAAAAAGGTAAGCTTTAGCATAGACACCCTCTTCTATCTAAATCGTTATTTTCTACAACGACTGACATAGCATGGTTCTTTGACCTTCAATCATTTGCCCGCCATTGGCCGTACATTCATTGACCATATTGGACTCATAAGATTTCCAACCACCATAAAAGCTAGCAACACATAAAATCACTACCAGCAATTTTTGTGACCATGCTTTGATAGATACTTGCTGGCTATGCACACTACCATCGGTACTATTCGGCGCTTGTTTAGCAGCAATATTAGTATCATTATTAACATCAATATCGGTATTTTTATTATTTGATTTATTCAAGTCTGTCATTTTTTATCCTAAAAAAGGTTTTGTCTATAAATAAACAAAACCTTTTATTATCATATTAAATTAGTCATTGATTAACGATTAAATGCGCCTCGTTTAGAACTGTAAACGACCGCCCTTTTCTTCGGCACGCTTAAAGGCATCGCGCTCTTCACAACGTTTGAGCCAGTTTAAGATATTGGCATATTTACTGCTATCTAAACCGCCACCAGCATTAGCACCGACGACTGCAAGATGCATTTGGATATCAGCGGCACTGAATTCGCTACCGGCAAACCAATGATTGTCTTGCAGATGCTGCTCCATCATGGTCAATATGGTATCTAAGCTTTTGCTAATCATGCTTTTTTCGACTTGATTGCGGATGCTTTTGCTCACAGGCTTGATAAGCATCGGCGACTGCTCAACCACTTTGGTGAACACCAAACGCATGACCAATGGCGGCATCACTGATGCTTCGGCAAAATGCAGCCAAAAGGTATACGCTTCCCACGCCGCTTCGTTGTCATCCGCAGGCTTGAATTGCTTCTCGCTATCATAATGCTTAAGCAAATACTCAATGATAAATCCTGACTCAATGAGCACACGCTCATTTACTTCTAACATCGGCGCATGACCGAGCGGATGTATTTGTTTTAAACTGTCAGGTGCGCGGTAGGCTTTATTGCGCGCATAGCAAGTCAGTTTATAATCAACCTTAAGCTCTTCTAATAGCCAGATAATACGAAACGAGCGTGAGTTTGCTAAATGATGAAGGTGTAACATAAACCATCCTAGTTATAGTGTGAATAAGCAATAATAATGATAGGTAGCGCCCGCATTCCATTGCTAACATTGCTAAGCCTTTTGAGCAGGATTAGACATGATTGATTAGGCATGATTAAGCATTGTTTTGAGCGTGGCAGCACTGCTGTCGATAATAGCGCAATTAACCAGCCTTTAACACAGAAACTGTGTAGAGCACGGCTACAAAACCATGCCTAGCAAGTCAAACTTATCGCCCTTAAGCTGTCAGTGTTATTTAGCATGTAATTCTTCAATTTTGCGCGTCATCTTGTCTATTCTTTGCTGATATTTTCTAATCTTACGGAAACGATGTGCGGTCAATACGCCTTTAATACGGCGATTTTTTAGGCGGCGGCGCGGCGGGAAACTGCCGACCTGAGGCTCATTATACCCTTGCAAACGGTCGTCACGCTTACGAGTCACATAACCATGCGCACTATCAGCAATCATAATCAGCAGCGCGATAAAAATCATGCCGTACATAAATAACGAGCCACCCTCATCGATGCTTTGGTGCAAAATCGTGATGGAAAATATAAATAGGAATATCGGCTCAAGGTAGCATAAAGTGCCAAATAGCGAGACCGGCAGCTTTTGACTAGCGACCATAGTCAGTGCCATCGCCGCAGTACTGATGATACCCAGTAGCGGCAACAGATACCAAAATTTATCCGTCGCTATCGCAAGCTCAAAACCACCGCTCATATATAAGGCGATGATAACCACCGGTGTTAATAAAACCAAATCCGAAATAAGCCCCGTAATAGGCGGCACGGCAAGTTTACGACGCAGAAGATAATAAGGCGGATAACCCAAACAGACAAATAAGGTTGCCCAAGAAATAGCACCATATTGCCAGACGTCATAGGCAATACCGAGCGCAGCACAGATGGTAGCCACCCACTGTAGCAGCGTCATGTCTTCATTATAAAAAAAGCGCCCCACGATAATCATAATCATTGGGTATAAGAAATACCCCAATGTCACCTCTAGACCCAAATCATTGACGGGTGCCCACATGAATATCCAGATTTGCGCGCCCAAAATCGGTGTGGGTATGATAAATAAAAACCACTCTTTTGCGGTCTTTAAGGTTTTGAGGTAATCAAAAATATGCTGCCATTGCTTAAGGACACTGACCAGTAGCACCAAGCTGAGTAGCATCATCAGCACGCGCCAAGAAGCAACCTGCGTCCCCGATAATGGCTGCATCAGTAGACCAAATAAAAATAGCAATGCATAGAGAAAATTTGCTGCCACTGCAACGATGGTGCCTTGCGACGTCTGATTGGTGGGGAACATAACAACAGCCTTTAGAGATAAGCGCACGTCCTTGGCAATTTTGAAAAAAAACAAAAGCCTCAGACGCGAACGTCGGAGGCCTTCTGTCTATAAGCTTTTTATCTATAGAATTTTTTGCTGATAAATCAATCGTATAATGTTGAGATAAACGCTGTAAATACTAAGTGCTTATATCAAGCTTTACATTATGTCAAAGTCAGAATAGATAAGCAATACATTGACTTAACCCGCCTATTCATTTTGATGTTTGGTTTATTTAAGCTGCACCCTTAACTCATATCCATCACCCTGCTTACTTAGTATCTAGCTGCTCGATTTTACGCTGTATTCTATCCATCTTTTTTTGATAACGACGCATCTTACGGAAACGATGGGCGGCTAACACCCCATCGATACGGCGATTTATCAAACGGCGGCGTGGTGGAAAGCCGCCCACTTGTGGCTCGCGGTAGCCATGCAAATGATTATCACGGCGACGACGAAGATAACCCATTACACTATCAGCAATCATGATAAATAACGCCAAAGTAATCATGCCGTACATAAATAACGAGCCGCCTTCATCGAGGCTTTGGTTTAAAACGGTAATGGACAAAACAAACAGCAGCATCGGTTCTACATAACTTAGGGCACCAAATAATGACACTGGCAGCTTACTACTCGCAACCATGGTCAGTGACATGGCAAGCGCACTAAAAGCACCGAGCAGCGGTAATAAATACCAAAACTTTATGTTTTGTGCCGCCACGCTAAATCCGCCACTGCTATACAGCATGATGAGTACCACCGGCGTCAGCAAAGTCAAATCTGACAGTAAACCGGTAATAGGCGGTACGGCAAGCTTACGCCGCAGGAGATAATAAGGCGGATAACCCAAGCATACAAATAACGTCACCCACGATACCGTCCCATATTGAAAGATATCATAGCCAATCCCCAGTGCTGCCAGTAGCGCCGCCATCCATTGCAATGCACTCATATGCTCATGATAAAAAAAGCGCCCCAGCACTATCATCACCAGCGGCAATAAAAAATAACCCAAAGTGACATCAAGACCGAAACCATTGACCGGCCCCCACATAAACAGCCAAATCTGCCCACCCAATATCGGCGTAGGTAATATAAATATCAGCCATTCTTTCGGGGTTTTTAAAGTTTTTAGATAATCAAAAACGTGTTGCCATTGCTTAGTAAAACTGACCAATATCAGCAAGCTCAATAGCATCATCAGCACCCGCCATGACGCTACTTGCGTACCTGTTAAGGGCAACATAAATAGCCCAAACAAGAACATCAATGAAAACAAAAAACTGGATGATATTGCAGCTAAGGTTCCCTGAAAAGTTTGATTGGTCGTAAGCATAACAACGGCCTTAAAATAGCGCTTAATGGGTATTATTTATAATAAGTTTATAAAGGTTAGTAATCATAATCAGTCAAATGTAATATCAATATTTCACGTATTGCTGGTATAAGTTTTTTGCAGCCTCTGTCTGCGTAGGCACAGCAAGCAAGAAAAACTTATACCAGCAGTGCCGTAGCGTTTTAATGTATTTTAACTATAAAAGCTAAGATGTATAGGTTAAAAGCTAGAAAATGGACTTTGAGAATAAACAGCACTCAAAAAAAAGCCCCCAACGATATCGTCAGAGGCTTTTTCTAGAGCAGTATTGCTAACTAAACTAAAAAGCTAACAACTGAGATATTTACTCGTCATCGTCTGTGTTTTCATCTGCTGCATCATTCGATGTTTCATTGTCTACTGAATCGTCATGTACACCATCAATAACGTCATTGATATCGGTCGTCGCGCTGTTGCCAGTTTCGGCATCAATATCGATTTGCTCTTGACCCTCTACTGCAAACGTTCCATCTTCTCTCATAGCATCGACTAGCTCGTCGTCGCTTTCTTCGTGCTCAACACGCGCCATGGCAACCAGCTTCTCGTCTTTTGATAGACGAATCAGCGTCACACCTTGCGTATTACGACCAGAGCTTGCTACATGCTCAACTGGGGTACGCACTAATGTACCTTTGTCAGAGATTAAGATAATATCGTCTGTAGAGTCAACCTTGGTAGCACGAACGAGTGCACCATTACGCTCACTGGTTTTAATAGCAATCACACCGCCACCGCCACGATTTTGCGTATTGAACTCATCGATAAAGGTACGTTTACCAAAGCCGTTTTCACAAGCAATCAGAATTTCGCGCACATCATCTTCGATAACCACCAATGATTTAATAAACTCATCAGCCGCCAGACGCATACCACGAACGCCTTTAGCCGTACGACCCATTGCACGCGCATCATTTTCATCAAAACGAATCGCTTTACCACTTGAAGCAAATAGCATCACTTCTTGGCTACCATTGGTGATACGAGCGCTGACCAATTTATCGCCTTCTTCCAAACCAACGGCAATCAAGCCGTTCGATCGAATATTGGCAAACTGTTTTAGCTCGACACGCTTCACAGTACCATTGGCAGTTGCAAAGAAGACAAAAGGTGGCTCCGCTTGCGTGCTATCGTCTAAATTATTATCTTCTGATAAGCTGTCATCGCCATCTACTGATATCTCACCTTTGCTAGATAACTCTTCTACTATTTTTGGAATAGGCAGTATCGTGGTGACCGTTTCATCAGGATTTAAACCAATTAAATTCACCAATGGACGACCACGCGCACCGCGACTGGCAATCGGTACTTCAAAACCACGTAGACTAAAGACACGACCACTATCCGTAAAGCATAGTACGGTGGCGTGCGTTGAGGTCACAACCAAGTGATCAATCACATCGTCTTCTTTCATCGCGGTCGCAGATTTGCCTTTACCGCCACGTTTTTGCGCCACATAATCATCAATCGGCTGCGTTTTTGCATAACCCGTACGAGAAACCGTCATGACCACGGTTTGTTCTGGGATAAGGTCTTCACGGTTAAAGTCCATACGTGAATCGATAATATCGGTACGACGCTCATCACCAAAGTTTTCACGAATCTCAATCATCTCGTTTGAGATAATGGTCATTAGCTTATCAAAATCTCCAAGGATAGACTCTAAATTTGCAATTTCACGCAGCAAATCTTGGTATTCTTCGGTCAATTTGTCTTGCTCAAGGCCGGTTAGACGATGCAGCTGCATGTCCAAAATAGCATTGACCTGCTCCAGTGATAAACGATAACGCTCTTCACCTTCAATCAGACCAAACGGCGCTTTTGGATCTTCACCTTCGATAAAGTCAGGACGTACCGACTGGCTACCTGCAGCGGTTAGCATCGCCACCACGCTACCTGAGCCCCACGTATTAGTCAGTAAATTTTCACGAGCCAAACCGCGGTTAGCCGATGCTTTAATCGTCGCAATAATCTCATCAATGTTCGCTAGTGCAACGGTTAAACCTTCTAACAAATGACCACGAACGCGTGCTTTATTAAGCTCATAAATGGTACGGCGCGTCACCACTTCTTGGCGATGGCGTACAAATGCTGCAATCAGCTGACGTAAGGTCAATAGCTTTGGCTGACCGTTATCTAGCGCCACCATGTTGATACTAAAGCTAGATTCAAGCGGTGTCTGCAGGAACAAATTGTTAACAATCACTTCCGCCGTTTCACCGCGGCGCAAATCAATGGCAATACGCATACCGTCTTTATCAGACTCATCACGAATCTCGGTAATACCTTCGATTTTCTTATCACGTACCAATTCAGCAATACGCTCAATCAGTTTGGCTTTATTGGTTTGGTAAGGTACTTCGGTAAAGACAATGCGCTCACGGTCACGGTTGACACCGGTGTCGCTCATCGGTTCAATAATATAGCGACCACGTACGTGTAGGCGACCTTTACCGGTGCGATAAGCGTCTAAGATACCCGCGCGACCATAAATAATACCGCCCGTTGGGAAGTCAGGACCTGAAATATGCGACATCAACTCTTCGGCAGATATTTGCGGGTTTTCAGCATAAGCCAAACACGCATTAATCACTTCAGTTAGATTGTGCGGCGCCATATTGGTCGCCATACCAACTGCAATACCGGTTGCACCGTTGACCAATAAGTTTGGAATACGCGCAGGCAACACGCTTGGCATACGCTCAGAGCCATCGTAGTTGTCTTCCCAGTCGACGGTGTCTTTGTCCAAGTCAGCAAGCATTTGATGGGTCAGCTTGGTCATACGGACTTCGGTATAACGCATCGCTGCCGGTGGATCATCATCAATCGAGCCAAAGTTACCTTGGCCGTCAACCATCGGGTAACGCAAGCTAAAGTCCTGCGCCATACGTACAATCGCATCATAAACAGCACTATCGCCATGCGGGTGATATTTACCGATGACGTCACCGACCACACGCGCCGACTTCTTATAAGCTTTATTATAATCGTTAGACAGCACATGCATCGCGTACATCACGCGGCGGTGTACCGGTTTGAACCCATCACGCACATCAGGCAGCGCGCGCGAGACGATCACGCTCATCGCATAATCCAAATAGGACTGCTTTAATTCATCCACGATGGCAATAGGACTGATCGAGTCGCTCATATACACTCCTTCACTCACATACTTTCTCTAAGGGTTGCGCGCCTAAAAAAGTGCTTACACTGATATAAAAATATAGCTGCACAAACGCGCAACTATGATTGCTATCTCAACGCTAAAAAGTACCATTAAACGGGCAAAACCATAGGAAAATGGCGATACGGTTTTTGTTAAAAGTAATGTTTAATTAAAGAAGCTATTTTAGCACATTTTTGTCTATTTAGGGGGTTCTCGATGCTATTAAAATCAAGCAAAACAGCTCATTAGCGTTGAGTTTTGCCTTTAGCAATAAGGATAAAAACGACTTTAGCAACAGAGCATTGTCTTTGCCGTTTTTAAAGGCTGTTTCATAAAAAAACTGTACCCCGGGGATACAGTTTTTCGCGAGTAAGACAAAAACTACTTATATGTTTAACTAGCAAGCATTTTAAACAGCTTTGAATTCCTGATTAAAGAATTCACGCGTAGCTTCAGTACAGGCTGGGCTGACCAAACTGCCATGATAGTTGATATAGAATGCCAAGAATGATGCTACACCACCGTTTGGATCTGCATCATCTTTAACTTTTTTAACGCTATTACTAAAGTCTGTTTGTACTTTCTTGACAACGTCGTTGACTTTCCACGTGTTCATTGACGCCTGTCCAATGATAGTCAAAGTCTGATTGTCTGGGCGCGATGCTTCGTTATCTTTATCCACATCTAACACCGTAATATTAAGTTTCTTAGCAGGATTTTTGGCCACTTCTGCTTGTAGCAGTTTTACCACCGCGCCGGTATTAGTATCAAAATATACGGTCGGATCTTGGTTACCACCACAAATGAATGTCGGCATAGTAGGCACATAACCACGTAAGTCATTATCCTTAAGCGCCTTACGCAAGTTATTTTGCGGATTAGCAGCCGGTAAATTATTACCATTAGCTAATGTTAGACCATCAGGATTTTTTTGTGCATCTGCCACATAAGCCGCACGAAAATCTGTTTTAATCAGATAATCGGTCTCATCGTAGCCACCTAAAATAGAAAACAGCTTACCTTGCTCTAAACCTGCCAGCCTTGGATCGCTAGGATTTTTTTGGAATAAAGCATTATTTGGCAATTTACCTGCTTTGACCAACTCACCAAACGCTACGTCACTAGGCAGCTGCGCGTCGGCATATTTATCTAAGAAAATATCTGATTTTTTATTGTAAATATTACCGTATTTTGCCTGTAAGCCAATACCAAGCAGAGGTGCAAAACGTGACGCGCCAATATTGACATTGCCCATAAAGATTTCATCACCAAAAGCTGCCAACGCATAAGGGCCCGAAGATGGCGCAATTGCCGTCACTGGTTTTTTCTGTGATTCTAGTAATCTCGCGGTTGCCATAGTGACATAGCCGCCTTGCGAGTAACCGGCGATAAACAGCTTACCCGAGTCATCAATTTTACTGTAATTGGCATCATTGGCGCGTTTTTTGCGTTCGATAATGCTGCGCGCGCTATCTAGAGCGTCGACCATGTCGGTGGACTGCTGCTGGGCAACCAAATAAGGATGGTAGTCAAGTTTTGAGGTATCATAGCCCGCATAGTTGGGCGCGACAACGATATAGCCTTGGGCGGCAAAGTTTGCAGCAATTAAGTTGGCTTCCCCTACCGCAGGGTTTTTAATATTCCCTACTTGGGCAAAATCATAGCCTTTATCAGTCGTCGTGCCATGCGCGTATAATAATACCGGGCGATCACCTTGGCATTCAGCCGCATCGCCAGTGGGTAGCATTAAAGCGGCCGTGGCATTGGTATCTTCATCGGCGGCACCTTTGGTATCGTAGCTGACTTTTTCTATGGTAACGCCGCATTTGGCCACAGGCGTTGCGGTACTTCCAAGCCCAAAACTACTATTTATATCGTTTGCCGTAAAGGTTTTTACAAATTTAGCGCTGGCAGAAGATGAAGGCGACTCAACGAAACGCTCATTATCATCGCCACAACCAACAAGTAATAAGCTACTGGCAATCGCTAGCGATAATAGAGCGCGCGTCATGATGGGTTTGTTTATAATTGAACGGGGTAAGACCATGATTGCTATCCTTAGCAGTAGTAAAACAAAAAAATTGCCTAAAATCCTTGGCAATAGATAAATAAAACCTAGCTGATATTTTTAATAAATACTTTTTAGAACTCGCTTTTTTAAATCAAACTTCTAAGTCAGATGGCTTAGACGACTGAGTGATAATCAATGTGACAGTCAATGTAAAAATCAATGAAAATCAATGAAAATCAATGAAAATCAATGCTTAGGCTTCACTATTTATACGCTAAAACCCTATTAAAATCCAATAAAAAAGTGATGAAAAACCATTTCAAATACTTTAGATAAAACAGAGCCCGTTATGAATCACGAAAGCAGCCAATCAACTGACCAGCCCAGCAAGCAAGCCATCACACCGTCACTTAACCAACCCGATACGCGTACGGATCGCAGCTTTGATGCGATTGCTGACCACTTTAAAAAAAAGGTTTACGGCGGCTTAAAGGGCGACATTCGTCTGGCAGTATTGCGCCGTGATATTGTTGCCTATTGCACGCAGATGAGCCAGACACTTGGGCGACCGTTACGTATTTTGGATGTGGGCGCTGGGCTGGCGCAAATTGCGATTGAGCTTGCCACTCAAGGGCATACGCTGGTTATCAATGATATCTCAGCCAATATGCTGCAGAAAGCACAAGCAAACGCTGAAATAGTTAAAAAGGATTTGGATATTAGGTGGTACGTTTGCCCGTATCAAGAATTAGAAGAAAAGTTGGCTGCAGAAAATAATGGAAAATTTGATTTGATAATGTGTCATGCGCTGCTTGAATGGTTGGCAGAGCCAGCCGCTGTGATGGATTTTTTTGATAAGCATTTAACTGAAAATGGCGCGCTATCGCTGTGCTTTTATAATCCAGCGAGTTTTGATTATCGCAATCTTATTATGGGTAATTTTAACTTATTGGATAACACTGAATATAAAGCGGACAATAAGAAAAGCCTCACGCCCAATCATCCGGTCGCTAAAGAGGAAGTTGAATCTTGGTTAGAAGCTCATCATTATCACACGATACTTGCCAGTGGCTTGCGCGTATTTCATGATTATTCGCCGCTAAAACGTGGCGGTCATAACGACCCTGAGGCAGTGATACGCATGGAATTACGTTACTCACAACTCGAGCCCTATAAATGGCTGGGACGTTATTTGCATATACTGGCAACGCGCCATGCTTAACGCCTTCGTTAAACTTAAAAAGTAGTGCCAAGCTTAAAATTGACAACTACCTGACGTCTTCCACGCGCTCTGACCTATCATACTCTGACCATGTAGTGGCATTGATGTCTTTTTCATCAAACACCACTACGTGCTCTAGGATAGGTAAGATACCAATTTGTGAACCAATCTCATGGTTATGATGACTGGCAACTAACGACAGTACGGTTTGACCGTCGGCAAGCTGTAAGCGATAAAGATAGTTTGCTCCGCGAAATACACGTCCGACTACTAAAGCCGTTTGCGTGCTTTCATCGTCATGCACAATATCATCAGGACGTACTAACACCTTAATCGGCGTACCATTCGGATAGTCGTACTCGCAATACTGCGGCTGCCCTGATTCATCATAAACTTCCATGCGGCGATAAATATCACCAAGCGCGGTTTCAACATGACCTTCTTTGATAATACCGTCTATCATTGCGCCTTCGCCAACAAACTCAGCGACAAACGGGCTGACTGGCTCATGATATAGCTCACTTGGCGTCGCCCATTGCACCAATTTACCTTTATCCATCACCCCGACTTTATCGGCTAACGCAAAGGCTTCGTTTTGATCGTGAGTGACCAAAATAGCGGTGGTATTGGTACGTTTAAGGATATCACGGACGTTCATCGCCAGTGACTCACGTAGCACCACATCCAAGTTAGAAAATGGTTCATCAAGTAGCAAAAGCTTGGGCTTTGGTGCCAATGCGCGGGCTAATGCTACACGCTGTTGCTGTCCACCCGATAGCTCACTAGGACGTTTATCCGCATGTTCCGACAACTCTACCAGCGCTAGCATCTCTTTAACGCGGGCTTTTTTGTCAGCAGCCGACCATTTGTTTAGGCCAAAAGCGATATTTTTTGCCACGCTTAAATGCCCGAATAAGGCATAATCCTGAAACACCATGCCCATGCCGCGCTTGGCTGGCGCGACCGCAAAGGTAGTACGTGCGGTTTGTTCCGTTAAACGCTGATTGCTTAAGCGAATCTTGCCGCCACGGCTTTGTTCTAAGCCTGCAATCGCCCTTAGGGCCGTGGTTTTACCGCAGCCGCTATAGCCTAAAAAGCAGCCGATTTCACCTTGCTGCAAATCTAGCGATAAGCCATTAACGATAATCGTATCGTCATAACCAACGATTAAATCTTGAACGCTAAAATAAGCATCATCAATGCTAGTGTTCTTTTTAGAGGAATTAAAAACAGGGTTATCTTGCAAGTGAATTTGTCCTGCTGTTTCTTTATTTAAGGCAGTCTGATCTGATACGCTTTGATCTGATACGCTTTGATTTAAAGTATCTTGTGTCGATGAGCTGTGAAGCAAGCTTTTATCCGCTTGCAGCTGTGCTACCTGAGCTTTGGTTAATAGGGTGACGGGTGGTTTTTTCACATGCTCCGGTCTTGGCTTACCGCCTATCTTTAAGGATTCAGGCTTTAAGGATTTAGACGCTGCTGGATTGGTTGAATCGTTCATCAAGTCAGTATACATAGACGGTACCAGTAAGCTATTAGTGAATAAAACCCATCATTGACGCGGTTTTTAATATTGCTCTTTTTAATATAGTTATTTCTTAATGTTGCTTTTTAATTATGACTCTTTAATTATAGCTTTTTAATACAACGCATTTAACTTAACCTTGTTTATCACTTTGGCGCAGCAATACCCAAACAGGAATCAGGCCAACCAGTACAATCAACAAACTGGGCAATGCGGCGCGTCCCCACATGCCTTCGCTGGTCATCTCAAACACCCGTACTGCCAGCGTATCCCAACCTTGTCGCCGCGTCATCAAGGTAATCGGCATCTCTTTCATGACTTCGACAAAGCCCATCAACAAACCCGTTAATACCCCCGGACTCAATACGGGCAACATCACTTGCCGCCAGCGCTGATACGGGCTATCGCTAAGTAACTTAGCTGCCGCTTCTTGATTGACGGTCAAGCGCTGTAGCTGCCGGTCTACCGGCTGAAAGCTCACCGTCATAAAGCGCGTCGATAAGGCTAGCAGCATCACAATCACACTACCAGAAAAAAACTGCGTTGAAGTAATACCAAAAGCTATCAGCTGATTATCAAGCCACGCAATCGGAATAAATATCCCAACGGCCAACACCGTACCCGGCACCACATAACCCAAATTGGCTAAGGTAGTCATCAGCTTGGTGGATTTATCTGGATATTGACGTTTGACCCACGCAATGATAATCGCCAAAAAGGCGATAAATATCGTGGTCATACTCGCAATCATAAGGCTATTGGTGACAAAATCAATATAACGCGCATCAAAATCTTGCTGGAAATTTTCTGCGGTCCAATAAAGCAGCTGTAAAAACGGAATCAAAAACGCCACTAAAAATACCAGCGTACAAAGTAGCGCCATGCCCCACTTAGCAGGCTTACTGGCCTCAAAGCGCTTACTACTACCCTGAGTGATGGTATTGCCACGCTTTGCTTGCCAATACTGCTCAAACAAGACGACGATAAAGACCACGCCGATTAATAACGCTGCCAGCTGCGCAGCAGTGGTTAAACTAAAAAAGCCAAACCATGCTTTATAAATCGCCGTCGTAAAAGTATCGACATTAAAGACTGATACTGCGCCAAAATCTGCAAGCGTCTCCATACTGGCAAGTAGCAAACCACCAATGACCCACGGTAGCGCTTGTGGTAACGCCAGCCGAAAAAACACCTTGCTACGACTTAAGCCGAGCATTTGCCCCGCTTCAATCGCTCGCCTACCTTGCGATAAAAACGCTTGGCGCGCCAGCAAATAAACATAAGGATAAAATGCCAACGACAATACTAAACCTGCACCCCAAACATTACGCACCGATGGGATAGCGGTGGTAAAGCCTGACTCTCTTAAAGCCGTTTGCAGCGGTCCGCTAAAATCAACGATACCAACGGTGACAAATGCTAAGACATAAGCGGGCATCGCTAATGGCAACATCAGCGCCCACGCAAAAAACCGCTGTCCAGGGAAGCGGTACATACTGGTCACCCACGCAAGTGCTGTCCCGATAACGCCGGAAATCACCGTCACCATCAGCAATAGAATGACAGTATTTTTTAACACTTGCGGCAATACATATTGACGCATGTGCGTCCAAATATCAGCGACCGGCTGCGTCCACGATAATAGTACGATTAAAATCGGTACTAGCATAAACAACGAAATCAGTCCTAAGACTGATTTTGAGAGGATACGTTTTCGGACGACATGGTCGTGACTAATAGACGGGCTATTATTGTCATTACTGGCTTCATTGACAGTATTGTCTTGCTTAGCAGACGCTTCTGGCATTGTTATCATAAATTATTACCATGTCATACGCATAATGACGCTATTAGATGCTGAATTAATAAGCACCTAATAGCTAAAAACCAACCGCTTAGCGACTGACAGTCTGTTATTTATAACCCGCTTTATCCATCATTTGAATGGCTTGGGTTTGTAGCTCACCAAACTTCTGTACGCTGATACTATCTTGTTTAAACGGACCCCAAGATCTGAGTAGCTCTGACTCATCGATACCTACTTTTACAGGATACTCTTTATCAGAACTGGCATAAAGACCTTGCGCCTCATCAGAAGATAACCACTCCATCAATTTAAGCGCACCATCTGGATTGTCTGAGTTAGCGATAACCCCAGCGCCAGAGATGTTGACATGAGTACCAGTCGTACCTTGGTTCGCCCAAAATATTTTTACAGGGAAATTTGGTTTTTCATCAAGCAGGCGACCATAGTAATAGCTGTTAGCAATACCCACTTCACACTGACCAGCGGCAATTGCCTCTAACATACTGGTATCATCACTAAAGACGTCCGTTGCTAAGTTAGCTACCCAACCACGAATAATTTCTTCTGTTTTTTCTTCGCCTAGATTTTCCATCATGCTTGCAACCAATGATTGGTTATAAACAGCTTTTGATGAACGCAGACAAAGTTTGCCTTTCCATTTTGGATCGGCCAAATCTGCATAAGTAGATAGTTGGTCAGCACTAACTTTGCTTGGATCATAAAAAATTGTACGCGCGCGCAAAGACAGACCTGTCCACTGACCTTTTGGGTCACGGTATTTAGCAGGAACATTGGTTTCTAAGATAGTAGAAGACACAGGTTGTAGTAAGCCCTGCTCTGCTGCTTGCCATAAGTTACCCGCGTCAACGGTTAATAACATATCCGCAGGCGTGTTTTTACCTTCCGCTTGCAGGCGCGCCATCAATGGGCCGGTTTTATCGGTGACCAGCTCAATTTTAACGCCTGTTTTTTCGGTATATTTATCCAATAACGGTTTAATCAACTGCTCATTACGTGATGAGTAAATAGTAACCGTTTGCCCACCAGCGGCCGTTGCGTCATCATTTTTCGCCCCTTCTTGCTCAGTGCCAGATTGTTCAGCAGTGGTTGTAGTGTCAGCATCTACATTTTCTTCTGGCGTCGATGAGTTACTACAGCCCGCAAGACCCAACATCATGCCAAATACAGCAATGGGTAAAGTAAGCTTAGTAGAAGATAGATTTGCACTGATAGCAGTTAATGACATGGCATTCCCCATAATGGTGCTACGGATAAGTGAGATAAGACGACATTAAAATCATTAGAAAATGATTAAACAGCGGGATTAATAAAACCTTAATATCTAAGACACATTATACTAATAGAAATGAGATTAATTATCAATACATTTATCTGGCCCTGCTGTGCCGATAAACTGGTCTAATTTTAATAGGATATCAATGATTTATGTATCTGCCTGAGCTTAATCTCGACCTTCTAGCAGCCATTGTCCCAAAATAACATTGACCGCCGCTTCGGTACGTAAGATGCGCGGCCCGATATTAACTGGCGTACATCCTTGCTCAGCAAGCAACTCAATCTCATAATCAATCCAGCCGCCTTCTGCACCGATAAATACCATACTTGGTAAGACCGATTCATGAGCTGCCTTAGGTTTTGCCAGTAGTTGCTGGACATATTGCGCAAATGACAGCGCGCTATAAGGATGAGCAACGATAGCGCGATTGGTCATTAAGCTTGCAAGCTCATCTTCGACAAAGGGTTTAAAGCGTTTTTGTAGGCTAATGCGCGGCGCAATTGTGTCCACGCCTTGTTGCAGACCTTCTAACACAAACTCGTCAAGGCGAGCCAGCATTGGACTTTGCCAATAGCTTTTTTGCGTGCGGTAGCTGTTGATAAGGATGATATCGTTAACACCAAGCGCGGTCATATCCATGATTAAACGGCGCAATACCTTTGGTCGTGGTAATGCCAGTACCACCATAAGATTGAGCTTCGGTGGCGGATTGATGGTCAGCTGTATATGACTTAGCTGAATACTGTCAGGCGTAATATCTTTGATGATAGCGCTGCCAAGCTTGCCACCCAATTGGCCAATTTTTAACGCATCGCCTACTTTGGCAGTTAGTACTTTATTCACATGGGTAATTTGCGTTAAATCATTGATGTAGGCAGAGCCATTTTGAAAGCTGGTCTCTGGTAGTAATATACAGTTCATAGCGTCACTTATATCCGCTCTTGATTCACGTCTGGATTCAGTTCTGGATTCAGTTCTGGGTTGAAAGGTGGTTTTGCGTATTGCTGAATCACATCTTCAATCATCGATAACTGCCGATGTAAGACCGCTTGCTGCTGCTCAGTCATTTCTGCACCCGCTTGCCCTGCTTGCTTTGCCAATTCCACATGACTGAGCCAAAACTGTAGCTGCTGATAAAGCAAACTGTCATCATCGCTAGATGGCGAATTGCTCGCAATTTTCTGCTGCTGAGATAGCTGCTCATCAGTACCAATAGCGCTATAGAACGCATTGTTTGGTTGATATAACGCCCCGACGCTAGCGAGCTTATCAACCACGCTTTGGCAAGATTGGGTATAACTGCCCATCAATACCGGCGTCGCCACACTTGCCGGCTCAACGGGATTATGCCCGCCAATATCGACCAATGAGCCACCCACCAATGCCACATCTGCAAGCGCATACCATTTCATCAACTCACCCATACTATCAGCGAGATAAACTTGGGTATTTGGACTGATTGCATCCTCATCACTACGACGCGTCATCGTTAAGCCTGACTTTTCAATCAGTTCTGCCACTTCATCGAAGCGCTCAGGATGCCTTGGAACGATAATTAACAACGTATCCGCTAATAGAGGATGAGAGATGATTTGCTGCTGCCATGATAATACTGTCTTTTCTTCACCGCTATGGGTACTTGCTGCTACCCAAATCGGGCGACCTGTGACGCCTAAATCTAAATCCAAGTCTGCGCCATCATTTGCTATTTCAGCTTCTTTGGCACCATTATCATCATTCAGCTTCGGGGTATTAATCACCCATTTTAGCGAGCCTGCCACGCGGATTTGCGCACTATGAGCGCCCAATTGCCGAAAGCGTTTTGCCGATTCATTATCCTGCGCAATAATCAAACTTAGGTTTTTCATCATACTGGCACTGACCGCGCCAATTTTTTGATAACTTTTAAAAGAAGCAGCCGACAGCCGACCATTGACCAAAATACTTGGGATATGATGCTCGGACAACTTGGTCAAGATATTCGCCCAAAGCTCCGTTTCTACAAACATTGCCGCAACCGGTTGCACATGTGCTAAAAATTTTTCAATCACCGCAGGACTATCAACAGGAACATAGCTATGACTCAGACGACCTTGAGCAATATCATCGGCAAAGCGACTGGCACCGCGCGCAAACCCCGTCTGCGTGGTATTGGTCAACCATATCTGATAGCCTTTTGCTAATAGCGCATCAAGCAAGGGCGCGACGGTATTGGTCTCACCCAAAGATACGGCATGGCACCAAATGACTTTTTTGCCATTGCTATCTTTATAATTGCCATTTTCGTTGGCATTCGCATTAGATTTAATATTTGTATCAGGCACGGGCGGCGCAGGATAGCGCTTACCAAAACGCTGCTCGACTTCTTGCTGATAATTATCACGCTTATGCGAGCGACGCCATACTTGCATACGATATAGCGGTTTTAGCAAACCAATCGTCACCTGATAGTAAACAGGTGGCTTATAAACGGCTCGGCTTGGCTGAGTCGACTTATCAAAAGACGGTAAGGAATTATCAGAAGATGGCATGAAGAAGCCCAGATTAGTAATGGATCGGACGATAGGAGGTGACGTTATAAAATGACAATAAAAAATGCCAATAAAAAACGCGCCAATTCTACCTGAATTTAATGCTAAACAATAGTTTTAAAGCACTCGCTATTAGAAACAAAAATTTAAAAACCAGAATTTGACATAAACAGCTAGACAATAATGAATATTAATATAGCAATAACAATGATTACCGCAAACAATAGCTGATAACGTTTGAGGCTATGCTGCTCTTGTTTTTGTGTGCTGATTAACGTTTGTGCTTGCTGCCACTGGCTCATCAAACTGGCCGCTTCTGGATGACCATTTTTGGCCGCTTGCTCAAGCCAGTATTTTCCATTAGTCATATCTTGCGGCACGCCAAATCCTTGATAGTACAGCTTACTTAATAGACGCTGGGCACGGCTGTCATCTTTGCTCGCCGCTTGCTTCACCCATTCAACCCCTGCTTCCATACCAGCCACTTTATCAGCATTTACCTCTTCACCAAGTAGCTCATACATCGCCAAACGTAGCATCGCAGCGCTATTACCCGCATGAGCAGCATCTTGCAATTTTGCTAGGGCTTGCTGCTTTGCTGCCAAATGCTGCTGTGAAAAGGCAACTTGCGCGCGCGGTTTATCTTGCTTAGCAATATGCTGCTCAAATTGATCTAAAACTTTACGAGCTTGCTCGTATTCTGTCTTGCCAGCGATTTGTGGTACTTCTATTTCATCAAGCTCTATGAGCAATTGGCTAAAAAGCTCTGGGGTTGGCGCGGGTTTTATTGTTGGTTTTATCTCTATTTCTTTTAACGCTGCTTGTGAAGATGCTACTGACGCAGTTTCTAATGGAGCAGTTGATGAAGCAGTTTTTGCTAATAGAGTATCTGTTTGGACAATTTCAGGTGTTGTTTGAAGCTCATTATAAGAAGTATGGTTAACAGCGTCAGTATTTGTCTGAATACTTTGGCGGCTATGTTGAGGTACTATTGTTTCAGTTACTTCTTTAGTAGCATGCTCGGTAGCTATAGGTAATGCATGATGGCTATCAATGGCGTTTGGCAGTCTTGCACTCACTGCTTGGTATAGGCCGCTTGCCACTTGACCACCTTGCACCGATTGAAACGGCCGATCAATATGACCAAACAGCCGCAGTCCTATCGGCCCTAAGGCAAAAAATAGTGAGTCAGTCGCATTAGGCTTATCAGTATCCTCAACATCATTACGATAAACCACTGCCATATGTTGATAAAAGTCATCGGTCAGCAGCGGCAGAGCAGGATAACGCTTACGTAGCTCAAACTCACCGAACCAATGCGGCGTATACTGCCATTGCTGTGCCAATACGCGCCCTGCATAAAACGCTAAAAATACCATAAAATTACGATAGCGCTCATCTGCCAACAGCGTCGTCTCATCCCACGTGCCAGACTTTATCATGTCGCGGCGTATCTGCGACAGCAAGATATCTATACGCTGTAAACTTGCCAGTGATTCATCGAGTGTGCATTGATGCAATTCAGCTTCATAAGCCATGCCGCCAGCGACGGGACGGCCAGCTAAGAAATCTTGCCAATAGCCTGCTGCAATATAATCAAGGGGCGTTAAGGGCGATGCAGACATAAGGCAAGCCTATCCTTTAAAAATTGAGTGCTTTTAAAAACTAAGATTTCAAAAAACAATCATAGAAGTGGTTATATAAGTAATTGTATAAGTGAGATGATAATAAAAATAAGTAGTTTACCTTAACTTAAAAGCGAAAGCGCTACAATAAAGGACTAAATAAGCGCACCACATTATCAAATAAGCGCTCTGCCCCGTGGCGCTCTTGCCACTCTTCTAAGCCTAAAAAATGACAGCTTTGTAAGTAGACTTCTTGACAGTCAGCAACCTGCGCGACCATTTCTGGCGTATAAATCGCTAAGCTAACTTCCATATTTAAATAAAAGCTGCGCATATCGATATTTACCGTGCCAAACAGACAATAATCATCGTCAATAACCACGGTTTTAGCATGCAGCAGTCCGCCTTTAAATAAAGCAATGGTCACCCCTGCTTCAAGCAGTTCTTGATAATACGCTTGGGAAGCGTGCTGCACCAAAAACGAATCCACCTTTTCTGGCACAATAATCGTCACCTCGACCCCGCGTTTGGCGGCAGTAGTCAGCGCCCCTGATAAAGCTTCGTCGGGTACAAAGTACGGCGTGGTAATACGAATACGTTTATTGGCGCGATGAATCACCGTCACCAAGGTATTATAAATCACGTGCGCCGTCACTTGCGGCGCCGAAGGTATCAGCTGCGCTAGCACATCTTCTACCACTGGCATGCGCGGTATCAAAATCGATGTCGAGCCAATCTCTGGCGGCTCATCAGAATCAACAAGCTCGTCTAAAACTTTGACGCGGCTGTTGATATCATTAATTGTCGGGTGCATGACATAGAGCTTACGAGTATAGGTATTCACGCGGTGATTGAGCGCGTCTAGATTGTCTTTATTTTCCGCCCCGATATCGGTGACCACTACTTTTGCCATCGCCGTGGCAATATTCATCGGCTCTTGACTGAAACTACGTATCGCTACATCAATCCATTGACCAACATTTTTATTCTGTTTAAAAAACTTCGGGTCAACCAAGTTAAAGCTACCGATATAGCCTATATGTTCGTCAATGACGATAATCTTGCGATGATTACGCAAATCGGAGCGCTTAAACAAAGTTTTAAATAATCCCACCGGTAGCGACTGGTGTACAAAAACCCCAGCCTCTTCTAACATCCGATGCTGTTTGCTATTAAAAAAGCTAAAACTCCCTACACTGTCTGCCAAAATATGACACTCTACACCGCGCTGCGCCGCTGCCATTAGCGCTTCCATGACATCGAGTATCTGACCTTTTGGATAAATAATATAAAACTCCATCAGGATAATGCGCTGGGCGGCATTAATGTCTTCAATCAAGCGCCCAAAGATAGCACTCGGCGTGGTCAATAATTGCATTTGGTGGTCGGGAAATACCCCAAACCCTGTCCAACGCGTGCCTATTTTACTGACACCGCGGTAATTATCAGGCAGCAGCTCTTGTCCTTCATCAAATACCAGCTGCTCACGCTTAGCCATATCATTCATCAGTAGCCGCGCCTGATTCATACGCTCACGATAACGCCGCCCAATCATTGGCTCACCTAGGAGTATATAAGCGATAAAGCCAACCAAAGGCAAAGTATAAAGCACGGCAACCCAAGCAATCGATACGCCGATATTGCGCTGCACCGAGACAATACGCAGCGTCATGACTATCATGAGAATCACGTGCAATATCAGACCCAATCCAGCAAAGTCGCCTACCGACCATGTGGTAAAGTAGTCTTCAATAGAAAGCGCTTCTATATTAAAATTATCTATGCTCGCCTCCATGACCCTATATCACTCAAACTATTTACCTATTTATTAACCAGCTGGCTTATTAAGTAGACGCTTTGTTAACGAGATGCCAAAAGCATTATCAGTATAGTAGCTTTTAGCAAGCACGCAATAGCTAACTGTATCGTCTGACAATCACTTTATTTATGCCTTAATTTGACCGTTAATAAAGGTTAACAACCACAATTTTAAAAATACTTGAAATAATATTTGACAGCCATGTGTAAATGTATATAATACACACCCACAGAGCGAGGCTTTAGTTAGTTCTCTTCTGTTGAAAGTTATTCAAAGGGTGACAACTTTGAATGTTAAAACTTTCAGGAAATCCTATTTAAAGGATTTCAGTAATATCTAGTTTGGATGCGTAGTTTCCTAGAATTTACGAAAATGTAAATTCTCTTGCGCTCGGACGAAGCAGTGCTTCGTTTTATCCTCGCTCAGGGTGATTAGCTCAGTTGGTAGAGCGTCTGCCTTACACGCAGAATGTCGGCGGTTCGAATCCGTCATCACCCACCACTATTTAGTATAGTGTTACTCTTAAGTAGTAAGCTAAGTGGCTAAATAAACTAAAACGACCTCAGCAGCGGTAGTTCAGTTGGTTAGAATACCGGCCTGTCACGCCGGGGGTCGCGGGTTCGAGTCCCGTCCGCTGCGCCATATTTAAAACGAATTTAAGCTTTCGAGTTTAAGCAAGTTTCGCCTCAAACATTAGGTTGTTTGAGGTTTTTTTGTGTCTATATAATAATATAAGTGATTAATCTGCAATACTCCTCACTTTATCCAAAGTTACCAACCGCACTTTAACTACTATTGCTTTACCCAACTCCTTATCCAAAAGTGACTTGTCGCTGTTCTACGCCCACTTGCTAATTTTTAGCTTAGGTATTTTTTACCGCATATGCACCTACATTTATCAAAACCCCGTACGGAACAGCGTACCGACCACAACGAATGCCACTGAAAGTAGCGTCACCAAGATAATATTAACGGCAAATCCATTCAAATTGTTGGCTGATAAGCGTGGTATTACCCTAAAACGTGCGTGCATAGCGACGACAGCCGTCAGCAATAATAATATCAGCTTGATACCAATCAATACGCTAATGTCATTATCAAAAGCAAACCATGCGCTCACATCGGGTAGCATTCTATATGCCATCCACAATCCAGTAATAATTTGAATAGCCAAAGCTGGCATACCAATTTTTTCAAACTGCCCCTCAAATTGTAACAATGCCTCTAAATTACGTGAAGTTAGTACTTTAGGCAGCACCACTAATGCTAGTATTAAATGACCACCTGTCCATATTGCTGCGCCAAGTAGGTGCAGAATTAATAGATAGTTGAACATACCGTATCACTCCAAATAATTAACCAATCATGATTTCTTGAAACAATAAGGTTTTAATTATGAAACGCGCCAATCAATTACAGCCATTATCCCGCCAACACCATCTTGGACTTAACTTGTCGCGCCATGCGAAAGAATGCGCTGATGAATCCGAAGAGATTGCCAAACACTGGCACAATCTCACCTCCTATATTAACGATATGCAATATCATTTCCAAATTGAAGATAACTTAATCGCTCATGCCTTAGAGCCATATCGTACCACTCATCCTGATGTTGCCTCGGTACTCGACACCCTTGACGGACAACATAAGCAATTATATAAAATAATAAATGAAGTTGAAGCGTCACAAAAATCTGGGAATAAAGACATCACACTCGCGCAGGTTAAAGCGCTTGGCACTTTATTATACGACCATATTCGATTTGAAGAACGCGAGCTATATCCTGCGATAGAAAAATACCTGACAGAAGCAGAGTTAGATGCTGTTTATGAAGCCAGTCCAGATAGCATTAAGCGCGGTGATGAGAGTCGCTAATCGATTTATATGAGAGTTAATCCAAGACCAGTTAAATAAAATATTGATTAAACAAAAAGCCCGCAAAGAAACGAGCCATATTTTGGTATTCGTTTCATTTGCAGGCTTTTTTAGCGGCTTGATAGGTTGTACGGACTTATGGTTAAAGCAGTATTTTTAAGACACCAACCTTTAACACTAGACTCTAAGGCATCAATTTAAAGAAATGCTGACGATAGTGTTTTAGCTCACGAATAGAGTCGCGAATATCGTCTAACGCTAAATGACTGCCGCCTTTTTCAAAATTTCTTAAAATATCAGGACGCCAGCGGAAGCAAAGCTCTTTAATTGATGACACATCAAGGTTGCGATAATGGAAGAAGCGCTCAAGCTCGGGCATTTGGCGCGCCATAAAGCGGCGATCTTGGCAGATTGAGTTGCCGCACATAGGCGATTTACCACTATCAACCCATTTATTTAAAAACTTAATGGTTTCAGCTTCCGCTTCTGCCAATGTCACCGTACTACGACGCACACGGTCGACCAAGCCTGACTGACCGTGCTGCTTAGTATTCCAGTCATCCATTTTATTTAATACTTGATCTGATACTTTAATGGCAAATACCGGTCCTTCAGCAAGGACGTTCAAATCCTCATCTGTCACCACGGTCGCAATCTCGATGATTTCATCGTTTACGGTATCAAGCCCGGTCATTTCTAGGTCAATCCATACCAGCCCTTTTTTACCTTGGTTTTTGATTTTAATTTTATTGGGATGGTCGTCGGTACTCATAAAATATCCTATGGTCAATAAATTTTGGAACAACTTGCGAGCAATGTTAACCAAATAAATCATCTATAAATGGTCATGCTCAAATAATATATGTTTGCGCTTGCTCAATGATAATGTCTAAAAAAACTAAAACATTACAAAACCACTATCGGCTAGCGGCGCTTTAGGCTGTATGTTAGCAAATTTTCACGCTACACTTAGCAATATTTTTTTAATAGGTTCAAAACCCATGGCATTAATTCGGCAACGCAAACTGACTAAACAGCAGATTCGTCGCATCGACAAACAGCAGCTGGACAGTCAAGATAGCATCGATGACAGTTTGATGGATGGCGTGGTCATGGCGCATTATGGTAAGCAGTTAGAAGTACAGGTGACCAGCTTGCCGGCAGTAATTCCCGTGCAGCCGGAGATTGCGCCCGATGATCCTGAGCCGTTTTGGCAGGAGCTGGCGTTAGGCGATATCTGGCGCTGTCATGTACGTACCAACTTACCGATGCTAGCCGCTGGCGACCAAGTGCGCTGGAGTGCTGATCCTAATACTGGCTTTGGACGTATCGAGTCGGTCAAACCACGTACTTCTCTGGTCTCACGTCCTGATCGCTACCATAAGCTCAAGCCAGTCGCCGCCAATGTCGATATTTTGGCGATTGTTTTTGCGCCGTTGCCCGCTGCTGCGCCGACTCTCATTGACCGCTATTTGGTCGTTTGTCATCATGCTGGTGTCAAGCCGCTCTTGGTGCTCAATAAAGCCGACTTGCTGGCGCAAGAAAACGGCGTCGATACCAATCAGCTACTCGCACAATATGCAGCGCTTGGTTATGAGAGCGTCCTCACCTCGGTCGCTTGTCCTGAAAATATTGCTGATAGCGATGAGCAAGAAGGGCTAGATGAATTAAAGCGCTATATCGATAAAAAGCTGGTTATTTTTGCCGGTCAGTCTGGTGTCGGTAAAAGCAGTTTAATTAATGCCCTACTACCTGAATCGGCACAGAGCGTAAATATTATCTCTGAAAACTCGAAACTTGGTCAGCATACCACCACGACCAGTCGCTTATTGCCATTTAACCCAGACGACTTAACCCAAGGTGGCATTGTCGATACCCCCGGTATTCGCGAGTACGGTATTTGGCATTTGACCCCTGATGATATCATTTCAGGTTTCGTTGAGCTTGCCCCACTAGCAGGTGATTGCCAATTCCGCGATTGTCGCCATACTCATAACAGCAAAGGCTGCGCGTTATGGCAAGCGGTTGCTGATGGCGTGGTATTGCAGCGCCGTGTTGAAAACCTTGTTACCTTAAGAGAAGAGGCAGATACTAAACCTTATTGACGCTTGCTTTATTAATCAGTGACTTATTAGCCCTTATCTTATTAATCACTGCCATAGTAAACGTTGCTCATCACACGTTTACTATGGCTAGTCTAATCGGTATAATAGCGCCTTGTTCATATCGTTAGGCTGTCTTCTCAGCTTAACCGAACACTTATTTTTTTGGAGGTATGGTTTGGATCGTGCGCTGGAATTTGTGGGCAACCACCCGTTTTTATTTGGTATATTAGCCGTACTTGCCGTGCTATTTTTTGCTATTGAAAACAAACGTAGTGGCAGAAAAATATCGCCCAATACCTTGGGTATGATGGTTAACTCGCAAAATGCGCAGCTGATCGATATTCGCGCCAAAAAGAAATTTGAAACCGGCTATATCCAAGGCAGCCGCAACATACCTTTCACTGAGCTTAAAGACCGCATTGAGGAAATTCGTGCGATTGAGCAACCAGTGATTATCATTTGTGATATGGGCGTGCAAGCAGGCGCGGCGATTCAGATGATTGGTAAAGACAGTGTCTATCGTCTAGAAGGTGGTATCGGCGGCTGGCAAGGCGCTGGCATGCCGTTGGTTGGTGTAAAAGATGCTAAGCCGAAGAATAAAGGCAAAGCCAAGCCAAGTTTGCATAAGTAAGACAATAGATTCAGCGTTGGTTTATGCAGGGCTAAGTAAGTATAAGCACAATGTAGCTTTGGAAATATACAGCGCTAATCTAAAAGACACCTCTTTAAAAGGTGTCTTTTTTTATGTGGCAGTTATGCTACCGTTAGCGCTTTTCAGCCAATAATGCTTGAATTTAGCAGTGCCATCCCCACTTTATACTGAGCAGCATCGAATAGATTTGCAATTTACATATTGGTAACGGATTATGCTCATTTCTAGGCTATGATTTTTTATATCACTATTTATCATATTACTTATAATAAAACTGTTGCCGCATAAATTTATAAACAAGGATTAACCATGACTGTATCTGTGAAAGTTTACACCACCCCTATCTGCCCATACTGCTCAAACGCCAAGCAATTGCTAAAAACCAAAGGCGTTGATTATGAAGAGATTGGCATGCATGATATAAGCCGTGAAGAGCGCCAAGCATTGATGCAAAAAACCAATAACTATCGCACGGTGCCACAGATTTTTATTGGCGATACCTTTGTCGGTGGTTTTGATGAGCTTAACCAAATGAACCAACAAGGCAAACTTGACGAGCTATTGGCAGGTTAATTTGCTATCTTGTTTTGCGGTCTGTTTTTATCGAGGTAAAAATAGACGGCGGCAAGGGTAAAGCACCTTGCTAAAAACTATATTGCTGAAAAACATCGAGATAAAATCTCAAAATTCTATCTCGATTTATATTACAATGATATTTTATGACAATGACCATTTGCCCATTATTTGATTAACTTTTAGAGGAATTACCATGGCTGAAGAACAAGCACAACCACAATTGGCACTAGAACGCATTTATGTAAAAGACATGTCACTTGAAGTCCCAGGTGCGGGCGTATTCACCAAAGAGTGGAACCCTGAGCTTGATATCAATCTATCTAGCAATGCGGAAAAATTGGATGACGACCATTACCAAGTAGTATTGACAGTCAGTGTAAACGCTAAAAACGCAGAAGAAGCGGCATTTATCGCCGAAGTTCATCAAGCGGGTATCTTCTTATTAAAAGATATTCCAGAAGACCAAATCGGTCAAATCCTAGGCGCTTACTGCCCGAACGTGTTGTTCCCGTACGCTCGTGAAGTCATCAGCGACATCGTAACGCGTGGTAGCTTCCCGCAGTTATTGCTTGCGCCAGTGAACTTTGACCAAGCATACGCACAAAGCCAACAGCAAGCACAAGTTGATGCGCAAGGTAATGCGTAACACTTAGCAGGATAAAGCATTAGCTAAGCTACATTAAACTAATAGTAGCGAAAAGCCGTTTACTTCTCTAAGTGAGCGGCTTTTTTTATGGAGGTTTTTTAGCGTTTATCTTGACCATTAAAAAACCCTGCTGCTTGTGATTACAAGTAGCAGGGTTTTGAATATGACTGTTAATCAACAAGTCCTATCAGCAATTCTAAAAAAGCATTAGCCTTTTAGCGCAGATAAAATTTGCTGTTTAACATCATCAATGCCTTGAGTGCCATCGAATTTGTCATATTTAGGAGCGTCGCCGCCTTCTTTGGCTTTATCTTGATAGAAACCAACCAAGGTTGACGTCTGCTCATGATAAGTCGCTAGACGGTCACGAATGGTAGATTCTTTGTCGTCTTCACGCTGAATCAACGGCTCGCCCGTCACATCGTCAATACCATCGACCTTAGGTGGATTGTGGTCGATATGATAAACGCGACCAGAACCTGCATGCTGACGACGACCTGATAAACGCTTAACGATTTCATCATCAGGCACGCTGATTTCAATCACATGGTCAATCGTCACGTTGGCATCTGCAAGCGCTTGGGCTTGTGGAATGGTACGCGGGAAACCATCTAAAATACAGCCGTTGACACAGTCAGGCTTAGCGATGCGTTCTTGCACGAGGTTAATGATAAGATCATCAGAAACCAAACCACCAGCGTTCATTACGTCTTTGGCTTGTTTGCCAAGCTCGCTGCCTTCTTTGATTGCGGCACGTAGCATATCGCCCGTTGAGATTTGCGGGATATCATATTCTTTAGAAATGAACTGGGCTTGGGTGCCTTTACCGGCGCCTGGTGGACCTAGCAAAATAATACGCATCATTATACGACTCTCCTTAAAAGATAGGATTTTGGGACTAATAAAACTTAGGGATTGGTGGGTTGCAGAGCTTACCTTACCTTGTGGCCTTCAAAAGCTCAAGTATTTTTAGTCTTGATGCAGCAAGTTACGATGACTTATCTGTTCATAGGATAAGATTGCGCGCCATCAGAAGCCCGATAGCGCGCAATTATTAACCACTTATATCTTGATATTTAGTCATTAAGGAATCTGCTGATTAATAGCCACATTGACCTGATTTTGGTCAGCGCTAATCACCACAGGATTACCAGATAAGTCGCCTGACTCAGCAGTAGCAGTACCGCTATGGCTGATACGCGCAATGACGGCAAGCTGAACTTTATCGCTGCGAGCAGAAGCCAGCGTACGCTCAGGCATCATCGCATCTAAGTCGCTTAGGCTAATATTTGCCTCACCTTGCTTAATCACGCTAATCGGTAAACGCTTGGCGGCAAATGGCGGCCCACCTTTGACATCACGGATAGCGACAAACAGCACATCATCCGCTTTGACCAATGGCAACAGACTGTCACTAATAGAGACAGTCACGTCAATGCCTTCAGAAGCTTGCTGCTGCTGCGTGCTTACATTCGCACTCAACTCATCAAGACTTGCCAGCGCTTGGCTATGGTCGCCCGGTTTGGCGGCTATACTGGCGCGTAGACGCTTAATCCAGCCTTGTGCTTGCTCAAAGTTATTACCGCGTGCCTCACCCATTGCCATTAGCATTTGAGCGCCTTCATGCTGCGGGTTTTTCGCCAGTACATCTTGTAAGACGCGGCGACTATTGGCATCGAGCTGGCCTTTATTGGCAAAAAAGCTGATTTGTGCATAAGTCGTGGCAATCTCTTCGTTGTCTGGTGACAAACGATAAGCGCGCGACAATGCTTCAAGTGCTGAATCAGTGGCTTCTAATGATAAGAATAGTTCAGACAGACGCATCCAGCGATCAGGGTCATCAGCATGACGATAAACGTTGGTCTGCATGGCACTAATCAGTTGCGTACCATCTTCAATCGCCCAAGCGGGCGGCTGATCGATTTTACCGGTCAATAAGTCATCTGCTACTTGCGCAACTTTATCTTCCGCTGCCCACAATTCAAACACCGGCGTGCGGTCGCTGATTAAAAAGTACGCTAGTCCCGCTAATGCTGGCACCCATACCATGATAATTAGACGGCTTTTGATACCGGGCGCAACCATCGGCGTTACGGTACGCTGCGCATCCAATAACTGACGCTCAAGCTCCAGCTTTTGATTTTGGTAATGCACTTCATCGATAGTGCCACCGTCTTTATCCGTTTGCAGCTCTGCTAGGCGCTCACGAAATACCGCAATATTAATATCTAGCAGCTGATTGTCAACCGGCTTGTCTCGTAAGCGTGATGCTCGTAACCATGGCATGATAACGATGACCGCCAGTAACAGCGCAATCAGTAAGCTTAGGGCAATAAATAAGCCAAAAGTAGAAAATAGGGTCATTTTTTGTCCTCTGTACTGGTGATGTCATGCTCGTTATTGTCATTGCTATGTTTATTGCTACGCGATAACAGACGATCAAGTTCCGCTTTTTCTGCCGCTGATAACGCCGCAACGCTATCTACGGTGACGCCGCTTTGACCACGGGCAACGCGCTGGCTGCGTTTGCTTTGCCAAAACCAGCCAATCACCAACACAATCAATAGTAATGGCGGGAAAAACCATAGTATCCATGTCGACGGACGTACGGGCGGCTTATAAGTAATAAAATCGCCATAACGCTCTTGCATATAAGCACGTATCTCGGTATCACTACGACCTTCTTTAATCAAATCATAGGTTTTTTGCTTTAAATCTTGCGCAATCGGCGCATCAGAACCCGCTAGATTTTGGTTTTGGCATTTTGGACAGCGCAGCTCTTCGATAAGACCGCGATACTGCGCTTCTTGTTGTACGGAGTCGAAGTCATAAACTTCAATCGCTGCATGCGCACTAAAACTAATGCCAAAACTGAGCAGACAAGCAAGCAGTAAGCCTGCTAGCTTTATCGTGAGGTTTTTCATTTGCATAACTGTTAGGTGCATTGCTTGTACGCGCCTAGCTTTTAAGTAGAGAGCCGTCATTTGCACATCTCCTTAACCTGAGTAGCGTCTGGGCTAACATTGTTCTTATCAGCTTCGTTGAGCAGCATCAAACAAGGCGTGATACGGCTTTGCCAATTGCTCTCATTAATTTCACCAACGATATGCTGACGAATAATACCTTCACCATCAACCACAAAGGTTTCAGGCGCGCCAGTCAGCCCTAAGTCTAGAGCAAATTGACCGGACAAATCCTGAATAGACATCGAAAAAGGATCGCCGCCGCGATTTAGATATCCTAGGGCATTACCGATATCATCTTTATAGTTCACCCCAACCAGATTGACACCGCGTTCTTCTAATTGCATCAAAAAAGGATGTTCGATGATACAAGTTGGGCACCAAGAGCCCCAAATGTTCATCAAAAACGGCTGATCCGGCAGATTGTCGTTGGTCATGATACGACTGGTATCTGACAATAATGGCAGCTCAAACGTCGGCACCGGACGCTCAAGGGCGGTGTTGGTGACGATATCCGTCGGCTGACCCAAGCGCATATATAGCATGACCACAAAACCAGCAAAGACAATCAGCGGAATCAAAAACCATATTTTCATCTGGCTTTTTTTCATGGTTTTAGTAGGTTTATTATTAGCAGCCGCTTTGTTGTTAGCAGCACCTTTATTGTCAGGCGTTTTTTGGGAAGAATTATCTGATGGACTCATCTTATTTCTCCCCTATTTCAGCTTCAGTGATAAAGCCGGCTTTATTTGCCGCAATTTGAGCGGATGTTTTAGTCTTTTTAATACGATAGCGGCTATCGAGCATACTTAATAAACCACCTAATGCCATGATAATCGCGCCAAGCCATATCCAGCGAATGAGTGGCTTAACATAAATACGTACCGCCCACTTATTGCTGTCTTCAGCGATAGGCTCGCCGAGTGCCACATAGACATCACGCATGAGGCTGGCATCAATCGCCGCCTCGGTCATTGGCATCATACTAATCACATAAGTACGTTTTTCAGGATATAAAGTCGTCACTTTTTGACCGTCTTTAGTCACCTCGACCTGCGCTTGCATACCATCAAAGTTACTGCCTCTGACTTCATGGAAGTCTTTAACTTCAAAATCATAGCCCTGCACATGCACGGTATCATTTTCGCCCAATGCCACATCACGCTCGATACTCAAGGTACTGGTAAAGGCAACACCTATGACGGCTATGATTACCCCAATATGCGCGGTCTGTTGACCCCAATAGCTCAAACGTAATTGACCTAGACCCTTAAAGAAACTCGGGGCATTTTTGGTTTTGTCTTTAAAGTCGACGACCATCCAAAATAAGACCCAAAAGCTCACCGCTAGCGTCACGCCAATATTAAGCATATCGGACGGGCTGACAAAATAAGCAATAATCGCCGCCAATACCAGACTGCTGACCGCAATGACCATGCCTGCGCCCAATAGCGGACGACTGTCTTTCTTCCAGCGGATATTAGAACCCATGCCCATCGCTATTAGCAGCAACCAAGTTAATGGCACAAATAGCGCATTAAAATATGGAGGGCCTACAGAGACCTGACCCAAATTAAAGGAGTCAGCGATAATAGGATAAAGCGTCCCAAGTAATACCACTAAGGTTGCAATGAGGATAATAACGTTATTAATCACTAAAAATGATTCACGCGATACCAGCTGATACTGACTTTCAACCGTCAAACGCCAACCGCGAATGGCAAACATCAACAGTCCACCACCAACGATAATGCCCAGAATCACTAAAATGACTAGGCCACGCGTTGGGTCAGCAGCAAACGAATGCACCGAGGTAATGACCCCTGAACGTACAAGGAAAGTACCCAAGAGACTTAAGGCAAAAGCAAAGATGGCCAGCATAATGGTCCACGCTTTAAACACACCGCGCTTCTCAGTCACTGCCAACGAATGCAGCAAGGCTAAACCGGCAAGCCAAGGCATCAGTGAAGCGTTTTCTACCGGATCCCAGAACCACCAACCGCCCCAGCCAAGCTCGTAATACGCCCACCAAGAGCCAAGTGCGATACCAATTGTTAAAAAGCCCCAAGCAGCCAGCGCCCATGGACGCGACCAACGGGTCCAGACTGCATCCAAGCGCCCTTCCCATAATGCCGCCATACAAAAGGCAAACGGCACAACCATACCCACATAGCCCATATAAAGCATCGGTGGATGGATAATCAAACCGAAATCTTGGAGCACAGGATTTAAATCCGCGCCATCGACCGGTAAGTTTGGCAAAGTGCGATCAAACGGTGACGAGGTGAAGATTAGCATCGCCAGCATCATCATCTGTACGCCCGCCAATATCACTAGTACGCGTGCGCGCATTGACAATGGCAAACCACGGCTAAAGTAGGAGACCAAGGCACACCAAGTGGCCATAATGGTCATCCAAAGCAATAGCGAGCCTTCATGCCCGCCCCACGTCGCGGACAATTTATAATACCAAGGCAACAAGGTATTAGAATGCTGAGTGACGTAGACCAAGCTAAAGTCATTAAAATAAAAGCCTGCCATCAATGCACCAAACGAGACAATCATGGCCGCAAATTGTGCCCATGCTAAGCTTGGTGCAAGACGCTGCCAAGCAACATGGTTATTCATGACGCCAATAGTTGGTAGTACCACCTGCAAAATCGCCAATACGAAAGCGGCCAGCAAGGCAAAATAACCCAATTCTGTGATTAACATACGGTCTAACCTTGTTTACCTTAATACGGTCATTGTTTATTTTAGGGATTGGTGTTGCGGGATATTCGAAAGTATCCCGTATTCGTTACTGTAGGTGTTTTCGGTTGCTATTATTATACGCTTATCGCCATCAGCCGTTGCAGCTTCAGGCGCTTACAGCATGGTACATTAGCGTCAACTTGTCACGTTTCTGTATCCACTCTGTATGCGATGTGTGTAAAGAACATAAAAAACCATCTATCACTGCATGGCAGGGAAAAACACCAAGACCAGATGCAGCCAACCTGCCAAAAAGCCTGTCAAGCCGCCCAGTACAATCAGCGTCATCTCATCTTCACGAAAAGCGGGACGCAATAGGTTTTGAAACTCATCGGGTGATAACGCGCGAATACGGTCGCGAAACAGCCCAAAAATTTTACTGGCTCGGCTTTCATTGAGCTCAGGGTCACGCAGTGGCACCATGGTAGCGACGATTGATTTGTCGATAATGGTATTTTTTAATTGTCCAAACTCACGGCGACCCAGTCCTACTCTTAATGTGGTACTGATAACTGGCGATTCTAACACCTTATACAGGTGAGATTTCATCAGCTCACGCGTTTCTATGGCGCGGTCACCATACATCATCTCATTCATGATGTTCTCAAGTGTCACCAAATCTTTGACCACAATCTCAGCAAAAACCTCAGAGACTTCCTCTTGGCGCTTCATAAAGCCACCTTGAAAGCGGTATTGAGCGATATGCGGTAGCTGCAGCTTAATAAATGGAAAGCGGCTTTGCAGCGCAAAAAACTTCACATAAGGGATAAAATGCGGCTCAACTGGGTTAAAGACCATCCAAATCGCAATCCAGTTGGTCAGAAAACCCCAAATGGCGGCAAAAAACGGTACGGTCCAATGCTGCGGCACCACCAAAAATATAAACATTTGGATAATACCGAATATCAAGCCAATCAAAGCACTGATATGCCAAATAAAATCGATCTCTTTTTGCCCGACTTTGAGGAACATATTGACCATCAAGCGACGGTCGCTTTCCATTTTATTGACAATCATCTTACGCATATCGACCAAATCTTCGACGTGATAGGTCAAATCTGTCACCAAGGATTGCATAATATTTGGCAACTCTTGATGCGCTTGGGCATAGACGCGGCGCTTTAATGCGTAAGGAAGATTGCCCCACAGCGCTGGCGAATGGTCAAGCATAATCTCATCAATCAATACTTCAAGGTTTTCATCGACCGCATTGGTGATAAATACCGCCATCTGCGCAGGCTCCATCGCCTGAAAAAACTCATCGAGCGAACCGAGCTTTGAGAGCGTCTGATCAACGATAACGCCCGATATCTTGCCAGCCTTTCGCGGTACAATACCTTGCCAACCTAACCCCGGTAAGCCAAAAAACGGGAAGTTTGGAATCCGAATGCCCCAAAACTTAACCGGATAAAATAGCATCTTGAGTGCCATCCACACATGTATCCAAGTGACAAATGCGGTCACCGGTGGAATGGTCAGCATAGCAAAAAACTCGGGATGTTCCGCTATCGTCTGCCACAATGAATTTGCATCCATGACTCTAATTATCCTTGAGGTAATGATTGTCGTTGTTAACCAAATATCCTGAGCAGATTAAGAACGCTTAACAAAAAGCCGCTCTATCCCCAATAACCACATAGCTAAGAAATAACGCGCTAACTGGCTAAAATAAATCGCCTGATTTTAGCATACTTGCTATTCATTAGCACATATCGACCCTCGGCAAGTTGTGACTAGCGATGACACGTTTTGCCCGCTACTCTCAACTCTAAAACCTTTACTATCATCTAGCAGCATGAACCATCAGCATATCAACCGTTACAGTGTCTAATTCGATGAAAAGAGAACCCAGATAGCCACACTAAAAACGGCGACAACAGCCATGCTAACAACAAAGATAATTATTATAATGACGACCCTCTAAAATAAATAACAGCGTACTGCGTCAATGCATTTGTTCTGTTATAATTTATGGTTGCCTTGCGTGAATGGTTAGCCGCTATACTCAAGCAAATCAATCGAGATTTATTGATAAAATATCAGGCTATGTTATTGAAAGAGTGTGGCTTATCCTTTATGCTCACCTCGCTTTAAATACCTGAACCTAGCACTCTATTTCTCACTAACTGTTATTGATTTATTCATTATCAACTTATCAATTCATAAACGACCGATTCACTGACCGTCCGGGTACTGACTTTATATGAACAAACCGCTCACTCCCGATACCGAACAGGTTAATCGCATATTTACCAGCCGCGTTATTATCCTTGGGCTGTGCATGTTTTTGGGTTTGACGGCTTTGATTGCGCGCTATGGTTATCTGCAAGTCTATGCCCACGATAAGTACACCACCCAAGCCGATAACAATCGCATTAAGCTGATTTCTGCGCCGCCCAGTCGCGGTTATATTTACGATCGAAACGGCGTTATCCTTGCGGACAATCAGCCAGTATTTACTGCCATGCTGAGCCCTGATGAAGTCGAAGACCCAGAACGCACGCTAAATTTGCTCGCGCCTATCTTTGATTTAACAGATGAAAATATCACCGATATCTTGGCTCGCTTAAGCAAAACCAAAAACGACCCTGTGACCATCAAGATTGATTTAACTGAAGCACAATTGGCACAGTTTAGTGAGCGAAAACCCTTTTTTCGTGGCGTCAGTATTCAGAGCAAGCTCACGCGCTCTTATCCTTATGATGAGCTGTTTGCCCATGTGATTGGTTACGTCGGACGGATTAACGATAAAGAGTCGAAGCAAATCAATAAAGATCGCTATGCCGGCACCGACCTTATCGGCAAGATTGGCATTGAAGATTTTTATGAAGATATTTTACTTGGGCAACCGGGCTATCAGTCCGTAGAAACCGATGCGCACGGCAATGTCATACGCCAGCTCGATACCAAAGCGCCAATCGCCGGTAATGATATAACTCTAAGTTTAGATTATGGCTTACAGACCATTGCTCAGCAGCAGCTTGATGGTCGCCGCGGCGCCATCGTCGCCATCGACCCAAAAAACGGCGATGTATTGGCGTTCGTCAGTAATCCAAGCTATGACCCCAATCCCTTTATCTCTGGTATCTCTTTTAGAGATTATGGCGACCTGCGAGAAGACCTTGATCAGCCGCTCTATAATCGCGCGCTACAAGGCACCTATCCGCCCGGCTCAACGATTAAGCCCTTTGAAGGTTTAGGCGGTATTCATTACGGCTTACGTGATTGGGAAACCACCATTTATGACCCCGGTTATTTTAGTCTGCCCGGTGATTCACACCGTTTTCGTGACTGGAAAAAAGGCGGACACGGTACGGTGAATTTAAAGAAATCTATCGTGATGTCGGTCGATACTTATTATTATAAGCTGGCATATGAGATGGGTATTCAGCGCTTGCACGACTGGATGGTACGCTTTGGTTTTGGCGAACAAACGGGTATTGACCTGCCCAATGAAAAACCAGGCATTATGCCCTCGCCAAAATGGAAAAAAGACACTTATGACAAGGGCTGGCTACCGGGTGAAACCATCTCTGTCAGTATCGGACAAGGGTATTTCTTGGCCACCCCGTTACAGATTGCCAATGCCACCGCCATGACCGCCAATAAGGGCTATCATATCACCCCGCATTTATTAAAAAGTAGCGATGGGGCAGCAGCGGTCGACGTGATTACCAAGCCTGATGGCAAAATCGAATACAACGGTAAACCTTCTGACTGGTTGCGTATGCACGATGCGATGGAAGACACCATCAAAGCAGGTACAGGGCGTGGTATTTATACGCCACGCTATCGCATTGCTGGTAAAACCGGAACGGCACAGGTGAAATCGATTGCCCAAGGTAAAAGCTATAACAAAGCCGCCCTTGATAAACGCCATTGGGATCATGCTTGGTTTAATGGTTTTGCTCCTGTTGAAGCACCAGAAATCGCTCTTGCGGTACTGGTCGAAAACGGCGGTGGCGGTAGTGCCGTTGCAGCTCCTATCGGGCGCGCCTTATTTGATTACTGGATGTTACAGCGTAAAACCGACCCTATTTTGCCACCTACTGCCGATCAATTAAAAGTCATTAAACGGCAAAAAGCGTTTGAAAAAGCCATGCGTGATGCGGTACGTGATAAAGAACAGGCGCTCGCAGAGCAAGCAGAAGCGCAAGGTGCGGAAACAACTACGACCGCTGCTACCTCTGAGTGAGGATAGCGTGAGTCAATAAAACGGTTGATAAGATGGTTAATAACAGGGTTAATAAGAAAGCGCTATGAAAAAAATATCCAGTACGCGACAGCCTAAAAAAACACATAAAGCAAAAACGAAAAACAGTGCTGCTGGTGATGTACGTATTATCGGTGGTCAGTTTAAGCGCCGTAGCGTGAGTTTTATCGATGCCGAAGGCTTGCGTCCTACCCCAGACCGCCTGCGTGAAACCTTATTTAATTGGTTGATTGCTGATATTCATGACGCCCAAGTGCTTGATAGCTGCGCTGGCAGCGGTGTTTTAGGCTTCGAAGCATTATCACGTGGCGCGGCGCATACTACCTTTATCGAAATAAATCCGGCACAAAGCAACATGCTGCGCCAAAGCACCGAGCAATTACGCCTAGCCACTAATACTTATCAAATTATCCAAGGCACAGCTGAGCAAGTACTGACCCAAAACCAAACCCTTCCTCATCATTTTGATATCGTCTTTATCGACCCACCTTATGCGCAAGATTTATGGCAGCCGATTTTAACGGCATTGATAAAACAGTCCTTAATCACCACAGAAACGCTGATTTATTTAGAAGCGGATAAAGATTTAACGCTGCAATTGAATCAATTGATAGCCAGTCTTAACGAAAGCTCTGCGCCTCAAGCAGAGACAACGCAAGGCATCATAGGTTTTGATTGCCTAAAACAAACTAAAGTCGGACAAGTTGTCGCTGGACTTTATCGTCTATCATCGTCATAATTGTCTGGTTAATAAAAACGATTAACAAATTTTACAAATGTTTAAAACCGCTAAAAAACTGGCCAACGCTGCAGTTTAATGTATATAAGGCGAAAATAAACCCCAATGCAGCTTGCAAGCGTAGGCGCTACTGCTTATAATGTGCAGTCTGTTTTTTGAGAGCCCCGTTCCCAGCTAAACTCTCAACGAATTCTAATTTTAAGGTTTTATCATGAAAACACTTAGTGCAAAACCAGCTGAAGTGACCCATGACTGGTATGTCGTAGATGCTGACGGCAAAACCCTTGGTCGCCTAGCTACTCAAATCGCTACACGCTTACGTGGCAAACATAAAACTTGTTATACGCCTCACGTAGATACTGGTGATTTTATCGTTGTTATCAACGCAGAGAAAATCGCGGTAACGGGTAAAAAAGCACAAGATAAAAAGTACTATCGTCACAGTGGTTACCCAGGCGGTATTAAAGAAACCAACTTCACCAAGCTGATTGCACATAAGCCTGAAGATGTTCTACACAAAGCGGTTAAGGGTATGCTTCCAAAAGGTCCTCTTGGCTACGCGATGATCAAAAAGCTGAAACTATATGCGGGTACCGAACATCCACATGAAGCTCAGCAACCTAAAGAACTAGACATCTAAGGATATACTTATGGAACGCAATTACGGAACTGGTCGTCGCAAAACTTCTACCGCTCGTGTCTTTTTAGCTAAAGGTACTGGTGCTATCGTTGTTAACGGCAAACCACTTGATGAGTATTTCAGCCGCGAAACGTCGCGTATGGTTGTTCGTCAGCCTTTAGAATTACTTGACACCCCTACTGCTTATGACCTTTACATCACTGTAAAAGGTGGCGGTATTAGTGGTCAAGCTGGCGCAATCCGTCACGGCATCACGCGTGCATTGATTGAGCTTGATGAGTCTAACAAACCTGCTCTAAAAGCAGCTGGTTTTGTTACTCGTGACTCGCGTCAAGTTGAACGTAAGAAATTGGGTCTACGTAAAGCACGTAAACGTCCACAATTCTCGAAACGTTAATCAAAGCTATCTCTTTGCTTTTTACTGCTGCCGTCTTTATCTCAGAGTCGCCATAGTAGTATTAAGCAAAAGAATAGATTTGCAAAACCTTATAAGCTGGTCACAGCTTATAAGGTTTTTTTATGGCTGGTTTATAGCGATTATTTTTAGCCATGCTTTTTTAACGACAGTTTTTAGCGAGGATTTTTGAATGATGGTTTTTAGCTGTGCCAGTTTTTGTGCATAAATCACCTTGCAAAGCCGCGCTCACTGCCTCATCATAATCATAACTTTTATTACCTTGTCCTTATTATGAAAGCCCCCGAACAATACGACCCTAGTAAGCCCGCAAAAACCGATATGCCTACACCGACGGCCGGTGAGCATAACAATAAACATAGCAAAATGGCTAAGTCACCTGCTATCCCTATCGGCACGCCAACGATTACGCAAACGCATAAGCAAACGGCGCAAGTGGATAAGAAACCCTTTCAATGGCAGTTTTTATTGCCTAAATATTGGGGTATTTGGCTAGTCTTGGCGATCTTTCTACCGATGATATATCTGCCATTACGTTGGCAGTTTTGGCTAGGTCGTAAGCTGGGTATTTTAATCTACAAAGTAGCAAGCTCACGCAGACGTGATACCTTGATTAACTTAAGACTGGCTTTTCCAGAAAAGCCAGAAGCTGAGCGCGAGCTGATGGCAAAGCAAGTTTTTGTCAATCAAGGTATTGGGGTGTTTGAAACGCTATGCGCTTGGTTTCGTCCCAATATTTTCACGCGTACGGTTTCTATCTCAGGCTTACAGCACTTAGTTAATGCCCAAAAAGAAGGTCGTCCTGTGATTTTGCTTGGGGCACATTATACGATGCTCGATCTTGGCGGTATGCTATGTACGCAGTTTTTCCCTATGGATGGCATGTATCGTCCCCAGAATAACGCTTTGCTCGATTGGTTTATCTATAATGGACGCACCAATATATTAAGTAAGCAAATAGCCAGTAGAGACATGCGTAGCTTTGTTGAGTCGATTAAAGCAGGCCACGTGATTTGGTATTCACCTGACCAAGATTACGGATTAAAACAAGGCGTCATGGCACCATTTTTTGGTGTGCCAGCAGCTACTATCACGGCCTCACGGCGTATGGCCAAACTGGGCGACAAACAGCATCCGCCTGCACTTATGGCACTGCATACCTATCGGCAAACGCCAGATAGCCTACCAAAGGGCAAACGTCCGCATTATCATTTAACCATTACGCCAGAGCTTGATAATTATCCAAGTGATGACGAGATTGCCGATGCAACGCGCGTTAATGAAGTGCTAGAAGGATTGATTCGTATCGATCCGACCCAGTGGATGTGGTTTCATCGCCGCTTTAAAAACGGCCCTAATGGTCGTACTGATATCTATCGGTAGCCTTTTTTGGCAATAACATCGCGACGAAATTTGCTATACTTTGTAGCTGATATTTTATCCTGTATATTATCTATATTATTAACTTAGTTATATTAATAACTCATTTACATCAATAACTCACTGATATCAATAATAACGTGAGAAACAAAATAACGGATTTTTCATGAGCACCCAAACTGACGCAGTTACAGACGCAGCTAAAATAGAAAGTAAACGTATCCTAACCGGCATCAAACCGACTGGTACTTTACATTTAGGCAATTACGTTGGCGCGATTCGTCCAGCGATTCAGTCTATCCAAAACAGTGACGACGAAGCGTTTTTCTTTTTGGCAGATTACCATGGCATTATTGGCTGTTATGACCCTACTATTATTCATGAATCGACCAAAGCCATTGCAGCGACTTGGATTGCCTGTGGTCTTGACCCTGAGCGTGTGACCTTTTACCGTCAATCAGATGTGCCCGAAATACCAGAGCTTGCCTGGATTTTAAACTGCTCATGCGCCAAAGGTTTGATGAATCGTGCGCATGCTTATAAAGCGGCAGTCGACATCAATATGCAAAAAGAAGATGTCGATCCTGACCAAGGTATCAATATGGGTCTATTTGGCTACCCTGTACTGATGGCAGCCGATATCCTGATGTTCAACGCCACGCATGTGCCTGTTGGTCGAGACCAGATTCAGCATGTCGAGATGGCACGTGATATTGCAGGTACCTTTAACCATCGCTATAAACCCCTCTTTACGCTCCCATCTGCGGTTGTAGATGACGATATCCCACTACTGACGGGTCTTGATGGACGTAAAATGAGCAAGAGCTATGGCAATACCATCCCATTATTTGGTGATTCTAATCCGCAAGTCAGCGCCGAAAAACAGATGCATAAAGCCATCATGAAAATTGTGACCAATTCGCAGTTACCGTCTGAGCCAAAAGACCCTGATGATTCAGCTATTTTCGAGATTTATAAAGCTTTTGCGACGCCTACCGAGATTGCAGATATGCGGGCGCAGTATGCCGCCGGTATTGGCTGGGGTGATGCCAAGCAAGCCCTGTTTGACAAAATCAATAGCGAGATTGCTCCATTCCGCGCACGTTATGAAGAACTGATGGCCAATCCAAAAGAGCTGGAAGAAATCTTACAGATGGGCGCAGAAAAAGCGCGACGCCATAGTCGTAAGCAACTAGATAAGACTCGTCGTGCCATTGGTATCCGTCCACTTGCTAAGCTTAAGTAAGTCTTTGACTGCTTTAACTTATCGTAATCAAAGCGGATGCTAAGCGTGCAGACTGAGCTAACAAATCAACCAGCGGCTTTAACAAAAGCCGCTTCTCTTGTAGGCGCGTATCAAAACTCTGAGCTTATAGATAGCAATGGCGAGCATGATGGCCAACACGAACATTTAGCTATCAATGACATGTCGCTGCGCATTTATCAGACGCCGGTGCAGCATCTACCAGAAGATTTATATGTGCCGCCGCAAGCGTTTGCCATTTGGTTAGAGCAGTTTGCAGGACCATTAGATTTTTTATTATATCTGGTCAAAAAAAATAACGTTGATCTGACCCAAATGCCGATATTGCCGATTACAGAGCAGTATTTGGCTTATATCAGTGAGCTGGATACCGAACATTTTGAATTGGCCGGTGACTATCTGCTGATGGCATCAACCTTGATTGCGATTAAAACCGAGCTGCTACTACCAAAGCCCGAAACGCCAAGCGATGAGCGTGATCCAAAAACTGAGCTGATTGAGCGCCTTGAAGAATATGCGCAAATTAAAGTGGCCAGTCAGCGTTTGGACAATCTGGTGCGTCTTGAGCGCGATGTGTTTTTAGCGATGGTCAGTATGCCCAGTCAAGACGTTATGAATGCGGAATTACCCAGTTACTCGCCGAACCTTTTGATTGATAGCTTATTTAAAATGCAGCTACAGCCTGATTATCAGATGCATACTATCAAAGTTGATGCCGTGCCCCTTTCCGACCGTATTGCCAGTATTAGTAGGCAGCTAAGCACGGATGGCGAGCACTCTTTTTATGAGCTGTTGGATAAAACCCAAGGTAAGATAGGTGTGGTGGTTAGCTTTGTCGCAGTCTTAGAGCTCATGAAACGGCAGTTGGTTGGTGTTATAAACGCTGATTTAAAAGGTCACGGTACTGCTGCTGACGATGAGTTTGCAGAAAACAGCCACATAGGACAATTAACGTTACAGTGGCTGGCTTAATGCTTAATGGTCTTCTTTAATAGAGAATATGTGCAATGACAGATACGCAGCAGCGACACTTAGAAGAGATGAGCAAGCATATCGAGGTGCTCCTGCACGCCTCTGAGGCGCCTCTTACGGCTAATGTATTAAAGAAGCAGTTATCGTTAAATACTAACGAGCTTGCGCGAGCGTTGGAGATATTACAACAGCGTCTAGATGCTGGTGTACTGACCTTACATGAGACGGCCAGTGGTTATCGGCTACAAATCGCAGATAGCTATAGTCCGTTAATTCAGCGTGTATTCCCGCAGCGACAAGAACGCCTCAGCCAAGCCCTGCTTGAAACGTTGAGTGTCATTGCCTATAAGCAGCCAGTAACACGCGGTGACATCGAGCACGTGCGCGGTGTGACGCTATCGAGTAATATACTGCGCCAATTATTTGATAAAGGTTGGATTGAAGAGAAAGGTTACAAAGAAACCTTGGGCCGCCCTGCACTGCTACATACCACGCCGCAATTTTTAGATGCGTTTGGATTGACCAATTTAGATGAGCTGCCCGCACTGCCAGATATGGAAGCCATCAAAGCGCTGTCTTAGCATCAAAGCCTTCTCTTAGATCGCTTAAAATAAGACCTGCGTATTATTCTTGCCATAATAAAAAAGGACAAACCGAATAGGCTTGTCCTTTTTTTGAAACCAGTTTTTAAAGCAAATTTTTAAACCAGTTTTTTTAAATAAGTACGGTTAGATTAACAGTACTGATTATTGATTAATAATTACTGATTAATAATATCAACGCCCTTTGGTGGCGTAAATTTAAACTGACTGCTACCGATACTTGGGTTCATTTTGATGCCACTAAACTTAATCGTCGTGGTTTGTCCTAAACTATCATTCAATACCATCATCACAGGCTTACCACCGCTAAAGCTCATCGATAAGCTCTTAAAACTGGCACTCTCTGACTTTGGATATAATACGTAGTAGTTTTTATTGGCGTATGGCTGAGTGATTTTAAAGTTCTTATCAATTTTGCTTGGATCACCTGACAACAATAGCGCTGGGGTATTACCCACTTGGCTATCGACATTTTGCTTGGTCGCTTGCTCCAAATCCTTATCATAAACCCACATCGAGCTGCCATTTGCCACAATCAGCTGCTCGGACGGTGACTTGGTTTCCCAGCGGAAGTTATTTGGACGCTGCACACTCATCGTACCCGTAAAGGTACCACTATTTGCGCCTTTGGTAGTTTGGCTAAAGTTAGCCGTCATGCTTTTGGTATTACTTAATAATTTGTTTAAGCGTTTGGCGGCAGTCAGATTATCAGCCGGAGCAGCCGTTGCCGATTGCGTTAAAGCCATCATCGGCGCGGCAACACCAAGTGAGGTCATCAATACACCCGCTAAAGCACCGCTCATTACTTTTTGTTTTAAGGTTGTTTTGTTGGTTAATAAAGTCATTATAAATCCTCTTTTAAATGCAAAATAGCATAAAGATAAAACGTTTTAATTAAAATTTTTGTTTTCAATAAGTGCTTATCTCACGATAGTCAGTTCAGAATCAATAAACTTAAACTGACGTGATTAAACAATGCAGACAGTGTGCCAGTTTTTTTATTACGCGCCTAGTCATGATTTGCAATCATTACTACCGCTGCCATACACGCTTGTAACCAGTAGCGTTACATAGCATTCACTGTTATTTGTTGTCTGTTTTATATATAAATTAGGGTTATTTAAAAGCAGTTTGCGAGCTATTGCTAATGTTATGACCTGCTATTTATAATCATTTGCTTTTAATAACCTGCTTTTAATAAAGAACCAGCACCATAAAAAAACCCTTACTACCAAACGGTAATAAGGGCTTTTTTTAGTCATCAAGCTATTTTAATCTTCGATTAAAATAACCCAGATGGGCAATTATGCGCTTTCAACCATAACATAACGACGGTTGAATTTACCTTTGGTCGCAAACTTTACCACACCGTCATTTAGTGCAAATAAAGTATGGTCACGACCCATGCCAACGCCTTCGCCTGCGTGGAATTCTGTACCACGTTGACGAACGATGATGTTACCAGCTGTGATAGCTTGGCCACCAAAGATTTTAACGCCTAGCATTTTTGGGTTTGAATCACGACCGTTACGGCTCGAACCGGCAGCTTTTTTATGTGCCATGAGAAAATCTCCTTGTTAATGTGACTTATCGCTAATGCGACAACTCTTAAGCATTTAGTGCGCTATTTAGCAGTAATTGCTAAGTGAATAATTAGGCATTAATAGCTTTGATTTTTAACAAGGTATACCATTGGCGGTGACCTTGCTCTTTGTGATAATGCTTACGACGGTTGTGTTTGATGATACGGATTTTTTCGCCGCGACCATGTTCAACCACTTCAACTTCTACGCTAGCGCCTTCAACGACAGGCTGACCGATTTTGACAGTTTCACCGTCAACAACCATCAACACGTCTTCAAATTTAATTGTTTCGCCTTTTTCTGCTTTTAGTAGTTCAACTTTAAGCAATTCATCGACGACTACACGGTGCTGTTTACCACCAGTTTTGATTACTGCGTACATTGTATGACTCCGTTTAACCCGTGTGCCGTGGCTGATATCATACCAACGCTTTTACGACGAACACGACAGGGAAAAATTAAAGGCAAGATTTTACGGCTTTTTGCTCATAAAAGCAAGCCGCATCTCTTGTTTTGCTCAGGTGGTAATACCAATAATACTGGCTCAAATGTTTGTCTATACTTATATATAAAAATGATGTGATTGATTAACAAGGGTATAAACCACCGCTGTTAAGACCACTATCTTTATTCAAGTATAAGACATCAAACCATCATTGGTTAAAATCCAACAGCGGCTATTATAACTTATATAATCAGTTACTTACAGTTTTTTGTAAATATTGGCTTATTATTACCCAATGCGGGTGAATAAATTCCAATCGATACGCTAATTAGCTTAATAAACATCCATCTATTATTGTTTAATTAGACGACCAATATATCAAAATATAGGGCTAAACAGATGGCTAAATATAAAGACAGCCCTGCATTCTGCTATACTTAAATCAACAATTGACCCAGATAGCTATGCTATTATGCGTCAAACGATAGCTTCACTATCAATACTTGTTATAAGCACTTACTATAAATAGATAGACCGCTATCCAAACCCTCTTTTATTTTCATTGGTATGACGACTCATTATGACCAGTAACTCTTTATCTAACGCCGCTGCAGCATCAACCACACCCTTAACTAACTTAGCAAGCACGCCAAGCAATGCTGAACCCAACCATGCTGACACCCTAAGCTATGCCGATATTCAAAGCATCGTTGCTGATGATTTTGACATTATGGACAAGCAGGTTTTTGGCAGTTTGAATTCCAAAGTTCAACTGGTCATGAGCGTCTCGCAGCATGTGATTAATGCTGGCGGTAAACGTATGCGCCCGCTCATTACCTTGTTATGCGCGCGGATGTTTAATGATGAGCCGTCGCAGCAAGCGATGCATTTGGCGGCGATTACTGAGATGCTGCATACCGCAACCTTAGTCCATGATGATGTGATTGACGAATCAGGTCAGCGCCGTGGTAAGCCAACCGCAAACGCTACTTGGGATAATGCCACGGCAGTGCTGGTCGGTGACTATTTGATTGCCCGCGCTTTTAACCTATTGGTTGGGTTTCAAAGCTTACCGTTATTGCAAGTGTTCTCAGATGGTACCTGTGATATCGCCGAGGGCGAAGTGTTACAGCTACAGCATCAGCACAATCCTGAAGCCACTGAAGCTGATTATCTAAATATCATCGATGGAAAGACATCACGCTTATTTATGATGGCGACCCAAGGCGCGGCTATTTTGCAAAATAAAACTGAGCACCTGCAAGCATTGGCTGATTTTGGTCAACATTTCGGTAATGCTTTCCAAATCGTCGATGACGTGCTCGATTATAGTGGCGATAGCGAGCTGATGGGCAAAAATCTCGGTGACGATTTGGCGGAAGGTAAACCAACGCTGCCAACCATTAAGGCGCTTGAGCTATTAAAAGACAGCGATACCGCAGGCTATGAGCAGTTACGTATCGCCGTGCAAACTGGTAAAACACCAAACGCTGAGCAGCTTATCGAACTGGTACGTCATTCAGGCTCGCTTGAATACTGTAAGCAGCGCGCATTAGAAGAAACCAAACTTGCCCAGCAAGCGCTTAGCAGCTTACCTGATAATCGCTACCGCCAAGGGTTATATCAATTGACGGAACTTGCCAGCGCGCGTTTAGTGTAAAGGCTATTTATTTATCTGATATATCGAGATTTTTATATATTCTCTATATACCAAGATTTCAATATATCAGATAAAGACCACTTTATTTATTAAAGGTTAAGTTAAGCCTGACTTTATAATAATAAGACATAAAAGATGAGGAGCGTTTGGCTATGATACTAGCAGTCTCCTCATTACTCATACCAAACACTGACTTAAGCGCATACGTTTTGCCTCCATATTTTAGCGTTCACACTTAAGTATTGCTAATACAGAATTTTTCTGTCTCCTTTGTTTTCTACTGTATTTTTATACAGCTTTCTTGCTACTATCTCTGAATCTCATTTAAAAAAACAAAAATTAACAATATTCTAGTTCAGCATTCATTACGAATTTTACAAGGTATTTTTAACGCTATGCTTGTATTATCAATGGCTGTTAGGCATTTATTGAGCTAGAAGACAATTGTGAGACGCAAAAACGGTTTTTTACACCTTGACTGTAGGGTATACCCTATAGTTTATAATCATTCATTAAATTAAATCTGCTTATCCGATTGTTACGCGTTTAGCGACTGATATATTGGCAACGGTAAATGCATATTACTTTCCATATCTACCACGTTAAGATTTACCCCTAAACTTTTAATACTGTAATTATTTATTATATGATATTTATATTGCCGAGGACATTGATGAAGCACTCTACTCTTGCGCTTGTAATAGCATCTGTACTATCTGGAGCTGTACTGGTTGGCTGTGACAAAAACGAGGACGCAGCTGGTGACGCAGCCGCACAGCAGCAAATGCCACCTGCTGTCGTCAACGTTCAGACTGTCACTCTAGATACCGTACCCCAAGTACAGACCTTTGCTGGACGTACCGCGGCTTATCAAACCGCAGACGTTCGCCCACAGGTTAATGGCATTATTGACGAGGTGTTGTTCCGTGAGGGCAGCAACGTCAAAAAAGACCAACCTTTATATCGTATCAATACTGATAACTACGCGACGTCTATTACCAGTGGGCAGGCGGCTATTCAGCAGGCTCAAGCCAACTATCAGACAGCGGTGGCAAACAATGCTAATGCTAAAGCTGAATTGGTCAGCCGCCAAGCATCATTATCACAAGCGCAGAATGATTTGCAACGCTTGCAAGGTTTGATCGAAATTGATGCTATCTCAAAGCAGCAATATGACCAAGCTGTCACCCAAGTTCGTACCGCTCAAGCGGCAGTCGAAAGTGCGCGTGCGGCTATCGGACAAACGCAAGCAGGTATTGAGAGTGCTAAAGCGGGCATCCAAACTGCCAAGGCAGGTTTACAAGCCAGCACGTTGGATTTAAACCGTACTATCGTACGTGCGCCGCTCTCAGGTCGTACTGACCGCTCTAGCGTGACTGCCGGTACGTTGGTTAGCGCCGGTCAACCTGATCCTTTAGTGACTATCTCACGCCTAGATCCTATCTATGTAGATATCAGCCAGTCTTCATCCGAATTGCTTAAGTTACGCCAGCAAATCTCTGCCGGTAAAGCACAAGCAGGCATGAACTCGGTTGAATTGGTATTAGAAGATGGCTCAACTTATCCTGTACGCGGTGAGCTTGCTTTATCTGAAGCAAAAGTTGATGAGTCAACCGGTGCGGTGACCTTACGTGCGGTCTTCTCTAATAAAAACAATATCTTATTGCCTGGTATGTATGTCAGCGCCCGCTTAACCCAAAGCGTCATTACCAATGCCGCCTTGGTACCGCAAAGTGCCGTGATGCGTACTCCGAAAAGTGAAACGCAAGTTTACATCGTTGATGAGAACAATAAAATTCAAGTACGTCCTGTCACTATTAATGGTACCTATAAAGGGCAATGGGTCATCACAGACGGCCTACAAGCAGGGGATAAAGTGGTGGTTATCGGCGGTGCAAAAGTGAAGCCTGAGCAAGAGGTGGTCGCCAAACCATTACCAGATGCCAATGCAGCCCCTGCTAAGCCAGGTGCACCTACTGCCCAAACGCCGCAGCAAGCTGCAAAAGCGATGGATAAGCCAGCTAGTAAAGATGCTGCTGCTAAAAAACCTGCAGAATCTACCGCTAACTAATTCCATTCAAAGATAGGAAGACTAGGGATATACTATGTCACGTTTTTTTATTAATCGCCCTATTTTTGCATGGGTGATGGCTATTTTGGTCATGCTCATCGGGGTGATATCGGTCATTAACTTGCCGATTGAGCAGTATCCACGTATTGCACCACCAACGATTTCGGTCAGCGCAAGCTATCCTGGTGCCAACGCTCAAACCGTTGAAAATTCCGTTGTACAGATTATTGAACAACGTATGAAGGGTCTTGATGGTCTGATGTATATGTCATCGTCAAGCTCGTCAAACGGTGGCGCGTCAGTAACCTTAACCTTTGAAAACGGTACTGATTCTGATACCGCGCAGGTACAGGTACAGAACAAACTTCAAGCCGCCATGAGCTCATTACCTGAGTCGGTGCAGCGCCAAGGCGTCAACGTCAATAAATCCTCTAGCAGCTTTTTAATGGTGCAAGGTTTTATTTCTGAAGACGGCAGCATGGATCGCGCGGATATCGCCGATTATATTAACTCAAACGTCGTTGACCAGTTAAGCCGTGTTGAAGGCGTGGGTGAAGTACAGGTGTTTGGTTCGGCTTATGCGATGCGCATTTGGCTCGACCCTGCCCGCTTACGTAGCTATAACATGGTGCCATCTGATGTGGTCAATGCTGTGCGCTCGCAAAACGCGCAAGTCTCGGCCGGTCAGCTAGGACAAGCGCCTGCTGATACCGACCAACAGGTTATCAACGCTACCGTTACGGTACAAAGCTATCTACAAACCCCTGAAGAATTTGAAAACATTCTGTTAAAAACTGATACCTCTGGTGCAAAAGTTCGCTTAGGCGATGTTGCAAAAGTTGAAATCGGTAGTGAAAACTATAGTGTTATTTCACTATATAACGGTAATGAAGCAGCCGGTCTAGGTATCTCATTGGCCGGTGGTGCAAACGCACTGGAAACGCGCGAAGCGGTTGGCGCACGTATGGCCGAGCTGGAAGCAAACTTCCCAGCGGGTCTGGTATCAGTCGTCCCTTATGACACCACGCCGTTTGTACGTTTGTCTATCGAGCAAGTGGTCAAGACGCTGATTGAAGCAATTGTCTTAGTATTTATCGTCATGTTCATTTTCTTACAGAACTGGCGTGCGACCATTATTCCGACCCTTGCCGTTCCTGTGGTTCTATTAGGTACCTTTGCGGTACTCTATATTGCAGGCTTTAGTATCAACGTCCTAACCATGTTTGCCATGGTACTGTCCATCGGTCTACTGGTCGATGACGCCATTGTGGTGGTAGAAAACGTCGAGCGTATTTTGGAGGAAGATCCTCATATCTCCATTAAAGACGCTACCCTACAATCGATGCGCGAGATTAGTAAAATCGTTATCGGTATTGCCTTGATTCTATCGGCGGTATTCGTACCGATGGCCTTCTTTGGCGGTTCAACCGGTGTGATTTATCGTCAGTTCTCAATCACCTTGATTACTGCCATGGTCTTATCGGCACTGGTCGCGCTTATCTTTACCCCTGCTCTGTGTGTGACCTTGCTCAAACGTAGCAAAAGCCATGACAAAGCCTCGACAGAAGAGAAAAAAGGCTTCTTTGGTTGGTTTAACCGCTCTTTTTATAAAGTCAGCCGTAGCTATGAAAACTCGGTTGGTAAAAGCTTCCGCTTTAAATGGTTATACTTAATCGGCTATGCTGCCATCATCGGTATCATGGCAGTAGTATTCTTACGTATCCCCGGCTCGTTCTTACCAGAAGAAGACCAAGGTATTATGTTTACCTTAGTTCAGCTTCCTGCTGGTGCGACGCTGGATGAAACGCAAGATGTACTCGATAAAGTCAGTAATTATTATGATACCCAAGAAGGCGATAATATTGCCTCTGTCTTTACCATTGCAGGTTTCAGTTTTGCTGGACAAGGGCAAAATATGGGACTGGCGTTCGTACGTTTATCTGACTGGGCTGATCGTCCTGGTGCAGAAAACACGGCAAAAGCGGTGGCCGATCGTGCCATGGGTTACTTCTTTACCCAGTTAAATGAAGCCCAAGTATTTGCGATTGTACCGCCCGCGATTACCGAACTTGGTAACGCCAGTGGTTTTGATTTAATGATTCAGGACACCGGCAACCTTGGTCATGATGGGCTACTTGAAGCTCGTAACATGCTCCTCGGTATGGCGGCGCAAAATGACAAAGTCGCAGGCGTTCGTCCGAACGGTCAAGAAGATGCACCGCAGTTAAAAATTAATATCAACCAAGAACAAGCTGCTGCTTATGGTTTGTCATTGGGTAATATTAATAGCGTCATCTCTACCGCTTGGGGTTCAAGCTATATCAATGACTTCGTCGACCGCGGTCGTATTAAGCGTGTGTTTGTCCAAGGTGAGCCAAGCAGCCGAACCAACCCTGATGATATCGGTAAATGGTTTGTCCGTAACGATAGCGGTGATATGATTTCATTCGATGCTTTCTCTAGTAGCGAATGGCAATCAGGCTCTCCGCGTTTGACCCGTTACAACAGCTTACCGTCAATGAATATTCAAGGTAGTGCCGCGCCCGGTTTGAGTACGGGTGAAGCAATGAGCTCCATGGAAGCCATAATGGAGAAGATGCCTGAAGGTGTTGGCTATGAGTGGACAGGTATGTCACTTGAAGAGCAAAAGTCAGGTGCCCAAGCGCCGATGCTTTATGCGCTGTCAATCTTAGTGGTATTCTTATGTCTAGCCGCCTTGTATGAAAGCTGGTCTATCCCCTTCTCTGTCCTATTGGTTATCCCACTTGGAGTGCTAGGTGCGGTGATATTTACGTGGCTACGCGGCTTTAATAACGATATTTACTTGCAAGTTGGTCTACTGACGGTGGTTGGTCTATCGGCCAAAAACGCCATCTTGATTATTGAGTTTGCAAAAGAACACCAAGAAGAAGGCTATAGTCTAAAAGAGGCGGTCATGACAGCGGCGCGTCAACGTCTGCGTCCGATTATTATGACCTCACTTGCCTTTGGACTCGGTGTTGTGCCATTATTCATCGCCACAGGTCCGGGCTCGGGCAGTCAAAACGCCATCGGTACTAGTGTGGTTGGTGGTGTTGTCACCGCAACTATCTTAGGTATCTTCTTTATTCCGATGTTCTATATTTGGGTACGTAGTATGTTCCCGCATAAATATGAGAACAACAAACCAAACGATAGAGATGATGGCAATGACGGCACACCTGGCCCGCAAAACCCAACGCCTTCTGACCCAATGCCTTCTGAGAGTTATCAGCCTGTAAGCCTTGGAGATAATACACAATGAGTGCTCAAAAAAATATTACCTTAAGCTCAGCAGCGGTAGCAAACATTGCTACCACTGCGCAACCGGCGCTTGCAGTACTGCGCAAAAATGGCGGTCGTCTAATCGGCTTGACCGCTTTAGCGTTAAGCATGGCGGCTTGTAATACCATTCCAAAAGCGGATATGCGCCCTGTCCTTGCTGAGCCGAATATACCTATCGAACAAACTTATGGCGCGTTTGATAAAGAAACCGTGAGTAGCGCTGATCAGCCAAGTATCGCCGGTCAACGCTGGCAGAATTTCTATAGCGACGAGCGCCTAAAAGGTTTAATTGCGTTAGGTTTAGAGAACAACAAAGACTTTGAAAGCGCCCGCTTAGCAATTGAGAAAGCACGCGCCCAATATCAAATCACCGATCTTAATGATTTACCTAGAATTGATGGTAGTGGCGGTTATAAACGCCAAGCGCAAAACAGAACTGACAAAAACCCTAACAGCTCCTATAACGTCAATCTTGGTCTTGCCAACTATGAGTTAGACTTTTGGGGTAAAATTGCCAGCTTAAAAGACCAAGCGTTACAGAATTTCTTGGCCACGACAGCGGCAAAAGATTCGACCCAAATCAGTCTAATCAGTAATATCGCTCAAAGCTATGCCAACTTAAGCTATAGCTTAGCGCAATTAAAACTGGCAGAAGCTACGGTTGAAAGTCGTGAGAAATCACTATTTATTGCTGATAAACGCTTTGAAGCAGGTATTGATCCTAAGCTGCCATCTTTGCAAGCCAGTGCGTCATTAGAAAATGCCAAACTTGCTGTCTTACGGGCGCAAAGCAGTATTCTAAAAGCGCGTAATGCCTTGCAGTTTTTGGTAGGTGGACCGATTCCAACCAACCTTATTCCAACGCCTGCGGTCAGTAATATCACAAATCAGCAGATATTTAACGCCGGCTTACCAAGTGAGTTGCTACGCTATCGTCCTGATGTGCTACAAGCAGAATACAATCTAAAAGCTGCTGGTGCCAATATCGAAGTAGCACGCGCATCTTACTTCCCGTCTATCAGCCTAGCCAGTAGCGTAGGTTTGAGTAGCGGCAGTTTAGATAACCTGTTTAAGAGTGGTTCGGTCGGTTGGTCATTTGGCCCAAGCATTAGCGTGCCTATCTTTGATGCTGGTCGCTTAGATGCCAATTACGACGTGGCGAAAATTGAGCGTGAACAGACGCTAGCTGGCTACGAGAAATCTATCCAAACCGCGTTCCGCGAAGTATCAGATGTGTTGGCAACACGCGCAACATTGGGTGATCAGCTCGCCGCGCAATACCGCTTGCAAGATAACTTTGAGCAGACCTATCAGATTGCCGATGCACGCTTTAAAGCAGGTATTGCAAACTATCTAGACGTGCTTGATGCGCAGCGCTCATTGTTCTCAACGCAGCAAGGTATCTTGGACTTAGAGCTACAAAAAATCATTAGCCAAGTCGAGCTTTATCAAGTCTTAGGCGGCGGCGCTAACCTTGACGTACCAACGGTGATTCCTGTACCGCATAAAAACTTAGTGCAATTGGTCAATCTACCTGCCAATAGCAATAAAGCAAAAGCGGTCGATGCCATCGATGCGGCTAGCTCAGCTCGTGTGGCTTCTGCACAAGAAGCGCAAGCGATTAAGCAGGCGCAACCAACAGAAAAGGCAACCTTTAAGCCGACCGCTGTGGTTGATGTCAATAATGATGGCAAAACAGACGCGGCGGTAGGCGTGGTCACTGAAAAGACGACCTTTAGCGACACCAGTGTTGAGCAAGTACCTGTTACCCAGATTGTTGAGCCTTAAACAGTCATAAAAGATATTGTGAGCGCACTACCCTCACATTGACAGTCGATACGTACAATCAGCCCTACCGACTTGGTAGGGCTTTTTGCTTTCGATAGCGACTATTGGTTATAGTGGCTACTGATTATAGTGGCTACTGATTATAGTAGTGCTGGGTATAATAGAACATTATATTAACGACGCTTTTATCACTTTAGTGGTGCCAATTTTATAAAAAACATGCATTAAAACAGCTTGTTTAATCAAGCTGATAAGTAACACATGCTTAATATCAAATAAGGAAACCTCATGACTTATACTTTTAACCGTCAATTCCCTGAAACTCGCCTACGTCGCTTGCGTTATAACGATAACGTGCGCGCGATGATTCGTGAAGTTGAGTTGCATCCCAAGCACTTTATCGCCCCTGTCTTTGTTTTAGAAGGCAATAATAAGCGCGAAGCAATCGCTAGTATGCCCGGTGTTGAGCGCTTATCGATTGATTTGCTGATTAATTATGCCAAAGAATTATTAGCGGAGGGTGTCACCACGATCGACATCTTCCCCGTTATTGATAATTCATTAAAAACGCCTGATGGTAAATCGGCTTATGATGAAAACGGCCTTAGCGCACGTGCAGTCAAAGCGGTGAAAGATGCCGTGCCAGAAATGGTAGTGATGACCGATGTGGCGCTAGACCCTTATACCTCACATGGTCAAGATGGGTTGCTTGATGACAGCGGCTATGTGGTCAATGACGAAACGGTGGAAGTATTGGTCAAGCAAGCGCTCGTCCACGCTCGCGCTGGCGCTGATATCATCTCGCCAAGTGATATGATGGATGGCCGCATCAAAGCCATGCGTGATGCCTTTGAAGCCGAAGGCTTTGTCAATACCGCTATCATGTCCTACTCTGCCAAATACGCCTCTGCTTACTACGGTCCGTTCCGTGATGCCGTCGGCAGTGCAGGCAACTTAAAAGGCGGTCATAAAAAGCAATATCAAATGGACTTTGGTAATCGCGCTGAAGCGCTTCACGAAGTCGCCATGGATATAGCCGAGGGCGCTGATATGGTGATGATTAAACCGGGTCAGCCATACTTAGACCTTATTCGTGAAGTCAAAAATACCTTTGGTGTACCGACTTTTGCGTATCAAGTGTCGGGCGAATATGCGATGCATATGGCTGCTATTCAAAATGGCTGGCTAACCGATGCGGTGATTTTGGAATCCTTGATAGGTTTCCGCCGTGCGGGCGCTGATGGGATTTTGACTTACTTTGCCCTAGAAGCGGCTCGTCAGTTGAATAATGCTTAATATGCATTAAATTGCTTTGTATATAAAAAAACCGCGCCAGCTTATGTATTAGCTGGCGCGGTTTTTTCTGTATTACTATTTTAAAAGCTTAATAAAAATTATAAATGCGCACGGTCATGCGCTGTATCAAAGTCAAGCAGCGGACCTACAGGGATGATACGCGTGGGATTGATATTGGCATGGCTGGTATAATAATGCGCCTTTATATGCTCGATACTTACCGTCTCTGCGATACCGGGCACCTGATATAAATCACGCAGATAGCCCCAAAGGTTGGGATAATCAACAATGCGGCGAATATTACATTTAAAGTGTCCAACATATACCGCATCAAAGCGCACGAGCGTGGTAAATAAGCGCCAGTCCGCCTCAGTAATCATATCACCTAGTAAGTAACGCTGCTCTATCAGACGCGCCTCTAACGTGTCTAGCGCATCAAATAACGTTATTACTGCTTCTTTATAAGCAGCTTCAGTTGTAGCAAATCCTGCTTTATAAACGCCGTTATTGACCGCTGAATAAACAAACTCATTAACCGTATCGATTTCTGCTAGCAATTCTGTTGGCAAAAAACTAACTGCTGTTGCCCCTACTTCGTCAAAGGCTGAGTTAAACATCCGAATAATCTCAGACGATTCATTACTGACGATGGTATTGGTTTCTTTATCCCATAATACTGGCACTGTCACGCGTCCCGTATAATCAGGCTTCGCGGCAATATAAACTTCATATAGATAGTCTGCTTTGACGATTGGATCAGCAATAACGCCTGCGCCCTCTGCAAATGTCCAACCTTTATCGCCCATAAAGGGATGCACTATAGACAGTGAAATCATGTCCTCCAAGCCCTTTAACTTACGATAAATGGTGGTGCGATGCGCCCAAGGACATGCAAGCGAGACATATAAATGGTAACGATTGGGCTCAGCTTTAAAGCCACCGATACCTGATGGGCCTGCGCTGCCATCAGCCGTGACCCAGTTTCTAAAACCAGCATCTTCGCGCTCAAAGCGTCCTTCGCTCGCCTTGGTGTCATACCATTTATCTTGCCATTGACCGTCGACTAACAATCCCATATCTTGCCCCGCTTTATTTTAGTTTTAAATCTATGTGATTAAAAATGACAACTATCAAACGATGCAAATAAAATAATTGCTATCGTCATATTTATTCAACTTTAAAGCTCATAGTAACATTTCTATGTTGCCCAGCCATTAAGCTTTGTTTGTTTCTCAAACAGCATAGATCTTAAAAGGCAGAGTTATGGTGCGGATTAAATCTAGATAGATTTTTTTAGAAAAAGTCAAAAAACTTATTTTAAGAGGCAGGCGAATTATAAAGTTTGAGCGTCCTACAGATACGAAATTTCGATCTCCGCTACAACCCCTATAAAACGGGCATAAAAAAAGCCCCAATCATAAAGATTGGGGCTTTCGAATCTGGTAGGCGTAACTAGATTCGAACTAGCGACCTCTACCATGTCAAGGTAGGTCAACCAAAACCCATAAATGTATCTTATATTACATCCCTTTATTTATAATGCCTACAGCGATTTTTAACTTCACGAAAACGCAAAGTTATTTAAAATCATATTAGATTTATTTCGTAAATAGGCACTATAAAATTATAGTGTTTTTACCTCCACTCCCCCCTCGGTTTTTTGAGCTAATTACCTATATTTTCTCCACTTTTTCTGTCCTTTTTACTAAAAAGGCTAGGTTTAACTCATCATTTCGGCGATGACTTTCCTTGTTTATTAAGTCTAATCTCTGCATAATATAAGGAGAATAGCCCTCTAACTTCTGCAGGTTTTGGTCTTATTATGAAACACGTTACTTATATTCATGAACACCCCAATTGGACAGATTGGCAATGGTCAGATAAAAAACTGTTGCCGCTGGTAAGCCAAGTGCGATTGCTTCAAGGTCAGCTTCTCGGAAAATTGCTGACACTAGGATTTGATTTAAATGTTGAAGCTCAGTTAGACGCCGTTACTCTTGAAATCGTTAAAACATCTGAGATCGAAGGTGAAATTTTAAAAACAGATCAAGTAAGATCCTCTGTTGCTCGGCATTTAGGGGTTGATGACCATAATATGCCTGCAGCCTCACGAGAAATTGATGCAGTGGTTGAGATGATGCTAGATGCAACATTCCACTATCAAAAGCCCTTATTGTTAGAAGATTTGCTCGGTTGGCATCGAGCGCTGTTCCCAGAAGGCTATAGCGGGCTTTATCGTATTAAAGTTGGCAAGCTTCGGGATGATAGTCAAGGCGCTATGCAAGTAGTTTCAGGAGGCTATGGCCGAGAGCGAGTGCATTTTGTTGCTCCTCATGCAGACAGGATTTTTGATGAGTTGGATCTTTTTTTACAGTGGCTTAATATGCCGTCTAGCCAGCAAGATAATTTAGATTTGGTCATTAAAGCGGGTATCGCGCATTTATGGTTTGTGACGTTGCATCCTTTCGATGATGGTAATGGACGGCTGACAAGAGCAATCACGGAGCGAATGCTAGCAAAAAGTGATGGTAGCGCTCAGCGCTTTTATAGTATGTCCGCGCAAATTCTAAATCGGCGCAATGATTATTATAAGGTGTTGGAACGTACACAAAAAGGCGATCGCGATATTACTTTGTGGCTGGTTTGGTTTTTAGAAACGCTGAAAGACGCTTTACTTGCAGCTCAAGCGACCACCGATAAAATTATGGATAAAGCCAACTTTTGGCAGATGCATCGACATCATGCGTTAAATGATAGACAGATTAAGATGCTTAATAGTTTGATGAGTGACTTTTACGGCAAGTTGACCACTAAAAAATGGGCGACTATTAATAAGTGCTCGATTGATACCGCACTTCGAGATATCAATGATTTGATAGAAAAAGGAATGTTAGAGAAGTCCGCTGCTTCAGGGCGTAGTACAAATTATGAGATTGTTTTATAAGCTTGGGCACTGATTGACAGCTAGTCCTAGTTATACCCTCCCGCAACCTTCTTGACAGCTTCATTCTTAAATTTGGCTCTGGGAGGTAGTTTTCTTGTTTCTGGTAAGCTCCGATTAATACGCTTAGTTTACCAAGTTTACCTCTACGGTTTCTTCAGCATAGCTCACTCAGCTCATTGCTCATAACCCTGCCTACCCCATTATTGATAGTAGATTCACTGATTTTTAAATTCTAGGCGTCGCTGTCGAACACCGAAGCAAACTTAAATAACTTATGACGCATTATCTAAAATCACTAACTCTTCATCCGTAATCAATACCATATAAACAAAAAATCGCAGCAACGGAGAAAATTGCCATTTATCATTTACAGAGGATCTGTTATCAATCAAAGCGATTCCAATGTTGAACGTACCCATACTATCTTTACTGATGCTACGCAATCCCTTCATATCAGCTAAATTAAGATGGACTTGTGATGCCGCAGGATGAGCAACTAGCCAATTTTTCGCTGGCAGTAATTGTTTGGCAATTTTGATAAAACGTCGTAACGCTTTCTTTTCTTTGATTGAAAAAGGAACAAACGCCTTACTGTAAGATAGATGCTCTTGGCATAGAGCTATAAACCACTGCCAATCATCTAATGAGTTATCTCGTAGTTTTTGAGCACTGCTTTGCAGTGAAGACAGTAATCTATAATCACTTTTGTACTGAATACTTTTTGGAAGGCCATTTGTTCCAATGAATCTAGGGTTATCATGGCTCGAGGTCACATTGGCTACTTTTCGCGCTCGATTTATAATGATATCTGCGTCGTGTAAATCAATATTAACCATTATTGCAGCCTGCTTTAAAGCTATGCCTAAAGCATTTTGCTGTAATAAGAACCAAATGCTATTCATGCCATAGCGCATAAATAACGTTTCTGTCCTACTTTGTGAATCGACTAAAAGGGTCGTGTTTTTAATACATAAGCGAGGCGCTTCATATTTGCGCTGACTAAGACTTCGAAACAACAACTTTCGGACGCTAGTTAGGCTGACGTCGTTATGGTCGATAATGGCATCATTCTCTTTAAGCCTTTTTCTATTGATGCCAGTGACGTTGTTAATGGCACCAACTGGCAGCTTAATATTAGCGCCGCTCAGCGCATAAGTTGCCATTAAAACAGCGATATGGTTGTAATACTCAAAACTGCGCTGCGGTGATAAATGACCCATGATTCCAGATAGAGCGTACCAGCGATCTTGCGCATTAAGATGCTCACCAAGAACGCCATATTTGATCCGTTTAATGTCTTCTTCGTTATAATCAGTCAAAGCTTTAACAAGCTCAGTATCACCACATAGTACAAGTGATAAATTAGTAACCGCCGTATGTCGAAACGCATGAAAGGTTTGCTCCGGCTTATTACCTGGCTTTTTTGGGATGTCCTGTAAGATACGTCTTAGCAGTTGTAGCGGTACGTGATCATCAATTGGCGTCTTTTCAGAAGATAGTGTGAATATAAAGCTTCTAGGATTAAGACCGACAGTACTTTGTGTGTATCTTATAAATAATGCCAACTCGTCTGGCTGCAACAAAGCATAAATAGGGATTCTACGATTGCTGCCAGCTGTTTTTAAATCACGATAAGGATTACTACGAACAACAAGTGACGGAGACGGTGAATTTAGGCCTTCTATATCAATGTACCGTAATCCTAACAGCTCCTTTTTACGCATTCCTGTTCGATAGACCAGCATAAACATCAAAGCAAACATCTCTCGCTCTAGAATATCCACGCTATGCAAAATCTGTGTAATAATCGCGTGATACATATGAAGGGAAATCAACTCAGCACGAACGCGTCGACCCTCTTTTTCATAGGCAATCGTTACTTGTGGTAGATCGTAATTTTCATGAGCAAAGTTATGAAGGCGTTGTAACAGCTTTGCATAATAAGAAATATTTATGTGACGGCGAACTGTGGTTTTGTACTCCAAAATATCCTCATAGAGCACCTCAAAGTCCTCTTCATCCCAACCATCAATAGGCTGATTCATTGAAAAATACAGCCATTCATAGCCAATGCTTCTAATGTATTGCAACACGGAAGTACTTTTAATAGAATTGTCCAACTCATCTTTTAAAAGAGCCAGTATCCAATCTAAAAACACCCTCTCATTAACTGCAGTGTATTGCTCATACCTTTTTTCTATCCTTTGGATCAAAGTAAGCGGTTTATAGCCTAATCTCTTACTTTTTAGACTTCCTACAATTTTAAAATCACTAGCGATATCCGTAATCAGCTCTGAGCGCCGTACTTTTCTACCATGTAGGCTTGGAGTCGTGCTTTTATCTAATATATTTTCTGATCCTTTTATTGACAACTTTAGAATATCGTCTAAGTCGTAATTTTTTACCGATTTCTTATATTGTCCTTCTAAAAATTCTTTAAACTTCTCTTTGGTCAGCCCTGCTGTATTTTGCTTGCTACTCAGTACCGCTACGGAAGCTTGATCAATATCAGCACCATCAAGCATCTCCCAATGGTAACTTGCGTAAGACAGCATCTGCGGAAAAGTTAAAATCGTCAAACCCCCATTGTTAAGCACTGGTTTTAAAGCGTTTATCAAGTAACTCTCAGCACTTTTTTTTAAACTTTTTTCAGCCTCATCATTGATAGCCAGTTTATTTTTTGCTTGGCGATATCGTAGCAACCAGCATTGGCTGACCATATCTAGAACAATTTGCTGAGTGTTGTAAAGCTGATTTTGCGTGTTACTACGCTCATTGCCATAATACGCTTGTAGAAACCGGACTGATATTAGTAATCGCTTATTGATAAATGGCTGGTATTTTTCATTTATTAGAGCCTCAAGCCAACTTTCAAGTATGGCTTTACTATTAATGCCACCATACATGATGCCAGAGTAAACCAGCCATCCTAATATTTCTTCTAAGCTATACTCACTCGTTTGTGTCCAGTGGTGACTTACCGCTCGTACCATCTCATTAATTTGCTTACCTTTAGTGATCCAATCATTATTAATGAGGAGCGGATTAAATTTTGTGGGCAATACAGTCTTGATATTAGGATAGCGATAATCATTAAGCATAAAATGCTTGTTTTGATAGTCAATAAAACGATTTACCACTTTATAGGCTTGTTTAACTCTTTTCTCTGTTTGGCATGTCTGCGTGATGGTTTGATGAGCATAGCTTTGAAACTCTAAAAACCCTTCTGCATCTATGGGCCTGATTTGTTGATTTAAAACAATATTGAACTGTTGCAACAGCAAATCCCAACGCCACCAGCGCTTATCAAAATATATAATGCGACATCTATGCTTCTCTACTAAAAAAGTATGGCTATGATAAGCACAAGCTTTACGAGAGTATTTTTTAGTATCTTTTAGTATCTTGATATTATCAGGATACGCTTGACGTAGTTGCTCCCATTTGGTTTGAAACTTAGCAAGCAATCCAATTTCAAGCTGCTTGGCCTTCCCTACCTCTTCTAGTATTTGAGGGTCAGGGATATAAGCCTTTTTTCTTCCATCAAATTTTGCCAGTGTATCTATAATTTTAGGCAGCTTGATTTCATTTACGAGCACGACATGCTCCATTCATCATGATTGTTTTTGATATTAATTTCTTTTAAACCCAATGTCTCTGCCAGCTGTTCAAACTGATCACCCACTTGTTTAATCTGATGCTTACTAAGTGATGAGAAACGTCCTAATGCATGTTGGCGCGCTTTTTCATGACCAACAACTGCATTGATGAGCACCATATCAACGCCTAGTCTTTCAAGTTGGGTCCGTACAAAATGACGGGTCCAATAAGGGTCAGTGTCAATAATATCTTTGGTCATATGATAAGCGTCGCCTCGTTTGATGACATCAAGTGTACTGAAGTTCTCTGATAGCAGTCGCAATAATGCGATCTCATTACCTAGACGTATCTCATCAATACATTCGCTAATTTCCTGTTTCAATAAATTATTAAGCTGATAACCAATTAAATAGCTCCGGTAATCGCTTAGTAAGCGTATGAGTGTCGAACATAAAGGTATGAGTCTATGACTCTTTGATTTTCGATTGGGTTTGTCATCAATCATTAGCCAGCCAGCCTCAAGATCGATATCGCTCATCAGTCCGATACCGTTATTTGGTCGTACACCCGTCAATAAACAAAGTACAAACCATACGAAAATGCTGATACGATTAAAATGTGTATTGGCATCAGTACTGCTGTCCGCCCATGCTTGCAGCTCAGTGATAATCTCACGAACATAATTTGGCGTAAATGCAAATCCAGAACCTAACGTGTACTTGTGCCAAGGGGTGATATATGACATATCAAAGTGATTGTCTTGATTAAATATACTCAGCGCTAATTTATAGTGAGACAAAATCTCTTCGCTAAGATGACTGCTGTAATACATGGCTGGAGCTTGAGAGGCAGGCGTTCTGCAAATCAGGTCAGCGATGTGAGCATTGCTGTTTGGCGTGTAGCGAGAAAGCACCACATGCAGTGCAGTCTCAATACGATTTGTTGATAAGTATGGCAAACTTATTTTAGCGCGTAGATAGGTAAGATATTCTTGAATATCATTATCTGATGGTAGCTCACCTGTTAATATTTCATCGATAAGCCATTGCGGGACAGGAATTTTAATGATATCAAGCTGATTTTCATACTTACTACCATCAAACGCTTCTTGCCGTTTGGTAATACCAAGCGAATGCTGAATGTAGCTTCGATTCAAACCAATTTTAAAAATACTCGGATGACCAATGTATCCTGCAATAGTTAAAGATTTAATGGGCAACGCTGTAATCATAGACAGCAACAAAATGTAAGCACAGTCCCGATTGGAAGTGTTGGTTGAAAACTGAGTATCTTGGCAAAGCGCTGAAAATATCCGCTGATAGCTGGACTTTGGTAGTACCCGAACGTTTGAATTGAGCGCGAGTTCTTGTTGAGAAATGTGGTTTTGTTGCAGCGATAAGTCTATCGTTTGGAGCGGAAAAGACAGCCCTTTTGGCAAGTCAGTAGTGACTTCATAACTTATAAAGGGCGGGTCATAATGATCAATACTTTCTTCATATGTGGTGGTTAAGCCCTCATAACTCTCAGTCATCGCCGTATAAAACTGCGATTGCGACTCTAATACGAAATCTTCAAAATGTTCATCATTCGACCCTAGGTCATTTTGAACATTATTGACTGCTAACAATACAGGTTGATTGGCTAGGCTAATAGGCTTTATCTGGTTATTGGGTTCTATTTTTAGACGTTTTTTCACATAGTGAGCATCTTGATAAGACGCTATGATCTTATTAATTTGTCTGACATCAGGAAGCTTTAAAAACTCTTTTTGTGTACGATCACCATACTTAATCGCTAAACGCTTTGACACATCTTGTAGTGATATCAAGATATTATCTACTTTTTGCTCTGGTATCTCAGGAAGCTCACGCCAAATCCAGGTTCGTGTTGCTGCCTTTGAGAATTGAGCCAGTTTAAATTGCATCAAAATATTGTGCATATGCGTCTTTTTGCCATGATACATAAGCAAAACCGCAGTGTGTAACGCAATTGCAAGCCAATACAGCTTCTGCCGAAGACGAACGGTTTGACGACGCTTATACATGATATTTTGCATCAAAATTAAGACTTGCATTATAAGCGGCTTTTCACTGAGCTCAGATCTGCCAATGTGCATATCACGCTCGGCAACCGGTCTCTCATGCAATATTTTTATCACTTTATTAATCAGTTGCTCTTGGTGATCAGCATTGCAATAACCTTCCTGAACCACTGCTACGATATCACCAATAGCTGCTACTGCCCTTTCTCTATTCTTAAAATCGTCATGATCGCCTTGGTGGTTGATGGTCTGTTTGATAACGTCGAGACTCGGTACATCGCGAAGATGGTAGTGAGACTTAATAGTTGACATTATTTTTGTCCTTTTTATAACGTTTATAATAAGTCTGCTCATGAATGTTAATAAGATTACAAAAAGTACCGATAGAGAATTTTTTTGAGCTAAAAAGCTGCTGGTTTATATCAGCAGTGAGAAATCTATTTAAATGAATATAAATTAACCTGATATCTAAATATTTTTGATATCTACATATAATGTCAATCAATTCATAAAATGCATATTTAACCTCGAATTGCGCTTCATTAATTTTTACTATGGATACTTTCTCTGCGCACAACTCTTGGTTAAGATCTACAGTTTTTAACAGATAAAAAACTTCAAAGTTATTCACTAATTGTATTACTTCGCCGGTTTTTATAAATAGTATAGGCTTGGCTAGCGTCAGATTTTGATAAGCTATAAATGTGTTCGAAGATTTAATTTGCGGACGAATGAACTGATTATAGATTTCAAACAATTTGACGATGTCATTAACAATCACGACTGAAGTCTTTTGTAACTTAGCAATAGTGACATTATCCATTTTATATTCCTCTAAAATTTGACCTCTACCCTTGTTAAATACCTTACAACCTTAAAGGATATTAAAAAAGCTGCTCTGAGAGATAAGCGTCAATTGGTGTCGCATATAATTAATTCTGATTTTGATGCTAAAGTGGATGAGAATGACTTGTATTCTAGTTAATCCCCTTACTCACGAGGAACAGGGCTGGTAGCGTAAAGTGATGTTAGCATGCAACGTTTTTATAGCGTGTCGGCTCAAATACTTAAACATCGTAATGATTACTACAAAATATTAGAGCGTACTCAAAAAGGGAATGCAGATGTTACTGAATGGTTGATTTGGTTTTTACAAGCTTTAGAGTAAACACTATTATGCGCACAGAAAACCACGGATAAAATCATCAGTAAAGCCAGCTTTTGGCAGACCCACCGTCAGCAACTATTGAATCCAAGGCAAGTAAATATGGTCAATGTACTGTTGATTAGTGTTTAAGGCAAACTCATGATCAAAAAAAGGGGGGGATAATGACGAAGTGTTCGGCGAATACTGAATTGAAAGCTATTAAGGATTTGGTAGAAAAAAGCATATTAGAGAAGTCTACTGCTTAAGGGCGCAGTACGAGTTATGAGCTAGTCTTATAAAGCTTACTCTCTATCGTAAAAAAACAGTATGACCAAAGAAAAATCAATATACTCGAGAATTCTAAGTTAGTCAGATATCCCTGACCACAGGATGGCTGCTAAACATAGTTTGTTATAAGTGATTCCATTATAGCAGGCTGTTTTAAGTGGTTTGTTAATAGGTTTAGAGGGTGAAATAGCTGGTTCCGTTGGGGTATACATAACAGTGTATTTTTTGAGGATGTTTTTTACGGTGTGATGATAAACTTTAGCGCTAGATTATGAATGACTAAAGGGGTAAGTTTTTTGTCTGAATTAAAAACAGTTGGGCTTTTTGCCATTACGGCATTAGCAGAGATTGTAGGTTGCTATTTGCCATACTTATGGCTGAGAGAAGGTAAGTCAATATGGCTACTTGTCCCTAGTGCGCTTAGTTTGGTCGCTTTTGTATGGTTGCTGACTTTACATCCAACCGCCGTTGGCAGAGTTTATGCCGCCTACGGTGGAGTGTATGTAACAATGGCAATTCTATGGTTATGGGCTGTTGATGGTATTCGACCAACAACATGGGACATATTAGGTACAGCAGTGGCACTTCTAGGTATGGCTATTATTATGTTTGCACCGCGCAATACATAGGATACGGTTGTTTTAACCATCACGTGCTAAAAACTCCAATAGAGTGGGAACATTCTCTCTAGCACTGCGTCCAGCACCAATCAGAGTGGCAGAACCTGGGCTTGCCCAGTCACCATAACCAAATAACCATAACCGAGGCTCCTTGACCGCTTGCCCATCTTTAACTTGCACTTTTCCATCAGCTTCTAAGACATTTAAAGGTGCTAGATGGTCAAGATTTGGTTCAAACCCAGTACACCAAATAACGGCATCTATCGTTTCTTCACTACCATCAGCCCAAATGACGCCTTGTTGAGTAAATTGGCTGAACATAGGTACTGAATGTAAGATACCTTTGTCACGTGCCGCCTTGACGGGAGGCACCATGACGATATCACCGATACCGCCCTCAGGATCACCATTATTGCTGCCAGTAATACGTGCTGTTGCTCTTTCAAACAGGACACGTCCATCGACATCATCGGCTAAAAACAATGGGGGCTCACGTGTTACCCAGCTGGCGTTAGCCACTTCAGCCAGCTCCGCATAGATTTGTGCACCTGAATTACCACCACCTACTACCAATACGCGCTTATTTCTGTAGGCGTCTGGGCCTTCATAATGCGCGGAGTGGCATTGCTCCCCAAGATACGCTTGCTGACCTTTGATAGAAGGAATTATAGGATTGCTCCAGGTTCCCGTTGCGCTCACGACGGTTTTTGCCAACCATGTAAAACTTCCATCAGTCACCCGTAAGCAATTGTTTTCATCATCACGCTGTACGCTTTGGACTTGATAAGGTCGGTAGATTGGTAACTTATAATGTTCTTCGTAGTCAGCAAGGTAATGGATGACCTCGTCTCTATGGGGATACTCTCCATCTTTTGCTTTTGGCATCAAGCGACCTGGCAAGGAGCTCATAAGAGCAGGAGAAAATAGGCGTAACGATGGCCAAGTATGCTGCCACGCGCCGCCACTTTGGTCTTGATTGTCAAGAATGATGAAGTCAAGTTTCGCACGTCTCAGATAGTAGCCAACGGCTAAACCGGCTTGACCACCGCCGATAATGATGGTGTCGAATACTTTAATTGACATAATGCTCCTTAGTGTCTGCTACCAGAAAAATCAATTGCTCATACTGAGGCTTGCTTTTTACTCTTCAGATCTTAATTGAATACATGTTTTGACGAAATTTTTATCGACATCTTGATTCAGCTTATCATGCAAATAATCTTGCATCGCTCCAAAATATCATTTCACTAACTAAAGCCAATAATAACTATTAAAAGACTGTACATATGAAATATTATATATACAATATTTCATATGTACAGTCTTTTAATAGGGTTAGGTTATGGAACATTCAAATAAGAAAAAGGTATTGTTTCTCTGTACCAGCAATTCAGCCAGATCACAAATGGCTGAGATATTATTAAAGTATAAAGCCGGTGATATCTATGATGTCTATAGCGCAGGTATAGAAAAAGGCGAAGTAGATGAACGAACCATTCAAGCCTTAGAAAGGTTCGACTTCGACGCCAGTGGCTTAAGATCCAAGCACGTTGACGAGTTTGAAAGCCAGTTTTTTGACTACGTCATTACTTTATGCGAAAAGGCCAGTACCGAATGCCGAAGCTACCCCAATACGGCCAAGCAACTGGCGTGGGATATCCCTGACCCAAAAACACGTGCTGGCAGTCATCCCTTTACCACTACCTTGAGTGAATTAAACAGTCGCTTAACGATGTTTCTGTCTGTAGAAAAACATAACCTCACAAAGACTGCCGTCAATACAGAAGACACGGCATCATCTGACTTTGATCCCATTACCTTTTACAAAAGCTTGACGGATGACGTTCGACTCAAAGCGTTGATGCTGATCGAATATCATGGTGAGCTGTGTGTGTGCGAATTGATGGAGGCCTTGGAAGAAGACAGTCAGCCCAAAATCTCACGCAATCTTGCTGTGTTAAAAAAGGCAAACGTCATCACTGATCGAAAACACGGTCAGTGGGTATTTTATCGTATCAATCCTGAGTTACCTGTATGGGCAAAGATTGTGGTTGCAAAAACCACAGAAAACAACACTCACTTAATTGAGCGTGAGATAGAGCGGTTAAATGTCATGCAAAACAGACCTGACAGAGCCGGTTTTTGTAAATAATTAATAAATAACTATCAAACATTAAGAGAATCGTAATGGGCATTTTTGAGCGCTATCTATCGGTCTGGGTGGGTTTAAGTATTATTCTTGGCGTGGTGATGGGTTTATGGCAACCTGATTTATTTCAGTTAGTTGCAAACCTTGAGATCGCTCATGTCAATCTTGTTATCGCGGTATTCATTTGGGTCATGATTTATCCCATGATGGTACAGATAGACTTTTCTGCCATTAAAGATGTGGGTAAAAATCCAAAAGGATTGTTTTTAACAATCGTTATTAACTGGTTTATTAAGCCTTTTACTATGGCCGGTCTAGGCTGGTTATTTTTTAATATTTTCTTTGCCAATTTGGTGGATCCAGCATCGGCTCAAGAGTATATTGCGGGAATGATTTTATTAGGCGTGGCGCCTTGTACGGCCATGGTCTTTGTCTGGTCACAGCTGACCAAAGGTGATCCCAATTACACCTTGATACAAGTGTCCGTTAATGACGTCATCATGATATTTGCCTTTGCGCCTATTACCGCTTTTTTGTTAGGCGTTAGCGATATTCAGGTGCCATGGGAGACGTTAATCATCTCTGTGGTGCTTTATGTTCTGCTTCCTTTGATTGCTGGTGTACTGACCCGCAATATGCTCAATAAGCGCCGTGATAAAGCGGCACTGGATAATCTATTGTCAGTGCTTAAACCTTGGTCAATGGTAGGTTTACTCGCCACTGTGGTTCTGCTCTTCGGCTTTCAAGCTGAAACCATCGTCAGTAAACCTCAAATTATTGGGCTGATTGCCATTCCTCTCATCATTCAAACTTATGGCATTTTTGTGATTGCCTACATCGCTGCCATGTGGTTAAAACTTCCGCATAACATCGCAGGTCCTGCTTGTTTGATAGGCACGTCTAACTTTTTTGAGCTGGCTGTTGCGGTGGCTATCTCGCTTTTTGGATTACATTCAGGCGCTGCACTGGCGACTGTCGTCGGCGTGTTGGTTGAAGTGCCTGTGATGTTATCGCTAGTTTATATTATCAACCGCACACAACATTGGTTTAAAAAAACCTAAGCATTTTTAATATTTTTTTCTGATAACACTTGGACAAGATAAAGGACAATTTTATGACAATCAAAGTAGGTATCAATGGTTTTGGACGTATGGGACGCTTGACCATGCGCGCGGCATTTGACTGGGATGACATTGAGATCGTCCACATCAATGATCCGGCGGGCGACGCTAAGACCCTTGCGCATTTGATGACGTTTGATTCTGTGCATGGTCGCTGGCATCACGACGCTACCCACGAAGGCACGTCCATGATTATCAATGGCAAAGCCATTCCTTGTACGCAAAACAAAGCGACCGAAGACACCGACTGGTCACTATGCGATGTGGTCATCGAAGCCTCAGGAAAGATAAAAACCAAGGCTTTACTACAAGCGTATTTAGACCAAGGGGTCAAACGCGTCGTTGTCACAGCCCCCGTCAAAGAAGAAGGCGTGTTAAATATCGTTATGGGTGTAAACGAGCATTTATATGATAAAGACATCTATCCCATTGTGACTGCGGCCTCTTGTACCACCAACTGCCTAGCGCCTGTGGTTAAAGTGATACACGAAAAAATCGGCATCAAGCATGGCTCGATGACCACCATTCATGACATCACCAATACCCAAACGATACTAGATGCACCGCATAAAGACTTACGCCGGGCACGTGCTTGCGGTATGAGCCTTATCCCGACTACAACGGGTTCTGCAACCGCCATCACGCATATTTTTCCTGAGCTAAAAGGCAAGCTAAACGGTCATGCCATCCGTGTGCCTTTAGCCAACGCCTCGCTGACCGACTGTGTGTTTGAAGTGGCGCGTGGCACCACGGTTGAGGAAGTCAATGAACTACTCAAACAAGCATCTGAAAATGAGCTAAGAGACATATTGGGCTTTGAGACCCGTCCACTGGTATCGATTGATTACAAAACCGATCCTCGTTCAAGTATCGTCGATGCGCTATCGACGATGGTCATCAATGACACCCAAGTAAAACTCTACGTTTGGTACGACAATGAGTGGGGTTACGCCAATAGAACGGCTGAATTGGTCCAAATGGTTGGTCTAGCAGATAAGGGTTAATCATGGGACTGCTATCCGTTACGGATTTATCGTCGCAAGTGAAGCAATACTTAGTCATCACTGGCAACTATTGGGCATTTACCTTAACGGATGGCGCATTGCGAATGCTCGTTGTGCTGCATTTTTATCAGTTAGGCTATAGTCCGTTAAGCATAGCGATGCTATTTTTGTTTTATGAGATTTTTGGGGTTATCACCAATCTGGTTGGTGGTTGGCTTGGCACCAGTCTTGGGCTCAACAAAACCATGAATATTGGGTTGGCCATACAGATCGTCGCCCTTGCCATGCTTGCTGTGCCTGCGGATATGCTGACTGTGGTTTATGTGATGATCGCCCAAGCGCTCTCAGGTATCGCCAAAGACTTGAATAAAATGAGTGCCAAAAGCGCCATCAAATTATTAGTGCCAAAAGATGCTGAGAGTAAGCTTTATCAATGGGTGGCATTACTCACAGGATCTAAAAACGCGCTAAAAGGCGTGGGTTTTTTTATCGGTGGTTTGCTACTGACCTTGATTGGGTTTAAAGGCGCTATGATACTGATGGCATCACTTTTGGCCATCGTCTGGGTGTTTAGTTTAATAGTCTTAAAAGAAGACATCGGCAAAGCCACCAACAAACCTAAATTTAAAGACATTTTTTCTAAAAGCCCTGCTATCAATATCCTCTCCGCTGCCCGCATGTTTTTGTTTGGGGCAAGAGACGTTTGGTTTGTGGTGGCCCTCCCTGTGTTTTTGGCAGCGACTTTTGACTTGAGTCACTGGTGGGTTGGCAGTTTTATGGCAAGCTGGGTCATCGGTTATGGCATTGTCCAGTCGGTTGCGCCTTACTTTACGGGCAAGAAAAAAGGCGTGTTGCCAACGGGTCGTGCAGCCTTTTTGTGGGCAAGCTATCTGACGTTTATTCCTGCGGCGATCGCGCTGGCTTTATATTTTGATTTTTATATTCAAGCATCGGTTATTCTTGGCTTGCTGATATTTGGCGTGGTTTTCGCCGTCAATTCCTCGTTACACAGCTATCTGATCGTCAGCTATGCTGATAGTGATGGCGTGTCATTGGATGTGGGGTTTTACTATATGGCAAACGCGATGGGCAGATTGATTGGTACGGTGCTGTCAGGTTGGGTCTACCAAGAATTTGGTTTAGAGGCGTGTCTTTGGATATCGAGTGCGTTTGTGGCAATCGCCGCGTTACTATCACTAAAACTGCCTAATACGTACAAAGCGGCGGTATACTAATTATATTTTTATCAATGAATCTGTTGTCTATTTAAAATCAAAACACACTTATGATGATATAGAGCTGGGATAAAACTCTTGCCACTTGCTGCGCTGGTATATGCAGCAGTGGTAAAGTTTTTATCCTAGCCCTACTGTATTCGTTTTCTAATGAATTGGCTACACTAAGAAGTTAGCGAACCAAAATTACTGGTGATAGCGTCTTAGCAATGATTTTTGTCGTAGTACTGCCAACAAATAACTGTTGGAATTTAGAATGTCCGTAAGCGCCAATGACAATAATATCGACCGCATTTTGCTTTTGAAAAGCCAATAATCCATCAACAGCATCGGAGGCAGACACATGATGTGCGTCTACTGTAAAGCCTGCTGCTGTTAGCTGCTCAGTTGCTAGTGATAGGCTTTTTTTGGAGGTCGCATCCTCATTACCTGGCATATTCATAAACTGTCTCAGTTATGCAGTGTTTATTATATGTGGCAACACACTTTGAGCATTGCCACACAGGGAAGCTTCTAAAAATTGACTTCTAAAGAACTAGAATTTATAGGTTTGACCATCATTAGGAACAAGCGCACGCTGTTTGTCTAAGTGTTTTTCTTCGATAAAACGGCGCAGCTCTGCCTTCGACAGTGCGCCATGATTGACCGTATCCATGTGCACATTAATTATCTGAGCATTAGGTGAGAATTGATACGCACGGTATACATCGTCTTTACCCATAATAATAGAGTCATCGACAAAGGTAGACAGCTTTGCATAGCCTGTATTAAGGATGACCGCATCAGGCTTGTAGCGAGTCAGCGCATTCTCTACGTCTTTATTCCAAATGGTATCCCCTACTACATAGACGGTCTTGTAGTTTGGCTTTTGGAACACAATACCCATCGTTTTACCAAGTGCCTGAGCAAGCGCTGGAACTTTGTACATCTCATCAGTGCCATGCTGTCCGATGGTTTTATTGATTCTAGTGCCTTTAAACACCACCCCTTGCTCTGTCAACACTCTGACATCGGTAAAGCCATCTTTACGCACGATTGCCGCATCGGCTTCATTTTGGGTAAAAATTGGCATATTACGAGGGACCAGGTTGCGTGCAGCATCGTCCCAATGATCCGCATGTAGATGGGTTAAAATAATGGCGTCAGCCTTTAGCACCTCTGCAACAGATACCGGCAAATCTACCATTGGATAGCGTATTTGGCTATTTAACGTATCTGCAAACCCTGGATAAGCGTTTTTAGCCGCGAGCATAGGATCCACTAAAAACGTGGTACCGTCATAATCAAGCTTAATCGTGGCATTACGGATTTGCTGAAATTGAACGGTATTGGTCGCCGTCTGTTTTACCGCGTTAGAATTGGACGCTGGACTGGCAAAGGTGGTACATGCGGTTAACAACATGACACCACTTAATAGTGTGGTGCCGGTCAGAGATTTCGATATTTTCATAATTTGATGCCTTATTGATGAGTCTATATTATGAGTTAATAATGGTTTGCTTAAAAACTTATAACTAACGCGCAATCCAAGTTTGGGTGTCAATCACTTCGCCATATAGAAACTCAATCGCTGCCATAATGGTGGCATGAGCATGAGCTGCGGGTACGGTCGTGCCATTAAATTCAAGATCAAGCGTGGCACAGGCATCATGGATGGTGGTCGTTGTATAGCCAAAGTCAACCGCAGCACGAACGGTTGCATCAATACACATGTGGCTCATGGCGCCAATCACGGTAACGTCTTTGATGTCTTCTTTATCAAGCAGATCTTTAAGAGAGGTCTCACGAAACGAATTGGGGTAATGCTTCACAACAACGGCTTCACCTTCTATAGGCTTTACTTTCTCATTGATTTCTACACCATCAGTACCAGGCGTAAAGATTGGTGCGTCAGCAGAAGGCATTTCATGACGAACATGAATGACGGTATGGCCTTTTTCTCTAGCAGACTCAATCACCAAAGCTGCATTATCAGCGGCTTCATTAATACCAACGAGTGATAATTTACCTTGCGGAAAATACTCATTTTGAATATCGACAACGATCAGTGCTTTTGTGCTCATGATGATTCCTTTTTTTATCAAAGTGACTGTATAGGCGTCTATTTTACAAGCTCTGTGCTACACTAACGAGTGGCTACATCGACACATAAGAGGTTAATAACGACATATGAATCAAAAACATGCTATTGAAATAGGCTTGATTGTCTATGAGAAAGCACAAATGGCGGCCATCCTTGGGCTGACTGACTTACTGATGGTGGCCAGTAAAATCGCTGCCAAACATCAAGATACAACGGATCTGCCTTTACAGGTCAGTCACTGGGAAATTAAGGGTTCTAATCTGCGTCCTACCTGCAATTTTTCGAGCAATCCTGATGGCTCAGGAAGGTTAGCAGCTATCATCATTCCACCCACGTTAGAGACGCCAATTGCAAAGCAAGCAGCGGCACCATGGCTGGAATGGCTAAGAGATCAGCATTCCACAGGTGTGATACTGTCATCCGTCTGCGCCGGTGCTTTTTTACTGGGCGAGACGGGACTCCTATCCAAACGCAAAGCAACGACGCATTGGGGTTATGTAGAAGAGTTTGAACAGCGCTTCCCTGATGTCGATCTGGATGTCGATCGCATTATTATCGAAGACGGTGATATTGTGACCGCTGGTGGCGCGATGGCTTGGACGGACTTGGGGCTTAGGATGGTTGACCGCTTTCTTGGCTCACAGGTCATGAATGAGGCCGCTCGTGCATTGTTAATTGACCCCTCAAGGCGTGAACAATGCTATTACAGTGCGTTTTCTCCCAACCTCACTCATGGTGATGCCGCCATACTAAAGGTGCAGCATTGGCTACAAAAAACAGAAGCACGGGTTATTGATTTATCCACCCTAGCCAGTTGTGCGCAGTTAGAGGAGCGCACTTTTCTGCGCCGTTTCCATAAGGCGACGGGCATGACATCAACAGAATACTGTCAGCGATTACGCATTGGTAGTGCAAAAGACTTTCTACAGTTCTCTTTAATGCCTGTTGAGCAAATAGCGTGGAAGGTGGGTTATAGTGATGTTAGTGCATTTCGTAAAATATTTAAGCGCATTGTTGGTTTGACCCCTAGCGAATATCGGCGCAGATTTACTCTGGATGAAGAGTGATAGGTTTAGGCGATTTCTGGATTAAAGGTAGGTGCATTGACTGCTTGTAGGCAGGAGATAGGTTTAATAAAACGGTCCCAATGTAGTTGCGACCGCCTTATCCTTTAATGATAATTAATCGGAAGATCTTGTTTTAAAACGCAGTAAACGCAATGCATTCAGCGTCACCAGTACTGTAGCACCAGTATCCGCTAGCACAGCAATCCAAAGCCCTGTCACGCCGAGCACAGTGGTTATCAGAAATATGCCCTTTAACCCAAGTGCAAATATGACATTTTGATGGATATTTCTCATGGTGGCGCGGGATAAGGCAATAAGGTTAGCAACGTCTATCACGCGGCTTTTTAATAGGGCAATATCAGCCGTTTCGATAGCCACATCCGTGCCACTGCCCATCGCAATGCCAATGTCTGCCGCTGCCAAAGCGGGTGCATCATTGATACCATCACCAATCATCGCTATTTTACTATTGCTTTGCATCTCACTGAGTAGACGTAGCTTGTCTTCAGGTAACAGCTCAGCTTTCCACTCTATATCTAACTGACTGGCAAGCGCTTTTGCCGTACGACTGTTGTCACCTGTGAGCATGACGGAGCGCACGTTCATCTTGTTAAGCTGGGCAATGGCCTGCTTTGCATCCTCTCGTAACTCATCACGTAGAGCGACCAAACCGAGCGCCTCCCTCGTTTGCTCATCAAACAAAATAGAAACCGTTTTACCATCATTTTGTAGCATCTCAATTTGAATCTGCTGCTCAGCTGGCAACATCACTTTCTCAGCGACGTAGACTGGTGAGCCGATGGCCAAAGAGCGTCCAGCAACCGTTGCATGAACCGCTTTACCTGCGGTCGCAAAGGCGTTGGAGGATCCAGGTATGACTACCTTAGCGGCTTTGGCATGATCCACAATAGCGATAGCAAGCGGATGACTGGAGGTAGCATCGACACTTGCAAACAGTGACAGTAGTTTATCGCGACCCTCAGCATCGCCATGTACTGTTTTAAAATCAATGATATCGGTTACTCGAGGTTTGCCCTCGGTCAAAGTACCCGTTTTATCAAAAGCGACAGTGTTGACCTGACCCACCAACTCCATGACATTACCTCCTTTGATAAGCAGTCCATGGCGCGTGCCGACAGCCAAACCTGAGGCAATAGCGGCAGGTGTTGACAGCACAAGAGCACAAGGACAGGCGATCAGTAATAGCGCTAAACCACGGTATAGCCATACTCCCCATTCTGCTCCCATCAGTAGAGGTGGGATAATAATCACTAAAGCCGCAATCGCCATAACGATAGGCGTATAGTAGCGGCTAAAGGCTTCAATAAAGCGTGCAGTCGGTGCTTTGGACGCTTGTGCCCGCTCCACAAGCTCAATAATACGAGCAATTGTATTATCTGCCGCTGTTTTTTCTACGCGTATTTGTAGTACCCCATCAACGTTGATAGATCCAGCAAAGACCTCATCGCCTATGGTTTTGGCAACAGGAACAGATTCTCCCGTCACAGGTGACTCATCAAGGCTAGACGTACCTTGAACAATCACGCCATCAGCAGAGACTCTATCACCAGGACGCACAAGCACCTTATCATTCACTTGTAGTGAAGTCGCTGCCACCTGACGTTGTTGTCCTTGCGCGTCCAGTAAAATAGCTGTCTTTGGCACAAGCGACGATAATGCTCTGATTCCTGCGCGCGCACGATTAGCTGCGACACTCTCTAATAGCTCCCCAACCGAGAATAAAAAGACCACGGCAGCCGCTTCTTCAGCTTCACCTATGATAAGCGCGCCAATAGCCGCAACAGACATGAGCATTTCAATTGAAAAAGGCGATCCTGCTAACGCCAGTGCAGAAGCTTTGCGAGCAAATGGTAGGACACCGATAGCCACAGCGGCAATAAAAGCCCATGCGCCATATTCAGGGAAAATTAAAGACAATACATATGCGGCACCCATCAAAAGCCCCGTACCAATGACCTGTTTGCCTTTTATGGTTTGCCACCAGCGCTGATTGTCCACCGCTGATTGATTACCATCATTGCCCCTCTCATTTTGTTGACCCGTTAACGCTGACACACCAAACCCTAGGCTTTTAATGGTTTTCTCGATATCTTTAACGCCAGTATTCGTATCAGGCGCCAAGGTTAGCTCTAGCTTTTGAGTCGCAAAGTTTAACTGAACCTCAGAGACACCAGGTATTCGCATTAACGCCCGCTCGATTTTACCAACACAACTGGCACAGTCCATACCTTCAATATGATATTGCATAATCACTTCTCCTCTTGTTAAAGGCAGTATGAACCCTATAGTAACTTTAGGGTCAAGACTTTTAACGATAAAGAGGTTTGATTTTTTATCAGCAAACCTTATAGTTACTTTATTGTTTAGATAATAGAAAATACTATTTAAGGAGATACACATGCTAATCAAAATTGGTGAGCTTGCCACGCGCACCGGTGCGACGGTCGAAACCATTCGCTATTATGAGAAAGAGAGGTTATTACCAAAACCTGCGCGTAGCCAAGGCAACTATCGTTTGTATAATGAAGCGCATTTTGAGCGTCTACAATTTATCCTGCACTGCCGTACGCTCGATATGACTTTGGATGAAGTACGAACCCTGCTTCAATATAGAGATAAACCTGATGAAAACTGCGGTGAGGTCAATGTGCTATTGGATGAGCATATCGATGCGGTAGAGACACGTATGGAAGAGCTGATACAATTAAAGCAACATCTACTAGCGTTGCGGCAAAAATGCGCAAGTGAAGCGCTAGCTGAATCCTGCGGAATATTGCATGCGCTTGCCGATAACTCGTGTCATAGATAAAGTATTCATTTTGATAACACTGTCCACTTTTTATCATTAAAAGTAGACCTATAACCAAAGGCGCGGGGCAAACGCATCACTAAGATGCAGTTGCCCATGTCAGATTTTTTTCAACTGGTCAATATTTTCAGATGTGATTCAGCCCATCGTCCTTTCTGTCAAACAGATAGGCTGCGCGTTTATAAGGCTGATTCATTGCGCTTGTGCAGGGAAACCGCCTTTTGCTAAAGCAGCTGTCATCTGCTCAATACTGGCGATGGTTTCGATACTGACCACTTTGGCTGCTAAATCAATCTTAACCTTGGCCTTTGAGTCGATATTCTGAATAGCTGCTGTCACACCACGGGCACAACCGCCACAGTTCATATTTGCAATCAATAGTTTCATACCCTTTCTCCAAATAAGTTTTATTTCATCACTAAGCTTAAGCCTTGTCATCATGGTAAGGTCAAACACATTTTTGAAAAAATATACTTGACCTTACCATGATGTCAACCTATATGCTGTTGATAATAGATTGAACATGATAGAGGCTGTTATGAATTCAGAAAATAGTAAGTCTTATCTTTATAGTGAGACATTGCCCATTGAGGGTATGACTTGTGCTTCATGTGTGGGACGAGTAGAAAAAGCATTAAAAAAAGTTGAAGGTGTTGAAAATGCTGAGGTGAATCTTGCGACTGAAAAAGCCATGATTTCCTCATCTCAACCTTTAGACCTTATCGCAGTAACCAAAGCCGTAGAACGAGCCGGTTATAAGATCTTGGCATCTCAGCCGATTGAGCTGTCGATAGAAGGTATGACTTGTGCTTCCTGTGTTGGACGGGTAGAAAAAGCATTAAAAAAAGTTGAGGGCGTACAACAAGCAAACGTCAACCTTGCTACTGAACGCGCATGGGTACAAGGCAACGCTCAAGTACAGAGCAGCGATTTGATTCAAGCCGTTAAAAAAGCGGGATACACAGCTAAGCAGATTGAGCAAAGTGTGAGTGTTCAACAGGATAAAAAAGCCACGGAACAGCAACAGCTGAAACGAGATTTAATGATCTCTTTAATTTTAGCCATGCCTGTTTTTATTCTAGAAATGGGATCACATATGATTCCAGCTTTTCATATGTGGGTCATGGACAATATCGGCACGCAACAAAGCTGGTTGATTCAATTTGTTTTGACGACGCTGGTTCTTATCTTTCCAGGGCGACGTTTTTATCAAAAAGGTATTCCGGCATTATGGCGTTTTGCCCCAGATATGAACTCATTGGTGGCGGTTGGAACACTGGCGGCTTATAGCTTTTCTCTCATTGCAACATTTATTCCACAAGTTCTACCCGAGGGCACCGTGAATGTGTATTATGAAGCGGCCGCTGTGATTGTGAGCTTAATTTTATTAGGGCGTTATTTTGAGGCAAAAGCCAAAGGACGTACCTCTCAAGCCATTCAACATCTAGTGGGTATGCAGGCAAAAACAGCGCGTGTTCACCATAATGGGCAAGTGAATGAAGTACCGATTGCAGAAGTAACCACAGAAACGATCGTTGAGATTCGTCCCGGTGAGCGTGTTCCTGTTGATGGTGAAGTGGTTGAAGGTCAAAGCTATATTGATGAATCCATGATTACGGGTGAACCCGTTCCTGTTAAAAAACAAGTGGATGATCAAGTGGTAGGAGGGACGATCAATCAGAATGGAACTTTGAATTTTCGGGCAACGGCCATTGGCGACTCTTCGGTATTGGCGCAAATCATTCGCATGGTTGAACAGGCTCAAGGATCTAAATTACCGATTCAGGCATTGGTTGATAAAGTCACTATGTGGTTTGTTCCCATGGTCATGTTCTTAGCAGCTCTGACTTTTGCTGTGTGGTTTGTTCTTGGTCCTGAGCCTGCTTTGACGTTTAGTCTCGTTAATGCCGTTGCTGTCTTAATCATTGCTTGTCCCTGTGCAATGGGATTGGCAACCCCTACCTCCATTATGGTTGGTACAGGTCGCGGTGCAGAAATGGGCGTCTTATTCCGTAAAGGTGAAGCGTTACAAGCTTTACAGGAAGTTAAAGTCATTGCGGTCGATAAAACCGGCACCTTGACCGAAGGTAAACCAACCTTAACGGATTTTCATGTCCAACAAGGGTTTCAACATGAGCAAGTCTTGCGTATTGTGGCATCGGTTGAAGCAAAGTCTGAACATCCCATTGCCGTAGCCATTGTTCAAGCCGCAGAACAACAAAATATCAGCTTATTACCGATTACCGCCTTTGACTCTGTGACCGGACTAGGGATTAAAGCGGAAGTGACAGGTCAAACCATTCATATTGGTGCTGATCGTTATATGAAGCAATTAGAGCTTGATGTTACACCTTTTGAAAATGAGGCTGCACGCTTAGGACAAGAAGGTAAAACCCCACTTTATGTCGCGATTGACCAAAAGCTAGCAGCCATTATTGCCGTTGCAGACCCTATTAAAGATACCACTTATACTGCTATTGCAGGTTTACATCAACTGGGCTTAAAAGTGGCAATGATTACAGGCGACAATCGGCATACCGCCCAAGCAATTGCAGCAAAATTACATATTGATCAAGTGGTCGCAGAAGTGTTGCCTGATGGAAAAGTAGATGCACTACGTCAGCTGCAACAACAGTATGGACGAGTGGCTTTTGTTGGTGATGGGATTAATGATGCCCCTGCTCTTGCTCAAGCGGATGTCGGTCTGGCAATTGGGACAGGGACAGATGTGGCAATTGAAGCAGCAGACGTGGTGTTGATGTCAGGTAGTCTACAAGGCGTCCCTAATGCGATTGCTTTAAGTAAAGCGACTATCAAAAATATTCGACAGAATCTATTTTGGGCATTTTTCTATAACATTGCCCTGATTCCAATTGCCGCAGGGGTTTTATATCCAGCATTTGGTATTTTGCTGTCACCCATTTTTGCCGCAGGAGCAATGGCGCTATCCTCTGTTTTTGTGCTAGGTAATGCCTTACGTTTAAAGTACTTTCAGGTGCCAGCGATTAAAGCATAGATTATATTAAGATAGGGTTAAAGTAGCCGTTTGGCTTTAACCCTTTTTATATCAGGAGGAAAGTTATGAATATCGGTCAAGCGTCAGAGCGATCAGGAATCTCTCCCAAAATGATTCGCTATTATGAACAAATCGGTTTGCTTGATACCGCCAAACGCTCGAATTCAGGTTATCGAATCTACTCTAATCAAGATATAAAAAACTTATGCTTTTTAAGACAGGCTCGTGATTTAGGTTTTTCCTCCAAACAGATGAAAGAATTGCTTAATTTGTGGAAAAATACAGATCGGCAGAGTGCTGATGTTAAACAATTGACACTGCAACATATCGCAACTTTGAAACAAAAAATAGCTCAATTGCAAGATATGGTGAGCTTATTACAGATTTCTGCTGATCATTGCTCAGGTGATGAAAACGCAGAGTGCGCCATATTAGAAGATCTTGAACAGGGTGAATAAAATAAATTGCATTTGATCTTATCTATTTCCTTATCTATATATCAGTCTGAAAAACGTATACCCCAAGGGAACCAGCTATTTGACCCTTCAAACCTATTAACAAACCACTTAAAACAGACTGCTATAATGGAATCACTTATAACAGACTATTATAGATGTTTATGTTTATCAGAGCGTATCTACGAGCGTCTACCAAAGAACAAGACGCTAAGCGTGCCAAAAATGAGCTTATACATCTTGCTAATGATCATAAAATTGCTGCGTTTATGTCTAGAATAAATCAGGAGCAAAGCTAGTACTTCCAAAGCTGATGCAGCTGATGCAGCTGATCGAAAATGCTAATGCAAACGATGTGATTTTGGTTGAAAAAATAGACCGACTTAAGCATTTAAATCCACGGATCCTTGATGGGCGTGAATAACGCAGTACTATTACGTTGATCATGGAGGGACCTCTTTCTAAGGTCTGCAAGTGTGAGAATTTTCATTAATCATTTCTCTATTTCATAAACTCAGTTAATTTATAGTCTTTTAAATTTGTAGTATCTCTATTCTAAAATCCAATCTTAGTAAACACTCATAATATAAACGACACTAAGTGTCGTGCTATCTCTGACTGACTATTGTTTAATAGTACTATCTTAACTATATTAAACCCATACATATGATATGGCTTTTTGCCGCGAAATGGAAATATAATGAGCAAACCTAGCAACCCTTATACTGATAATAGCTTTGCCTCTTCAGACCTTAAAACCATTTTGCACTCTAAACGTGCCAATATCTATTATCTATCGCATTGTCGAGTCATGCAAAAAGACGGGCGTGTGTTGTATCTTACCGAAGATGATAAAGCGAACCTCTACTATAACATTCCGATTGCTAACACTACCTCACTATTGCTTGGTACTGGCACATCTATTACCCAAGCAGCGATGCGCCTGCTTTCTCAAGCGGGTGTATTAGTGGGCTTTTGTGGTGGTGGTGGCATGCCATTATTTATGGGCAGCGAGCGTGAAGTCTATGTCGAATGGATGACTCCGCAAAGCGAGTATCGACCAACAGAATATGTTCAAAGCTGGATGAGCTGGTGGTGGGACGATGATAAACGTCTTGCCGCTGCCAAACAGTTGCAAATAGCCCGCATTGCTTATCTGCAAGCGGTATGGAATAAAGACAGTGATTTTAAACGCTGGGGTTTTGATAGCAATATCGATGCGGTAGAAATATTGCTTAATGATAATATCCAGCAAATCGATAAGCAGACCGAGGTCATGCATTTATTACAATTGGAAGCTCGCCTGACCAAACAGCTGTATAAATTAGCCGCCAAAAATACTGGTTATGATGGCTTTACTCGTGAGCATGAAGGTATTGATAAAGCCAATGGTTTCTTAAATCATGGCAACTATCTGGCTTATGGACTCGGTGCCACTACAGCATGGACACTCGGCATTCCGCATGGTTTCGCGGTGATGCATGGTAAGACGCGACGCGGTGCCTTGGTGTTCGATATTGCCGATATCATCAAAGATGCTTTAGTGCTACCCCTCGCCTTTATCTGTGCTAGTGAAAATATGAGCGAGCAAGAGTTTCGCCAAGAGTGCATTAATATGTTTACCAAGCACAAAGCGCTGGATTATCAGTTTGAGGTGGTTAAACAGTTGGCGATGACTAAGTGGAAGGTGTAGAAAATGATTGTTACCTTTGTCTCCCAATGCGAGAAAAAATCACTTAAGCGCACACGGCGTATCTTAGACTCCTTTGCTAACCGCATTGGTGATAACGTTTGGCAGACGGCTATTACTGAGGATGGACTTACAACGGTTAAACAGCTACTGCGTAAATCAGCCACCAAATCGACGGCGGTCAGCTGTCATCGTAATAAGACCCGCCAGCTGACAGAATTAGTATGGGTGGTGGGCAATAAACGTCAGTTTAATGAGGTTGGGGTGGTGCCTGTGAACCGTACCAAAAGAAATATACTGCACAGTGAATGGGAGAATGAATGGAGTTATGCCAGTAGTATTCAAATTATCGCTACTATATCTGCCCTACTTCATGACATTGGCAAATCAACCATTGGTTTTCAAGAAAAGCTCAAGGAAGGTAGCAAACAAGGTGACCCTTATCGACATGAATGGATATCCCTAAAATTATTTGAGCTAATAATTGAGAACTGCAAGACTGATGAAGCTTGGCTTAATCGTTTTATACAGCTTAATGAATGGCTAAAAAATAACGATATTGAAAAGTTGTTGGCTAGTGCAAACCATGATGCTGTAAATGTTCAAGATATGCCACCACTCGCTCAATGGGTAGCTTGGTTGATTGTCACTCATCATCGCTTACCGCCGATAAATAAGGTTTATTATTCTCCAAGACAAATCGAGCGACTCAAAAGCTCTAGAGGTCTAATAGATATCAAGGTTGAGTTAAATCAATTTTATGAAAAATTAAATCCTATCGACTACTGGGTTAGAAATCCAACATCTTTACTATCAAGCAAAGATGGGGGTATGACCAAAACTCAATTAAAAGACTTTTGGCAATTTGAGCAATTGGTCATTAATAGCACAGCTTGGCAAAAAAATATCAGACGTTGGGCTAAAAAAGCCCTAAATGACCCGACGTTGATGCAAATAAGTCAACAAGCGATCGATTATGATAAAGCCATCAGCGACCCATTCTTACTGCATTTATCGCGTCTATGCTTGATGGTAGGCGATCATAACTACTCTAGCCTTAAACAAAGTGACTCTCGCTGTATAACAGTCGATAGTAGCTTTAAAAATCTAGCCGCTAATACGGACCGAAGCGCTCACACACCGACTGTCAAACAATCTCTTGAAGAACATTTACTAGGTGTAGGAGCTTTTACGGCACATTTTTGTCGTGCGCTTCCTATCATTGCTAGCGAAATGCCAACTCTACGCAACCATGATCCCTTAGCTAAACCCACTGGTATTGAGCGCTTCAAGTGGCAAAACCAAGCTTTTAAAATGAGTCATGGTTTGCAAGAAGCCACGCGTGAGCATGGGTTTTTTGGCGTCAATATGGCATCCACAGGGGCGGGTAAAACTATTGGTAATGCTCGTATCATGTATGCTTTAGCTGATCCTAAAAAGGGTGCTCGTTTTACTATTGCGTTAGGCTTACGCATTCTAACCTTGCAAACAGGCTTAAGTTTTCGAAAAAACCTAAAGTTGGAAGGCGATCAATTAGCCATACTGGTCGGCGGTAGCGCCAACAAAAAACTGTTTGAAATGGCATATGATAATAAAAATGAAGAATTTACCGATATCATTGGTGAGTATAAAAAAGATGATAAACCCGATAATGAGTCTAAAAGTTTTGGCAGTGAATCTAGCGAGGATTTGTTAGATGAGTTTGTCGATAGTGACATTGATTACCAAGACTATGAAGCGCTGAACCTCGATACCGTTATTGCTAGTCCTAAAGCCCGCGACTTAATCTTTGCGCCTATCGTGACCTGCACTGTTGACCATATTATCCAAGCCAGCGAATGTAAACGCGGTGGTAAATATATTGCCCCTATGCTTCGACTATTAAGTAGTGACTTGATACTTGATGAACCTGATGACTTTGATCAAGCGGACTTGCCTGCGCTGACGCGTTTAGTGCATCTAGCAGGACTTTTTGGTACGCGAGTGCTTCTCTCATCGGCAACCTTGACTCCTGATCTAGTAACAGGATTGTTTGAAGCCTATATGGAGGGGCGAAAACTATTTAATCAAAGCCAAAATAAACCAGTGCCAAAAGTAGTGTGCGCATGGTTCGATGAAAATGAGAAATCAATCACTTCAGCGCAGTGTGGCGATACTACTGGTTTTTATGAGTCTCATAACACTTTTAGTAAACAGCGAGCCACTTATTTAGCCAAACAACCTATACGCCGCAAAGCAGAGATTCTACCCCTTAGCTTAATGAGCTATAACAAAAATCAAGACCATGAGTTTTATAGCAAGCTAGCACAAACACTGGTTGATGGTGCAATCAAACTACACCAAAATCATGCTCTCACACATCAGATGACAGATCAAAAAGTGAGTATTGGGCTCATACGTGTCGCTAACGTCAATAATATTACCAGTATCGCCCAACAGCTTTTTACGCCTGATAATGTACAGCTGCCCACAGACACTGTCATTCATGTTGCTTGCTATCACGCCAAGCAGCTTCTACTACTACGCAACGCATTAGAGAATAAGTTGGATAGAGTTTTAGACCGTAGCGACCCAAAAATAAGCATTTTTGCTCATCCCGAAATCGAGCAAGTTATTACTAATGACCCTACCAAAAACCATATATTTATGGTACTTGCCACACCTGTTGCCGAGGTCGGACGTGACCATGATTATGACTGGTCAATAGTAGAACCCTCCTCTATGCGTTCCATCATTCAGTTAGCTGGACGCGTTTGGCGTCACCGTCCCGACAGAGTTGCTGATGAGCCAAATATCTTATTGTTGCAATACAACATTCGCTATTTTAAGAAACGTCACGCAAAAGCGCCTATTTTTACTCATCCTGGGTTTGAGACTATCACTATCAAGCCAAAAAGTTATGACTTAGCTGAATTGATTACTGCAGAGCAATTGGCGCATATCGACGCTCGACCAAGAATCATTAGCTCTATAAGTAACGACGAGCGTAAGCACAAAAAAGCAGAAACCTTGAGTGAGCTTGAACATCAAGTCATGCATGAACTATTAAACAGCAGCAAGCTAAATTATGTGAATGCTTATTGGCACGCTGATGCTACGGCAAACCGTGCCCATACTCATTTGCAGCAGATAACGCCCTTTCGAGCAGGCACGCCGCAAGACGATTGGTTATTGATCCCTAAAATAGTCAATGACGATGAAAGCACCGACACGCCATCACAAGGTTTTGATGCTTATTACAGCGAGGATGTGTTTGAGAAAGGCTTAACTCGCGCAGTCCCGCATAATCAAGAGCTGCAAGTATTAAATTTTGAATTTACGCACCCTTATATTAAACCTTGGCTACTGACAACGACTCAAGCAGCGCTTAAAGATATACAGCGCAAACAACCTGATAAAAGCCTGCGCTCGCTTGCTATTACTTATTCGTCTGTATCACTTGATCGAATAACGCTGAATAACAATAGAGGCTGGAGGTTTCATGAGTTTTTTGGCTTTATGCGCGAGTAAGCTGAGTTTAAGTGTGACAGGCATAAAAAAGCACGGTGTTAACCGCGCTTTGCGATAAGCCACCTATGCGGTGGTAAAAAAAGTTTTTTACTGTAACAGCATTTTCTAAGTCACCTATGTGGTGATATTGCATTATATCAGTTTTAAACCACTCTCTTAAATTAGACTAAGAAAGATGTTTACTATTTATCTTGTTAGTTCTATAGTAATAGAAAGCTTATATTTATAAGTATTTAATTGTAATAGCATGGATAAAAAGGGATTTAATAATGTCAGATATAAACCAAAAACTGGCAAGTGGCGCTATCAAAGCGTTTCTTGCTAGCCAATACGAGAAAAAGACTGAAACCGAGCAAAAGCAGCTCGTTAAAGCCGTTGAGAGTAGCGACTACGAAAAGGTTACAGAGCTAAAAGAGACTTTATTAGATGTTAATGAAAAGTATAGCGTCGCTAATTGGATTCCTGACGCAGCAACTCGTATGGCAAAGCAGCTGAATTTTGGCACTCATATCTCAAAAGGCGTGCATCCTGACGCCAAAGGCGATAATGTCAGTTTTAAATCAATTAATGATTTACCGGAAACCATCGTAGGTACGCATTCAATAGATAGCAACTATATTGATGCTAACGGCAATGCAGCTGCTCTGCCACTTGCTGCTTTTTTTGATTTCGAAATAGGTGAAGGCAATAAAATTCGTGACCTTATCTTAGCTGAGAATACAGATTTCATAGCTTCTCTTGCTAGTGACCAAAAAATAGCAAAGACTTATCAGCAAGCTTTCAAGTCTGCAATCCAAAACCCTATCACTGAACCTGCCACCCATGAGCGTAATAAACAGACGTTATGGGTTACTAACAATTATCAGGGCGAAAGTCTTGAGCAGCTCGATTATATCAATATCGTTCCGCTCTATCCTTCTGTCCTTACTCATGAGGTCTATCAGCGCATAAACCATCTTAAATTTTCTGAGGAAAATAAGACAGCACGCGATAACCGCTTTAGTAAAACATTAGAACAGCAACCCTATGTGAGCTTAAATAACTTAGCAACCGTTCAGCTCGGTGGCACTAAACCACAAAACGTTAGCTTACTAATGAGCAAGCAGGGTGGACGCAACTATCTCCTTCCCTCTCTACCTCCAATATTAAATCTAGCAGATAGCACTTTTAAGCCTTCTAAGTTTGCTAACACTATCTTTGCCAAGTCTTTAGCTAATAAGATCAATCCTATCATTCAAGATATCTTTTATGTGATAAAAAGTGCCAAGAACAATGTCGAGATTCGCGATGCACGTAAAGAGGCGATGGATGAAATTTTGAAGAGCATTTTTGAGTTTGCCAATTATATGCGTAACGATCTGCCTGCTGGCTGGACAAAGGACTCTGAGCTGGATGAGTGTGAGCAGTTTTGGTTAGACCCCAAGCGTGCCGAATTGCCTGACGAAGAGGAATGGAGTACTCGTCGCGTGCAGACAGAGTGGCACAAAGAAATTGTTCATCGCTTTTCTCGTTGGATGAACACTTTATTACAAGAGAAGTTTAAAGATATTCGTACTGATATTGCTGATCCTGAGCACCACCAATGGGAGCAGGAGATTGACGCTATGAAGCGCTTGTATGAACGAGCAGGTAAAGGAGTATTTTTATGAGTGAGTCAGTTATCGGTTATTTACTGTTCAAAAAAGTAGTTATTGAGGGTGCTAATGCTATCTCTAGCCCCCTAACCTATGGTTTCCCTGCTATCACTGGATTTTTGGGTAGCTTTCATGCGATGTCACGTAGACTGGCGGCTCTTAAAGAGTTAGATGATTTGTCTCTAGGCGGTGTATTGCTCGCTTGTCACGAGTGCCATCCACAGATATACCGAGACAAAAGCTATAGCAACTATACGTTCAATCAAACGCGAAATCCAATCAAAAAAGATGGCAAAACCGCTTCTATTATTGAGGAGGGTAAATGCCGATTGGTCATGAGTTTTGCGGTTGAAGTATTAGGCAGTAATAAACCTGATGAAGCGAAAACTGAAATCCTGGTGACCAAAACTAAACAATGGATTCAGCAACAACGCATGGCTGGCGGTAGCGTGCAGGGAATTGATCGTTTCAATCCTGTGCAGTTTATTAGTTATGATGATGTCGATGCTATCACAGCTCATCTATTACCTGCCTTTGTACTAATCGACGCGCAAGAGGAGTTTGCTGAGATTATTGATGAAGTACAAGCCGACAATCCAGACGCTACACCGCTCGATGCATTGATAGAGGTTTGTGTGTTACATCATATCCCTGAAATTCAAAAAAACGGCGATACGAAATGGGCAGCGACTTCTCGTAAAACAGGGCGCGGCTGGTTAGTACCGATGCCGATAGGTTATCAAGGTATCTCTGAGCTTTATGATGCGGGCGTCATGCAAAATGTGCGCAATCCTGAATACCCTAGCCAGTATGTCGAAACCATTTATAGCCTTGGAAAGTGGGTGTATCCACAGCGCTTAGGCGGAGTATATAGCGAATATGATATCGCCAATGCGTTTTGGCGTTACCATTATGATAATGAACAGAATCTGTACCTAGTAACTCAAGAACCTGAATTTTAATAACCCTTTTTATCACACTTCTTTACCTAAATTTTAAACCACTGGAGCACTACTATGAGTAATTTAAAAACTGCTAGCGTATTGGCTTTTGAGCGTAACCTTGATATCTCTGACGCTTTTTTTGCTCAAAAAAACAGTCAAAATAAAGACAGCAAAGCGCAGCCTGTCACTATTAAAGAAAAATCAGTGCGCGGTACTATTAGTAACCGTCTAAAAAACCCTGAAAAAATTGACCCTGCTAAACTAGATGCTGAAATCGAAAAAGCTAACTTACAACGTGTAGATTCTGCCGCGTTAGACGAGGACTGCGATACCTTAGTAGTGACTTGGAGTTGCAAGGTACTACCCTTTTCAGGTAAGCCTAGCGTTTGTAACGATCAAGCTTATCAACAAGCTTTAGTTTCGACTGTACAGAATTATTTAGAAAACCAAGGCGTCAGTGAGTTGGCACGCCGCTACGCTACTAATATCGCTAATGCACGCTGGTTATGGCGTAACCGCGTAGGCGCTGAAAGTATTCAAGTTAATGTTAGTTGTACCGTTGATGGTAATGCGCATAGCTTTGACTTTGATGCTAAATCGATCTCGTTACGTGGCTTCGATGAGGAAGCGACAAAAAACGACGATATCAAGCAACTTGCCAGTCTTATTGAGAAGGGATTAAACGATGACGCCTTTATTATTTTATATATTAGAGCTGCTGCCGTCATGGGCTACGGTCAAGAAGTGTATCCTTCGCAAGAACTAGTACTTGATACTGGCAAAACGAAATCTAAAGAACTCTACCAAATCAATGGTAAAGCAGGCATGCACTCACAAAAAGTCAGTAATGCTATCCGTACTATCGATGACTGGTATCCTGATGCCGAGTTCCCTATCGCGGTTGAGCCATATGGCGCGGTGACCACACTAGGTACGGCGTTTCGTCAGCCTAAAGCTAAGATGGACTTTTATACTCTATTTGACAATTGGGTATTAAAAGGCGATGCACCAGATATTGAGCAACAACATTACGTGATGGGTGTACTTATCCGTGGCGGCGTGTTTGGTGCCAGTGGCAAGGAGTAAGCTATGACTGACTCAACCAACCTGAACTATTTCCAAGAAATAACCATCATCCCTGATCCTGAGATTGCGCCCTACTTTATTTGGAGTAAGCTGTTTACCCAACTGCATATTGCATTAGCGGAGATGAAAAATGAGCACGGCATCAAGTCCATCGGTGTCAGCTTCCCTGATTATCATTATGATGAGAAGGGTAAATCATCCAAGCTTGGTCTAAAGATTCGCGTCTTTGCACCTAGCCAAAAGGATTTGGAAACTTTAAACCTTGATAAGTGGTTAGATAGATTGACTGACTATGTGCATGTTAAAGGCATCAAAAAAGTGCCGACGGATAAAGTAACGAGCTATTTCAGCGTACATCGTTACCGCTTTAAACCTCTAGACGTGCAAGCGCAAACCTTGTCAGATAAGTTGAATATTAGTTATGACGAGGCAATGGCAACAGTCGCCAAACGCAAATCCGAGATGCCATTGCCTTTCATCCAAATGCACAGCCAAACCAATAACAGCAATTACGTATTGAAGGTTCTGCAGCAACCTTGTAGTGAGGCGACCGCAGGTAGCTTTAACAGTTATGGTATGAATGGCATGCGTGATACGGTTACTGTGCCACATTGGTAAGCGAATTAAATGGTAATGATGAATTACCCGAAGATTGGGAGTAAAAACCCTTTTTTGAGCTATTTAAAAACATGCAATGAAATCAAACAGTTACGATAGGGCAAAAAATGGAGGGTAAAATAGGGTATTTTGCCTTCTACGCCTTGTCGTAACTGATTTTTTAGAGGTACAATTCCTCTTCACCACCGCATAGGTGGCTTAGAAAAAGGAGCACAGAGAGCTACTAGCGACCGCTAGCTTCACCACCGCATAGGTGGCTTAGAAACTTCACCGTTTTCAGTATTAGAAATCATCTTGCTTCACCACCGCATAGGTGGCTTAGAAAGCCACGGTCGGGGTGGTGCTTCATGATAAGCGCTTCACCACCGCATAGGTGGCTTAGAAAATATTGACGGTAAGCGCATAAACCAAACCGCCCTTCACCACCGCATAGGTGGCTTAGAAACTATAACGAGCTGTACCGTCTTTAGTTTTACGCTTCACCACCGCATAGGTGGCTTAGAAAATTCGATGCAAATTCTTCCAGTTTTTCTATAGCTTCACCACCGCATAGGTGGCTTAGAAACTCACGGTCAATACGAATGACCGCCCTATAACCTTCACCACCGCATAGGTGGCTTAGAAATTAATTAACAGTTATTTAGGTGAGCTATTAGCCTTCACCACCGCATAGGTGGCTTAGAAAGTCATTAATGCTCATGCGGTCAGCGCCTCACCCTTCACCACCGCATAGGTGGCTTAGAAATGCCTAAATTTTGGACAGCCATTAATTATATGCTTCACCACCGCATAGGTGGCTTAGAAATGCGCCCTCACCTCCTTGTTTGATTAGGGTTACTTCACCACCGCATAGGTGGCTTAGAAATCACCGATGTTTCTATCATCGGCAAAGACCGCCTTCACCACCGCATAGGTGGCTTAGAAATGTGCTTGACTGGTACAACCAAACGCTGACAACTTCACCACCGCATAGGTGGCTTAGAAAGTCATGGCATCAAGCTCACTTGGCACATTAACCTTCACCACCGCATAGGTGGCTTAGAAATTTATGCAGATTTTGCATAGTGCTAATAAACGCTTCACCACCGCATAGGTGGCTTAGAAATTTGACCATGCAGGGTGTGAAATCTCAACACACTTCACCACCGCATAGGTGGCTTAGAAAATGTGCGAACTAACCAACGAGCAAGTCTTTAGCTTCACCACCGCATAGGTGGCTTAGAAAAGTTTTAAATGCTCAGTCTTATTCAATGGCGTCTTCACCACCGCATAGGTGGCTTAGAAAATTGGCATGCCTTTTTTCGTATTGCTGTAGTTCTTCACCACCGCATAGGTGGCTTAGAAATCACGCCTGCCTTTATCACGTTCAAAAGCCTGCTTCACCACCGCATAGGTGGCTTAGAAAAAACGGCGGCATCATTCAAAGCCTTGCTGATACTTCACCACCGCATAGGTGGCTTAGAAAGTGCTGAACCTTGCTGAACGTGTCGTCTTTATCTTCACCACCGCATAGGTGGCTTAGAAACCATGTTGATGTTGTTCTTGCGAGCAAACTTACTTCACCACCGCATAGGTGGCTTAGAAATGATAGATTCTATGCAGAAAAACATTGACCCTCTTCACCACCGCATAGGTGGCTTAGAAAATTAATAGATATATTCTGCTGACCTCCCTCACCTTCACCACCGCATAGGTGGCTTAGAAAATTTGCTCTAAGTCGATATCCGCAGTGCTTAGCTTCACCACCGCATAGGTGGCTTAGAAAACTATGCGGTAAGGTACTGATACGCTGAGCAGCTTCACCACCGCATAGGTGGCTTAGAAAGACAAAACATCAACCTATTAAGCGTAGGCGATCTTCACCACCGCATAGGTGGCTTAGAAACGTGATCAGTAAAGACCAAATCTACACAAACACTTCACCACCGCATAGGTGGCTTAGAAATACTTACCCACAGATTAGGGATATCTTTTACCCTTCACCACCGCATAGGTGGCTTAGAAAGCCGACAGAATGAAAGCACTTGATAACGTGGCCTTCACCACCGCATAGGTGGCTTAGAAAATAGCGCCGCCGCCGACGTTCGTTTTTGCGTCCTTCACCACCGCATAGGTGGCTTAGAAAAATGACGAAACTTCTTAGCCTCAGTGGTGCGACTTCACCACCGCATAGGTGGCTTAGAAATTTGATATTCGAGCCGATAGATTCAGTATATCCTTCACCACCGCATAGGTGGCTTAGAAATACACCGTTAAGGACAACGACAATGAAATCAACTTCACCACCGCATAGGTGGCTTAGAAAATTGACTAGCGACGGTTATATCGATGACTACGCTTCACCACCGCATAGGTGGCTTAGAAAGTGCTATCAGTGCGTTTGATGTGCAGTCTAACCTTCACCACCGCATAGGTGGCTTAGAAAGTCTAATGGTGTTTTAAAGTTAATGTTATCTACTTCACCACCGCATAGGTGGCTTAGAAAGACACGCTTGCCAGCATTGGCAGTGATAATGCCTTCACCACCGCATAGGTGGCTTAGAAAAGTACGCAGTCAGGAGCACCGCGAGCAGTTATCTTCACCACCGCATAGGTGGCTTAGAAAACGACCCAGTATCACGTACTACATAAGATAAACTTCACCACCGCATAGGTGGCTTAGAAAACTTCACTAGATAACCAACAAAAAAGGCTGCCCTTCACCACCGCATAGGTGGCTTAGAAAAACCATGCAAACAACCAATCAGCTAACAGCCACTTCACCACCGCATAGGTGGCTTAGAAAAATGAGTTTATGCGCGGTGTGACCGATGAAGGCTTCACCACCGCATAGGTGGCTTAGAAACAAACGTGTTCAGCCTCAGCACTTGTAAATGGCTTCACCACCGCATAGGTGGCTTAGAAACGTACGTGGTAGCTTAATCCATGTGCCGTCATCTTCACCACCGCATAGGTGGCTTAGAAAGTGCTATCAGTGCGTTTGATGTGCAGTCTAACCTTCACCACCGCATAGGTGGCTTAGAAAGTCTAATGGTGTTTTAAAGTTAATGTTATCTACTTCACCACCGCATAGGTGGCTTAGAAAGACACGCTTGCCAGCATTGGCAGTGATAATGCCTTCACCACCGCATAGGTGGCTTAGAAAAGTACGCAGTCAGGAGCACCGCGAGCAGTTATCTTCACCACCGCATAGGTGGCTTAGAAAACGACCCAGTATCACGTACTACATAAGATAAACTTCACCACCGCATAGGTGGCTTAGAAAACTTCACTAGATAACCAACAAAAAAGGCTGCCCTTCACCACCGCATAGGTGGCTTAGAAAAACCATGCAAACAACCAATCAGCTAACAGCCACTTCACCACCGCATAGGTGGCTTAGAAATGCACGATGTAATCATAAACATCAAGCGGCTGCTTCACCACCGCATAGGTGGCTTAGAAATTGTACGTGATTGATGACCTTGCTGATAAGCTCTTCACCACCGCATAGGTGGCTTAGAAATCTATTGTTGTTAATTCTTTTCCATTGTTGAACTTCACCACCGCATAGGTGGCTTAGAAACATTTCAGCGCCAACCAATCGGCTAAACTTCTCTTCACCACCGCATAGGTGGCTTAGAAAGGTATCAACGCCGTTAATAATGTCGCAAAGCGCTTCACCACCGCATAGGTGGCTTAGAAAAATAATAATTACCTTGTTTACGCCTCTCATAACTTCACCACCGCATAGGTGGCTTAGAAAACCTACACCATCAGGTTCAGTACCTAACTTTATCTTCACCACCGCATAGGTGGCTTAGAAATGACTTTAATCATGATGCTTCTAAACTGCTAACTTCACCACCGCATAGGTGGCTTAGAAAATTTATTAACGATAAAGATGAAGTGGGTATAGCTTCACCACCGCATAGGTGGCTTAGAAATATGTCATAGCGCACATATTGACTTGGGTGTACTTCACCACCGCATAGGTGGCTTAGAAATGAAAATGGCTGGGGTGATGTTGACGGATTGACTTCACCACCGCATAGGTGGCTTAGAAAGTCTGCGCTGATGCCTAATACATCAAAATCCACTTCACCACCGCATAGGTGGCTTAGAAATAGAATACACCTAGGGGATAAAATAGAAAATCCTTCACCACCGCATAGGTGGCTTAGAAAGCGAGCAGGATAACGTTGAGTTTTTATGCACCCTTCACCACCGCATAGGTGGCTTAGAAAAAACTACGGAGAATGAGCATGAGCAACCTAGACTTCACCACCGCATAGGTGGCTTAGAAAATAACGGACGCTTAGAGCTTGCACAGCAACACCTTCACCACCGCATAGGTGGCTTAGAAAATTGACCGTGCCCTGCTTTACATTTAGAGCCTCTTCACCACCGCATAGGTGGCTTAGAAAACCCAAACATTGCGCCAAAAGCGTTCGTTCAACTTCATCACCGCATAGGTGACTTAGAAAATTGGCAAGCTAAGGTCAGACAGATTTTACAACTTCACCACCGCATAGGTGGCTTAGAAAACGTTATTGCACAGCATTGCTAACAGTAACGGCTTCACCACCGCATAGGTGGCTTAGAAAGCCTGATGGACACCCCGGTCAAGCCATTCAGTCTTCACCACCGCATAGGTGGCTTAGAAATTAGATATGCCAGTCAAGGGTTGGACTGAATTCTTCACCACCGCATAGGTGGCTTAGAAATGAGCATTCAAGTTATGCGCGTGTCAGCAAAGCTTCACCACCGCATAGGTGACTTAGAAAACCTCTGCGTGTTGTTCTGCATCTAGTGCAAACTTCATCACCGCATAAGTGACTTAGAAATGACTGATAGCCGATAAGCTCAATATCATCAACTTCATCACCGCATAGGTGACTTAGAAAAGATACCTAGATAGGTCGTGCATGGTCAATATCTTCATCACCGCATAGGTGACTTAGAAAAATCCTCGGTAAAATCAGCCCTATTCGCTGCCCTTCATCACCGCATAGGTGACTTAGAAAACTCTTGCGGTTCAAGTTCTGGCATTGCATTGCTTCATCACCGCATAGGTGACTTAGAAAAGATACCTAGATAGGTCGTGCATGGTCAATATCTTCATCACCGCATAGGTGGCTTAGAAAATTAGCGCCTAAGTAAACACTGCAAGGCTCGTCTTCATCACCGCATAGGTGACTTAGAAATTATACATTCTGCTATTTTCACCTGCAAAACCCTTCACCACCGCATAGGTGCTTAGAAAGACTGGCTCGGTCTCCACCTTGGCGACCTTATCTTCACCACCGCATAGGTGGCTTATAATTCTTGAAAATAGACTGATTAAGCACTACGCTTTTTACATAGAAGAAAATAATCAACATAAAAAAAACCAGACAGCCTAGGCCATCTGGTTATCAAATACTCTTAAATATCTATCTACTAACCGTAAGCTGTCCCCCAGAAAAACTGATGCATCCATCACAAAACCAAGATTTATGTTGTCTTGCATGGGGAATATCTGCTGGCACATCTAGTTGATAGGGACGACCGCAATACTCGCAATGTATGTCATCTAAATAAACCTGGCATTTTGCAAGCGTAGCAAACAACTCCTCAGACCTTATATTGTAATCGTAGCAAAGTATCTTTAGGTGATTGATATAGTCATTGGGTGATAAATACGACCAATATTCATAGCACAAACGCTTTGCTACATCATCTAGGCTTGAGTTGAACACAAAGTTAACACTCATGATATTCTCCTCGTTAGTAGCCATAACCAGACAGTGGTAGTAGCTCGTAAAGCTCGCTCTGTAGCTGAATACACATATCTTCAACCACATATCCAAGACTCACATCCAAGCGCTTCTGTACCCATATACGCATCGCCATATGATTGTCAAAGCAAGGCTTAACTCCTAAAAAGCGCGCTAGATTAGAGCCAGATTGAATACATAGATCATAAATCAGCATATTGGCGATAGTATTTGCATCCTCACTGACATAGCCATTAGGTTTAAACTCGGCAAATAGCTTGTTGTAATCAATAATTTTCATTTTGACGTCTCCTTGTCAGTAGATGCTTGAGTAATCTGGCTTCGATTTACGAGCGCCTCAAAAGCACTACCATCTTGGCGTGTCATATTTGGTACATAGCGACTATAAGTATTAAATAACATCTTAGTCGTCGAATGGCCCATTTGACTGGCTATCCACTCAGGACTCTCACCTGCCGCCAACCATAAAGTCGCTGCAGTATGGCGTGTTTGATAGGCGTTGCGCTTCTTCAACCGTAAAACTTTAAGTGTAGGATGCCAAATACGCTTATTCACATTGTTATAATCCAATGGCTCACCCGTATGTGAGCAAAACACATAATCCGAACGCCTATAAGAGATTTCTTGTTGCTCTTTCAGCGCCTCATAAACCCATGGAGACATTTGAATGGCGCGATAAGACTCCTGTGTTTTAGGAGGGACAATCTTGCCTTTGACTAACGCCTGCTTAATGACAATCTCACGACGATTGAAATCAACGTTATCCCATGTCAGCCCATCAATCTCACTGGTACGCATACCTGTAAAAAACCGCACCAGATAATAATGGCGATAATCCTCCCTCACGCCATTAATAAACGTCCAAACCTCCTCCAATGTGAGAGGCTGAATATCAGTTTTAGGCTGTTTGAGTGCCTTGATATCATAATAAGGATTATCAAACTTATAGCGTTTAGCGGCTTCTTTTAGTATCATACCCAGAGGTACCATTATCGAATTGATGCGTGCCGCTGACAGATGTTTGTTAGCTTTTCCGTACGTTACTTTGGCGAGCGATGAACGGAAGGCTAATACATCTGTCTTTTTTATGACATGAATGGCTTTAGTACCAAACTCAGGAAGCAAATACATATCAATAATCTCCTGTATTTTGCGCTTGTAAGTATCGCGCCACTCAATTTCCTTTTCAGAAAACCACAGTGTTGCGAACTGCTTGAAGGAAGGAACGTTGGTATTAATGCATTCCTTACGATCGTTCAAAGCCACCATTTCTGCAGCCTTATCACTTTTCGGAAAGTATTTAGCATAATTAAAAATACCTAACCTAATTTCGGCTTCCATATTCAAAATAATACTTTCAAGCTTTTTACGATTTGCCGGAGTATCTATCAGGTTTGTCGTCTCCCGACAGCGTTTGCCCATATAATAAAAATCAACAAATAGCATGTTGCTACCTTTACGTGCTCTAATGCTAGCCATCATATTTCTCCTTATTGCAGTGCCATGGCATTGATGCTACCGGTGATACCAGTGCGCATGTCTTTTTCAATTTCTTCCCAAACGTATAAAATCTTGCGACCACCAAAAGGACGTATGTAATGAATGCCCTCAATAAGTACGCTATCCTTAAGCTCATTACGGATCGTGCGCGGATTGTATTTGATACGCTCAGAAAGCTCTTGGGTTGTCAGGTAAGTGTGTGACATAATACATTCCTTATATAAAGTTTAATTATAATGGTACTTTTGAATACCATAGTTGTAATTTAACATATTTTTATAACTATGCAAGTACTTTTTACAACTAAGATTGGAGTTTCGATGTGATAGTTAATCATTTACCGACTTTGTTAGCCGAAAGAAGACTAAAGGTAGCGGATGCCGTACGCGCGACAGGAATCAGCAAAACGACGTTACATAAAATATATAACGACCAATCATCAAGAATTGATTTTGATACTATTGATAAGCTGTGTGAGTTCTTAGAAGTTGAGGTTGGAGATATCTTTGAATATGTTGCTAGCTCCGATGCGGAGAATGTACAAGCGCTAGACTCTAAGAAAAATTAGTCATAAGCTTAGGCTGTATAGTTAACTGCAGATTTAGATACGATTTGGCATATGTGTTAGACATTAAAAAGCCCAAATCACGTGATGATTTGGGCTTTCGCTAATATGGGCTTTTGAAGCATGTAAACTGCAAACATTGATAGTATTTAAGGTTGAGGTCAAAAAGCTCCATTATTTAACGAGCCGAAAATACGTTAGGCACGCCTTGGGCACATTTTAGGCACACAGAATTTTTAATAGAGTTTACTTGCGTATAGAAAAACAGAATTTTTAACTGATGTATAATTTCGATTTGCGCTACAGCCTTTATAAAACGGGCATAAAAAAAGCCCCAATCATAAAGATTGGGGCTTTCGAATCTGGTAGGCGTAACTAGATTCGAACTAGCGACCTCTACCATGTCAAGGTAGCGCTCTAACCAACTGAGCTATACGCCTATTTAGGTCATGCATTTTAGCAAGTTTTTAAAACTTTGCAAGCCTTTTCTATCACAATATTGACTTATTATGAGAATACCTAATTTTAAGCTTTATAATGAAGCACTTAAGAAAATACGGCGTTTCTAAATAGTTTCCGCTATCTAAGATAGCTCATACCTTGTAGACTTTTAATATCATAAAAACATAACTTCCTAATAGAGGCCATCACATGACTTTACGCATTCATGCCTTATTTCATACAGATTACGAAGACCTCAGCTTTATTAAGCACTGGGCAGTTAATCATCAGCACACCATTACCTACACCCGCTCTTATAATAAAGACGCCTTGCCAGTGCTCACCAGTTTTGATTGGTTAATCATAATGGGCGGGCCGATGAGCGTCCATTATGAGGACGACCATCCTTGGTTAAAAGAGGAAAAACGTCTGATTAAGCAAAGTATGGATAGCGGAAAAACAGTAATCGGTGTGTGTTTGGGTGCCCAGCTTATTGCGCATTGTTTGGGGGCGAGCGTAGAGCCAGCGGGCGTAAAAGAAATCGGTTGGCTACCTATTCAGTTAACCACAGACGCTCAAGCGCATCCTTTATTACAAGAATTGCCAAAACAGCCCTTTACCGTTTTTCATTGGCATGGCGATGGGTTTGAATATCCACAAGGAGCGATTCCGTTAGCGACATCAGCAGCATGGCCCAATCAAGGCTTCCTTTATCAAACGCCGCAGCATAAAGCGCTCGGTACTTGGGTAATGGCTTGGCAGTGTCATTTTGAAGTGACCGAAGAAAGTATCGTTAAAATGGTAGCAAATGGCAACCATGCTATTCAAAAAGGGCGGGTCGACTATCCTAAAACGGTACAATCAGCGGCTGAAATAATAGCGCTTGGCGATAAATATATCGCCGATAACAACGCGCGCTTAGCAGCCATGCTCAATCGCATAGCAAAGACTACTGACATTTAAACCTAACCTTTCAATCCTAAAAAAACTTAAAGGTTTAGCTGCTTTTTGCGCTTTTTAGCCGCAAGTTCACTTTGCTCAATCTCTAGCGGCGTTAAACCATTTTTCTTAGCTTTAAGATAACTAAGATAAGCGGGAATATGGGTCTTGCCCAAGTATTTATCCAAGTAAGGTAAAAACCCTGCATAATTGCCTTTAAATTTGGCATGATGAAAGTCATGATAGACAGGGCCTTCGTACACCGGTAATAAATGCGCGGGATTCCACGGGATATCGTAGCCGATATGCCCATCCGCGCCTTCGATTTGACGTAGAATTACCCACATCCATACCACATAAATGTGCGCCCCTAGAATGATTGGGCCTACTAACGTCAGCGACGCCGTCAATGAATACTCGACCCAGTGCATATAATTGCCATTGATACCGCAGGTATTACGAATGCGGTGGTGCACACTATGGATATTTCTTAGCAGCCACTTATTTTCGTACATATAACGGTGCATACAATAGTATAAAAAGTCATCAAGCAGCACGAAAAAAATCAACTGGGCGATGATAATATACCAAACTGGCATCTCACCATTATGCACGCCGGTCAGCTTTAACAGCGGCCAAGCCAGCACCAATAGCGCAGCTAAAATAATATTATTAATAATGATGCGGCCGATAGACGGTAATAAAAACTGTTTCATCTCAAACGGTTTTTGTTGAATTTTATATTTACGCAAGGATACCGGATCGCGCCAAGCAACTATCGTCCATGGAATGGCAACTGCCAGAAAGGCGGCCGTACTAATAGCAAGGGTCGCCATGGGGAACTGCCAAAACCAAGGGTCGTTATAAAACCCTTGCCAATACGAAAACACATCCATATGTCACCTATTGAACATTACGTTTGCAGATAAAAAACTTTGAAAGCAAATAAAGATATTAAGAACCTTTATAAGCGCTTAATAATACCAACATAAGTTAATTAATATATCACTATCTTATCCCTTATCTGGTATAGATGTCGCCATTTTTACCCCGCCATAGGTCACTAAGACGACACCCAGCGCTATCAATGACGCACCTAAAAACAGCCCTTCTGGCGGACTTTCCCCCTGTAAAAATATAGCGACAGGCACACCGACGACCGCCCCGACCGAGCCTAATAAGCTTAGTAATACTGGGCCGCCCGTTTTTTGTAGTAAAAATAACAGTAAAAACTGACCAGCGAAAACGAACGCCTGCACCACAATCAATCCTAACGGCAATATCTCTGTCATCGGCACCGCTAGTGAAAAGTGCGGCATAAGACTGACTAAACCAAGTAACACAGAGGCTGCTATCAGCATACCGGGTACAAGTGCGCTTGGAGACAGATTATCTGGCCAGTATAAGCTGCGATAAATATTGCCAATTGCTAATAACACCGGCCCGCAAAGCGCAAGCCCAATCCAAAACACACTGGCATCGGGTGCGGCAAATTTACGGGCGGCGAGCACCCCTGCTCCGGCAAGTGCAGCGACCACGCCAAGTGCACGCAGCTTAGTGAAGCGCTCTATTTTTAAGATGATTGCGGCCAGATAAGTTAGGAGCGGCGGCAGAGAGATAATTAATGCGACAAAACCTGCACCGACATGCGGAATAGCAGAGAAGAAAATGAGATTGGAGCCTGCCACACTCACTAACGCAGCCACTAGATAATAGCTCAAGGTTGGTTTGCTTAACGGCGGCAGTTCATGGCGAAAAAGCGCATAACTGAATAGAATTAACGCCGCGCCAGTGATAGACCAAAACAGAAATGCCAGCGGCGTCAGACCGACCTCGCCTGCAAATTTCGCCAAATTGGTCGAAATACCGGTTAATCCACCACCAACGATAAGACACAGCACAGGAATGAGCCACGCTTTTTTACCTTTAGCCATACCTTGCTGCGTTGACCCACTCATAAACTACCTTAATGTTAAAACGGCTATTATATTAGGTCCAGTTTTACTTATGAAGTTTAACCTTATTAGGCTTTGTTGATGCGCTCTAGAAAATTTTAATTTGAGGTAAGGACTGTTAAACCGGAGCCTTGTGGTCCACAAAAAGTATCGAATAAAGCAAAGAATACATCGGGATCAATGATTTCTTCTGGCGCAAAGACACCGCTTTGCTTTAAATGACCTTGATGTAGCAGCGGTAAAAATAGCGCTTGCGGGATTCCAGTGACCGTTGCCATTCCACCTGTGGGCGTATTGCGAATAAAAGCGCCAGCGCTGGCAGGTTGACCATTTTTGCGGCCTTGCGCATAGGCTACTAAGCCTGGAATCTCTTTTTCCTCGCTTTCGGCTAAATGGGTTTGGCGTGCTTTGCGACTATCTTTATCAGTCAATAACCGTGCTGCATCCTCAACAGCCATTTGCCCCGCCGCTACTGCCGACGCAATTTGGCGCAAATTATCAACGATATCATCGATACCAAGCATACCGTTATAGCAGTTTTTTAGCCGTGGAAAGCGCCTATTTAAAGTGACCGCTTCAGGATGCCCAAGTGACCACACATCAAGCTGACCAAGCCTTGGGAAGTCGATTTTTGAATGGGCTAATGGTTTCTTATCGACCATCTTTCCAGCTGCTAACACGCGGATATCTTCAGATAAGCAATGTATAAGATGTACCGCCGCTGCGTCAACTTGACCCTCATTGGCCGGTCTACTAAATCCATCATCGGCATTCACAGCGCCCGATAGCTTCCATGCCGACACGATAGTATCCACTTCATCCAACGCCGTTGCCGCTTTCACACACAGTAAATTAGAAATACCGGGGCTCGCGCCTAAACCAATAACGGCGGTGACATTATTTTGTTTTGCACGCGCACTTAATTTAAGCATCTCGACGGTCGGTTGCCAATCATCGCAAATGTCACAGTAGTGCTTACCTTCCTCTATGGCCGCCGTTAAAATCGGTACACCAAAGCGAAAAAAAGGCCCTGCTGAATTGAGTACCACATCGACGTCGCGAATCGCTTGGCGTAGGCTATTGTTATCTGTTACGTCCAAGTAAAGCGCGCGGACAGGTTTTTTAAGAGCTTCTGTATTTCCTCTATTTAGCGATTTGCTATTTAACTCGGCAACAAAACGCTCCGCCAGTTCACTGTCAATACCAGCGACGATAATCTCGCTAACAAAATCAAAGCTCATCGCCGCACGCACCGCAGCACGCCCCATGCCGCCACTACCACCTATGGCCAATACTTTCATAAAAACGTCCTTGTTCAGTTTTACATTTACTAAAAGTCGGCTTAAAAAAATTCAGCTAACTATTGCTTAGCACCAAGATAGATTAGCGCTCACGCCAATGCAACCACAAACGGGTATCGAGCTCATACTGATGATAATCCGGTTCCATATGGCAGCAGAGCTGATAAAAAGCCTTGTTATGCTCTTGCTCCTTAAAATGTGCCAGCTCATGCACCACAATCATACGCAAAAACTCAGGCGGCGCTTCCTTAAATAGGCTTGCCACCGTGATGCTATTATGTGATTTCAGCTTACTGCCTTGCACGCGCGATTGATACGTATGAATGCCAAGCGCCTGTTTTAGCACGGCAAGTTTACTATTATAAGTCACTTGCGACAGCGGGCTGCTTTTGCGCATATACTGATTTTTGATGTCATTGATATATTGATATAAGGCTTTATCGCTTTGTATTTGGTGGCGATTGGGGTAATTTTTATCCAAATAATCGCCCAATCTGCCCGTGCTAATCAGCGTCGCCGCTTGACTTTGAATCTGCTCAGAATAATGAGCGATATACTTTAATGTGGTCAATATGGTCACCGTTTTTATCTTTGACGTTTTATCTTTAGCGTTGTGCGATAGACATTTTTTATTCTAAATTTGCTCTAAATATACTTTATATTAGCCATGCACCTTCTACCAATATATCAATGTAACGCTTCATGGCTAAAAACTCATAATTGCTGGTATATGATTAATAGTTGCTTAATGCGCCACTGAGTTAGACAGCAAGTTCATCACCACGACACCGCCAACAATCATCGCAATACCAATCACAGCAGCAGTATCAAGCGTTTGCTTAAAGAAGAACAGCCCTACCAAAGAAGTCAGCACGATACCAAGCCCGCCCCATAGTGCATAAGCAATACCGATAGGGATGGTTTTTATGGTTTGGGTTAATAAGTAGAACGAAATCGCATAAAGCACCGCCATAATTAGCGTGGGTATAAAGCGTGTAAACTGCTCTGATTTGACTAAAAAGGTAGTGCCAATCACTTCACAAACAATAGCGATGGCAAGGTAACCGTAAGCAATCATGGTTGGACTCATATTTTAGGCACCTGTATTGGGTAGAACGTGGTTTTTTAGGAAGTGAGTGGTTAGAAAATAGCTTGTTAGAAAATGATTGTTTAGAAAGTGCTTGGTTAAAACGTGTCGCATGGTCGCGGATAAAGTTAAAAAGCTTTAAAGTAAAGCAAATTACAGCCAAAACGCTAAAGAAACGCTCGGGTGGCTATTTTATAGGTTTATAGCAGCGCTTGAAATAGAGATTTGAAGGTTTACAGTAATGCAGGCTTTTACTTTACTTTCAAATAGATAGTCTGATTAATCTGACTAATAAAGTGAAATTTATAACCTTTCTTGCAAGTCAGTTTTATATATAGGTTCGATAGACTGTATCAGGGTCACTTATTAAAACAGTCAATAATTCAGCCACTTTAAAAGCAAAAAAGCTCAATTTCATACGGATTGCAATTATATTTATAATTAATCGCCTAATAAGGTTGACAGCCCATAACTACTTGGCTAAAATGTGCCCCACATAACGCAAACAAGATAAGCAATCGCACCTACCAAAGCCTTTGTAAAACTTGTGATAGTAACCGTTATAAACAACTTATTCTCCAATAGCTCAGTTGGTAGAGCAACGGACTGTTAATCCGTGTGTCCCTGGTTCGAGCCCAGGTTGGAGAGCCATATTTGAAAAAACCTTCATCACTTATTTGATGGAGGTTTTTTTATGCTCGCCGATTTTAGCTGCTAATCGCATCGGCATAAGCCCACACAATATTAATACAGCGACAGTGTTCTTTTAGCAACTTTTGTTGTATGGTAAGGTTAGCAGTGACTGAGTCAGTTTTTGTCTGAGTGCTTTACTCCTACTCATTAAAAGTAATGGTTTATTATGATACCTGTACGTGTAAAAAATAAATTCTCTGACTATCCGCAAAAAATCATGCGCCCGGTCAGTATTCGTTTGTCTGAAGAGATGATTTCGCTATTAGAAGCCACATCAAAAGAGTTGGGCTTTAAGCGCATTCAAGGACTTATTCGTCTTTATATTCGCCAAGGTCTTGATCGCGATCATCAAGATTACACCCTAGCCCATGATGAAGTTTTTATCGAAAGTTTGCGTAAGCGCGGCGTCAGCCAACGCATCATTGATGAGGCGATTGTGGTGACTCATAATAACAATATCACCCATCCGCTGTCTGAGCTGCAAGATAAAGATAAAAAATAACGCCAGCCGTGAGCTAGTAATACATACAAAATGAGAAGACTAAGTTTGCTTAATAGCGCTTAGTCTTTTTTTTATCACTTAATTTGTCACTTAACTTGTCAATTAAAACAAGCCCTCCTCGATAAATCTAATAACGTCAAATGGCTATTAGCGATAAATAAACATACAAAATTATCATAGGCGCTATATTAGTATAAGAGTCATTACCATTTATATGGGTTGAGAAGGAGGCATAAGATGATTGGTTCATATAAACCTGTAAGCAGTGCACGCCATGTAGGCCATGCAAGCTATGTAAGAAAGGCCATGTTATTGGCATTTACCTTGGCGATGCTGCCTGTTATTAATGGCTGTTCACAGCCGCCCGCCGATCCCAGTAAGCAGACCATACCGACCAACTCTGACCAGTGGCAAAAAAAGCTGGGCGACACCTTTGAGCGTTTGCCTGAAGGTGATAGGCAGCTGCTAAGCCGCTATATGCTGCGTATGAAGCTCAGTGGTGCTTATGAATCTGGGGCGATGCCTCGTATCACCATTAAGCAAGCACTCGTCCAACAGCGTGAATATGAGCGCCTGCATCCAAATAACCCAACCGGTAAGAAAAGCCCGATTGTGACCAGTCCGCAAGTCGGTACTGCCAAAGCGCAAAACTACCCTGTTGCCTTACTGCCAGTTAAGACCAGTGATAGCGATAGCTTAAACCAAGTGAAGCTACAGTTTATGCTCTCAAACCACGGCAAGGTGGCGATTAAAAGCTTTAAAGGTAAGCTCACCATGAAAGAGAAGCATTTAACCAAAAGTAAAACCTTTAATGTGCCGTTAACGCAGTTCAAACCACCAATCGAGCCGGAGCAATCTGGCAAAATAATTATTGAAAGCAGCATTGAAGACATCAATGTCATGCGGGCGATTAAAAATAATACAGGGATAAGCATCGAAATTAGCAAAGGTAAGCTGGTGTTAGTGGATGGACAGGAAATTGAGTTTGATGAATTGCTAGAAAAATAAGACGATATTTATAAAACTTGTAAAAATATCACATAAAAAAAGCCCCAATCAGTAATTGATTGGGGCTTTTTTCGAATTTGGCGGAGACGGAGAGATTCGAACTCTCGAAGGGCTATGAACCCTTGTCGGTTTTCAAGACCGGTGCATTCAACCGCTCTGCCACGTCTCCATTGGTGCATCATTATATAGATATCATTAGATAATGCAAGCGGTTCATATTAAAAAAATGAAATTAATTTGCAGCTGGTTTTAAATCAATGACTTACCGTTTGCTCGCAACTATTTATTCAGCTCTTTAGCTTAAACTATTTACTTTAAGCTATTTTATTTACTTGAAGCTAAGTGCAAGCACATATCAAGCAACCTGTTGGCATAGCCCCATTCGTTATCATACCACGCAAAAACCTTATACTGGTCGCCTACGTGCATAAGCTGTTGCCCATCAATAATCAGTGACTCCGTTTGATGAATAAAGTCACTTGAGACCAATGGCTCATCGGTATAGGCCATGATATCAAGTAAGCAACCTATGCTAGCGGTTTTAAGCACATCACGAATCGCGTCTATATTGACATCTGGGGTATCAAAGACAAAGGTGACATCAATAGCGGCAACATCAATGGTTGGCACTCTGATTGAATGGCCGTTTATTTTGCCGACCATCGCTGGCAACACACGCTCAGTGGCCGCGATACTGCTGGAGGTCGTAGGAATAATATTGTGGCCAGATGCCCGAGCCCGCCTTGGGTCACGATGCGCTTGATCGAGCACGGTCTGATCAGCAGTGACGGCATGTATCTCAGTCATCATCGCTGACTTGACGCCAAACACTTTATCAAGGGTAGCAATCAGCGGCACCAATGCCTGCGTGGTACAAGAAACGCTCGATATAATCGGCAGCTCACGCGTGAGCTCATCGGTATTGACGCCCATAACGATACAGGCATCGACATCATCAAAGGGTGCGGCACCGATGATGACTTGCTGAGCGCCCGCTGCTATATGCAATTGCGCTTGCTCATAAGAGCGAAAGTGCCCCGTACACTCTAGCACCACATCGACGCCCAGTTCCTGCCATGGTAGGTTTTTTGGGTCGGGCTCTGAGAGCATCTTAATACAATAGGTTAAATTGTTTTTAGTTAGACACAGCTGAGTGTCTGTATTAACAGTCGTATCACTATCACCTTTACCAGCATCGACGTCACTCATTACAATATCAGCGCTGACACCCAGTCGAGTTAAGCGTCCGTGGGTACTGTCAAATTTTAGCAAATGCAGCAGAATGTCAGCCGGTGCCAAATCATTAATCGCCACCACATGAATGGCACGACCTAACACCTCAAAGCGCTCTAACAAGGCGCGCAATACATTGCGCCCTATGCGACCAAAGCCATTAATAGCGACTCTCAGAGGCTGTGTGTGCTCGCCAGTGGTAGGATATGCGACTACCGCTGGGTCAGACGTCAATTGATAAGTGGCGCTAGAAAAATCAGGCATAACATCAGACATAAAAAGGTATCGCTATAAAGGGATATAAAAAATTGAGCGCTGCAAGCTCAAGGCTCTCATGAAAAAACCAACATGCTACTATGACCGACTTCTTATCTTTGGCTTTTATACAAATGGTTTTTATACAAATAGCTTAACCATTGGCAGTTGGCTCAGTTGGCTTACTAAGGCGTGATAAAGATCAAAGCCAAACGAATAGTGTTGTAATCGATGCTTTGCTTAAGATGGTCAAAGATTGGGCGCAGCTTAATACTACCATCATCATTAAAGTCATTTGGATTGTTGGCGACTTTAATCGCCACATAAGCGTTACCCACTGCCGTCATCACTTCATCGTCTGGGCGCAAATGATCACAAGCAAGGCTTGGGTCTTGAGATTTTAGCTCGCCAATATGACGCATAATGGTCGATTGTGATAGCTGACGCGCTTGCGAAATCTCCGCAATAGATAAGCTTTCTTCTAATAGTATTCGGGTGGCGAGCAAGGTACTGTCCGACTTATCAGATACTTGATTGCCCAGTTTCTGTTTTTTGTCTATTTGCGCCTGCTGTTGCTCGCGGCGTTTTTTCTGCAAATTGGCATAAGCATCAATCACTGATTTGTTAAGCGTTCCACCTGACTTTAAGATAAACTTCTCATGTGCCTGCGTCATACTTTCTTCATCGAGCATCGCATAATTGGCATCAGCCTCATCAGACAATGCTAAAAAGCGTTTATCCGCGCCGCGTGCCAGCGGATCAAGCTGCAAGCTCATGTCATTCATACCAAGCAGTTGTAAACCTGCCAATGACTTTAGCCGTGATAATGCCACATAACCTTGCCCTAGCTCAAAGGTGCGCGATAAATCAATCTCTGCTGCATCAAGGGTCATACCTTGTGATTTATGAATGGTAATCGCCCACGCCAGACATAAGGGTACTTGCTCGTAGCTTGCCAGCACATCGCCGGTCTCATCTTCGATAATCCATTCTTCCGGCTCAGCGATGACTTCACGACCAGAATTCAGCCGAACCACGGGCATTTTTTGCGTCGTTGGTTTTTTAACTTTTGGTTTATTTTTATCCTTGGTGGCCTTTTTACCTTTGCCTTTTATACTCTTATCAGTATCACTTTCAATGCTTTCACTATCGTCTTCTATCAAATCATCATTATTGTCTTTATCATCGTTAATTTTTACCGCGGCAAAGCCTATCAGCTCACCCATGGTGCCGTTAGAGACGCCAAGCTCGGTATTGTTTTTAATAAACATCACCTTAGCCCCGACTTTTAATACCAAATCATCTTGGGTACGGACGGTCTTTTTAAGGGTCTCAACCAGTTTACTATCACCCGTAGAGGTGGCGGTAAAACGCATCATCTCGCCATCTAATGCGGCAAGTTCTTTATCATTGATACTATTAACGTTGAGATTATGGGTATACAGACGGGTACGTTTGATATCGACGTTTTGATCAAAGGTGGCCTCTAAAGCAGCAATCGCCTCAAAGGTCACTTCTTGACGGCGAATTTGATTGAGGATATCGTCCAAATCAAGTCCGCCATTCGCCGCTTCGCTCACCTGACGATGTTGCTCAGACAAGTAGCAAATATGGAACTTAGCATCAAGCCATGCTTCCGACATAAAGGCAAACTTTTCACGGTTGGTCTCGCCCTTACTACCAATCGGCGGCAGCTGGAAAAAGTCGCCTGCAACGACGACTTGAATACCACCAAACGCTGCATCATTTTTGCGTACATGCTTAAGCACTTGGCTGACCAAATTAATCTGCTTGGCGTGCAGCATCGATATCTCATCGATAATCAATACCGCAGTATCTTTTAATCTATCTGCCAAGAACTGCTTACGTGATAAATTGGTTAGATCACGATCAGTCAGCTCATCCTTGATACCAATGCCCGACCAACTATGAATGGTCGTACCGTTCATGTGCGTGGCGGCAATACCCGTACTCGCGGTCACAGCCACAGGGACACGGCGCGCGCGCAGATAGTCAATATATTGGTTGAGAGTATAAGTCTTACCTGAACCTGCTGAGCCCGTCAAAAATACATTTTGACCCGTTTTTAAGATATCAAGAGCAGAAGATTGACGCATATATCTAAACCAATTTAGTTAATAGTAATAAGAAAAAGAGCTTAAGAACAAATCATGAGGGACAAGCTGCCCACAATTATAACAGCTACGCCAGTTTTGCGAACTACTTTAACCCGTCAAGCTTACATAACCTAAAGTTATATGATACGAAATATATCATTATAAAAAGTCATTATCGCTCAAAGCCAAAGCTCAGTACGATAGAGTCATAGCTTGGTCAGGAAGGCCAGGTATGTTTATCTATATAACCATAGTACACAACAAGGAATCGTTCATGTTATACGCCTATCCCAATACTGAAAAAAGCCCCGTTCAATTCCGCAAAAAATATGACAACTTTATCAATGGTGAGTGGGTCGCGCCAGTCGATGGCGAATACTTTGATAACTCAAGTCCAATCGACGGTAAAGTTTTTTGTCAGGTCGCACGCTCAAAAGAAGCCGATGTTGAAGTGGCGCTAGATGCCGCTCATGCTGCAAAAGAGGCATGGGGCAAAACCAGTGTCACTGAACGCTCTAATATGTTGCTCAAACTTGCCGACGGTATCGAAGCCAATTTAGAGGCAATCGCTATCGCCGAAAGTTATGAAAACGGTAAACCCGTACGTGAAACCCTCGCTGCTGATATTCCAATCGCCATCGACCATTTGCGTTACTTCGCTGGCGTTATTCGTGCACAAGAAGGCGGCATTAGCCAAATTGATGAAGACACGGTCGCCTATCATTTCCATGAGCCGCTTGGCGTCGTCGGTCAAATCATTCCTTGGAACTTCCCTATTCTAATGGCGATTTGGAAAATTGCCCCAGCCCTTGCCGCTGGTAACTGTATCGTCCTCAAGCCTGCCGAGCAAACCCCAGCTTCTGTTTTGTACATGCTTGACGTCATAGGCGCGGCGGACATTTTACCGAAAGGCGTACTAAACGTCATTAATGGCTTTGGCGTTGAAGCTGGTAAGCCAATCGCTTCTAACCCCCGTATTGATAAAGTGTCCTTTACGGGTGAAACCACCACTGGTCGCTTAATCATGCAATACGCCAGTGAAAACATCATTCCAGTCACGCTAGAGCTGGGTGGCAAAAGCCCAAACATCTTCTTTGCCGATATCATGGATGAAGACGATGACTTCTTAGACAAAGCGGTTGAAGGCTTGGTCATGTTTGCGCTCAATCAAGGTGAGGTCTGTACTTGCCCTTCACGCGCATTGGTACATGAGAGCATCTATGATGAATTTATGAAACGCTGTGTCGCCCGCGTTAAAGCGATCAAAATGGGCAACCCACTTGATACCGATACCATGATTGGCGCGCAAGCCAGCTCAGATCAGTTAGAAAAAATTCTGTCTTATCTCGATATTGGTAAAAAAGAAGGCGCAAAAGTCTTGGTCGGCGGCGAACTCGCCAAACACGATGGCGACATGGCAAACGGTTATTATGTACAGCCAACCATCTTTGAGGGCACCAATGATATGCGCGTGTTCCAAGAAGAAATCTTTGGTCCTGTGCTAGCTGTCACCACCTTTAAAGACGATGAAGAAGCGCTGGCGCTTGCCAATGATACCTTGTACGGTCTTGGTGCTGGCGTCTGGACACGTAATGGTACGCGCGCTTATCGTTTCGGTCGCGGCATTAAAGCTGGTCGCGTTTGGACCAATTGCTATCACCTTTATCCTGCGCATTCAGCGTTTGGCGGTTACAAACAATCTGGTATCGGCCGCGAAAACCATTTAATGATGCTCGATCACTATCAGCAAACCAAAAACATGCTGGTATCTTATAGTCCTAAAGCGATGGGCTTCTTTTAAATCAGTCTTTCAATTCAGTTTTTTAAAGGCACTTTATAAATAATTATAAAGTGCCTAGTTGGTGCTCTCTGAGCATATCGACTTAAAAGGCAGTAATAAGGAGAAAGTAACGTGACTAATAAGATGAAAGCAGCCGTTTTACATGAATTCGGACAACCATTACAGATTGAAGAAGTAGATATTCCGACCCCCGGTGCTGGTCAGATTGTGGTTAAAATGCAGGCTTCAGGTGTTTGTCATACTGACCTGCACGCTGTCGAAGGTGATTGGCCTGTAAAACCAAGCCCACCATTTATCCCGGGACACGAAGGCGTAGGTCTTATTACTGCTGTGGGTGACAACGTTCATCATGTCAAAGAGGGCGATAGAGTTGGTGTGCCTTGGCTCTACTCTGCCTGTGGTCACTGTACCCATTGTTTAGGTGGCTGGGAAACCTTGTGCCTAAGTCAAAAGAACTCTGGCTACTCAGTAAATGGTAGTTTTGCAGAATACGTCCTAGCAGATGCAAACTATGTCGGCATTATCCCTGAGAACGTTGACTCTGTTGAGATTGCACCAGTTTTATGTGCAGGAGTCACTGTTTATAAAGGTCTGAAAATGACTGACACCAAACCAGGTGATTGGGTCGTTATTTCAGGAATCGGCGGACTTGGTCACATGGCGGTACAGTACGCTATTGCTATGGGACTGAACGTTGCTGCTGTTGATATAGATGATGAAAAGCTCGATTTTGCTAAAAGACTGGGCGCAAAAGTCACGGTCAACGCAAAAAACACCGACCCTGCCGAATATCTACAAACAGAAATCGGCGGTGCTCATGGTGCGCTCGTGACAGCAGTATCGTCTAAAGCATTTGACCAAGCCTTAGGCATGTTACGACGCGGTGGTACTTTGGTCTGTAATGGTCTACCAACGGGTGACTTCCCTGTCTCTATCTTTGATACCGTTCTAAACGGTATTACCATTCGTGGCTCAATCGTTGGTACCCGTCTCGACTTACAAGAATCACTCGACATGGCAGCTGCAGGTCAAGTAAAAGCGACTGTCGCCGCTGAGCCACTTGAAAACATCAATGACATTCTTGATCGTATGCGTGATGGTAAGATTGAGGGTCGCATCGTCATTGATTACTCTATGTAGACATGTCAATTATTTGAGACATTTTTATTTTTTAGAAATTATCTCGATAATTACGACGTTTGGTCACAAATAACAGGTCGTATCGTTTTCAGCCACATGCTATTAATGATGTGAGTGATGATGATGCGGCCTTTTATATTCGCCCTCAGCTTATATTCGTAATCAGCATGACAGTAATTCCGTGATAATTTTGAAGATAAGGAGCATGACATGAAACTTGAAGCGACAGAGTCCTGCAAAGCATTAATCGAATTACTTAAGTCTAAACATGGCGAATTGATGTTTCATCAATCAGGCGGCTGCTGCGATGGTAGCTCACCGATGTGTTATCCATTGGGCGAGTTTAAAGTGGGCGGCCAAGACGTGCTCATCGGCGAGCTCGCTGGCTGTCCTTTTTATATGGGTAAAGCGCAGCATAAACTTTGGCAACATACCGATTTGACCATCGATGTGGTCGATGGACGCGGGGCCAGTTTTTCATTAGAGATACCTGAAGGTAAGCGCTTTATTGTGCGCTCAGAAGTATGTGCGCTATAAAATGCGATGTTATTCACAATAAGCTATAAGTCTCATATCAGCGCATTTTATGTCTTATCGGATGCTAATTTTTTCATAACACTGTGAGCAATACAACTTTGCCAAATACCACTTGGTCATTTTTATTGCATTATTTGAGCAAAATAATAGATACTGTAAGGCGGAAGCGATTTTAGAGACTCGCTTTAATGAGCGCGTTTTAATAAGCATGGATGCTATAAGGAAGATAACATGGAAGTTGATCCAAAGTTTGATTACGTCATCGTGGGTGGCGGTTCTGCAGGCTGCGTGCTTGCCAGCCGGCTGACAGAAAATCCAGACCTCAGTGTCTGCTTATTAGAATACGGCGGTGAAGGCAAAGACCTTGCAGTTCGTGTCCCTGCAGGTTTGATTCTCCTAGTTCCAGGCAAGCCGCTGAAATTGAACAATTGGTGCTTTCATACTACCCCGCAAGCGCATCTGAATAACCGGCGCGGCTTCCAACCACGTGGTCAATGCTTGGGTGGTTCATCAGCAATTAATGCTATGATTTATACTCGTGGCAGTGCCTTAGACTATGAGCGCTGGGTTGAGCAAGGCTGCGAAGGTTGGGGGTTTGACGATGTACTGCCCTACTTTATTAAAGCAGAAAATAATATCCATGGCGCAGATGAACTGCATGGCGATAGTGGACCTTTGCATGTCAGTGATTTATTAAGCCCGCGTGATATCTCAAAAGCATTTGTAGAAGCTGCCGTTGCCAATGGTTTAGATCAAAATGATGACTTTAATGGCAAGAAACAAGACGGCGCTGGGCTATATCAAGTCACCCATTTTCATGGCGAAAAACAAGGTCAACGCTGCTCTGCGGCGGCCGCTTATTTGCATCCAGTTCAAAGCCGACCCAATCTGACCGTCATTACCCACGCCCAAGCCAACCGAGTTATTTTTGAAGACAAACGAGCCGTTGGCGTCGCTTATGAAAAAGATGGCGTCGAGCATACGGTGCTGGCAAACCATGAAGTGATTTTATCTGGTGGCGCTTTTGGCTCACCCAAAGTCCTGATGTTATCGGGTATTGGTCCTGCTGAGCATTTGCAGTCACATGATATCGAAGTCTTAGTCGATGCGCCCGAGGTTGGCGGTAACCTGCAAGACCATTTAGACGTCGTCTTTGATTATAAGGTTAATACCACTGATGTCATCGGTATTGGCATGGCAAGCATTTCAACCTTAACCAAAAGCATTCGCCAGTGGAGAAAGGATGGCACGGGCCTCTTGTCTACCAACTATGCTGAAGCGGGCGCGTTTTTTAGTGTCGGTGATGACCCAAAAGACTGGCCAAATACCCAACTGCATTTTGTCATATCGCGCGTGATTGAGCATGGTCGTGATCTTAGACGCGGCTTTGCCGTCTCTTGTCATAGCTGCTATCTGCGCCCTGAAAGCCGCGGCACCGTCAGGCTTGATTCAGCTGACCCATCAGCTGCGGTATTGATTGATCCAAACTATCTCTCGCATCCCAAAGATGTAGAGTATATGGTGGCCGGTGCTGAGCGTACGCGCGCTATTATGCAAGAATCGCCCATCGCCAAATATATCACCGAAGATTACCCTGCTCCTTATATTGAAAAAGACGGTATGCTCGGCTATATCCGCAATAAGTCAGATACCATCTATCATCCGGTCGGCACTTGTCGTATGGGTTCAGATGACAAATCCGTGGTCGACTTAGAATTAAAAGTACGCGGCGTCAGCGGATTACGGGTTATTGATGCGTCCGTAATGCCGACATTAATTAGCGCCAATACCAATGCGCCAACGATTATGATTGCTGAAAAATTGGCTGATCTTATTAAAGCCAACCATCATCATATTGAGCTAGCCGCGTCATAAAATACGTTAGGATGGAATGGGATAAGCAGCTTATTGTGGCTGTTTTTCTTTAACAAGCTTATCTATTCAAAACTTGATATTCAATAAAATGAGAATAAGCTAATGGTATAAAAATATGGCTCATATTTTTTCGTTGCTATCTTTAGAACTTATTTAGGCAATTTTATATTAGCAGTCTATGTTCTGGTTTTTAGAATACCGAAAAAATCGATAAGCTGTACTAACTTACTGAACTCAATGGCAAATAATAAATTCGGCAATAAAGATATTAAAACGAAACGTTTTCTATCGAAATTAGTTTATAGATGCCTTGCATTAGCAGTGTTTAACAGAGTATATTTAAACGACTTATTTATATCAGTATTCTTTGCAAACCTGACTGACGGTTTATAGAACCTGACGCATTTTTTATTTACTTATCAACAATACGATATAAACAATTGCTTTAAAGGGAATTAAAAGGACGTCAAGCATATTTATGGTTCGCAAACGAACTTATAAAGATGTTTGGCAACTAATTATAATTACATAGGATGTAATAATGCAAAAATCACTTTTCAAATTGACCCTGTTGGCGACGGTTATCTTAGGTATCAGCGCCTGTAGCGGCGACAACAAAACCACTGACGGAACTGCTGCCAGCTCAGACGCCAAAGCCGCGAAAACCCTACTTTATTGCTCAGAAGGCAGCCCTGCTGGCTTCGATCCCGCACAGTATACGGCAGGTACGGATTTCGATGCGAGCGCCTATCCTATCTACAACGGCTTGGTAGAATTCAAAAGAGATGGCACTGAGATTCAGCCAGCCTTAGCCGAAAGCTGGGTTATTAGCGAAGACGGCAAAACCTATACCTTTAATCTACGTAAAGGTGTCAAATTTGGTAAAACCGATTACTTTACCCCAACCCGCGATTTTAATGCGGACGACGTAGTCTTTACGCTAGAACGTATCACCAATCCTGATTTTGAATTCAATAAAGCTTATCCTGCTGAGTTCCCGTATTCAGTCGGGATGGGGCTACCTGATCTTATCTCTACTATCGAAAAAGTCGATGAAAATACCGTAAAAATCACCCTAAGTGAAACTAACGCGCCGTTTTTACAAAACCTAGCGATGGCCTTTGCTTACATCGATTCTGCTGAATATGCAGACAAGTTAATGGCTGCTGGTAATGCTGCTGATATCAACACCAAACCAGTTGGTACCGGGCCTTTCGTCTTTACCTCCTACCAAAAAGACGCGCAAATTCGTTATACCAAAAATCCAGATTATTGGAACAAAGACGATATTCATATCGATAATCTTGTATTTGTTATCACTAAAGACTCGGCGGTTCGTGCGCAAAAAGTGCAGGCTGGCGAATGTCATGTATCTGCTTATCCAAAACCTGCCGAAATTGAGTCTGTTAAAAAATCGGGTAAGGCCACTGTGCTTGACCAACCCGGCTTCAACATCGGTTATGTCGGCTACAACGTTGAAAAGCCAAAGCTTAGCGACCTTAAAGTTCGTCAAGCATTAGATATGGCCATCAATAAAGACGCTATTATCAACGCCGTTTATCAGAGCGAAGGGCTTAAAGCGACTAATCCTATGCCACCAACGCAATGGGGTTACGATAAATCGATTAAAGATGCGCCTTATGATGTGGAAAAAGCCAAAGCGCTTATGAAAGACGCAGGTGCGGAAAAACTTGCCATCAATCTCTGGTATATGCCAGTTCAGCGCCCCTACAACCCGAATGCCAAGCTCATGGCTGAAATGTTGCAAGCAGATTGGGCGAAGATTGGTGTTAATACCAAGCTGGTCACTTATGAGTGGGGCGAGTATCTAAAACGCGCCGCTAAAGGTGAACCTGATGTTATCTTAGCAGGTTGGACGGGTGACAATGGCGATCCAGATAACTGGCTTGGTTCGCTATTATCTTGTGATGCGGTCGGTGGCAATAACTACTCACGCTGGTGTAATAAAGACTTTGACAGTTTAGTAACCAACGCCCGTCAGATTACCAATCAAGAAGATCGCGTCAATGACTATGTAAAAGCTCAGCAGATATTTAAAGAGCAACTGCCATGGACCACGATGGCGCATTCGGTGGTAACGGTATTCACCGCACCAAACGTCGTCGATTATAAAATCAGTCCACTTGGCTCAATACGCTTCGATGGTGTCAAGGTTGAATAATCTTAACTGATGAAGTCCGGTAAAACATGCATGATTGTTTAATTGCTATTCGGCTGGGTCAGATACTCTGCTCCAGCCGTATTTATATGAATTAAGCAGCCTGTTAAGCAAGCGCTTTGTTAAGCATTCTGTCACCGATATTCTCATCATTATCAACATTCTAGTCATCAACTTAGAATTATTAAACCACAACTATTGAACCATAACTATTGAGCAGCCCATGCTACTTTATATTTTGCGTCGTATTGCCATTCTCATTCCTGTCTATCTTGGCTTAACGCTATCGACATTTACCCTGATTCGGCTCGTCCCTGGAGATGCCGTCGAGATTATGATGGGTGAGCGTATGGTCGATCCAGAGCTCCATGCTCGTGCCTTAGAAAGACTAGGATTAGACAAACCTCTCGTTATCCAATATTGGGATTATTTAACCGGTATATTGACTGGAGATTTTGGGGTGTCTTTTCGTACCCGTACCCCCGTATTACCAGACTTCTTTGCCCATTTTGTACCAACCTTAGAGCTAGCTGTGTGCGCCATTGTCATTGCCAGTATCATTGGGGTGAGCTTAGGTATTTTTGCCGCGCTGCGCCGTGGTACATGGATTGATTACACCTTGATGTCAGGGGCGCTGGCTGGCTACTCTATGCCCATTTATTTATTAGGACCTATCTTAACCGGTATATTTGCCCATTATCTAGGCCTATTACCCGTCGCCGGTGTGATATCTGTCGCGCAGTTTTTAGACGTCAAACCTTTATATGGCTCATGGTTATTAGGTTCCTTGACCTCAGGTGAACCGGGCGCATTTTGGGATGTGGTAAAACACTTTATCTTACCTTCTATTGCTTTATCGACCATACCACTCGCGATGATTGCACGCATGACGCGCTCGGCGATGCTGGAGGTATTGGATGAAGACTATGTGCGTACCGCGCGCGCCAAAGGTTTATCGCCGCGCCGCGTGATATTGGTACACGTCATGCGCAATGCCTTGATTACTGTAGTGACGGTGATTGGCTTACAAATGGCAACCTTGCTTGCTGGCGCTATTATCACTGAGACTATCTTTAGTTGGCCGGGTGTTGGTAATTGGCTACTCGATGGCTTCTTTACCCGTGATTATCCTATTGTGCAAAACGGTATCTTATTGGTCGCCACCGCCTTGATTTTGGTTAGCTTATTTATTGATATTTTGTATGGTCTGATCAATCCGCGCATCAGACATACTTCTTAATTTAACATTGATAAATACTCATATTATAAATAGTGGCTATTGGTGTTTGCATGGTTTTGAGTGATTTTTTAGCAAATGCTTAATACTTATTAAGGCTAAAACTCTAAAAATTTAAATATTAGCAAAGCACTAGCCACTGTAGGAAATGCTCATGAAGCCTTCTGTTCTTCCCTCTGATCTTAAGCTGATGGCAGCGACACCGCCGTCATCTTGGCAGCTATTTTTATCGACATTTTGCCGCAATAAAGGCGCGGTGCTTGGTTTTATTGTATTGGCCTTGATGGTGATTATCGCCATACTTGCGCCCGCCCTTGCGCCGCATGACCCTTATGAATTATTTACCGGTCAAGAGCAATTACCGCCCGCCTTTTTAAGTGGCGGCGATACGATGTTTTGGCTTGGGACTGATGATGCCGGTCGAGATACCTTATCTCGGGTGATGTATGGCGCACGTTACTCGTTGTTTATCGGTCTAAGTGCGACGACCCTTGCTATGTTGGTTGGCGTCTCGTTAGGGCTTAGCGCCGCGTTTTGGCCAAAGGTTTGGGGCAAAGCGGTGATGCTGGTCAATGATATTTTGATGTCTTATCCAAGCTTACTATTGGCGATTATTATTGCGGCTATCCTAGGGCCGTCTATGACCAACACCATTATTACCATTGCCTTGGTTTGTACGCCGCCTTTTATTCGTCTGACACGCGCTACCGCCATGGTAGAGCTACAACGTGAGTACTTTGTTGCTTCGCAAGTCATGGGGGCTGGCGTGCTACGCTTGTTGTTTATCACCATTTTACCTAACTGTATGGCACCGCTCATCGTCCAAGCGACAATGATTTTTTCCTCTGCTATTTTAGAAGCAGGTGCGATTGGTTTCTTAGGCTTTGGCGTGCAACCACCAGATGCAGAATGGGGCGCGATGCTAGGAACAGCACGGCAATATATTCAAAGTAATGTTTGGCTCGCTATTTGGCCGGGTGTCGCCATCTTCTTAGCTGCCTTGTCGATTAACCTGACGGGTGATGGCTTACGCGATGCGCTAGATCCCAAATTAAAGCAGGTGACCTAAGATGACTGATACCTTAGATAAAACAACGCTTACCAATACTTCTATGAATGGCTCGTTAATAAAAGAAGCGCCACTGTTGTTAGATATTGAAAATCTTTCGGTCACTTTTGGTCAAGGTGCGCGTGCTTTTCGCGCCGTCGATGATGTGTCATTAAAAATCACCCAAGGCGAAGTCATCGCCGTCGTCGGTGAATCAGGCTCAGGTAAGTCGGTCACTATGATGGCGCTCATGGGACTATTGCCGCCCTCTGCGACAGTTCGTGCCAAGCGGGTGATGTTTGATAATAAAGATATGCTGAGTATGTCAGCCAAAGAAAAACGCGGCATCATTGGCAAAGACATTTCTATGATTTTTCAAAATGCCATGTCTTGCCTAAATCCAAGCTTCACCATTGAGATGCAATTGGGTGAAGTACTACGTAAGCATCTTGGACTGCGCGGTGCAGCAGTACAGGCGCGTATCTTAGAGCTGCTCGAACTGGTTGAGATGCCGGATGCCAAAAATCGACTTAAGGTTTATCCGCATCAATTATCAGGCGGTATGAGTCAGCGGGTCATGATTGCGATGGCGATTGCTTGCGAGCCAAAACTGCTTATTGCCGATGAGCCAACCACGGCGCTTGACGTCACGGTGCAAGCGCAGATTATGGATTTGCTCGGGCGCTTACAACGCGAAAAACAAATGGCAATGGTATTAATTACCCATGACTTGGGTTTGGTCGCGCAAAACTCACGCGATGTCGCCGTCATGTATGCCGGACAAGTGGTTGAAACCAGTACAGTGCCGGAGATTTTTCAACATCCTGCCCATCCTTATACCGAAGCGTTGCTACAAGCCATCCCTGAGCTGGCAATCGGTCAAGACAGGCTCAATAGTTTGCCGGGTGTCGTACCCAGTCAATATGATCGCCCAAGCGGTTGCTTATTATCTCCCCGCTGTCCGTATAAAGAACCTGCTTGCGAAGTGCCGCCGCCCATTTTAGATACGCCCAATGGCAAAGTGCGCTGTATTCACTCTGAATTGCCTAATCTACCTTCTCGCACCTCCACCCCTCACCCTGCTACTTTGGAGTCACAGCATGAGTCATAAAGTGGTCTTAAAAGCAGACAACCTACACAAGCATTACCCGGTATCACAAGGATTGGGCAAGCCTAAAGCTTATGTTAAAGCACTAAATGGCATCTCGTTTGAGCTTGAAGCGGGCAAAACGCTAGCGGTCGTTGGTGAGTCAGGCTGCGGTAAATCGACGCTCGCCCGCCAGTTAACCCTCATTGAAGAGCCCACTGACGGCGAGCTGTTTATCAACGATGAGGCAACGACCGGTTATAGTAGAAAAGCATTAAAAGAGTTGCGTACCGAAATTCAGATGGTATTCCAAAACCCTTATGGCAGCCTAAACCCGCGTCATACGATTGGCTATCAACTGACTGAACCATTAGATATTCATACCAAACTATCTAAAGAAGAAAAGCGTGACAAAATAAACGAGATGATGAGGCATGTCGGTCTACGTCCCGAACATGCGGGCCGTTATCCACATATGTTTTCGGGTGGTCAGCGCCAACGCATTGCTCTTGCCCGCGCGATGATGCTCAACCCAAAGATTGTGGTCGCTGATGAACCTACCTCAGCGCTCGATGTCTCGATTCAAGCGCAAGTGTTAAACTTGTTTATGGATTTACAGGACGAATATCACACTGCTTATGTCTTTATCTCTCACAATCTATCAGTAGTGCGCCATGTTGCTGATGATGTGATGGTGATGTACTTAGGTCAAGCCGTCGAGCATGGGTCTAAAGAAGCGATTTATAATGCGCCAAAGCACCCTTATACCATTGCTCTATTGGCGGCGGCACCGACTGTAACTGGCCATAAAAATGATTTAACCCTACATGGTGAGCTGCCAAGTCCGCTTAATCCGCCAAGTGGCTGCGCCCTGCACAAACGCTGTCCTTATGCCAAACAACAATGCAGTGAAATAGAGCCAAAACTGCGAGAGTGGGACGGTCGATTGGTTGCGTGTTTACGTTTGGAGGAAATATATGGATAAGCGACATTTTGTGTTTAGCGGTACATTAGCTTGTGCTGTGCTGATAGCGATGACTGCTGCCCAAGCCAATGACTCTACCGGCTATGTCGGTGCAGGCGGTGTTGAGTATATTAAAAATAAAGATATCAGCATGCATAGCGAAGATTTATACATCTCAAAAGATGAAGTGCGCGTCAATTATGAGTTTAAAAACCTAAGCAATAAAGACATTACCGAGACGGTTCTTTTTCCTATGCCAGCTGTGCCCAGTTTTACAGACTCAGATTACGCTGATACTAGTGCCACTTATAATAATTTTAAACTTTGGGTCAATGGTAAGCCTATCATTCCTGATCAGCATGTCCGTACTTTTATGCGTCCAATTGTTGTCAAAGATGGCGATAGAACCTATGCAGACATCTCTCTTGATACGACTGAAATATTCAAGTCGTGTGGTCTTAACGAGGCTGATATGATGGGACCTTGGACGTATCAAGTTGATACTGACTACGTCAATCAACAGCTTTTAGATTGTAATAATAAAGCATTAGATAAATTCATATATGATAGAGAAAGTCTTTATATGACTTGGGATTCGCAGGTGATTTATAGTTGGGAGCAAACTTTTAAAGCCAATACTATCACCAAGGTCAAACACACGTATAAACCGTTAGTAGGTGGCTCAGTTCATTTAGGCGAGGAAGAATTTCCAAATTTTTGCGTAGATGCTTCAACTCAGAGAGGATTTCACAAGAGTGGTGGTCGTCCCTATCACGCCTTAAGCTATATCCTAACTACGGGAGCAAACTGGGCCAAACCGATTCCTCATTTCAAACTGACCGTCAAACGCGACCTTAACGAACTAGTCTCGTTCTGCTGGAAAGGTAAAGGTAAAATCAAAAAGATTGGACCAACGACGTTTGAGATAAAAGAAAGTAATTTTGTGCCAACCCATGATTTTGACGTCGCTTTTATTATGAAGTAGCCGTTATTTTTTAGAGTACGTCTAGCGCGTCGATAAAACTTGATTCGACAGTCGTCTTGTATCTAGGTTTTAGTGAACAAAAACAAGCAAGAAAATAAAATTATTAGCCTCAGCATCCAATGCTTTAAAATTGGGAAAATATGCGAGGCATGGGACGGTTTGCTTTACTAACTGTACTCGGCCTATACCTGCTAATAGCTAATCAACATTCACCACACCGCGACACTTAGGAAATTGACGACAACCAAAAAAGGTCTGACCTTGGCGAGCGCCTTTTTTGGCAACGCGTTTAATCATCTCACTATTGCACTTAGGGCAATTAGGTATTTGAGCTAAAATAGTTGTTTGGTTTATTGGCTCAATGGCCACCGTTTTATTTGTTTTTGGCTCTGACTCTATAACCTCAAACGGGGTGATAAAAAACTCATCATTATTAAGCAGTTTATTGTTAGTCTGTTCATCGATAAGCTGAGTATTGATAGACGGCGTAATAGCGATATCAGCAGCCTGCCCCACTTCCGTTTGACCAGACCATCGCAGCACCTCTCTACTTTGAAGAGTGGTCTTTTTAGGAGATTCTTTTACTATTGGCTCAGACGCAGGATGATTAGCTGATTTAGTCACTGCTTTAGCATTTGGCTTATCACTAGCTTGCTTATTTGAAGAGCTATGCTTGTCTTTTAGATAGGCTTTATGCTGTCTATTGGTTTTCCAGGATTTACTAAATCTGTTGCTTTCAATCTGCTTAACGATAGCTTTAACTTCATCTTCGCTCAATAACTTATCTTGTTTTTTCTTCACATAAGATGCCATGCCGCTCGTTAATACATGCTCTGGTAACTCATCACGAGTTTTAAGCTCACACTCGCCAATGAACGCAATCATCGAATGAAAATAATTCAAATCCAGCGCTAACAAATCTGCTAATGTCTTGATATGTAGATAATTCTGCCTGAGCGGGTTTTGAAATTTATACTTACGACCCATGATGACCTGCGTCCACTGCCTTTGCGCCTCATTACCGAATATCCAACCTTTATAGTTTTTGGTTTCGATGACAAAGACGCCATACACAGAAACGATGACATGGTCGATTTGGGTACTGCCACCGTTGGCTAATGGCAAAGTGATATTATTCAGGCGATGATAGACGTCTTTTTCAAGTTTGAGCCACATGGCAATGTTGATGACGGTTTCGCCTAAAACACCTTTAAAGCTGGACATTAGCGACATGATTGTTTCTACTATATAGAGAAATAAATTACTTATTTTAAGCGATACGCCCTTACTAATGCTTACTTTTATAACAACCCATAACTTTAATAATACATTGAAACAGCACAGTTGTAGTACGCTATCGCATTATTATTTAAGCTATAAAGCTCAGTACTACTTTAAAACCACTTTAAAAGTACTTTCAATACTGACGACTTTATTATTACCCTTTGGATCATACGTATGAATACACGCGCCGCTTCTTGGCTTAAAATCACGTTAAGCACCTCTTTATTATTCTCCTTACCGGTAATGGGACTGGCCGCTAATACGATGCCACAAAAGTGGAAGCTGGACGTACCTAAGACCAGCGCAGATTTTGAGGTCAAATACTTAGGCAAGGCGACCACTGACGGTAAGTTTCGTAAGGTAAATGGGGCGATCAATTATGACGTCAAAAAGCCTGAGAGTACGACCATTAATTTTACCGTGCATACCAATAGTATCGATACCGAGCGCAGGCTACGTGACTCTTTTTTACGCCGTAAGGAGCTGCTCAACACACAGCAATATCCGACGATGACGTTTGTCTCAAAAAAAATCAAGATGATTACGCCTAAAGAAGCCAATGTCACGGGCGACTTTACCGCTTTAGGTCAAACCAAACCATTGACAGTAAGAGTGACTTTATCTGATGTAGAGATTGACCCTGTCACCGCACAACCGACATTAAAGTTTCGCGCGACGGGCATGGTAGATCGCTATAACTATGGAGTGACGGCTTTCCCGAAAATTATTAGCAATATCATCCCGCTTGAGATATCAGGAAAGCTGATTGCTGCTAATTAATTGAGTGACAAAAAAACCCAACTTAAAAGTTCTAAGTTGGGTAGATAACACAATAGATTTTAAGATACTCTTTACAGAAACACCCCATTATTTAGAAAAACTATGACCTGAAAAATCACTCGAAAATCGATTAAATTTTAAAACCATATTTTCTAAAGTTTTTAATACTGCCATATTTGGTCTTCTGCTATGCCAGCTTTGTCTATTTTATTTCTTCTTTTCTGAATTTTGGTATCTATCTTTTCTTGCTTTTTCATCGCCTTTTGGTTGATATCGTCTATCATTCTTTGAATCTTCTTATCTACTTTGTCTTGTTCTTTTTTACGCTGCTTATCTAACTTGGCAAGCTCTTTTTGACGTACCTTGTCTATTTTATCTTGCTCTTTTTGACGCTGCAGATTCAGCTTACTTAGCTTTTTTTGAACCTTTTTACTTAACGTAATCTCATCTTTCGCTTGTTTTTTAACAGATTTATTCGACATGATAACTCTCCTGAATCATATTATATAAAACACTTAGATACTTGATGGTAAGTCAATCCTCATGTCTAATCAATGTGCCAGTACAAAACAGGTACACGTCCTTAAACACCCTTTAGATTAGCAAACTAGATATAACACTAATAACGGCTCAATATATAGTCAGTTCAAAATAAAAGCGATACGTTATAGCTATGTGCGACTGGTATAAATTTTCCTTGCTTGCTGTTATCACAGAGGCTACGAAAAATTCATCCCAGTCGCACTGTATCGATTTTAAAGTAATTCTACTATAGAACATTACATTAAGCTTGGTTAAAACCGAGAAGTAGTTAATATCAATTATTTCGGAATTGAAAGTATATTTATAATTAGATTCGCGTGGGGTCATTCGCGTAAATAAATACATTAATTTTATTTTTTCATATTTATGCGTTGGTGCGCGGGTCGCACCCTACGTTAAAATTTAACAATTCATTGCGTATCGTGCCTCGACACTAAACGAACCATCAATCCATTTAGAATGATTCAAAAGCAAAAATAAAACCATAAAAAAGAGCTGCCAGATTACTCTAGCAGCTCTTATATAAACTCAAAAACTCAGTCTAAGCTTTGATGAATCAGACCAAACTATTCACCGCATCAACCACTGCTTCAGCGGTGATACCAAACTCTTTATAGAGCTGATCTGCTGGCGCTGATTCACCATACGTCGTCATGCCGATGACTTTGCCATCAAGACCGACGAACTTATACCAGTAATCTACATGCGCGGCTTCTACGGCGACGCGTGCACGGATATTAGCTGGCAATACCGCTTCACGGTAGCTGGCGTCTTGCTCCATAAAGATTTCAGCACATGGCATAGAGACCACACGGACGCCAACGCCATTTTCGCTAAGCGTCTCGTACGCTTCCATCGCTAAGCCAACTTCTGAACCCGTTGCAATGATGATGGCTTTTAGCTCGCCCTGCTCTTGCGCTAGCACATAGCCGCCTTTAGTGATATTAGCGACTTGCTCACTATCACGTGCTTGATGCGGTAAGCTTTGACGGCTGAAAATCAATGCAGATGGATTGTTTTCTGATTTAATCGCTTCGACCCAAGCAGTAGCTGATTCAGTCGCATCACACGGACGCCATGTACGTAGGTTTGGCGTGGTACGTAGGCTGGTCAATTGCTCAACAGGCTGATGCGTTGGGCCATCTTCACCCAGACCAATAGAGTCATGTGTATAAACGTGGATGATACGTTGCTTCATCAATGCGCCCATACGCACCGCATTACGCGCGTATTCCATAAACATTAGGAAGGTTGCCACGTAAGGGATAAAGCCGCCATGCAACGCGATACCATTGGCAATCGCCGTCATACCAAACTCGCGCACGCCATAATAGATATAGTTGCCATCAGCATCTTTCTCGATGCCTTTGGCGCCTTTAAATAGCGTGAGGTTCGAGCCTGCTAGATCCGCTGAACCGCCTAACAGCTCTGGCAATAATGGCTGCAAAGTATTGATGGCATTTTGACTGGCTTTACGACTGGCGACATCGCCGCCCTGCTCTTGGGTTTGCTGAATATAGGCTTGTGCTTGGCTATCAAAGTCAGCAGGCAATTCGCCATTTAAACGGCGTAGTAACTCAGCGGCTAGTTCTGGGTAAGCCTTTTTATAAGCTTCAAAGTCCGCATCCCAGTTCTTTTGTTGTACATCGCCTTTGGCTTTGCCGTCCCACGCTTCATAGATTTCGTCATCTAATTCAAATGGTGCATGCTTCCAAGATAGCGCATCGCGGGTTAAGACAATTTCGTCATCACCAAGTGGCGCACCATGACTGGCTGCTAAGCCTTGCTTGTTTGGACTACCCGCGCCAATCGTGGTTTTACAGATGATTAAGCTTGGCTTAGTGGTCTCAGCAATCGCTTGCTCAGTGGCTTGGGTAATTTCATCGGTATCATGACCGTCAACTTTAATCACTTGCCAGCCATAGGCTTCGAAACGCGCTTGCGTATCGTCAGTAAACCAGCCTTCGACATTACCATCAATTGAGATGCCATTGTCATCATAAAAGAATACCAACTTGCCAAGACCTAATGTGCCAGCCAATGAGCAAACTTCATGACTAATACCTTCCATCAAGCAGCCATCACCCAAGAACGCATAAGTATGATGGTCGACGATGTTATGACCGTCACGGTTGAACTGTGCGGCAAGCGTCTTTTCTGCAATCGCAAAACCAACGGCGTTCGCGATACCCTGACCTAGTGGACCCGTCGTGGTTTCAATACCTGGGGTATAGCCAAGCTCAGGATGACCTGGGGTTTTTGAATGCAGCTGACGGAAGCCTTTTAGGTCGTCAACGCTGACATCATAACCCGTTAAATGCAGCAATGAGTAAATAAGCATCGAGCCATGACCGTTTGATAATACAAAGCGGTCACGGTTATGCCATTCTGGGTCAGCTGGGTTGTGCTTTAAAAACTTACGCCACAAAACTTCAGCAATATCAGCCATGCCCATCGGCGCGCCCGGATGTCCAGAGTTGGCTTTTTGAACCGCATCAAACGACAACACACGGATGGCATTGGCTAATTTACGTTCGCTAATTGGAGCTGGCATAGAGTGTCCTAATATTCAAATGAGAAGTATGGATGACAAGCAAAAAATCGGTGGAACAATAGACATGAAACAATAGAATAAGAGTGCGATAAACGCTCTTAAGAATTAGGTGTCTAATTAAACGACAATATTAAATGACAATTTTAACATATTTGCCATAAGCCAAACTAAAAATGCGCTGATAGAAGCGTTTGCATTTAGCAATCACTCCTATCAGTTTTGTTAAACGATAAACAATATTAGATTCCTAACCACAAACTGCGGTCAATGTAGCCACTCGATAGCCACTCGCAGCTCATAACCATTCATAACAACATTGAATTACTTAAGCTGATATGGTTTCAACACCGCCCATAAAGGGACGCAACACTTCTGGAATGGTGATGCTACCATCGGCGTTTTGGTGATTTTCCATCACTGCCAATAAGGTACGACCAACAGCCAAACCTGAACCATTTAGCGTATGCGCTAGGCTCGTCTGCTTGCCGTCTTTAACGCGCGTGCCCATACGGCGTGCTTGGAAATCACCGCAGTTTGAGCAGCTTGAGATTTCACGATAGGTATCTTGGCTCGGTAGCCAAACTTCGATATCATAAGTTTTTTGTGCGGCAAAGCCCATATCACCGGTACATAATTTGACCACGCGGTACGGCAGATTAAGCTGCTGTAAGATGTATTCGGCTTGTCCCGTCATTGCCTCAAGTAAGTCATCTGATTGCTCGCTAGTGGCGATATTAACCATCTCAACTTTCTCAAACTGATGCTGACGAATCAGACCACGGGTATCACGGCCATGCGAGCCGGCTTCACTACGGAAACAGGGTGTATGGGCAGTGAATTTTAATGGCAACTCTTTGATATCCAAACGCTCACCACGTACCAAGTTGGTCATGGGTACTTCAGCCGTTGGAATCAGATAAAAGTCAGTACCTTCGTTATTGGTATGATTGGTCAATTTAAACAAATCATCTTCAAACTTCGGCAATTGACCCGTACCTTTTAGACTTTCAGAGTTCACAATATAAGGCACATAGGTTTCAGTATAGCCGTACTTGATGGTATGGGTATTGAGCATAAACTGAATCAAAGCGCGATGCATCTGCGCAAGCTGACCTTTTAACACATTAAAACGGCTACCTGTTAATTTTGCAGCGGCTTCAAAGTCGAGCATACCCAGCGTTTCGCCAATATAAGTATGGTCTTGAATCTCAAAATCAAACGCGCGCGGCGTACCCCATTTGCGTACTTCGACGTTATCATCTTCTGACGTACCAACTGGCACATCGGCTGCTGGAATATTTGGAATTTGCATGGCTGCTTGGCTAATGCGCTCTTGCAAGGTACGCAGCTCGTCTTCAGCGGTCTTAATCTCACCGCTGACACTTTGCATTTCTGCTAATAATTCGCTGGCATCTTCGCCCGATTTTTTTAGCGCACCCACTTGTTTAGCGCCCGCATTACGGCGCGATTGCAGCTCTTCCGTTTTGACTTGTAAAGACTTACGTTCGTTTTCAATATTTTGCCAAAACGCCATATCAAGCGTATAACCACGCGTGGCCAGCTGCTGTTGTAAATCCGTTAAATCACCGCGTAAGAGTTTTGGGTCAATCATAATAGTTGCCTGTAGCGCTAAAAGTGAGTAAGAAATTAAAAGGGGAAATAGTAGTTAAGTATAAGTAGCCAAGTAATGGGGTAATGAGGTAAAACAAAAAATGGCGCGCAGAGCCTTATAATATCGTTATAAAGCTTCGCAATGACGCCATGTCAATCATAAGAATAAATGATAGCCACTATCATACCAAGACCCAGCAGATTTGACCATATTTTGGCTATATTTTGCCACAATCTAGCCTGTTTTTTTGCGCCAGCTTTACGGAGTAAATAAGCAATAATATGAGCCGCACAATTCTCTTATGAATCAACTTCTATCATTGACGCTATTATAAATAACGATGCTATCTGAGAAATAACCGGGCTATCCATGAACATAGCCGCTTATATGTTTCATTTAAGAGCAGTTTTCGGTAAGATAAGCGCATATCTTTATTCTACTTCCAGCCAAGCCCAGCCAAGCATAGTATTACAGCTTCGCTTTGGCGCTTTTCATCCCACGCTTTTAACATACGTATCTGAGAAACCTTTATGGCCCTGTACCCCTACACGCTACAACCTGTCGCCTTAAACTTAACCGAGGCTGAATTTCACCAAGCACAGTATGAGCTATTTGCCAGTGCCAGCCCATCTTTTGGTCTGTCGAGCATTAAGATGAAAGAGTGGATTATTATGGCAGTGGTTGTCATTTTAGCCCTTGCTGGTTTGGTTTTTTTGACCGGTTACTCGACCATCATTTTTTGGCTCATGCTAGCGTCTGTGGTTATTTATCTATTGGTGCGTACCCTTGGCTTTAAATGGTATGTCAAAAGAGAGTTTGAAAAACAAGTCGCTGACCAAGAGATGCCCGATGAGATGCGTCAGATGAAATTGGGCGTACAAAAGCACGGTCTTGTGATGGCAATGCCAGTCAATCAACCTGACATGTTTAATAGCAATCAGATGCGCGGCATGCAAATGCGTCCCGGTAGCACTCAGCAAGCAGTTATCCCTTGGACGTCGATTAAAAGTTGGGATGAGACCGATGACTATATCTTTATGATGTTTGAGATGAAAGGTCAGCAAGGCAGCCAAATCGTTCCGAAGCGCTTACAAGCACAGAAGTTTCCAATCGATACGGTACGTCAGCATTTATTAGAAGTCATTCCTGCTAAAGGCTTAAATCCTGAAAACTTGCAACCACCTGCAAAAGTATAAATCAGCTGCTAGGTGGTTGGCATGAAGTATTAGCCTTATAGAATAGAATAGATTGGATAGCTTAAATTGTATAATGTAGACTTAATAGCAAAGACTAAATAGTAAAGACACCGTGGTTTAGGTAAATCAATTACAGACTTCGATTAATTGAATTTAACTTGTCATGGTTTCTTTGCTATTATAATAAGCATCAACAGACAAGGTGTAGAAGAGATAAAAATATAGCAGACATATAACGAGCATAGCAATGCAGGAGATGACTTGCTACACTCTTAGGCTTCTATATTTAACTTAGTGCTCCTATACTCACATGAGTATGTCGAATACTAAGTCTATAACAATAACCAATCTATTAAATCAACACTCAAACTATAAGGATAATATTATGAGTAATACTAATAATGCGACCAACCAAATCGGTCTAGAAAAATCAGATATGAGCGAAGTGATTGCTAAGCTTAACAGCCTACTATCAAGCTACCATATGTTTTATATTAACGTGCGTGGTTATCATTGGAACGTAAAAGGTGAGCACTTCTTCACATTGCATCCAAAATTTGAAGAGTTATATACCAGCTTACAAATAGAAATCGATGAAATCGCTGAGCGTATTTTAACCTTAGGTGGCACGCCGTTACATGCATATAGCGACTTTAGCCAACATACCAGCATTCAAGAAGATAAAAACGTGAAAGATGGTAATGCTTGCGTGAAAGGTGTGGTGACTGGTCTACAATCGCTTATCGCTGAGCAGCGTGAGGTTTCAGCACTGGCAGTAGAAAGCGAAGACCAAGGTACAGCAGACTTAGTAGATGATTATGTACAGCAGCAAGAAAAGCTTATTTGGATGTACAACGCTTTTTTAGGCTAATAACTACTGAAGAATAATTCATCACTAAACTAGCTATTCGTAAAACAGTTTATTATTAAAATAGTCAGTAAGAAAAAAGCACCTAATTAGATTAGGTGCTTTTTTTATGCTTTTTTACCAATCGCTACTTACTGCTCAATCATTTTACTTCTGAATCCACTGACGCATTTTTTCACGCTCTGCTGGAGTCGCTTGTAGCCAAATCTGCATAAACTGATCTAGAGTACTGGTAGATGAAGCAGCGCTTGTCGTTTGCTTAACGGTAGTAACTGCGCCTGTGCTGACATTGCTTTGAGTGCTGATAGCAGGCTTATCTAAAGCCGCAATCGCACGTTGGTTTTGTAGCTCGGCATCATCAGCACCACCAAACACGCCACCTAAGGCTTTGCCCAAACCTGATAGCAAACCACCTTGATTGCCGCCCAGACTCTGCTGGCTAGCTACTACTGTGTTGTTCTGCTGCACTGCCAGTGTTGGACGCTTAGCATACTCTTTCGCCGCTGCATATTTTTCTGGCTGATTTGGCATGGTAAGACGATAGGTTTGATTGTCCACCAGTTCTGCCGTCACACTCACGTTGCCCGAGCGCAAATAATCGTGCTCATCACGCGGTAAATTGTATAAGCGGTCATACTTAGCGGTAATCGCATGCTGACCTGGCTCTAAGGTAAAAGATTTCTTTAATGGCTGAAACGCACTTTGCTGGATTTCCTGCCCGTTAATAGCGGTTACTTTGATATGGTCATCAACCAGCAAGGTTACTGCCGCATGCGATAGCATAGAGACTGAGCCAGCAGTAATTAGTAATGTGCCCATCGTCAGTTTTTTTAGCAAAGAAGCGTTTGTTTTCATAAGTTATTCCATGAATAGTAAAGGTAATTTCTAAAATTTCTACAGAAAGATAGCGGTTTATGTTAAAAATCAAGCGGCATGGTATGTTGGTCTTGGTTGGCGACCTCATTATCTACTTGCGTCTCCTGCGCGATATCAGCAAGCTCTGCAGCAAGCGTCTGCTCATCAATCGTGCGCAGCGCATCGCTGATGACCGCCTTGGATATATTACTGCGGCCAAGATTGGAGAACATCGGCTGAATGTAGTTCAGCACCTCCATCATAGAGCCGATACGATGCGGCCCTTCGGTCAGTAGATGATTAATAATACGCTCATCAAACTGCCAACCACGCCGACGTAGGATAGACTGCAACAAAGCTTGACGGTCAGCCAAATCATGACCATTTGGCACTTTAAAGCTTGGCGATTGTGCCAAACGGGTGAGCAAGTCTGTTAGCTGAAACGGCAATTCGGTCGCCGGTTTATTGGAAGCAAACAACAGCTGACGCTGCCCTTCGCGGCTACGATTAATCAGATGAAATAGAGCCTCTTGCCATTGGCTGCTTTGTTCAAGCACCTCTAAATCATCAATCGCAATCAGGGAAAAGTTCTCTAAAGAGGATAGGACATTGACATCGGTATGAATCAGTTCATTCAATGATAGACAAATCGCTGATTTATCCATCTCAATAAATGACTCACAAACGGCGGATAATAAGTGCGACTTGCCCGTCTCTGGGCTGCCAAATAGGTACAGCTGGCCAATCAGGCCGACATGTAGCTGCCGCACTGCATCGATAATAGACATCCAACCCGGACCGGCAAAGTCGCTGAGACTCGCATCATGCTTAATGTCCAGATTGAGACTTAGCTGTGCTTCTGCCATGAATCATCAACTCGGTTTGCGTAGCGCAATCACTAAAAAGGCTAAACGACTAATATTCTTTAAACTGGCTTTGCTAACTTTTACATTTATCAAAGCCAACCTAGTAACGGTCAATACCGTTAATACTGCGCCTATATATAACATATTTGCAAAATGACTGACAAGTCTTTTACCCATTAAGCTCAATCAATCCCTATTTATCCACTTTATAAGTGAATACCGACTCCTAATCGCGCTATAAAATTATTAGGCAATTGATGTGACTAGAGCCATAAAATGCTTATTTCTCGCAAAGTTATTTTTTAACCTATTCTTTATCATTTTACTTTTTATCAAATAAGGCCAATTGTTTACGACCTTTATAAAAGTCAGTCGATTGGTAATAAGCATACAGATGGCGGAATAAAACGTTAAGGACAGCGGACACTGGCAGCGCAATAAGCATACCAACAAAGCCCAATAAGCTTGCCCCTGCCAATACCGCAAAGATAACCCATAACGGTGACAGACCAATTTTATCGCCTAGCAATAATGGCTGCAAGATATAGCCTTCAGCGGCCTGCCCGACTAAGAAAGCACCAACGATTAAAGACAAATACGTCCAGTTCAAGCCAAACTGAAACAGGCAAGCGATAATCGCCGCAATAAAGCCAATACCAAAGCCCAAGTACGGCACAAAGCTGGCAATACCGGCAACCATACCGATAATCAAGCCAAGCTCAAGCCCGATAAGCTGCAACTGTACTGCATAAATAGCGCCTAGCAGCACCATCACCAACAGCTGACCTTTGATAAAGGCCATCAGCGCCCGATCACACTCTTGAGCAATGCCGATTACTTTTTTGCAATAAGGGGCTGGAATCGCCATCTTCCAAGTTTGCAGGCGCTGATCCCAATTAAACAAGAAATAAAAGGTCAAAATCGGTACCAATACAATCAGCCCAGCGTTATTGATAAAATTCATACTAGACGTCAATATTTGGCTCATCATGCTGCTGGCATCAGCGAACTTATAATTGGTCTGCATATAATCGACCAAGGTATCAGAAAAACCTTTGGCTTCTAGTTCTGGCAGACGAATACGGCTGTTATTAATAAACCATTCACGCACCACTTGGTTATACCAGTTTAGCACCTTGGGCAAATATTCCCACGCTGCTTGCAGCTGATGCCATAAGGTCGGTATCAACCACCAAAGTAGTAACACCATGCCAAGCGTAATCGTCGAATAAACGATGATAATGGCTATCCAACGCTTGATATATTTTGATAAGCGCTTAACCAGCGGATTGAATAGATAAGCCAATACAAAAGCCACGACAAATGGCACGATGACCGGCGTCATCAAATACAATAAAAATACCGCCACAACAATAGCAACGACGATGAATAGGCGTCGAAAAAAGGGATCTATTGGTTGGTTTATCATGAAGGGTAACCCTACGATTAAGTCAATGTAAAATGCTGGCTTATGATGGTTTTTTAGCTGAAATAGGTAGCCGATAGCTTTATATTTATAATGATATTTATCATTGTCATGACAGTAAGTTTTGCCGACAACTTTGGCGTTCTATTATCGCAGAGTACAACAAAAAATCAGTCATTTTTTGTTTCTTAAATTTTTATTGCGCTCTATTTAGCCTTTATTACCACTCTTCGTTAAATATCGGCCAAATATTGGTAAGTTGCTTTGCGAGAGGGGGTCGTTTTTGGGTATAATGCGCGCACTATCTGCAAAATTAACACGACCGATCCGCTTTTCTACTGACAGACCTTCATTCCCTATAAAATTTGTGAGATGACCATGAGTAACAAGCCTTCTTTAAGCTACAAAGATGCTGGCGTTGATATTGATGCTGGCGATGCGTTGGTACAACGTATTAAATCAGTGGCAAAAGCCACCTCTCGTCCTGAGGTTGTGGGCGGACTTGGCGGTTTTGGGGCGCTTTGTCGTATTCCGACTGGTTACACCTCACCGTTATTGGTTTCGGGCACTGACGGTGTCGGCACCAAGCTTAAACTGGCATTACAACTAAACCGCCATGACACCATCGGTATCGACTTGGTTGCCATGTGCGTTAATGATTTATTGGTGTGCGGTGCTGAGCCATTATTTTTCTTAGACTATTATGCAACTGGAAAGCTTGATGTAGACGTAGCAGCGACTGTTGTTACTGGTATTGGCGAAGGCTGTAAACTGTCAAACTGTGCACTTATCGGCGGCGAAACGGCTGAGATGCCAGGCATGTATCAAGACGACGATTACGACCTAGCGGGATTCTGCGTCGGTGTGGTTGAAGAAGCGGAAGTCATCACTGGCGAAAACGTCGCTGAAGGCGATGTATTAATCGCTCTTGCTTCAAGTGGCGCGCATTCTAATGGTTACTCACTGGTGCGTAAAGTCATCGAAGTCAGCGGTATTGATGTGACTACTAGTGATGAGCAATTAGACGGTCAGCCTATTCAAGATGCGCTGATGGCACCTACCCGCATTTATGTTAAAGCCATTAAAGCGTTGCAAGATACCCTTGGTAGCTCAGCCTTACATGCGATGTCACATATCACTGGTGGCGGCTTAACAGATAACTTACCCCGCGTACTACCGGATAACTTGGCCGCTAGCATTGATACCAGCAGCTGGCAGTTCTCAGAGCTATTCACTTGGTTACAAACCCAAGGTAATATCGAGCAAAGTGAGATGTACCGCACCTTTAACTGCGGCGTTGGTTTTGTCATCGTGGTGCCTAAAGATAAAGCAGAAGCTGCTATCAAAACGTTAAATGATGCGGGCGAAAACGCTTGGAAATTGGGTGAAATGGTTAGCCGTGAAGCGGACGCCGTGGTGTACCGTTAATGCCAGATGACAATCTAAAAAGTATTGCAAAAAAATCAGCTAAGCCGTTACGCGTCGCTGTTTTGGTATCTGGTAGTGGTAGCAACCTGCAAGTTTTGATTAATGCCATGCAAGCTGGTGCGCTACCGATTGAGATTGTTGGCGTCATCAGTAACCGTGAAGATGCTTATGCCATCACACGTGCCAATGACGCCGCTATTCCCGTTGCTGTCTTATCTCACGTTGCTAGCGGCAAACGTATGGGTATCAAAACCTTTGAAACTCATGCCAGCGCGCAGCTGAGCGCTTGGCAGCCTGATTTGATTGTCTTAGCAGGATTTATGCGGGTTTTAAGTAGCGCATTTATCGATAATGCGCCTGCGCCAATGATTAACCTGCACCCTGCTCTACTGCCCGCTTATAAGGGCCTAGATACCCATCAGCGCGCCATACAAGCGGGTGAACGCCATCATGGCTGTAGTATCCATGTGGTTACTGCTGAGCTTGATGCGGGCGCTGTTTTGACCCAGGCGCTGCTTGAAGTCAATCAAAAAGACACTGCTGATAGCCTGCAAGCACGCGTACAAAAAGGTGAACATCAACTGCTACCGTGGACGATATTACTAATTGCTAACGGTATTATTGACTTAAATAATCCGCATGATGATGCTGAATTATCTTGCTTACCAGCTTTACCTTTAAAGCTATGGTTAAATGACTAAGGCTTGAAGTTTATTTATATATTTTAAAAAGCAGAATCCGTAATTGGTTCTGCTTTTTTTATGCGCTTAAATAACAAAGTATTTATAGCAAATTGCTAGCAAAAAAATGCCCCGTTACGGAATAACGAGGTATTTAGAAAACTAGGCTTTTAAAAAACTAAGCATTTAAAATTAGAAGCCTAAAACATTCTAATAATTAAACAGGTTTTTTACCAACCACATGAACTGCTTTGATATTCACAAACTCTTTGATACCAAAGCCACCATGTTCACGACCATAACCTGAATCCTTAACACCACCAAATGGCAAGCCTGGATTGACTAAGTTATAACCATTGATATAAACCATACCCGTGTCAAAATGCTGCTGGGCTAAATTAATCGCCTTCTCTTCATCTTTTGAGAAGATAGCACCGCCCAGTCCATAACGACTGTCATTGGCAATTCGGAACGCATCATCTTGGTCTTTGGCACGAATAAGCGCTGCCACAGGACCAAATAGCTCGTCTTTATAAGCAGGCTGGTCTGGTTTGATATTTTCCAGAATTGTTGGTGGATAAAAAGAACCCGGCTTATCAGGTACTTCACCGCCCAAGGTAATGGTTGCGCCTTTGCTGACACTTTCTTGCACTTGTTTATGCAACTCATCACGCTGCTTGCTGCTTGACATCGGACCTACGTCAGTCGATTCGTCCATTGGATCGCCGATTTTATAGCCTTTAAACTTCTCAATAACCAAATCACGGAATTTGTCATAAACACTATCGACGACCACAAAACGCTTAGCCGCGATGCAAGTCTCACCATTGTTATATAAACGTGCATGGGCACAAGTAGTAGCTGCTAAGTCTAAGTCGGCGTCTTCTAATACGATAAAGGCATCGTTTGAACCAAGTTCCATAACGGTCTTTTTCAGCACTTTTGCCGCTTGCTGCGCTACCACTCGACCAGCGACATCACTACCCGTTAAGGTGACACCACGTACTTTTTCGTGCTCGATGACTTTTTCGGACTGATCATGGTTAATGATGAGCGTACGGAATAAATCGTTTGGCAAATCAGACTCATGCATGATTTTTTCAATCAACAAACCTGAGCCTGTTACGTTTGAAGCATGCTTAAGCAAGATACTATTACCAGCCATTAAGTTGGCAATGGTATAGCGGAATACTTGATACGCGGGAAAGTTCCATGGCTGGATACCATAGATAATACCGATAGGATTGTAGCTGATTAAACCTTTTTTAATGCCTTCGATATCGCGCTCATCATCCGCTAGCGCGGCAATTCCTTCACCAGCGGTGAAATCACAAATCGCTTTACATAGATCTACTTCACCTAAGCTCGCCTCCAAGGTCTTACCGCGCTCCTCGGTCATCAATTTTGCCAATTCTTCTTTATATTTCATCAGCGTCTCGCCAATGGAGTTAATCACTTTGGCGCGCTCATCGGCACTGACCAAGCGCCATTCTGAAAAGGCTTTATGCGAAGCATCGATAATTTTATTGACTTCATCGCTGCTCATATAAGTATAGTTTTTAATGTCTTTACCCGTCGCTGGGTTCACAGTGGTAATATCTGCCATGATAATTATCCTTATTTATTTGATTATTATGTAATAAATGATTGATTAATAAAGATTCTTTTTAAGAAGCTTTTATCAATAAATGACTCAATATGATTACTGTATATAACTACTATCTAAGTCTTTATGCTAGATAAATAATAATATTGAGAGATGAGCAAGCCACTTCATATTGAGATAGCTGTATTAAGAGATTTATAGTTAAAGGCACTAACGATTAGCTACTATTCCTTAACAATGCTTGTGGCAATTGTCTTTTTACTTAATGTCCATCTAGCATAACAAAAGGATTTGACCATAGTTTTACAAGTTATAAAGAAGTGTGGATGAGATGTTAACAGTGTGTCATTGATGAATATCATGCAAACTTTGCTGTAAATAAATAGCTTGAATCAAATCAATAAAGCCTGAGTGTCTAATGGGCATAAAAAAACCAGCACATAAGAGATGGGCTGGTTTTATTCATTTATTAAATGCTCATTTTATTATTAGCGTATTAGAATAAATGGTTAATAATCGGTATTTCTTGCGGTGGATTGTCTTCTTCATCGACGATTTGACGGGCCACATGCATGATAAGTTGGCGTAACCAGCGATGGGCTGGATGATGTTGCAATAAGGGCGACCACGCCATGGTCAGCTCAAACTCAGGGATAAAAAATGGTGGCTCTTCCATTTTAATACTGTCATTATTGGCCTGCATTTTTGCCACCCGCGTCGGCAAAGTCGCAATCAGATCTTTATTGGCTGCGAGCATGGCGGGCATTTGATAATGACGGGTAAAAACACTGATTTGGCGCTTTTGACCTAAGCGTTGTAGCGCCTGATCGATAGAACCAAGTCCGCCAGATTTTTCTGGATTGACGCCAAAGCCCACACCCATACCCGTTTTAGATACCCAAACGTGCTGCGCTTTTAGATAATTTTTTAGGTTAAAGCGGTTGGCATAAGGGCTTTCTGACGACAATAAACAGCTAAAGGTATCGCGCCAAACCAAGACTTGATGGAAGCTTTGTGGAATCTCGTTAAAACGGTTAATCGCCAGATCAACCCGACCCTGTTCCATATCACGATATGAGACGTCAGATGGCGTCAAGAAATCCAAAATAACATTGGGCGCTTCAGAACGCAGCGCTTTAACCAGTTTTGGCACCAAAGTCGCCTCAGCATAGTCTGAGGTCATAATACGGAAAACGCGCGAGGTACTATAAGGACGAAACTCGGTACGCGGCTCGAGGACTTGGGTCAAATCTGCAAGTATCTCACGAATACGCGGCTGTAGCTCAAGTGCGCGCTCAGTTGGTGTCATGCCCTCTGAGGAACGTACCAACAATGGATCATTAAACAATTTGCGTAAGCGCCTTAGAATATTACTCATCGCAGGCTGGGTAATGCCAAGCTGCTCAGCAGCACGTGTGACGTTTTTTTCACGAAGCAGCACATCTAAATGCACCAATAAATTCAAATCAACCCGCTGCAAATTCATATGTTTTTCTCTTTGCCTTAGAATAAATACCACAATAAGCTTGAGCAAGCTTGGCATTTTTCGCGCTGTTATTTTAACTAAAGCTGCCATAACAGCATAATATAACTATATTTTTTATTAAACTTTTCTAGAATATGCTTATTATAACTCAATTTAACCAGCATAAGCCATTGTTTTATATATACTATAAGCACATAAAATACCCAAGATAACAATCATAAATTAGATAAATCTTGGTAAGGCAGTTATAGTGATTGCCGTAGACCAAATACAGTGAAGACCACAAAAATCCGCTCTGAGCGTTAAATGTAGTGAGTCTAACCGCTTAATAATAAAAGTATTTTGAAGATGAGTCGTGATAGTAGAATACGATTAAATGGGCAATGAGCCATCATAAATTATCGTGTCATCGCCTGTCTTAGAGACAGCATCGATTATTGTAACATCTCTTATCACCAAATATGACACTGCTAACCCATAATTGCTCAAACATTATATTGCTTAAACATCATATAGAAGCTTTTTAAGCATAGAATATTTTCAATTACTACCGCTATCATTTAGCCATCGTCACTTAACTATAATCATTTGATAGTCAGCACATATTTTTACCCACTAGCTTTTAACTGAATAATTTTTAACTGACAAGTTCAGCAATCGCCTTGTATTAATAGGCAGGTTTGTTTAGGGTAAGTAAGGCTGGCTGGATAATTAAGCGGCAACCCAGTTTTAACGATATTAAATTGGCTATATCACGCAAACTGTCATATTTGATGTCATACAAGCTTGATATAATGACGATAAGAATTAGGTTTAGGTTTTAGTAAAATACAAAGTTAGTAAGATACTTATTTATTAAGATAAAAAGTTAGTTGCCCCATCTTTAATTGTTTTGACAATTAAATTTTCGTTTTTTACACCCCACCAAGGAGACTATAGATGTCAACTGCATATAAATCAGCGATCGATTTAGTACGTGAATTAAAGCAAAAGCACGGTAACTGGCAGAACATTAGCGAGACTGATGCGGCACGTATGATGTCACAAAACCGTTTTAAAACCGGTTTGGATATCGCAAAATATACTGCAAAAATCATGCGTCAAGATATGGAAGACTATGACAATGATACGTCTCAGTACACGCAGTCTTTAGGTGCATGGCATGGTTTTGTTGCCCAGCAAACTATGTACGCTAAGAAAAAATACTTTGGTACGACGTCAAAAACTTACATCTACCTATCAGGTTGGATGGTTGCAGCCCTTCGTTCTGAGTTTGGTCCTCTTCCTGACCAATCTATGCACGAAAAAACCTCTGTACCTAAGCTAATCGAAGAAATCTACACCTTCTTACGTCAAGCTGATGCTAAAGTACTAAACGACTACTTCCGTGAGCTAAACGCTGCAGAAGAAGCCGGTCAAGACACTTCAGCTATCCTAGAAAAAATCGAAAACTTTGATTCACACGTTGTGCCAATCATTGCTGATATCGATGCAGGTTTCGGTAACGAAGAAGCGACTTACTTGCTAACTAAGCAAATGATCGAAGCTGGCGCTTGTGCTATTCAGGTTGAAAACCAAGTATCTGACGCTAAGCAATGTGGTCACCAAGCCGGTAAAGTAACGGTACCGCATGAAGACTTCATCTCTAAACTAAATGCGATTCGTTATGCATTCCTAGAGCTAGGTGTTGAAGACGGCATCATCGTTGCTCGTACTGACTCTGAAGGCGCATCACTAACGCAAAAAATCCCAGTATCAAATGAGCCAGGCGACCTTGCTTCTAAATACATCGACTTCATCGAAATGGAAGAAGTGACTTTAGAAAATGCAAAAGAAAACGACAGCTTACTTAAGCACAACGGCAAACTAGTACGTCCAGTTCGCTTGCCAAACGGTCTATATCAGTTCCGTGAAGAAACGAACATCGACCGCGTTGTCCTTGACTGTGTGACCGCTCTAGAAAACGGTGCTGATCTACTATGGATCGAAACACCAACTCCAGACGTAGAACACATCAAAATGATGGTTGACCGTATCAAAGAGCAACAGCCTAAAGCCAAGCTTGTATACAACAACAGCCCATCATTCAACTGGACGCTTAACTTCCGTAAGCAAGTTATCGCTCAGTGGGAAGAAGAAGGTAAAGACATCTCTGCATACAATAAAGATGACTTGATGAGTGCTGATTACGATGGTACTGAACTTGATACCGCAGCTGACGAAGCGGCTAGAAACTTCCAACGTGATGCATCACGTGAAGCAGGTGTATTCCATCACTTAATCACGCTACCTACTTATCACACTACTGCTCTTAGCGTTCATGAACTTGCTAAAGGCTATTTCGGTGATGACGGTATGCTTGCTTATGCAGCTGGCGTACAACGTAAAGAAATCCGTGAAGGCATCGCTTGTGTTAAGCACCAAGCAATGGCCGGTTCTGACCTTGGCGATGATCACAAAGAAATCTTCTCTGGTGAAAACGCCCTTAAAGCTGGCGGCGGCAAGAACACGATGAACCAGTTCTAATGTCCGACCACTTATAAGTACACTTTATAAGTAAAAGTTTTAAGAAAAGCCGTCCTACTTTGTAGGGCGGCTTTTTTATGCGCTATACATAACCCCATCTCCTGCAATAACAGTGCTACTTAAGCAATCGTTTCATTAACTGCCGTTCATTTACTCACTACTCCTATTACTTGAGTCAACCAAAACAAAAGTTTTACTTGTTATTCACCGATAGCTTTCATACGATGGTAATCACTTAGATAATAATTTACATAGTATTAAAATAATCGGGAGCCATCATGCAAGAGATAGAGCTAAAGTTTTTGGTACCAGAATCACGACTAAAAGGCTTGCTGCGTCAAGCGCAAGTTAAATCATCTGAAGTAACGCAACTGGCGGCCCATTATTACGACACCCCTGACCAACAGCTTGCACAGGCGGGTATTGGCTTACGTATTCGTAAAGAAGGCGATGCATGGGTACAGACCATCAAAGCGGGTGGCGACGGTATTGCGGCACGTTTAGAGCACAATGCGCCACTGGATAATGAGCAGGTACAGGCAATGCTCGATAGTAATACGCTTATGCCCGATTTAAGCATTTATAAAAACACCTCTGTCGCTCCTGCTTTGGCTGAATTTAAACTAAAAAAACTGGCCAAAAATCTTACTCGGTTATACGTGACCGATGTCGAGCGCACCACACGATTGCTGGTAGATGAGAGTGACGATGAAGCAAATAACCATATCGAGATGGCATATGATTGTGGAGAAATTATCCACGGTAATGATGATAGCCAGCGCGACGCTATTCAAGAAATTGAGTTTGAGCTAATATCAGGCGATATAGACTTTTTATTTGCCACTGCTAAAACGTGGTGTAAACGCTATAAGCTTTGCCTGTCTACGGTGACCAAGGCTGAGCGCGGTGGTTTGCTGATTACAGGGCAACATCATAGCCCAGCCGTCAGTGCTGACCTTGACCAGCTGACTATCAACAAAGACAGCAGCATGCCTGCATTTATACGGGCAGTAGTGCATAACTGTCTGTTGCAAATACTGCCAAACAGCAGTGCTATCGTCGCGGGCAGCGAAGATGATGACCATATCCTGCAACTGTACATTGGCATTGCCCGCTTGCAAGCTGCCCTACAAGCATTCGCCAGCTATTCTGACGAAATCAATCCAGACTGGCTACCAATAATAAAACAAACAGCGGCTTTAATTAATGACTACCAAAAGCTTGCCTATCTCGCCTCCGATATAGAGCCTGATTTACAACAGCACGGCGCACCTATCGTCGATTGGACAGCTGACATTGATACGCTCAAGATTACCCCAAAAGATGCCGTCGGTGCCAATGATTTTCAGCTGACCTTACTTGAGCTGATTGCCTTTACCATGAGCGACCCAAGCCTTGAACCGCAAGCGGATAAACCCGTCATCGATAAGCTGGCAAAAACGCTATCTAAACAGTATGCAAAGCTTGGCAAAGTGGCGCAAATAATAGAGAGTAAAAAGGCTACGGACTCAGATAGCATTACTGTAGAGAATAATGATTTAAAAAATGATGAGTCACGAAGTGTTGATTCAGAAATTACTGACTTAGAAAACGTCAATTCAGAAAGTGACGATATAGAAAAGATTGATACAGATGACAAGGATGCAGAGCAAGCAATGCATAAGCTGCATCAGCAGTTAACAGCTTTACTTTATATCAGTGAATTTGCCGCGCCATTATTAGAGAAGAAAAAGTCAAAAAAGAAAACCAAGCGCTGGCTAAAACGTTTGGTCAAAGCGCAAACAGCTTTGAATCACTATCGCAATCATATAATGTATCAACAGCGCTATCAGTTGAAATCAGAGACAGACAGCAATGCGCTATATGGCGCTGGTTGGTTTGCAGCCATGCTAACAAGAGACCATAAGCGCAGCGAAAAACGCTTGGCTAAAGTGATAGACAGCTCAATATTTTGGTAAAAACACTCTTAGCAGTATGGATAAAGCTTAGAATAAACACAGCTCCAAACAAAAAAAATTAGCATAAAAAAGACAGCTCATTATATATGGGCTGTCTTTTTTATAAACTTAGCGCTTTTATAAACCTAGCACTTTCATACGCTCATTGACTGGCTGATAGGTTTTCTCGCCAGCAGGCTCAACAATGTTACCGAACGGCATTTGCGCAACCAATTCCCAACTATCTGGGATAGCAAAAGCTTTAGCGGCATCTTCATCAACAAGCGGATTGTAGTGCTGTAGGTTGGCACCAACGTTCAAGGTACGTAGCTCTGTCCACATGGCATATTGATGCATGGCCGAGGTTTGCTGAGCCCAAACGGGGAATCTGTCTGCATATAACGCAAATTGTTCTTGCAGCGATTGAGTCACGTTTTTATCTTCATAAAACAGCACAGTACCCGCGGCAGCACGGAAGCCGTCTAGCTTTTGCTTACTGCCAGAAAAGTCGCCATCACCAACGGCTGCACGCAGTTTCTCTTCGGCGATATCCCACAGCCGCTGATGCTCGGCACCAAACAATACCACCAAGCGCGAAGATTGTGAATTAAAAGCAGAAGGCGTATGCAATAAAACACGCTCGGCCATATTGACAATCGCTTGGGGCTCTACTGGTAGCTCATTGCCCAAAGCATATACCGAACGGCGTTCATCAAAGGCTTGTTGTAAAGTGACTAGACTTTCTTTAGACATCATCATTATCCTGATAATTATAATAGAATGTAGATTAAACGTGCCGTATTTGGCATGACACGTTGATATTAACAAGGAGGCTATTATATCAATATACTAAATAACGTCTAGACTCTATAAAGTTTATTTTATCAATCACTCTATAAAGTTATTCTGTTTTACTTAAGCTTGAATGAGTAATAATAAGCTTGAATGAGTAATAAATAGCAGTTAATTAGCGATAATCGTCACTGCTGTGCCCTCTTTAACCTGCTCGAATAATTCCATAATATCCTCATTACGCATACGTATGCAGCCATGTGAGAGTGGCGCGCCCATCGGCTCGCTGTCTGGTGTACCATGAATATAAATATAGCGCTGATAGGTATCACAGCCACCTTGGCTATTGCTGCCTTTATTAAGCCCCTCTTCCAGTCCACTTAACCAGAGAATACGGCTTAATATCCAATCGCGCTCAGGATGGCGCTTGCCAAGCTCTGCACTATATATCTCGCCCGTAGGAATACGGCCAATAAATACCGCATTCATAGGTTCATTTGCGCCGATTTTCTTGGCGATAAAATGTTTACCAAGGGGCGTACAGCCGCTATCTTGCTGACTGCCAATGCCATTTTTAGCAGTAGATACCGTATATTGAGTCAATTCTTTATCGTCTTGGTAAAGAGTTAAATTTTGCTGAGCAATATTAATCACTAAATGCACATTAGATTTTTTGTTAAAGTTTTTATTATTTGTCATAAAGGGATTCCAGCGGTCATTCATCTAATGGATGTCATTATTGACCGCGTGATGAGTAAGTTGATTGAATTTTTCTATTATTAAGGGATTGTATCAAGGCTTTTGGCACCGTAATATAGGGGCACACTTTTTGATGCTAGCAGATTATGACGACTATTTCACCGACACGTGTGTCGATGTATGATTTTCTCTATCAAGATACCAAGCCGATGGTGTCCTTATTGGCAGATGCGGCCAAGCTTTCATTACCGCAAGCACGCTTGGCAATGGATGCCAGCTTGCAAGCCATTGTCAGTGCCTTGCTTGCTTATCAGCAGCATAATGATGGGCAAGCGGTGAGCAAAAAGCTGTTTGGGCGCGGCGCGGTTAAAGAGCTGCGCCAATATAACTCGATGAATTTTTCCACCATCAATGCGACGTTATATCATCGCCATGAAGCGGCGGATGCGATATTTTATGATAATGCTCGCGTGATTAAAGCCAGTGAAGCCATTGCCAAACAGATTGACGCGACGACATCGCAAGTGCAGATATTGCTCACTTCTCTATGCGTGATTGTCTTACGCGAGCTGGCTATTTTAGCCGAATATAGCCAACTTGATAACGACGAGATGGATAAATGGTTCGCCTTACAACCGCAGTTTTTATCAGCTGCTCGTTTTGCCGCCAATGAACCAACTTCTATCGAATCGAATGAAGCTAAAGCTCTAATTACAGCGCCACAAGGTGCTCTAGACTCGGCAGCAGAAATAAAAGCAGAAGTCGAGAATAGCCCTAATACAGAACGTACCTTATTAAGTACAGAGCAGCTCGCTGATACCCCACCAGCTTTTAATCCTTACTGGCATGAATTGACGACATTTAAACCTGAACGTCATGAGCCGGTGCAAGATATGCAGCTGGCGACCGGTAATTATTTAAAAGTCATCGGGCGCTCATCTGCAAATGCTCAGCAAGGCAAACATAATGACTTATTGATGTTTGCAGAAATGACCGCTATCAGCTTACCGCACCAACGCTGGTTGCTGCAATTGGCTAAAATTTCAGAAATATACTTGCAGCGTAATCGCCTACGTATTACCTCCGAACCTGCCAGCGCACCAAAACCACCTTTGGTCAGTTTGGGTCTAATCGGTAGCAATAACGACAATACGCCGACCACCACCAGTGAAAAGCCCATCGAATACGACGCGCCTATACCCCTCTGGAAAAATCCCGTTATCTTGATTATTATAGCTGTTATCGGGGTGCTTGGCGGGCTTGCCGCTCTTAAATATCAAAGCCAAAAATCTGATGGCGTGTTACTGGCGACAGAAGAGGTCGTAGAGCAAGACCTTATTAAGGAGCGTCAACAGCAAGATGTGGCTATCGTCATGGTAGACGATGATGAAGATGGTGCTGAAGAAGCAAAAACGGCTCAATGATAAGTGGCAGCAATTAATACATAACTTTTTAATCATCAAAAAATAGTCGAACAAACCTGCAAAAACCCATAAAAAAAGGCGCTATCTTAATAGCGCCGTTTTTATTTCTTCTTGCTTATGTTGTGTCGCTAGTAGACTGACTTTAAAATCGATATAGTGCGACTGGAATGAATTTTTCGTAGCCTCTGTGATAACAGCAAGCAAGGAAAATTTATAACAGTCGCACGTGACTATTAACGTATCATTTTTATCTCGAACTGACTACCGCAAATCTGGCTTACTTCGATAAATCACGACCACGGCTGGCTTCAATCGCCAAACGTAAACCATTTAGACGGATGAAACCTTCGGCGTCTTTTTGATCATAGGCGCCTGCATCGTCTTCAAAAGTGGCGATTTTTTCATCAAATAATGAATCATCTGACTTACGACCAACGACGCTTACCGCACCTTTATATAATTTAACGCGTACAGTACCGTTGACATATTCTTGTGATTTGTCAATCAGAGCTTGTAGCATCATGCGCTCAGGGCTGAACCAATAACCGTTATAGATAATCTTAGCGTAACGTGGCATCAGCTCATCTTTTAGATGCGCCGCTTCACGGTCAAGCGTTAATGATTCGATACCGCGATGTGCTTTTAGCATAATAGTACCCGCTGGGGTTTCATAGCAGCCGCGTGACTTCATACCGACATAACGGTTTTCGACGATATCTAAACGACCGATACCATGCTTACCGCCAATCTCATTAAGCTTAATCATCACTTCATAAGGCTTAAGCGCTTCACCATCGATAGCAACGATGTCGCCTTGTTTGTATTCTAATTCTAGATATTGTGCTTCGTCAGGTGCTTCTTCTGGGCTAACTGACCAGCGCCACATATCGTCTTCTGCTTCGGCGTATGGATCTTCTAAGATGCCGCCTTCATATGAGATATGCAGTAAGTTGGCATCCATTGAATACGGAGATTTTTTCTTATTGCCGGCATAATCGATAGAAATATTATGTTCTTCAGCATATTTCATCAAGCTTTCACGGCTCGATAAATCCCACTCACGCCATGGCGCAATGGTGACCACATCAGGAGACAAAGCAACGGCGCCAAGCTCAAAACGTACTTGGTCGTTACCTTTACCGGTCGCACCATGGCTAATAGCATCGGCGTTATGTTCTTTAGCAATTTCAACCAAACGCTTAGCGATTAGTGGGCGCGCGATAGAAGTCCCTAGCAGATACTCGCCTTCATAGATGGCATTGGCGCGGAACATTGGGAATACATAATCACGGGCAAATTCTTCACGTAAATCTTCGATATGGATATGCTTGATACCCATCGCTTCAGCTTTGGCGCGCGCAGGCTCAACTTCTTCACCTTGACCAATGTCAGCGGTGAAAGTAATCACTTCTGCGTCATAGGTTTCTTGTAGCCATCTGGCGATAATTGAGGTGTCAAGACCACCTGAATATGCCAAGACGATTTTATTAATAGTTTTTGGATCAAGCTGAGCCATGAAGAACTCCTAATATAAGAATTTATTGTCGAATACATTTAATGGGACGTAAAATGCGAATGATGGGATGAAATCAATAAAAGATAGATTGCCTGCTCAGTGTACATCATATTTACTAGCGGCAAAAGTAGCACTGCCATCAGGCACTGGGTTTTCCCTTATATTTGAGGTTAATTCTATAAATCCGGTTATTTCAAATAACAGTCGCTTTCAAATAACAGCTACTTTCAAATAACAGTCGCTGTAAACAACCATCATTAAACAACCCTCGTTTTTAACAACGTTCTTAAAACTCTGGCAAAAGTTAATCCGGTAAAAAATCGCTTATCATTTATGTACAGATATTTTTCCGCATATTTAGTCAGGTAGGCAAATCTGTTATGATAGCAGCACAGCAAGACTCCCCCCTTCACTCCCGTATATCACGATATAGAGCGCGATGACACCATGACTGATTCGATTAGAGAATTAACCATCCTGCAGCCAGATGATTGGCATATTCATTTGCGCGATGATAAAGCGTTAGCAACCACCGTTCCGCATGCCGCCCAAAGCTTTAACCGCGTCATCTGCATGCCAAACCTTGTGCCACCTGTTAAAAATGTTGATGATGCCCACGCTTATCGTGCGCGCATCATGCAGCAGTTAGAAGCAAGTAATTTGAGTACTGAGCGCAAAGCAGCTTTTGACCCACGGATGACCTTGTATCTCACGGATAACACCAGCGCCCATGATATCGAAATGGCGGCAAAATCAGGTATCGTCCAAGCGGTCAAGCTCTACCCTGCTGGCGCAACCACCAACTCTGCTGATGGCGTTACTGATATCAATGCCCGCGTCGATATCTTTGAAGCGTTAGAAAAATACAATCTGCCATTACTGCTACATGGTGAAGTGACTCACGACCATGTCGATATTTTCGACCGCGAAAAACGCTTTTTAGACGAAGTATTGGCACAAATCATCGTTAAATTTCCAACCATGAAAATTGTAATGGAACATATCACTACCAGTGATGCCGCTGACTTTGTTTTAGCCCAAGGTAACCAAGTTGCTGCCACCATTACGCCGCAACATCTGATGTTTAACCGCAATCATTTATTGGTCGGTGGTATTAAGCCGCACTTTTATTGCTTGCCTATTTTGAAGCGCGAAAGCCATCAAAAAGTATTGTTAGATGTCGCCACCAGTGGCAATCCGAAATTCTTTTTAGGCACAGATTCTGCGCCTCATGCAACGGACGCAAAAGAATCTGCTTGTGGCTGTGCCGGTTGTTATAGCGCCGCTAATGCGATACCGCTATATGCCACCGCTTTTGATAGTGTCGGTAAAATTGATAAGCTTGAAGGGTTTGCGAGCCGCTTTGGCGCTCAATTCTATGGCTTACCAGTCCACGAAAGCACCATTACTTTGATAAATACGTCGATGCAAGTACCAACCGACTACCCTTATTTTGATGGTTCGTCGTTAACGCCATTAATGGCGGGCGAGATATTACCTTGGTCTATTAAAGACTAGCCTTGGTCTATTAAAGCCTAATAGTGATGACGTAAAACTGCCTGCGTCTCTATTATCTATTCGATCCCCTATAAAATAAACATCGTGCTATTGGTATAAATTTTGCGCAGCCTCTGGAGTGCGAAGCGCACAGCAAGCAAGGAAAATTTATACCAATAGCACATTATAATATTTGTACTTATTTTATTTAGGGCTATCTCCTATGATAGACAATGTGCTTCTGCTAAAAGGTAACTTCATTAACAAAAGCAATACTCGTATCATAAGATGTTTATTTTTTAGCTATTTTTAATTTAATTCTTTAACTTAATTTTTTACTTCAATGCCACAGCACGACTGATAAAAGCGATTTAACTTGATATGACCATTCAAAACGATGCCGCCCTACCTGAAAACAACGCAAACAATACTAGCAATGTCACTAATACTAGCAATGCAACCAACACGACCGATGGCAACACAGACGAACAAGCGCCAATGACCTTAAAAGAGCGTTTTCGTAAGTTCTTGCCTGTCGTCGTCGATGTCGAAACAGCCGGCTTTAATGCGCAAACCGACGCCTTATTAGAGATTGCCTGTATTCCTGTGCTGCTAAATGAGCAGGGCGTGTTTTATCCGGGCGAGGCTTTAAATGCTCATATCGAACCCTTTGAAGGGGCAAACCTTGAGCCAAGCGCCCTCGCCTTTACCGGTATTGACCCTAAAAACCCACTACGTAAAGCCATTGCCGAAGATGAAAAAACTGCCCTACGCCGTATTTTTAAAGGTTTAAAGGAAGTACGCCGTACTGAAGACTGCCGCCAATGCGTCCTAATCGGCCACAATGCGCATTTTGACTTGGGTTTTTTAAATGCGGCGGTACTGCGTACCAATAGTAAAAACCATAACCCATTTCACAATTTTTCAGTCTTTGATACCGTGACCCTGTCTGCCTTAGCATTTGGACAGACAGTATTAGCACGTGCCTGTAAGGCGGCTGGCATCGACTTTGATGGTAAAGACGCTCATTCAGCGCTCTATGATACCCAAAAGACCGCTGAGCTGTTTTGTCATATCCTAAACAGCTATCCTATGCTATCGAATGCGATGCATCTTGAGCAGAGTAACTCGGAGGTGACAGAAGATAGCACCGCAGACACTACCGTACAAGCAACCGATAGCGACACCAAATAACATAAAGCACACGCCGTCCATTGTTAAACGCAAATAATAGTGCTATCTATAGTTAATAACCTGCTATGGATTATTTGAGCTTAACAAAAGGGACTTTGCTATGGAGCCACAGTTTAAGTTATGGGCAACCATCATCGGTTATATGCTGCTCGCTTTAACCATTAGCACTTGTACGTCATTATGGATTCGGCATCATTTAAAGCGTAATGACCTACATCCACGCCGCGCGCTCAAAAAAAGATATTTAATTTTAAAAAGACGCAGAAAAAGGCTTGACAGAAAACGCAGACGCCATTAGAATACGCACCACTTCAGCATAAAGGTGAAAGCAGCTGAAGCGTTGTACTAGTCCCCATCGTCTAGAGGCCTAGGACACCGCCCTTTCACGGCGGTAACGGGGGTTCGAATCCCCCTGGGGACGCCACTATTTGGCGTCACTTGTTAGCAAGTTTGCTGTAAAGCATTGATAAGACTAATAAGCGCACCATCAAAAAGCCCATTCACATTTTTTGTGAGTGGGCTTTTTTTATGCCTGTTTTTATAGCTGCTCATTTCTTATGCGTTGTTATAATTTCGTATCAGTGACAATGCAGCGGTTTATGATGACTTTTTATGATAAATTTATAAAAGCAAAACGCTTATGACAGCAAAAAGCCAGCGATTAATGCTGGCTTTTTTAATATATGAGTTTTATTTTTTAGAAAAGCCTACCAAATCTTATCTGCTAGCATCAGCCAAAGTAGCGCCAATACAATCAAGCCGCCCAATATGGTCTGAATAAGGAAAAAGGCTTGGTGCTGTCCGACTACTTTGCCCAAGGTTACCCCTAAGGTATTATATTTTATCGGCTGCGTATCAAGCTCGCCGGATTTTTCTTGTTCTTCATAATAACCTTGCAGAATATCCAAAAACCGCTGCCATTCATTAGCGCCCCACGTATTGGGCTTAAACGGCATAAAGGCTTTAAGCTTAGGCTCATTCACCATCCAACGCTCAAGCGTAATAGAACGTAGTGACCAGCCAGCAAAACGGCGCTCAGCAATCGCTGAAAAATCCAATATCTTTAAATCTTGATGTCGATCATCTACCAATAAGCGATTTTTGAGATTGGTTAATGCTTGCTCAGAACCTTCCACACACTGGAAAAAGTATCCGTTGCCGTAGCAAAGAATACCAGTAATGTTATCGGCTTTGTTCAGCTTAATGGCGACTTCTGCGATGTCGTTAAGCGTACTCGCACTTGCAAGACCAGTCGACGTAATGTGGCTCAGATATACAAGCTGGCAGAGATCTGGCGTTACTGGATTTGTCGAATCATTGACTGTTGACAATCAGCTTCTCCCTATTTTCAGGTAAATGTAGCTAAGACAACCATACTAACTTTCGATAAAAAATACTGACAAGACGTTTGAGGATAGCAAATCCGCTTGTTATATTATTGATTTATAAATGTTTATATTAATTGTATTAAGTTGGTTACATCATAGGCTATTTTCGTCATCAAAGCAATATATGTTTATCTTAAGCCTCTACTTATTAATACTAAGCTATGCTTTAGAATTATTTATATACAAAATATGATATGAATATGTCTTCCTAGAATAAGCAATTTAAAATTTTTAGAGACATAAAAAGAAAAAATAGGCGCATGAAGTTATAAGCGCTCAATTTAGTTATTGAGAACAGTAAAATTTATAGCAAAATAGTTTAGATGGAAAATAGTTTAGATGGAAAACAGATTAGATAGAAAACAGTTTACATAGAGAATAAGAATAATAAATCAAGAATGCTTTATCGCTTCTTATAGGTGCTTTATCGTTTTTTATGATAGTTCGGACTGGGCGGTAAGAATCGCTGCGAGCAAGATAGCGTCGTCAGGATAAGTCAGTTTGATATTTTGTCGACTGCCAGACACTAAGCGAATCGGCAGCTCTAAATGTTCAAAAGCGCTGGCCTCATCGGTAATTTCTAGCTGATTCTCAGCAACATAGGTTAATACTCGCTGCAACTCACCGAGGCGAAATACTTGCGGCGTTTGTGCTTGCCACATATGACTACGGTCGATAGTTCGCTTAGCGTAAGAGTGGCTGCTGCTGCTATTGACAGGCTGATCTATAACGCCGTTTGTGGTCTTAGATTGAGCATGAGGCTGGGTGTAGGACTGTTTTAAGGTATCCGCTACTGGCGTGGCGAGAATAGCGCCATAAGGCTCTAGCATCGCCGCTTCAATCACCTTATCAATATCCTGTTGCGGCACCGCAGGACGTGCAGCATCATGTATCACGACCAAGTCTGAATCTTTAGCACCTGTCTGACGAATGGCTTCTACCCCTGCATGTACCGATTGCCAACGCTCAGCGCCGCCAATGGCATACTGTATCGGCAGCGCAAAATTGAGTGTCTTTGCCGTGCTGTCATCTGCCGCTATAACCAATAAGCACTTATCAATATAAGCACTATTAGCAAGCCGCCCCACGCTATGCTGTAGCAAGGTCTGCCCTTGTAGCATGGTATATTGCTTGGCGATAGAGGCACCAAAACGACTACCGCGACCAGCAGCGACAATCATGGCATGTATATTAGGTGTGGTATTCATAAGGTGGTTTTGATTGATACTCATGGTTGGATTCCATGATGATAGGACTGGGGAGAAGTGAAAAAGAGGTTTAGATTTTAACAAAAAATATTTTAAGACCAATAATGTGACTACTGTAGATAGTAGAAAACACTCATTTTGTAAAATTAAGAGCGATTAATAACGGCTGTGCGTCGTCGGCGCTGTTGATACTTGTACAAAGGTCTCATTTGGCTTAATTAAGCCCAAATCTAAGCGCGCATGCTCTTCTACTGCTTCAAGACCGGTCTTTAAGTCATGAACGTCAGTGCGTAGCAAGTTATTTGCCGCTACTTGGTTGTCATTTAAGCGCTGCTGCTCATCAATTTGTGTCAGTAATTTATTATGCTCAAACTGACCGTTTTCACCCAGCCAATACTGATATTGCAGTCCTAAAAGGACGGCAACGGCTAAAGCAAGTAGCATAAATTGGCTAAAATATTTCATAAATTGATCACGCCAAACGATAAAGAGACAATAGAAAACAGATAATAGAATAAAGTAAAAAACTAAGTAGGCTTATTAAGCGATATATCATCACATCAATGACGATATATCGCTTAGCTTTAAGCCTAACTGCTTAGCTGTATAGCTTATTAGCCACGTAGACCGATAAACTCTTCACGGCCACGGTAGCTTGCACGTACTTGTTGCTCGATACGTAATAACTGATTGTATTTTGCAACGCGGTCTGAGCGGCATAGTGAGCCAGTTTTAATCTGACCAGCAGCCGTACCCACTGCCAAGTCTGCAATGGTGCTGTCTTCAGTTTCACCTGAACGATGCGAGATAATCGTTGCATAGCCGTTTTTCTTCGCCAGATAAATCGCATCTAGCGTTTCTGATAAGGTACCGATTTGGTTAAACTTAATCAAAATCGCATTAGCAATTTTCTTATCGATACCTTCTTGCAAGATAGCAGGATTGGTCACAAATAAATCATCACCGACCAATTGGACTTTATCACCAATCTGCTCAGTCAAATACTTCCAGCCATCCCAATCCGACTCATCAAGACCATCTTCGATAGAGATAATAGGATATTGACGCGCCAAGCCTACTAAATAGTCAGAGAAACCTTGGCTATCAAAGGATTTATTACCCTCGCCTGCCAAGATATATTGCCCGTCTTTATAAAATTCACTGGCCGCGCAATCTAAAGCCAAATGAATATCTTCTCCAGCTTTATAACCAACTTGCTCAATCGCTTGCATGATAACGGTGATAGCTTCTTCGTTGCTACGTAGGTTTGGTGCAAAACCGCCTTCATCGCCGACGGCAGTATTTAAACCCTGTGCTTTTAGGACAGATTTTAAGCTATGAAAAATCTCTGTACCCGCACGCAGCGCTTCTGAGAAGCTGGTGAAACCAACCGGCTCAATCATAAACTCTTGGATATCAACGGTATTGTCTGCGTGCTCGCCACCGTTCAAGATGTTCATCATCGGTACCGGCATGGTCAATGATGTCTGATTGCGCAAGTTTGCGATATATTGATGCAACGGTAGGCTTTGTGACTTAGCAGCTGCTTTTGCCGTTGCCAAAGACACCGCCAACATGGCATTAGCGCCAAGGTTGTCTTTATTTTCTGTACCATCGAGCGCAATCATAGCGTCATCAATCGCTTGCTGTTCAGTGACGTCTTTGTCCATAAGCGCGCTACGAATCTGGCTATTGACATTGGCAACGGCTTTTTTGACGCCTTTACCCATGTAGCGATCTTGATCGCCATCACGCAGCTCAAGCGCTTCACGTGAGCCAGTTGAGGCGCCACTTGGGGCAGCAGCACGGCCAATTGTGCCGTCAGCTAAGATGACATCAGCTTCAATCGTTGGGTTACCGCGCGAGTCTAAAATCTCACGAGCGCGAATGTCTATAATTGCGGCGAAGTTGGTGGTTTCTTCAGCGTACATAATGTCTGTTAATTCCTATGGTCATGCCAAGTTTGAGGGATAAATAACGGCAACTACAATACAAAAAAGGTAAAGCAAAATATCGTATAGCACTTATAGCAAAACCAACAATATCTATTCATATAATTGACTGGTTTCATGCCTTATTAAAGCTTCATCTAATACTTTAACTGTCAGCTATCGTGCTTGGCATCATAGCATAAATTTTGCCAAACTTCCCTTATCTTACCCCAACTTGCGCCCATAAAATGAAATATAGCCTGTAATATCAGCCATTAAAGAGGGGGTGCAATCCCTCTTAACAGCGACGATATGACAGGCGGTTTGGCATTTATGTTTTTGTTAAACGCTTACTGTCAGTCTGAGTATTAGAGACGGTGTTATTTAGCTCAACCTCGGTTTTGAAACGCGTCAGACGTAGCGCATTCATCAATACCGAAATAGAGCTCAGCGCCATTGCTGCAGCGGCAATCATAGGATTTAAAAAACCAAAAGCGGCAAGCGGAATACCTAGGCAATTATAGATAAAAGCAAAGAATAAATTTTGCTTGATATTGCGCACCGTTGCATTGGCAATTTTTTGCGCCGCATCAATATGCATGAGCGACTCACCCATCAAGCGTGCAGAGGCACTATGCTGGGCGACATCCGTACCCTCAAACATCGCAAAGCTGGCATCGGCGGTTGCCATTGCTGGCGCATCATTGACGCCGTCGCCCGCCATCGCCACTTTGTGACCCGCTGTTTGCAATAGGGCAATTTGGCTCGCCTTATCACGTGGGCTCATTTTACCGTACGCTTGCTCAATACCCAACTGCCCTGCCACATGGTCAACAACCGACTGCTTATCACCACTCATTAATATAACATTGATACCCGCATCTTGTAGCGCAGTAATTGCCTGCGGCGTGTCGTCTTTTAAATCGTCAGCTAAGGCAAACGCGCCTAGCGGCTCATCGTTGATACTAATGGCGACAGTACTGGCAATTTGCCATACTTTTGGCATCAGTTTTGGCAGGGTTAGATTAGCAAACTCTGCCGTACCAACTTTTACCACACCTAAGCCTTCGATATTGGCTTGTATACCCGCACCTTTGATGACACTGATATCCGTGACAGTCATCAGTGGTAAGTTACGCTCGCTAGCCGCGTTAATCAACGCCGTCGCTAATGGATGGCTGGCGTGCGCCTCAACACTTGCGGCAATTTGCAGCACATCATCGACGGCAAGCGATTTATCCACCATGACCTGATCGACGATGGTTGGCTTACCGATAGTTAATGTGCCCGTTTTATCGAGTACCACGGTATCAATATTACCTGCCGCCTCTAAGCTTTGCGCGTCTTTGAACCAAACGCCATGACGGGCGGCGACGCCCATACCGGCCATAATAGCCGCTGGCGTTGCCAACCCAAGCGCACATGGGCAAGCAATGACCAACACCGACACCGCATGCATCAAGGCAGTATCAACCATACCCGTTAGCCACCACGTCAGCCCAAAAGTAACCAAGGCAATCGTTACTACCACAGGGACAAAAATAGCCGTTACTCTATCAGCAAGGCGCGCTAGATTGGCTTTTGAGCCTTGCGCATCGCTCAGCGCTTGTACCATGTCACCGAGCTTGGTATCGCTGCCCTTTGCACTGACGCGATAGAGTAAGCTGCCATTTTCGACCAACGCCCCTGCTAGCAGTACATCACCTGCTTCTTTTTTAAGCGGTACGGACTCGCCGGTTAAATGACTCTCAACGCACCAGCCAGCACCGCTGATAACGACACCATCGGTTGCCACACGGCTGCCTTGTTTGGCACGCAGGATATCGCCTACTTGCACCGCTTGTAGCGCGACATTATGAAAATCACCATTTGGCTGTTGCTGCTCAACCTCATCAGGTGTTAGGGATAATAATAAATCAATACTGTTTAAGCTATGCTTTTTGGTGCGCTCCTCTAAATACTTACCCGTACGCACAAAGGCAATAACCATTACCCCTGCTTCAAAATAAACAGCTGGTCCGTGTCCGCCTGCATGCCCGCTTTGTAATAAGCTGCTTAACGTGCCATCGCCATGGGTCAGCCATAAATAAGTAGAATACGCCCAAATGGTTACCGTGCCAATGACCACCAATACGTCCATATTGGCAAGACCACCTTTGATAGACGCCCACGCGCTTTTGTAAAATGGCAATGCCAGCCCAAATTGGACAATGGTCGCTAAGATAAACTGAATCCAAACAGGCGGCATCCACGCCATACCTTGCCCAACCAGCATGCCTGCCATACCAACCAAGAACGGTAGCAAACAAACCCACAGCGCAATCAGGCGCCATGGATAAACAGTTGCGGTATCTTCATCCGACTTAGCAAACAAACTATCAGCGGCCTGCAAATTGGCCACAAAACCAGTTTTATTCACCCATTCTGTTACCTGCTCAGGTGTGGTTTGCGTTGGATCATAATCGACGTTAGCCGTCTCGCCAGCGAAGTTAACATTGACTTCATAGACCGCCGGCTTCTTATTAAGGACTTTTTCAATGCGAGACGCACAAGCCTGACATGTCATTCCCTCAATCGCCAGTTGCAGGTGCGCACGCTTGGGCGCAAGCGGCGTATTTGACTGGATATCAGTCTCAACTTCATAGGGGTCATTGTTAGCGGTACGGGTAGCGTCATTCATAGAGAGAACTCGTTATTGCGTTAAAGCGCGTGATAGCGTTTAGATATTTAGGCATTCGTTTGCGCGGAAAAAAAGCTCAATAGCTTGATAAAGGTGTTAGACGAAAGCGTATTTGAATAGCCCTTTTCTAAACCTACTGATGATAAATACTAAATGGTTATGATTGGCGGTAATTCAACTTTTTCTATGCTTGCAACTCATCAAGAGCTATTGGCGTATAAATGAAAAGACATTAGTTATTGCTGCCTCGTTATTTTTTAGCCATTAAAAAAACCAGCCATGAGAGCCGGTTCTTTTATAAATACAAATAATCTTAAGAGTTAGCAACGGTGGCATCGAAACCTGCATCATCGATAGCAGTTGCTATCTCCTCGATAGTGGTCTTAGTGTCATCAAAGGTCACGGTCGCTAAATTATCAGCCAAATCAACAGAGATTGTCTCTACGCCGTCTATGCCGTCAGTCGCTTTATGTACGCTTGCCACACAACCACCACAAGTCATGCCATCGATATTAATAATTCTAGTTTGGTTTGCCATGAGAGGCTCCTTATTCTTATAACGGATTTTTTATTAGTGAATTTTTTATAATGTGCAAAAACTGTTTTGATAATGCTCTTTATGCGCTTAATTACCAATACAGCATGCAACTAGCATAAGCCGTATTACTGTTAACAACAAGTCCGTTTGGTTGTAAGTTTATTAAAGCGTTGTTGCTTCAAATATTTTTATAAAAACGAAATTTGTATAAACATGGCTTATGAAACTATCAAGCGTTAAAAATACCGCAGTAAATAGTCACTCACTAAACGTTAATCATGATAACGCGGGTTTTGCGGGGCATCGATAGGAAACGGCTGAGTCACGTAATCAACCATGCTGATTGCCGCAACAAATGCATGCACCGTCGTTTTGGTATCATCATAATGGATAAATGCCATTCTGTTTTCAGGCTGTAGCTCAATTTCTGTGACACCAGTAATGTTTTTTAGCGCCGTCATCACGCTCTCAAACCCTTCGGTATCATCGATATTCTCGATACTGACTTGTGCAACTTTAATCGCCATGATCTTATCCCCTCGTCATTTATAGCATTTATAGCATTTATAGCATTAATGCGTATCCAATACCTCAAAGCCTTTAACCAAATCATCTATCTGCTTGAGCTGCCGTAAAAATGGCTCTAACTGACTGGTTCGCAACGCACAAGGGCCATCACATTTTGCAACTTCTGGGTTTGGATGCGCCTCTAAGAACAGCCCTGCTAGCCCTGTCGCCATACCTGCGCGGGCAAGGGTGGTGATTTGCTCACGGCGTCCGCCGGCACTATCACTACGCGCACCCGGTTGCTGCAAACTGTGCGTTACATCAAAAAATACCGGAATATCCATCTGCTTCATGGTATCAAAACCAAGCATATCGACGACCAGATTATTATAACCAAAGGCACTACCGCGCTCACAAAGTATCAGCTTATCGTTACCACCTTCAAGACATTTATTGACGATATGACGCATCTCATGCGGCGCTAAAAACTGCGCTTTTTTAATATTAATAATCGCATCGGTCTTTGCCATCGCATGTACCAAGTCAGTCTGACGCGACAAAAACGCTGGCAGCTGGATAATATCGGCAACTTCAGCGACGGGCGCTGCTTGATACGGTTCATGGACGTCAGTGATAATCGGTACTTGGAATTTTTCTTTAATTTGCCCAAGCCAATCGATACCTTGCTCTAACCCAGGACCTCTATAAGAATGTAAGCTTGAACGGTTGGCTTTATCAAAGCTGGCTTTAAAAACATAGCCGATACCCAAACGCTGGCATATATCAACATACTGCTCGGCAATTTCAAACGCCAATTCTTTTGATTCTAAGACATTCATACCACCGAATAATACAAACGGCTGATCATTACCGATATTGATTGTATTGCCATTTGGCGTCTTAAGTTGAATATGCGATTGCGCCGTTAATAGATTTTCCATGAAGCGGTAACCCTCATTATTGTTATTTACTGTTATTACGAACAGTTATTATTAATGCTACTTCCCCGTATTGTAACCGATAGCCCCATAAAAAAAAGTATCTAAGCGTAATTACATCTCGCTGATACTGTAGATTACTTAATAAAAGCGCTATTGCTAGAAACCGCTATTAAAAAATGGCTAAATAAAGAGTAAAAAAAAGACCAATCCGAAAATCAGTCTTTTTTATAACTATCAAGCTGTCATACGATAACGATTATTTATTATCGCTATAGGTTCTTGCTGCTTTTACAAAGCTGTTAAACAGTGGATGACCACCGCGTGGCGAGCTGGTAAATTCAGGATGGAACTGTACCGCGACAAACCAAGGATGGGTAGGAATCTCAACCGACTCAACCAAATGCTGCTTAGCCGAATAACCAGATATGCTCATACCTGCTTGCTCTAATGGCTCAATATAACGATTGTTCATCTCATAACGATGGCGATGACGCTCAGTGATATTGGTAGAGCCATAGATTTGGGCAAGCTTACTACCAGCAACCAGTTCCGCTTGCTGTGCACCTAAACGCATGGTGCCACCAAGGTCTGAATCATCGCTACGAATCTGCAATTCGCCGCGCTCATCTAACCATTCGGTAATCAGACCAATAATAGGTTCAGCCGCCGTACGATGGAACTCAGAAGAGTTGGCATCGATATGTAACACATTGCGCGCATACTCAATCACAGCCAACTGCATACCAAGGCAGATACCAAGATAAGGTACGTTGTTTTCACGCGCATAAGTAATGGCTTTCATTTTGCCATTGGTACCGCGCTCACCAAAACCGCCCGGTACTAAAATAGCATCGGCATCGTTAAGACGGGCAAATAAAGTATCATCCGTTTCTAACAATTCAGCATCGATATAGTCGATTTTAACATCGGCTTTATGGGTGATACCAGCGTGTAGCAAGGCTTCATTGATAGACTTATAGGCATCCGGTAATTCAACATACTTACCAACCATCGCTACCGTCACCGTCGCTTCAGGATTCAGCTGTGCTTCAACCACTTTATCCCAATCGCTTAAATCCGCTTCTGGTAAATCAAGACCAAAGCGCTCACAGATTAAGTCATCAAGATCCTGCTCATGCAGGGTGCGCGGAATCTGGTAAATACTTTGCGCATCTTCACACATGATAACCGCACGCTCTTCAACGTTGGTAAATAGCGCAATCTTGCGGCGATTGTCTGGTGAGATATGGTGATCTGAGCGGCAAATTAAGACATCAGGCTGCAAACCAATCGAACGCAGCTCTTTTACTGAATGCTGGGTCGGCTTAGTCTTAGTTTCACCAGCACTGGCGATATAAGGTACTAATGTTAAATGCATCAGCATGGCGCGATTGCGACCTAGCTCTACTTGCATTTGGCGTACAGCTTCCATAAAGGGAAGTGATTCGATATCACCAACTGTGCCGCCAATCTCGATAATGGCGATGTCATAGCCTTCGCCACTGGCAAGAATTTTGCTTTTAATTTCATCAGTGATATGCGGAATCACCTGTACCGTACCGCCTAAATATTCACCGCGGCGCTCTTTATTCAAAACGTTTTGATAGATACGACCACTGGTGAAGTTATTGCTCTTACTCATCTTTGAATGGCGCAAAAAACGCTCATAGTAGCCCAAATCTAAATCGGTCTCAGCGCCATCTTCGGTGACGAACACTTCGCCGTGCTGGAACGGGCTCATCGTACCTGGATCGACGTTAATATACGGATCCATTTTGGTCATCGTCACTTTTACGCCACGTGCTTCTAGCACGGCAGCAAGGGATGCGGCGGTAATACCTTTTCCTAGTGAGGACACTACCCCACCGGTCACAAATATAAACTTGGTCATAGTACTCTGTCGGTAATTGGTAAAGAAGGATTTTACTAAAAATACGCCACAAAATATAGGGCAAAAGCGCAAACTCTTTAAAACACTCAGTTTTTAACGCTTAATTGTCATAAGTGCGTAATCATCGTAAATACGTAGCTATTATAACCCACTGCCGCTTTAAAAAGGGCATAACAAAAAAACTCACCCCGAAGGATGAGTTTTTTATAATACGTTTCTAATGTTTAGATTAGAATAAGTATTCTAGACCACCACCAAGAGCGAAATTATCAACATCAGCTCTTTCTTTGTATGAATAACTGCCAACAACTTCAGAGTAAGCATAGTCAGCTGAGTTTTGACCAACATAAGCATGAGCAATCAAGTTATCTTTAAACATATATTTACCGCCAACAACGATTTGATCAGAATCGAAATTGTTAACACCACTTAGGTTGTCAGTCTTATTGTACTGAGCATATATAGATGCTGGACGTGCAAAGTTAGTTAGACCCATTTCAGCGCTAACTACTAGACCTTTTTCTTTCTTAGCGTCTTCATAATCATAATCTGCTACTTGATATAGCGCGCCTAGAGTTACTGGAGCGGCAATATATTTACCTAGGTCAACAGTAGCAGTACCACGAATGATGTTACCACCAATAGTCTCATCATCATATGAAATACGAGTATCCATATCTTTAGTATATGCTAGACCAGCAGTGAAACCAGTACCTTGGTCAAACAATAATGATGCACCAAAGCCGTGATCACTTTCACCTAGTCTTTCATCAGCGCTATATTGCAGTGCTAATTCTACTGGTACACCATTGTATTTTGGTGCAATCCATACGATAGAGTTATCTTGACGACTAGAATCAGTCATGTTAAAGCCAGTAGTAAGCGCATCTACGAGATCTTGTTCGTTTTCATCATCAATAGCAGTTAGAACATCGGCGGCACTACCTGCACCTAGGTTATCCCAGTAAGCATGTGTAACGATAACATTGTTTACATAGTCAAGTACTGACATATTGCGACCAGCACGGAACTGACCAAAGGTTTTATTATTTAAACCTAAGTATGTATCACGAGAGGTAAACTGCTTCTCTGCACCACTATCAATATTTACGCCATACTCTAACTGATAGATAACATCAGTATTAGCAGTCATGGCTTCAGAGCCCTTAACGCCAATACGAGAAGAGTTTGAGTTAACCTGTACAGTATCTTCACTACCGTTAAGTCTTATGTCAGGACTTCCAGTTTCTACAACACTTAAATCAGCATCAACATCAACATAATCAGCAGTAACGAATGCTTTACCATATACGGTAGGTGCAGCTTGAGCAGCTGATACAGATAGGGCAGCGATTGCTGTAGCTAAAAGTAGTTTTTTCATGGGGGTATCTCCACTTTACAATTTTAGTAATGAGCGAGCTATTATTAGCCGGTGCCCAAAATGGTATCGTCACAAATCCTCAAAGATATAATGTGTAACTGGCTACCGAGATTAGTCAGAAACAAGTGTGGCGAAGTTCTATTACCGTAAGATGAAAAAAACCATGACTTACATAACTGGGATCGAAATCGTAACTGCCATGTAAACGTTGGTCTTTATCGCTCTGTTGCGTAACATCCGTTACCAAACTCATACTTCGAGTACAAGCATAACAACTTTGACATAATTTGCAACATATTTTTTACGTCTCTAATGACAAAAAATCTTCAAAGCCATGTCCACTATGAGGTTTAACCTATATTTAATTAGGGACAAAAAAACACCCCTACTCGTCATGGACGAATAGAGGTGTTATTGAGAAATATCAGTAATAAGAATATAAACTATATTTAATATGCTTATTAAAGACAAAACGTTAGCAGGCTACTTATACATAAATAAATAGCCTTAAAGCAAAGCCCCTTAATAATAACTAACGCTAGTTATATTATTTAATTAACAATATGGCTCGATTAATTTAGCAGTTGGCTTTTAAGTCAAGGCGTGCTTGATGTAGCAATGGTTCAGTGTAACCACTTGGCTGCTCGCGACCTTTAAACACCAAATCACAAGCCGCTTTAAAGGCATACGAGTTATCGAAGTCAGTTGCCATGGGCTGATAGCCATTATCGTCAGCATTTTGCTCATCGACGACCTTTGCCATGCGCTTCATGGTATCCATTACTTGTTGCTCACTGATGACCCCATGATGCAGCCAGTTAGCGATATGCTGGCTTGAGATACGCAGTGTCGCACGGTCTTCCATTAGACCCACATCATTAATATCAGGTACTTTAGAGCAACCAACACCTTGGTTTACCCAGCGTACGACATAACCTAAGATGCCTTGAGCATTATTATCAAGCTCTTGCTGCTTCTCTTCTTCCGTCCAGTTGGTGTTTTTTGCCAATGGAATGGTCAAGATGTCATCTAAGCTGGCACGCTCACGTGATTTTAGGTTGTCTTGCACCTCAGCGACATTCACTTGATGATAATGCATGCTGTGTAAGGTGGCACCCGTTGGTGATGGTACCCACGCTGTGCTAGCGCCCGCTTGTGGATGAGCGGCTTTGGTTTCCATCATCTCTTTCATCTCATCAGGCTTCGCCCACATGCCTTTACCAATTTGAGCGTGACCTTGTAGACCCGTCTCTAAACCGATATCAACGTTCCACTGCTCATAAGCTGGCTGCCATGCTTCTGACTTCATATCGCCTTTACGTACGAAAGGTCCGGCGTTCATGCTGGTATGCATCTCATCACCGGTACGGTCTAAGAAACCGGTATTAATAAAGATAACGCGCTCTTTGGCTTGGCGAATCGCTTCTTTTAGGTTGACCGTCATACGGCGCTCTTCGTCCATGATACCGATTTTAAGGGTATTACGTTCTAAGCCCAATAAGTCTTCTGAGGCATTAAACAAGTCGTTCGCCATTTTGACTTCTTCAGGACCATGCATTTTTGGTTTAACGATATACATCGAACCTTTACGCGAGTTTGATAGCTGGCTGTTACCTTTTAAATCATTTAAAGACAATAGCGGTGTAATCAAACCATCCATCAAGCCTTCAAAAATCTCTTCTTGACCATTACCCAAATCGACTAAAATCGCAGGGTTTTGCATCAAATGGCCAACGTTACGGATTAGCAATAATGAGCGACCTGGTAAGGTAAGGGTGCCACCAGCTGGCGTAGTATATTCGCGATCTGGGTTTTGTTTACGTGTACGGGTTTTGCCGCCTTTTTCAAAGGTTTCTTGCAAATCGCCATTCATCAAACCAAACCAGTTGCGATAGACTTCAACTTTTTCTTCAGCATCGACCGCAGCGATTGAATCTTCACAATCTTGAATTGCTGTAATGGCTGATTCTAGTAGCACGTCTTTAATATTGGCTGGATCGTCTTTACCAACTGGATGGCTGCCATCGATTTGAATTTCAGCGTGTAAGTTATTATTCTTTAATAAGATACCGGTTGGGCTTGCTGCATCACCGACAAAACCTGCAAATTGAGCAGCATTTTTTAGCTCAGTGCTGCTATCACCTTGCAGCACTTCAAGCTTGCCATCGACAACTTTAAAACCAGTTGCATCGTTGTGTGAACCTGATGCTAACGCAAAGTTTTCATCTAAGAATTTTTTGGCATATGCCACGACAGCTGCGCCGCGAGTTGGGTTGTAGCCACCTTTTGCTTCTTGACCATTTTCATCGCTGATCACATCTGTGCCATATAAGGCGTCATACAAGCTGCCCCAACGAGCGTTGGTCGCGTTCAATGCGTAGCGCGCGTTACGTACGGGTACGACCAACTGCGGTCCTGCGATATGGGCAATCTCGTCGTCGACGTTTTGGGTGCTGACTTTGAAATCTTCGCCTTCTGGTAACAGATAGCCAATTTCTTGCAAAAACGCTTTATAAGTAGGATAGTCAATGTCGCCGTCTTTGGCAGGATTGTCTAGATGCCATTGATCAATCTGGGCTTGGATTTTGTCACGGGTCGCAAGCAGCGCTTTATTACGCGGCGTAAACTCCTTAATGACCTTTTCAAAACCTGACCAATAACTGTCTGAATCCACACCGACTTTCGGCAGCACTTCGTTTTCAATAAAATCGAACATCTGCTTATCGATGGCAAGAATGCCCTTTTGAATACGATTGGCGTTAGAAGACTGGCTCATATTGTTATCCTTATCTGTTCGTGAAGTGTGTTAATCCCGGGTTACTACTATCGCAGTTAAGATCTAAGTTGCTACTATTTAGACCAGCTTTGAGCAAATACTAAGGCGATAACCCTTACTTTTTGCGCTAGCATGGATAGTTGATATAATGCTGAGTATCAACTACTCACTAGCAATCAATAGTAAGACAGAATGTCCCAAAAGCAAAATCTCATCCTACTATCAAATAATGAAATAAACAAGGAAACATCATTCAGCAAGTAAATACTTAGGCTGTAGATAAATGATACCCTATAAGACGTATGGCTTTAGATGCTATAAACGCCTTGTTTAAGCACAATGATGGAAACGATGGATAAACTGTAAGTAATCATTACCATAGTAACTTATGCTTAACGGTTATCTATTAAGCTAAGGCGTTTAAAAGTATCAAACACGTCAAATGATCCATTATGCCAGATGCTATTAAAGGTATTTGCCGTTATATAGTCAGTTCAATATAAAAAAGGCAGGTTAAAAATAGCCTGCTGCTGGGATAAATTTTTCTTGCTTGCTGTGCTCTTCACTCTTTTCGATGCTTCGCAAAATTTATCCCAACAGCCATGTATTCTTTTTAAGTTGAATCGACTATAGCAGACTTATTTATTTTCAGACCTTTTTATCATTATTCAATAAATGCTGTTTTACAACTACTCAATAAAGCCCAATAAAACTATGACTATCAATACACAAAACCTTGCAACTTTAACCCAAGAAAATGGCGCTCAAGAAGAAAATAATCAAGAAGACAGCGTCGATATTGCGCAATTACGAACGCCTATAAAGGTAGACTTATCCCCTATTTATGAGTTTTTGGGTGCGCGAACCACACAAGCGTGGGTAAATGCCGCCATTGCTGACTTGCCATTAATCATTCAAGACCATGCCAATTGTGAAAAAAAAGCAGCTGGTACAGCAATGAACTTATTATTTCGCTATGAGTTTTCTTATGATTTACAACGTAAATTGGCGCAGTTGATACGCGAGGAGATGCTGCATTATGAGCAAGTACTCGGCATCATGAATGAGCGCGGGCAAGCGTGGAGATATCTAAGTGCCGGACGTTATGCTAAAGGTATGTTGAAACATAAGCGTACCTACGAGCCAGCAGCGATGATAGATGTATTGATTATCGGGGCGTTTATTGAAGCGCGTTCTTGTGAGCGTTTTGCTGCATTGGCTGAAGTCATCAACGATGAGCGTTTGGCGAAATATTATCGCTACTTGCTTAAATCAGAAAGCCGTCATTTTGAAGATTATTTGGCATTGGCGCAGTCATTGTCAGAGGATAATATCGACGAGCGCGTGGCATTTTTTAAAGCGGTAGAAGCGGAGCTGGTATCGAGCCCAGATACTGAGCTGCGTTTTCATAGCGGTGAACCGGTTTAGCTATAGAATCTGTGCCATATCTTAATGGCTAGGATTTTAACCATTCTAAAAGGCGGTTTAAAAAGAAAAAGGTACAACAATTAGTCGATATGAGTATCGGCTAATTGTTGCACCTTTTGGCTTTATACTTCTTCACTTCACACTGTCTAAGTGTCTACTTTCTTAGCATACTGTCTAAAACTGTTATTTATCGCTCTCCATTAAAGCGCTGTCGTATTCTTTATGACTTTTTCCGACATGATGCGGATCATGGTCATCCGTTAACCTTGCTGCTTCTGCTGGATTGGCTGTTTGCAATGCATCATCAGCAACAATCCCATTATTGTCATTGTCATCGGCATCTTTAAGCGGCATATTATCTTTTGAATGAGCCGTTTTTAAATTACTCGTTTCTGCATCCCTATCATCTGGCATATTCATGGCAATTCCTTTTCTAACGTTGTTAGCATCACTATTATATAAAGTAGTATATAAACTGCTATCTAAACGAAAAACAATGTGCACATTAACGTCTAGCGCCTCATTAAATTAATGCTGAAAATATAAGTGTTAAAAATCTTTTTCATCAGGATTTAGCACGCGAGTTTGAGCATTGTCAACGTTGGCATAGCGGTTTAAGTCATTGATACCTGCACTTTTAGCCGCATCACCAACCATCGTATGCTCATTGATACCTTCGTCAAAGGCATTGCCCTCTTGGTCACGGCGATCTGGCTGACGTGCAGGATTGTCATTATCGTTGACGTGCTCTGAATTAATCACGCCTTCTTTAAAGGTATCTGTCCCTTTATTTTCAGTAATGCTATTGTCAATTTCAGTATGAGCATTATCTGTATGATTATTAGTACGATTAACATCAGCGTCGTCTAGACGCGTTTTGGTTAAAGCGGGATCTTTGGTTTGCATATCTTCATTTTGCATCATGCTATCCTTATCATGTGTAATTATTATCATCTTCTGATCATATTGGATTATTGCGGTTATCGTTATTATTATTGGTCATTGAATTTCTAATATTGCTTACTTATTTGTAAATTAAACAACGGCTTAACGCGGTTCATTACCTTTTTTCGATAAATCATAAGCGTTTAAATCCGCGACATTTTTGCCGCCTGCTGGTAAGTCCTCTTCTTTACGAGGGTCGGAATATATCTCGTCCGTTTCCTGTGATTCCTGCTGTGGTCCATCGATATTAGGCTCGTGTTTACGACCTTCATAACTGTCTTGGGCATTGTCTGGATGTAAGGCTGCTGGATCACGAACGGGTACCGCTTCTTCATGGTTTGGATGGGTATTAGTTGGCATGGCGCGTCCCTCGCATTTATGGTTTAGAGCATTATTTATTTTTTATGCAGTAATAAATATGCTCATTGCTACTAATTTCTTTGTGGCACTGGTTGCTTTTTTAGATAAATTAAAATTAGTTAAATTAAAATCACTTATCAGTACGCAAATCATCATCAATAAAAGAAGTCTGTTCTTCTGTACTCAATTCTTCCGGCACATCGACTTGTTTATTGTCGGCTAGGTTTTTTTCGATTTGCTGACTATCGGCTTGCTCTGCTGCTTTTTTAATATCTGAGGTATCATTTTTAGTATTGCTCATGATTCATTCCTATTTTTTATAATTGAGGTATCAGTAATAAAGCCTGTATCAATTATAGGAAGAATTCTCAATCGCTAACCAGTGCACTGCGGTATCAATGTGTGAATAAATGTGAGGTTACCAGACAGTTTGTAACGCATGTTTCATCTTTATACTTATCATCATTCTCAATAGAGATTATTAACACGAAAAAGCCAAGCGTAGGCTAAATCCACGCTTGGCTTTAATTTAGAATATTTTAATTGGGAATATTAAAGGTGAATACTATCTAGGTTCATCCAAGATAGCAGTAAGCAACGCTAATAAAAGCAGATTAACTAAAAACTGACTATTAAAGCCATTTCGCTAAACTGACTCGCCAACGCGGTTGATAACCTTTAGTAAATAATCTTGCGCGATATGCGGCAGCTCACCTGCAGCAGGTTCAATCTGCTGCCAAACGCCATTACCGTCAAGTGTCCACGCTTGCACATTGTCTTTCAGGTAGTTTAATAACCCATCTTCATAAATCTGTTTAAAGAGCTTCTTATCTTCAATGGGAAATGCCACCTCGACGCGATGGAACAAGTTGCGATCCATCCAATCGGCACTGCCGCAATATAAACGCTCGTCCCCATCGTTATGGAAATAATAAATGCGCGTATGCTCCAAAAAACGCCCGATAACAGAACGCACAGTGATATTTTCAGACAACCCTTTTACTTGTGGGCGCAAGCAACACATTGAGCGCAAAATTAGCTCAATTTTAACCCCTGCTTGTGACGCATCATATAATTTATCAATCAGGCGACGTTCGGTCAGCGCATTAACCTTAACCATGATATGAGCGCGCTTGCCTGCTTTCGCATGGGCAATTTCATCATCGATAAAGCTCATTAGCTTTTCATGCAAGGTAAAGGGTGCATGCAGGAGCTTTTTCAAATTGGCAGGTTTGCCCATCCCCGTCAGCTCTTGGAAAATTTTATGTACGTCTTCTGAGATATCGGGGTCGGCACTAAATAAACCATAATCGGTATAAACTTTGGCATTGGCCGCGTGATAGTTACCAGTACCTAGATGCACATAACGACGGATTTTATCGTCTTCACGGCGAATGATAAGCATCAGTTTGGCATGGGTTTTGTAGCCAACAATACCGTAAACCACCACCGCGCCAGCTTCTTGCAAATAATTGGCAACCGCGATATTAGACGCCTCATCAAAGCGGGCGCGTAACTCAATCACTGCCGTGACTTCTTTACCATGACGCGCTGCTGCCGCTAGGGCTTTGACGATTTCTGAATTGGTACCTGAACGATATAGCGTTTGCTTAATGGCCAAGACTTTTGGGTCGCTTGCCGCTTGCCACAACAGATTGATAATCGGTGAAAAGGCATGGAATGGATGATGAACCAAGACATCGCCTTTACGCATCGCCGCAAACATGCTGGTCGCTTTATCGAGCTTATCGACTTCACGGCGAAATGGTTTGGGTACGACATAAGTAAACGGCTGATAACGCAGTGCTGGAATATTAAAATCAAACAGCAGCCGCGTTAGGTTCACCGGTCCATTGACGCGGTATAATTGATTGTCATGCAGCTCAAACTCATTGAGCAGATAATCACTAATGGGCGTTGGACAATCGGTGGTGACTTCTAAGCGCACCTTGTCACCAAAGCGGCGATTTTCAAGCTCGCCTTCTAATGCTTTGGCAATATCATCAACATCGTCTGCCAAATCCAAATCAGCATTGCGCGTCAGTCTAAACTGATGGCAACCCGTGACATTCATCCCAGGGAATAGCTCACCAATATGCTCATGAATCACGGCTGATAGCATCACATGATGCTCTTTACCACCTGTCAGCTCATCAGGCAGACGAATCACGCGCGGCAAACTGCGCGGCGCTGGCACAATCGCCAAATTGATATCGCGACCAAAGGCATCTTTGCCTTCCAAGGTAGCGATAAAGTTTAGGCTTTTATTTACCAAGCGTGGAAATGGATGCGCCGGATCAATACTGATAGGCGTCAAGACCGGTGATACTTGCTCGGTGAAATAACGCTTCATCCATGCCGATTGCTCGCTATTTAACTCGTCCCGTTTTAAGTAGCGGATATCTTCTTTGGCAAGTGCTGGCAGGATATCTTCATTTAAAATACGGTATTGCTCAGCGATGGCAGCGTGAGTGATAACGGATATCTCTTCTAATACTTCGCTTGGGCGCATACCGTGGACACTGGTCGATACATCACCCAGATTGAGCTTTTGCATGATACCGGCGACGCGAATCTCAAAGAACTCATCGATGTTGGATGAAAAAATAATTAAGAAAAATAAACGCTCTAATAAAGGATGACGCGGACTGGCTGCCTGCGCTAAAACCCGCAAATGAAACTGTAATAATGACAGGTCGCGATTGATATAGCTGCTCGGCGAATAGCTGCCATCTTCTGAACGTTGCCAATCAATGTCAGTCAAGCTCTCAGTTAAGACCTCAGTTAAACTGTTAGTCACACTATCGGTTAAACCATCAGTCGAATTGTCACTCACTTTATTGTCACTCACTTCAATAAAGCTTGGGCTTACTTCATTGTCATTTTTTATACTCATATCAACACTGTCATTAACTTCATGCTTATTATCTATCTCTGCCATCTTCCCACTCCTTTAGCGTTATCGACACGCCATCATCTTTTATTTTTATACTCAAACACGGTTCAGAAGTTTTTATACTAATTTTTTTAGAGCGGCTAATTTCATATCCTATAACATAGCACAATTAGTCTTACCGCCATTTGAAATCACTAACAGTTTAAGCGAGCAATTTAAGCCGATTGTGGCAAGACGGCATTTTTCATCCGTTTTTTAATGATACGTTGTTTGTTACGCAACCGTTTGTCGCTTTGATGACTTTCATAGTATTTCGGATTGGTCAGCATGGCGATGAGTAAAGCAGATTCGTCACGGTTTAGGTTGGCAGCTGATTTATCAAAATAATGATGGGCGGCGGCATCGATACCGTAAATGCCATTGCCAAACTCCGCCACGTTGAGATAAGCGGTCAAAATGCGCTGCTTATCCCACAAAGTTTCTATCATGACAGTGATAATCGCTTCCTCAGCTTTACGGCTATAAGAGCGATGCGAAGTGAGAAATAAGTTTTTAGCCAATTGCTGGGTGATCGTTGAGCCACCCGCTGACATTTTGCCAGTTTCTTCGTTCTTTTTCTGTGCCGCCTTAATGCCTTTCATATCAAAGCCATTATGCTGGCTAAACGTCGAATCCTCACTGACAATCGCCGCTTGTTTGGCAGATTTGGCAATGGCGTCATACTCAGCCCACGTCTGGGTGACCGTGCCGCCCGTTAAACGATGGGTCAGCATAAACATACTGTTATTAATCGGCTGAGTCTTCCAAATCAACAGTAACCCTGCGACCAATATATGGAATGCCACGACCAACAACATGAATGCCAATAATAAACGTTTGATAAATTTGCCAAAACTTGTCATGCGTGCGATATCCGAGTGGTGAAAAAATAGTCATATAAAAAGCGGCTGTCTATAAATGGCGCGCTATAAACGGCAAGCTATCAATAAGATGCTAATAATGCGCAATGATAAATAGCAGGTCATCTTACCTAATCTCACAATCGCTGTCATTATTTACGCCATTTCTTTATCATGTAAATATTGCCAAGTGATATGAATAATTTTTCTTAAAAGACTTAAGATAAATACTTAGCATTACGCCAATCTCAACTTATCGTAGGCTTTTGATTTTTATAGAATTTAAAATTTTAATTGTTTTAACTGAAATTTTAAAAACTAAGTAAACCAATACCTTAGAAAAATAAGTTGAGAGTGGGGTTTAGCATTAGACATTATTAGCGCTAGACATTATAAACAGACGTGAGAAGCAAATATCTTAAAAGGTAGCAACTATCAAAAATAGAAATCAGTATAAGAGTAAAAATATGGATAATGATAATGGCAATTATAATACGATGCTACGGGCACGTATGATTGCCACCAACCCCAATCTTGGTACGGCTGAAAATCAGGATAAATGGTGGCTACTCGGCACCTCTGGCTGCCACCTTTGTGACATTGCTGAGCAGTTGCTCACCCAATTTCAAGCGGTGCAGCCGATAAGCTATCAGTATGTTGATATTGCTGATTTTGATGAGTCAATGATGATGGAGTTTGCTACCACGATTCCTGTGATATTGACGCCATCAAAACGCTTGAATTATCCGTTTTCAGTGTTGGATTTGCAGCAATTATTAGTAGCGTCATAAAGCACTTTTTATAAAGCAGTCTTTATAAAACAGCCAGCATAAGAGCGCTATTATAAAACAATCATAATAATGAGAAACCTATGAAAGATTTAAAGAAAATAACGGAAATTGAGGATTTGCGCCGTGTTGCCGAGCGTAAAGTACCGAGGATGTTTTATGATTACGTCGATTCGGGCTCATGGACTGAGACCACTTATCGCAACAATGAAACCGACTTTGACCGTATTAAATTGCGCCAAAGGGTTCTGGTGAATATGGAAGGGCGCTCGCTTGCCACTGACATGCTGGGCTCAAAAGTCAAAATGCCCGTTGCTATCGCACCAACTGGCTTTACCGGTATGATGTGGGCGGATGGTGAGATTCACGCCGCACGCGCAGCGGAGAAATTTGGCGTGCCCTTCTCGCTTTCGACTATGAGTATCTGCTCTATCGAAGATGTCGCGGAAAATACCAGTGCGCCGTTTTGGTTTCAGCTATATGTGATGCGCGACCAAGAGTTTATGGCAAACCTGATTCGCCGCGCTAAGGCGGCCAATTGTTCCGCGCTTATCTTAACCGCGGATTTACAAGTCCTCGGACAGCGCCATAAAGATATCAAAAACGGTCTATCCGCGCCGCCAAAGCCTACCCTTGGCAATATATTGAATCTCATGACCAAGCCACAATGGTGCATGAATATGCTCGGCACCAAACGTCATAGCTTTGGCAATATCGTCGGTCATGCCAAAAACGTCGAGGATATCTCATCGCTCTCGGCATGGACAGCCGAACAATTTGACCCGGCGCTAAGCTGGGATGATGTCGCGCGCATTAAAGATATGTGGGGCGGCAAGCTGATTATAAAAGGTATCATGGAACCTGAAGACGCCATCATGGCTGCTCGTAGCGGTGCCGATGCATTGGTCGTCTCAAACCATGGCGGCCGTCAGCTCGATGGGGCGCTGTCTTCCATTGCCGCGCTTGCTGATATCGTGCAAGCGGTACGAGCAGAAAATAGCAATATTGAGATTTGGCTCGATAGTGGTATTCGCTCTGGTCAAGATGTACTCAAAGCACTAGCTGTAGGCGCTACTGGTACAATGATTGGTCGCGCATTTTTATATGGGCTTGGCGCTTATGGCGAAGATGGCGTGCGCCGTGCGCTAGAGCTTATTTATAACGAGTGTGATATCAGCATGGCGTTTTGCGGTCATACCGATATCAATCAAGTGACGGATGACATTTTGGTCAAAGGCACTTATGAGAACCTTAAAACTCATGCTTATTAAAAAGCTAGTCCTTATTAAAAAACCCAACTTTATTAAATATTGATATATTCAGTTCGATGTAAAAAGGATATGCTTAAAATAGCGTGCTGCTAGAATAAATTTTCCTTGCTTGCTGTGTGCTTCGCACTCCAGAGGCTTCGAAAAATTTATTCTAGCAACCCTATATCGTTTTGAAGTTGAATCGACTATAACCCACTTATGGGTGACACGCCCTAACCCTAGCCTTTATACTCTACTCATCACTTTTTATTGATAGTTTGCGTTTATGACCATTCAACAATTATTAAAAACCGCGCCCGTCACCACTTTGCTATTAGTCAGCTTTATCGGGCTATTTATCATGCAGGTGCTGAGCGGCGTCGATGCCAATAATCCATCGACTGAAGCATTGCTAAAATGGGGTGCCAATGCCTTGCCTTATACCATGGACAGTGAACCATGGCGCTTGGCAAGTAGTGCGTTTTTGCATATCGGTCTGATGCATTTATTGTTTAATGGTTTTGCCATGTATTTTTTTGGGCAAATCGCCGAGCCGATGTTTGGCTCAGCGAAGTTTTTGGCGTTATTTTTACTGGCGGCAATCGGTGGCAACCTACTGAACAACCATATTACGTGGCAAGGTATCTTAGATGGCACTGGACAACCGGGCATATCTGCGGGCGCGTCTGGCGGTATCATGGGTATCGGTGCCGCGCTATTGATAGCTGCGCTGTTTAAAATATCAGTCAATGGTATGGTGCTCAATCTGAAAAGCCTAATCATTATTATGGGCATCAATTTGGTATATGGCTTTGCCGTACCGGGGATTGATAATGCCGGTCATATTGGTGGCGCGATAACAGGATTGGTGATTGCATTGGCGTTTGCCATTGCCTACCGTCAGCGGTTGGCTGCTACGCTACAGCATGTACCTAGCGCACCTCAAGACATTTATCAAACGACGTATATCAATTCTCCCGTAAGTAGCGATACTGACTTTTCCACCCCCACTTCTACCCACGCTTCTCGCTTTGATAATGAGGGTAATTTTAATAATAACAGCAGTTTTAATCACGACTCTGCTGTAAACTTACCTATAAATGTGAATGCTAATCACGCAAGCCTTAATCACAGCAAAATTAACGAACAACAAACAGCGACCAAATCGACGCTTATTTGGCAATTGCTACCGTGGCTGGTCATGCTGCTAATCAGTATTGGTTTTATATGGTGGTGGCAAGATATTCATCAGCAAATATTACAAGTGCTAGCAGCCATTGAGTAAAGTGCCAGACTTATTTATTATTCTATTTATCGACTCTGTTTCTATCATTTATCCCACCCACTTATGAGAGCAAACCATGTTTAAATCATCAGCGCTATCGAAACCGTTGACGCGCACTGTCCTTAGCGCATTTACCGCCACGGCCCTATTTAGTGTCGCCAGCATCTCTAATGCCGCACTGTTTAAAAACAACTTACCGACTGATAAAGATGCCATTTTAAGTGTCGGCGTCAACGTCATGGCGGTCAAGTCGGCTTATGATTTGGAAGACAGCACCGACATAAAAGTATTGCCGGGTGTATTTTATGATAACAACAGAATCTATGCACGCGGTGCGCAAGCGGGTGCTTATATCATCAATGATGGCACCAATCAGCTAGCCGCTTATGCTCAGCTCGATGGCAGTGAATTCGATCCTGATGATGCGACTGGCGCGCTGCAAGGTCTGGATAAACGTAAGGCTTCAGCTGCTGCCGGTCTATCGTATCTGCGTCGTACGCCTGTGGGCGGCTTCCGCCTGCAAGTCGCGACTGACGTTTTAGATAATAGTGGCGGCAATACGGCGCGCTTGACTTACCTTGCCAAAATCACTAAAGATAAGCTGACGGTCTATCCAAGCATTGGCTTTGAATATCATGATGCTGACTACAATAACTATTATTATGGCGTTAGTGAGCAAGAGTCAGCGAAGACAGGCGTCGCTGCTTATGAGTCAAATAATAGCTTAAACCCTTATATCAATATTAGCGCTAATTATGATTTTAATGAGCGCTGGGCAGGATTTGCCAATCAAAGCTTAAGCTATCTGCCAAATGAGCAATATGACAGTCCAATGGTTGACTCGCGTACTGATGCAACAACGACGCTAGGATTACTTTATAAATTTTAGTTAAGCAGGTATATGCAATAAAAAAAGACCTTGTCGCGTTGTGTGACAAGGTCTTTTTTTATCTCTACTTTAATTGTAGGGTGCGCCTAGCGCACCGATAGTATAGCTATTTCTTAAAAATGGTGCGTGGGACGCACCCTACATTACTTTAAGAAAGCTCCATGTTTGTTGATCTTTTCAGAAGTTCTAAGATATCTGGACGTTCTTTGAGAAGGACTTCATTTGCCATTTCTTGAATGAATGGAGCTACCCAGTATTGACTATTTTCAGGTGGGGACATACCAAGGTTCAGATGGTCTAAATAATCAGAAGACACCATATAGTGTTCATTAATCGTCAAAATGTATGCAATATTAAGTATAAATACATCTCGAATATCGTTTCGTAACTGCTCAAGATGCTGAAAACGCTCTTTTAAATATACTCTGCCATCGTTGAGCAGTATCAAGGCAAAAAAATTGTAGTGCATATTATCATTACAACGATCCCGAATATCTTCATAGCGCCTGTCTAAATCAATTAACTCATTAATTTTGGATAAAGATGAAGAGTTATTTAGATATTTTGCCATCTTAGACATTCTTGGTAACGGTTTTTTTCCATGAAGCCAATTGTTGATCTCAGTAACATAAAAATCTGCTATTCCTGAGTTTTGATTGATATATAAGTTTGTATATGCATTAATCATGACTGAATCATAATACTTTCTTAATAATGCATAGGCATCATTTAAATTACCATTCTTTAAAACTAAATTTATAGACTCCAGAGTACTTCTCATTGACATATAAACATAGGTATCCATATTGGCTACTGCTGTTGTACCTTTAGTTGCAAAGCTCATAACAGAATTCGACAAGGACTCATAAAAGTTGACGTAATAATTAAGTTCTTCAAATATTGTATGGTTAGTATATTTGGTATCAGTCGAATTCATAGTCTAATGCTCTATAGATTTGGTAGTTTATTATCTTTTAATAAGGTTTTTTATATCATAACTTAAAAACATAGATGAAATCGTTGGGTATCACAGGCTCTACCCTTAAATCTAAAAAATGAAAAAAAAGACCTTGTCGCGTTACGTGACAAGGTCTTTTTAAACTCTCTAAATCTATCAGGCTGCTAAAAATTAGCCTTTAAGCTTTTTGACAGATTTAACATTACAGCCTTTATAGATGATTTCACTGCTGGCATCTTGGATATTAGCCGATGATTTATGATAATTATTTAAACGCAGTGCGCCAGTCATAACACTAAAGTTTTCTTCATCACCAAACACGGTATCAACCATGTCAGAACGACCTAAGTTAATGGGTAAAAATCTTTTTTTGCCATTCAGATTGGCTTCTGCAAAAGTCGGTAGGTTTTGCTTGTTAAAACCATAAGTCACGCTAACTTTCTTGTTGTTTTGGCAAGTATAGTTGACCTGTCTGTGTTTAACAGCGCTATCATAGCTCTCGCTTGGTTCCATTACTTTGTTCGAGTAGGCCATGGCAGAACCAGAACCCAACATTGATATCAAAATACCAGCTGATGATAAAGCGGCAGTTAATTTTTTCATAAAATCACCTCAATGATATAATTAGAATCGTCATAGATAAGAGAAATATGGACGTTAGCGGCGAACTATTTTTAGTTGGTCTGATTGTTCGCTCTTATTGTCTTTGTCGTAATTTATAACTGTTATTCACGAACTCTTACCTATGCGCTCATTATAAGAAAAATTTTTGTTGATGCTGTTATAACTATTGGTTTGCTTGTTGTCTGAGCGTAAGACATTGTTTCTCTCGATGTATGTGCTTCAACTGATAGATAAAAAAAAGACCCTGCACATTCCTCTATAAAGGATGGCAAGGTCTTTTTAAATAACTTACTTCTTAGTGGAACAAATATGACACTGCTACAATGAAGACGGGCAAAAATTGTAACTATCGTAAATTAAACGATGTCTGAAATCGTAGCAGGTCGTTATTTATTTTACGAATTAAGAAGGATGCACCATATCAGCAGGCGTTACCCACTCATCAAACTGAGCTTCAGTTAACAGTTCTAACTCAACGGCAACTTGCTTCAAAGTTTTGTTTTCTTTATAAGCGGTCTTAGCGATTTTTGCTGCGTTTTCATAACCAACATGACGGTTCAATGCGGTGACTAGCATTAATGAGTTATGCAAAAAGTCATCGATTTTGTCTTTGACTGGCTCGATACCAACGGCACAGTTTTCATTAAAGCTGTTGCACGCATCACCCAATAGCTTGATAGATTGCAATAAGTTAAAGGCAATCACTGGCTTATAAACGTTAAGCTCAAAGTTACCTGACGCGCCAGCCATGCTGATAGTAACATCGTTACCCATCACTTGCGCGACAACCATGGTCATTGCTTCTGACTGGGTTGGGTTTACTTTACCCGGCATGATAGATGAGCCTGGCTCATTTTCAGGAATCGTCAACTCGCCTAGACCACAACGAGGACCTGATGCCAACCAACGGACGTCGTTAGCGATTTTATTTAAGCTGCCAGCTAGGGTTTTTAGTGCGCCAGAAGCAAATACTTCAGCATCACGAGCGGCTAGCGCTTCAAATTTATTTGGTGAGGTGACAAACGGCAGACCAGTCAAGGTTGATAACTGCTCAGCTGCTTTTACCGCATAATCAGGGTGAGCGTTTAGACCTGTACCAACCGCAGTGCCGCCTAGTGGCAATTCATATAGACCTTGTAGCGCGTTATCGATACGAGTCAATGAATGGTCAAGTTGGCTCACATAACCGCTGAATTCTTGACCTAGGGTCAAAGGTGTGGCGTCTTGCAGATGCGTACGACCGATTTTGACGATGCTATCAAATTCTTTGGCTTTGGCGTCTAGTGTATCGCGCAATGCTTTTACCGCTGGAATCAGTAAGCTATTGATTTCACGAGCAGCAGCAACGCGAATCGCGGTTGGGAAACTGTCGTTAGTAGATTGCGCATGGTTAACATGGTCATTTGGGTGAATTGGCGTGTAGCTACCGCGCGCGTTCCCTGCGATTTCGTTAGCACGGTTGGCCAATACTTCGTTCATGTTCATGTTTGACTGCGTACCAGAACCCGTCTGCCATACAACTAATGGGAACTGATCCGTTAGACCACCGTTGATGACTTCGTCAGCAGCTTGGACGATTAAGTCGCGCTTATCGCCTTCGATACGCTCAAGGCTCGCATTGGTAATCGCAGCGGCTTTTTTCACTAGCGCCATTGCTTCAATCATCGGACGTGGCAAGGTCTCGCCACCGATTTTAAAGTTCTCACGGCTACGCTGAGTTTGCGCACCCCAATAAGCGTCAGCTGGGACTTCCACGTTGCCCATGGTATCTTTTTCGGTACGAGTTGCCTGATTCTGTGTCGACATAACTACCCTCTTTGATGGTTTGTTGTATAGCTGCTTTGAAAAAAGTGCAACACACGCTGCACATAAAGGAAAATACGCTGTAAAGTGGCGTTATGATAGCATGACTTATCACAAATTTCTCCAAGTCCGTGAGGCTAACTGATGTCTAAAAACACGAGCCAACAACATTCTGCTACTGCATTATCTGATTCTTTATCTCAGTTCGCGACTGATGACGCTCGCTCTAAAAAGGATGTCAAAATTGCTAACAGCTTAAGCAATCCGCCTAGACGACAATTTACCCGCCAGCGTCGGCAATTAACGGCTGGCGAACGTAGACATTACGCGCGCCTGGCAAGCTTGCATTTAATCAAGTTGCAACAGCGCTTACCTCCGCGTGCGCGTATTGGCTTATATTATGATGGCTTTGGTGAGCTACCCACTCAGCCACTGTTGGACTGGTGTCAACGCTTAGGCTATTTACCTTATCTGCCTGTGGTTGGTTCGCTCGGTCGTACTAGAAATGGTAATGATGATAAACGTCTGCGCTTTGTGCCTATTTATCAGTCGAAACTGCTGAATATACCGACGCGCATTCATAGCTTAGGGATGAAACAAAACCATCACCGCCGATTGCTTTGGGCGCGTGAGTTAGATGTGATTATCTGTCCACTCGTGGCGGTTGATAAAAATGGTAATCGTATGGGGATGGGTGGTGGCTTTTATGACACGACACTTGGTAAAAGCCATCAGGCAGGGTTAAAAAAACCATTGAAAATTGGTTGGTGTTACGACTTTCAAGTGGTAGAGCAATTAGAACGTCAACCATGGGATGTACCATTAGATGGCATAATTACGCCAAGTGGCTTGAGGTGGTTTCGATGAAAAATGACAAACAAGCGATGGATGCTAACTCTAGCGCTGATAATGTTGAGGAATATTTGCAAACATTGGGAAATGATGATGCTAGGGAGATGCTCTACTACAGTCAAGAACAAGCCTTTAGCTCTGATGAGCTATCGAGCGTAATCAATGAAGCGCGTTTAAATGAGTTGCTGGCGCAGAGTGATAAGTTTTTAAAAAGCTTGAATGGTGAAATTGGAGATTTTGATGAGGATAATACTGATAGTGGCGAATGAATAATATCGAGCAATTTGTAGGGTGTGCCCTACGCAACTGAGAAAAATATAAATTAAGCTTTTATAAAAAATCAAAAAAGGCGAATGATTTTATAATCATTCGCCTTTTTTATATCTATTGTCAAAGTTTAGATTATGAATTAAAGCACCATCGCCGCAATCCAACCAAACACCAATAACGGAATATTGTAATGGATAAAGGTCGGCACCACACTGTCTTTGATATGGTCATGCTGACCGTCAACGTTTAGACCAGAGGTTGGTCCAAGCGTTGAGTCTGACGCTGGCGAACCGGCATCACCAAGCGCGCCAGCTGTACCAATAATCGCAACGGTTGCTAAAGGTGAGAACCCTAAAGAGATACATAGTGGTACATAAATCGCCGCCAAAATAGGAATAGTCGAAAAAGACGAACCAATACCCATGGTTACGATCAAGCCAATCAATAGCATAATAAATGCGGCCATCGCTTTATTACCCGCAAACAAAGACGCTGCACCATCAACCAACGGCTGAATCTGTTCGGTCGCTTTCATCACTTCGGCAAAGCCTTGGGCGGTAATCATAATAAAGCCAATCATCGCCATCAGCTTAATACCGTCATTAAAGACCGTATCGGCATCACGCCATTTAACCACGCCCGTTGCCATAAAGACGCCAAAACCAAACATTGAGCCTAGCAATAATGAATCAGTATAAAGCTGTACGACAAAAGCGGTGACGATAGCAATCAGCGCGACGATGGTTTTAAGCTTACTTTGCGTTTGTGCGCCGGCTGCGGTTTTGCTTAAAGCATCTTTTTCTACTACCGCATCGCGAGCTTGTTTATCGATTGCCAACTGCTGATACTGGCGCGGCTTACGATAGCTGATAAATACTGCCACTAGCAAACCAACGAGCATGCCAAGTGCTGGAATCGCCATGGCTTTGGTGACCGAAATATTCGATACATCAATACCGGCTTCACCGACGTTTTTTAGCATGATTTGATTGAGATAAATATCGCCAAAGCCATAAGGGATAAACATATAAGTGGTCACAAGACCAAAAGTAATCAGACAGGCAATCAGGCGTCTATCAATGTGCATGCGATTAAAGGCGAGCAATAAAGGCGGTACAAGCAATGGAATAAAAGCGATATGAATCGGGATTAAGTTTTGGCTAAAGCAGCTCATGGTAACCAGACCGGCAAACAGCATGTATTTAATCATGCCACTAGTGCCACCGGCATCAATGCGCTTGATGACCGCCCCTGCCAATGACTGCGGCAAGCCCGAATGCGCAATCGCTACCGCAAAAGCACCCAATAAGGCATAAGACAGCGCGATTTGCGCGCCATTACGGATACCTTCTTGAAAAGCATTTAAGGTATCGGTCATACCAAGACCCGCAATCAGCCCACCTGCCAGCGCCCCGATTAATAAACTGAGTACCACGTGTACCCGCGCTAAAGACAGCCCTAGCATGATGACTACCGCTAGTAGCACCGCATTGATGGTCATATTCTCGCCCCTTACCCTATGTTTTGTGGCCCGCTATTGACACGCTATTGTCACATTGCCGACCTATTTATTTCGCCCTAGCGTTTTAACTCACACGTTAATCCATATAGTTGCTATTTGAACGGAGCGGTTAAGACGCGCGTCATTTTACCTGATTTTAGCCATAAAGCCCACGCGCAAAACCTAGCAGACATCAGCGACAATGCAAATAAAGGCGCAATATTCTCCTTGCGGTTGGTCATATAGCCTTGCAATTTCATTTAGCAGCACCATTTATCTAAACATGAACCACTAACTTGACTTTACAAGTCTGGTGAACGAGGAAGAATATATGAGTGAACATAAAATTGCCCAAGACAATATCGACATCGATGTCGACGTTTCATCTAACGTTTCTGATGATAATGCGCTAAATACTTCATCTGACGATATGTTGGAAAACGAGTCGGCGTCTGAAACGGTTAAAAATGAAACTGTCGAAGACAATGAGAGTAAAGACAGCGATTCTGAAGACATTAAAGCTAAAGATGCTGAAGAAAACTATCTACCGCTACTGGCATTGCGCGATGTGGTTGTTTATCCGCATATGCAGATTGCCTTGTTTGTCGGTCGTGCGCCCTCGGTAAAAGCCGTGGAATTGGCACAAGCCGAATATGGTAATAAAGTATTGGTCGTGGCGCAAAAAGACTCGCTGACCGAAGATATTGATCAAGACAACTTGTATCAGTACGGAACTGTGTGCCGCATCGTCAGCACCATGCCGCATGATAGCGACGAGAATTGCATCAAAGTATTAATTGAAGGTCAATACCGCGCGCGCGTCAATAACATTGAAAATCATGACGAGCTATTGATGGCAAGCTTTGACCGTGCTGACCTCGATGTCAGTATGGATGAGAGCCAGCAAAAAAACACCATCCAAGCCTTAACGACTTTGTTTGAAGGCTATGCCGACGCCCGTCTACGTAATGCTCGTGAGCTAACTCGCGTGGCCAAACGCATCGATGATTTGCTTGAACTGGTCTATTTCATCTCAACCCGCGTGTCGATGGATTTGGATATTAAGCAGTCGTTTTTAGAAGAAGACGATATCAAAACCCATATCAATACCTTGACCGAGTACTTAGTTAAGCAAAGCGCTGAGCAAAATATCGAGCAAGATATCCAAGATGCGGTTCGTCAGCAAATGGAAGACAATCAGCGCGAGTACTTTTTAAACGAGAAGATGAAAGCCATTAAAAATGAGCTGTCAGATATGAATGACGGTGCATTCGATGGTGAAGACGACGTGGCTGAGCTTGAACAGCGCCTAGAAGATGCTGACTTGCCAGAAGATGTGCGCAAAAAAGCAGAGCAAGAGCTGAAGAAACTCAAAATGATGCCACCTGCATCGAGTGAATCGTCAGTGGTGCGCAACTATATTGAATGGATTTTGGATACGCCGTGGAATGCGACGACCAAAGTTTCGATTAATTTAGAAAAAGCTAAAACGGTATTAGACGAAGACCATTATGGTTTACAAGATGTCAAAGACCGCATCTTAGAATACCTCGCTGTACAGTCGCGGGTGAAAAAACTGCGCGGTCCGATTCTTTGTTTAGTTGGTCCTCCGGGTGTTGGTAAAACCTCATTAGGTGAATCGATTGCGCGTGCAACGGGTCGTAAGTTTGTACGTATGGCGCTTGGCGGCGTCCGTGATGAAGCGGAAATCCGTGGTCATCGCCGTACTTATATCGGCGCGATGCCGGGTAAAATTGTGCAGTCATTGGCTAAAGTCGAAGTTAAAAACCCGCTATTTTTATTAGATGAAATCGATAAAATGGCGCAAGACTTCCGCGGCGATCCAGCGTCAGCCTTGCTTGAAGTGCTCGATCCATCACAGAACGATACCTTTAACGACCATTATTTAGATATGGACTTAGATTTATCGCAAGTGATGTTTATCTGTACCGCCAACAGCATGGATATCCCGCCTGCCCTGCTTGACCGTATGGAAGTCATTCGTCTACCGGGTTATACCGAAGAAGAAAAGGTCAATATTGCGCAGAAATATCTTGTGCCAAAAGCGATTAAAAACAACGGTCTCAAAGAAGGTGAAATTGAGATTGTAGAAGCGGCATTGCATAGTATCGTGCGTAGCTATACCCGTGAAGCCGGTGTGCGTAACCTTGAGCGTGAAGTCAATAAAATCTGCCGTAAAGTCGTTCGCGGTTCGGTTGAAACCCATGGCGCACGTGCTCCGAAGAAAGCAGAACGTCAGCTAATCGTGGTCGATGACAAAAACATCGATGACTATCTAGGCGTCCATCAGTACGATTATGGTCTAGCAGAAGAAGAGCCTGAGATTGGTCGTATTACGGGTCTTGCTTGGACACAAGTCGGTGGCGAGCTATTAACCATCGAAGCGGTGGCGATGAAAGGTAAAGGCGAGCTAAGCTTTACCGGTTCACTCGGCGATGTCATGAAAGAGTCGATTCGTGCAGCAATGAGCGTGGTCCGTGCTCGCGGTGATAGCTTAGGGATTGATTACGAGACCTTTAAAACCACTGACGTCCACGTGCATATGCCAGAAGGTGCGACCCCGAAAGATGGTCCATCGGCTGGTGGTGCGCTTACCACAGCGCTAGTCTCTGCCTTGACTGGTATTGCGATTCGTCCAGATATTGCAATGACAGGCGAGATTACTTTACGCGGTAAAATCCTACGCATCGGTGGTCTAAAAGAGAAGCTACTTGCTGCGCATCGCGGTGGTATCAAGCATGTGTTGATTCCAGCGACCAACGAGCGTGACTTGGCCGATATCCCTGATAACGTCAAAGCTGGTCTGACTATTCAGCCAGTGGCAACGATTGATGAGATATTAAAAGTGGCGTTGGTCAGTATGCCAGTGCCACTAAAACCTGCCAAAGTGACGGTTGATAAAACCTCAAGCAAAGCGCTGCATAACTAATCTGATTCGTTACTAATCCAGTCTTACAAATTAAAGAGCCGCTCATCGTCATGATGGGCGGCTTTTTTTGGTAATAATAAAAAACAATCTAGTTAAGACCCTGTGCTATATTTTAGACAAATGTTTATTTGGTAATAGCCATAATGTTAAACCACCTGATTTTAAACCGCTTAACTCTATCCTTATTGCTCGCTATCTCTTTTCCGGTAGCGTTAGTAGGTTGCCAGTCCACACCTATTAAAAGCCCTCAACAAACGGATACAGTAGATAATACAACCGTCAACACCATCTACCCTACTGACAAGGCTGTCATAAGTGAAGCGCAAGTAATGCAATGGGTAGCTCATTATGACTGGCAATTGGCACAAGTAATTAATCAAAACGGTAACATAGTCGATATCGAAAATTTCGCACCGATTACCTTAGCAATAGAACCCAGTGCAGTCAGATTTTATCAAGGTTGCGAGCAATATATGCTGGATTTCTATGCGATGTCCGCGCCGCCTTATCCCTATTATTCTCATCTTGCTAAAGTACCCACAACTTGTCATAACGACACTAACTCTGATAATAAAACTGTGATTACAGAGGATAATAGTATTCAATCGTTATTTGTTAAGTACGCACCTGTTAGGCTTAATTTTGAGTTATTGCCAACTTCGCATTTAACATCAGAATCAGCGCCAGTCGCCATACAAGCTGCCCCTAAACGTTTGGCACTTAATATCGAAAACGGTAATCGCCTAATTTTTATAGGTTCGCCTAAAGCATTAGCAGCTCCCACTGGATTGCCCATTACTAACGAGTTATTGGAGCGCTACGATTGGCAGCTGGTCAGCGCCGTCAGTAATACTTATGATGCAAAAGGGGAATTAACCAGAAAATCTTTGGGCAATTTTTATCACCCCGATCACCCTATTTCAGCGAGCTTTGAGAGTTGGCCTAACAATCAATACGCATCCTTTAGCTCAGGCTGTAACGGCTCACGCGCGCCCTATTTTTTACTCAATGATAATACTTTCAAAGTCGGCACCATCATCAGCACTGTAATGGGCTGCGGTGAGACAGGCAATCGCATTGAAAGCGCTTTGTTTGATTTGATGCGTGATAGCAGCAGTCAGCTAATGATAATACTTTCAAAGTCGGCACCATCATCAGCACTGTAATGGGCTGCGGTGAGACAGGCAATCGCATTGAAAGCGCTTTGTTTGATTTGATGCGTGATAGCAGCAGTCAGCTAATGCGCTAATGATAATACTTTCAAAGTCGGCACCATCATCAGCACTGTAATGGGCTGCGGTGAGACAGGCAATCGCATTGAAAGCGCTTTGTTTGATTTGATGCGTGATAGCAGCAGTCAGCTAATGCTAAGTTTGCAGCCTTCACAACCGATATCGCCAACAGCAGACAATCAAACTGATATGCCTCGTTATAATTTATTGCAAACGATGGCAACAGGCGAAACCTTAGTATGGCAAAACGAAGTAAAGAAAATACCGTAAACAACTTTCAAACCCATACGATACTTACATTTATTAACCGATTGTTGCGCATTTGATGAATAACTATATCTAACGCTTGGCTATACTGGTTGCGGTATTAGGCAATATTTGAATATCTTAACTAAAACTATAGAAACTCATCATAACGATTAAATATAAATGGAGATAATAATGAATAAGACGATGCTTGCAAGTGCCCTATTATGTGGTTCAGCGTTGGTAATGACGGGTTGCCAAACCGTCGAAGGACAAATGCAAACCGGCAATCCACTGAGCCAACCTGCGCTAAAATCTACTATCAATGCAGTCGCTGGTAATAAAAATGAAGTGGGTCAAGTATTCCTACGTCCAGTTGATGGCGGTGTACAAGTCTACGGTAAGCTCATGAACCTGCAACCAGGTAAAACAGTATCACTACACATCCATGAAACGGGTAGCTGTGCTGATATGGGTAAAGCGGCAGGTGGTCACTTTAACCCAGATAATAAACCGCACTCTAACCCTGATGATATGAATGGTCATGCGGGCGACTTGCCGAACTTAACCGCCAATGCTGATGGTGTTGCTACTATCAACTTTGTAAATAAGAAAATCTCCGCTGCTGATGCCGGTAAATATAGTGTTAACCGTCTAGCCTTTATCGTTCATAGTGGTGTTGACGACTATACTAGCCAGCCCGCCGGTAATGCAGGCGATCGCGTTGCTTGCGGTATCATCGAAAAGAACTAATCGTATTTAGCCAATAACTTTTAAAGCTTAATACTGTTAGTATCATTAAAATTGATAGCATAAAAAAACCTCTTAGATTATCTAAGAGGTTTTTTTATTTAAAGTGATTTATGGTAAAAGTAAAACAGGTTTACTCTTCTACCCATTCACCATTACGCCAATACACACCCCAACGCGTGGCTTTGCCGTTTTTCTCAGAGCCGATATACTGCTCTTTTTTCTTCCGCGACCAGCGCAAAATAGTTGGATTACCATCAGGGTCTTCATCTGGACCTGCAAACAGATACTGGAACTTATCTTCCATCTTATCTTTGATTTCGCGTAGCTCAGCAAGCTTTGGCGGACGCGTTTCGCGTACTTTCGGGAACTTAGACGCCGCTAAGAACATCCCAGCCGCGCCTTCACGCAAGATAAAGTAATCATCGTGCTTGGTTGATTTTAGCTCTGGCAGATGAATAGGATCCATACGCGGCGGTGCAGCTTCGCCAGTTTTGAGTACCTTACGAGTATTGTCACATTTCTGACAAGCAAAGTAAGGACCAAAACGTCCGGTTTTTAGCTCCATCTGCCCATCACATTTATTACAGTCGATGGTTGGGGCGTCTGAACCCGGTACTTCAAATTTACCTTCTTCTAAGATATAACCGTCGCAATCAGGATTATTACCACAGATATGCAGCTTGAGACCACCGTCGACGATATAGCCATTCATGGCCGTACCGCATTTCGGGCAACGTTTTTTCTCCATCAAATCTTTAACTTCGGCCGCTTCGTCATCGCTGTCGCTATCATCAAGATTGGCAAACGCTTCGACTGGCATTAAGTTCTTAGTGCCTTTACAGCGCTCTTTTGGCGGTAAATTATAGCCAGTACAACCTAAGAATACACCCGTTGAGCCGGTACGCAGCTGCATCGGACGATCGCAAATATCGCAATGCACATCTGGCACATCGGTTGGATCATTCGGGCGCATACCATCTTTTTCTTTGGCACGATCTAGGGTCTTTTTAAAGTCGCCATAGAAATTATCGAGGACATCTTTCCAGTCGGTATCGCCCTCAGCGACATGGTCAAGCTTGTCTTCTAATGCGGCGGTAAAGGTATAATCCATCAAGTCTGGGAAACTTGCTGTCAATCTGTCAGTGACGATATCGCCCATTTTTTCGGCAAATAGACGTTTATTTTCAAGCTTTACATAACCGCGATCTTGAATGGTCGAGATGATAGAGGCATAAGTCGATGGACGACCGATGCCTTTTTTCTCCAGCTCTTTGACCAAGCTTGCCTCGGTATAGCGCGGTGGTGGCTTGGTAAAGTGTTGACTAGGATCAAGCTTATCGAGCGTTAATTTATCGCCTTGTTTGACATCTGGAAGCAAAGTATCGTCGGTTTTCGCTGGTGGCATGACTTTAGTAAAGCCATCAAACACTAAGGTACGACCGCGGGCTTTTAGCTCAACATCATTGGCAGCGACGAATAGATTCACTGATAAGTATTTTGCTGGCAGCATCTGACAAGCCACAAACTGACGCCAAATCAGCTCATATAGGCGGATTGCATCACGCTCAACCCCTTTTAGCTGGGTTGATTTCATATTGACGTTAGACGGACGAATGGCTTCATGCGCCTCTTGTGCGCCTTGTTTATTGCCATAGAAGTTCGGCTTTTCTGGCACATATTTTGCGCCATAGCTGTCTTCGATATAGCCCCGTACCGCCGCCAATGCATCACCAGACAGGAAAGTCGAGTCGGTACGCATATAAGTAATATGACCGGCTTCGTATAAACGCTGCGCCAAAATCATGGTTTTCTTAACTGAAAAACCTAAGCGCGTGCTTGCTGCTTGCTGCAACGTCGAGGTAATAAAAGGCGCACTGGGACGCGATTGCGTTGGCTTCTCTTCACGCTCTTTAACAATAAAGTCGCTTGAGTTAAGCACTGCTAAGACTTTATCGGTCTGTTCTTTATTGACAAGCTTTAGCGTTTTGCCGCCTTGCTTGGTCGCTTCTAGACGAATGGCAATTTGCTCAGCGTCTGTGGCTTTTTTGGCTTTACTATCGGCAATATGGGTATCAGCATGAATCTGCCAGTATTCTTCTGGAATAAAGGCGCGAATCTCATGCTCTCTTTCCACAACCAAACGCATGGCAACGGACTGGACACGACCTGCTGACAGACCGCGAGCAACCTTTTGCCACAGCAGCGGCGATACCATAAAGCCAACCACGCGGTCTAAAAAGCGCCGCGCTTGCTGCGCATTCACACGGTCAATATCAAGTTTGGATGGTTGCTTAAAGGCATTTTGAATGGCGGATTTGGTAATCTCGTTAAAGACCACGCGCTCATATTTGCTGTCTGCGCCGCCGATGACTTCTTTTAGATGCCAAGCAATCGCTTCCCCTTCTCTATCCATATCCGTTGCGAGATAGATTTTATCAGCGTCTTTAGCTAAGGCTTTAAGCTCTTTGATGACCTTGGTCTTGTTGGGCAATACTTCATAGACTGCCGCCCAGTTATGTTCTGGGTCGACGCCCATGCGCCGGACCAATGCTTGTTGGGTTTTTTCTTCTTTGCTCAGGCTGTCATCTTTTTTGCTCGCCGCTGGCTTCTTCGCGCTTTTACTCGCGCCCACTGGCAAATCACGGACATGACCGATACTTGAGCGTACGATAAAGTCATCGCCCAAGTATTTGTTAATGGTTTTTGCCTTGGCGGGTGATTCTACGATCACCAAAGACTTGCCCTTTGGACTGTCTTTAGTTTTGTCAGCAGCCGCAGCTGGACTTTTTTTGGTTGCGGGTTTTGCCATAAGTGACGACACCATAATAAGTAAATTAAAATAAGGATAAATTCAGCAGCATGGCAATTTATAATAGTTAGTTATAATGGCTCAGCGAATTATTGTAGTAAGGGCTGCTGATAAAAACGGTTATAAAACAAACAATAACCATAACGCATACATACAGTTATAAAGACGTTACACTGCTAAGCATTAAGCTGTCAACTGAAAATGACTGAGAGTTTGCCAAAAGGACTTGCATATTGCCTCTTAATGGAGACGAAAAACTAATTTGCTAGCTTGCAACGATTTTTATAGCTGCTTTTGCATCTGTAATGCCCATCTCTCAAGGTTTTCTTTCAGTATTAATAAGTCGGTTTCAATGGCTTTTTGCTGATAAGCAGGGTTGGTTATGGGGCGCACATAGGCAATATCTTCCCAATAAATAATAATGCTATTCGACTTAACCAATAATGCTTTTACAAATGGCTCAATACCAACGGGCAGCGCTAAAGGCTCTTTATCTAAGCTAAAATTGGCTTGTACGGGTAAGCTTTTATTGTCGCCGCTATTATTAATGTCATGACTGCTGGCATTGCTAGCCGGACGCCATTGTCCATCTATCACCTGATAGCGCGTCAGTGGCAGTTTTATATTCTCCAGCACCAAACCATATTGCCCAATCATGCCGCGACCATACTCATTGTCTTTGCCCTTTACCCAATCTGGGCAAGTAACTAACTTGGGATTAAGTTGTAAGCGACGCGCCGTCATACGCAGCTTATCCAAACGCTGGTCGATTCCGCTAGGTTTGAGCGCCATCATACTCCCTAATACGAATAGTACAATGGCGATCGCAATCCATATTCCCATAACAGTCTGACCTTTTAGCTTAAATGAAGTAATGCTATAAATTAAAATAGGGCTAATAACCTATAAGCGTGGTTATTGATATAAAAAACTTAAATACAAACGGCTGCTAGCTGGGTGCTTATAATGAGCGCAAACCATTAAAAATCAAGCGCCCTGAAATGCTATCGTTGATAACTAGCGAAATGCTGAGCAAACCTGACACTTAGCAACGCCTTATTATTTATAGTGGCATATCAAATACTTAGTACAGAAAGCCACTGATTCGATAACAAGATGCAAAAAGTTGACCGCCTAAAAAAGTGCTATGATAAACCATAATTTTAAACACGCGCAGGTTTATTATGAATTATCATCTTAAGCGAAACTCATCGACCGCCTCACAAGTAAGTAAATGCGTCGGTAAAATCATGCGTAAACCGCGTCTTGCTATCTCGCTAATAGGCGCGGCTTTGTTTACATTATCCGGCTGTGCGACGACCCAAAACCTAACGCCCGAACAATGTCAAAGCAGCAATTGGCAAGAAGTCGGCTATGCCGATGGTATCCGTGGGCGCTCAGGTGCTTACTTTGGGCACTATACCAATCAATGCGCAAGTGTCGTTGGCGCAACGCCAAACCGCGTATTGTGGGAACAAGGTCGCCAGCAAGGGTTGAAAAACTACTGCACTGAGCTCAATGCTTATAAGCTTGGCCGCGAAGGCTATGATTGGCAGCCTGTCTGTCCGCTCGAAGGCATCGAAAAGCTCGAGGAAGCGTACTCCCAAGGACGTTACTATTATATCCGCCAGCGTGACCTTGATTATCTGCGCTCGCCTTATCCGTTTGGTTATGGCTCTGGACGCTTAGGTTATGATTATCGCCCATTTGGCTATGGCTGGTAATCGTTATATAAAGCATTTTCCGTATCAGCCACTTGCTTAGCTCAAAGGCAGCTAAAAAAAAGATAACCTCGCAAGGTTGCCCAAGCGAGGCCGGAGAAAAGAGTTATTATTTTAATTATTCTTGTTATTGTCTTGGTTATTTTTTTATTAATAAGCCTACTGGTTTATCTTGGCAGTCTGTTTTTCTAGAGACTGTTTTTCTAAAGGCTGCTTTTCACAGCCTATTTACTCTTAAGTCCTGCACGTTTTAAAAAATTACTCGTTAACAAAAGCAATCTTACTTAGCCCCGCTTGACTGGCAGCCGCCAATACTTGCGCCACGGTATCATACTTACCTTCTTTATCAGCTCGCAGCTGGATAGACGGATCCTTACCGCTCGCCGACTGCGCTTGCAGACGCGCTGCTAACGCTTCCATACTGATAGGCTCATCATCCCAAAATAAGCCAGCATCTTTATCAATGCTAATTTGAATGGCTTCTGGCGGCGCTTGGTTTAGCTCAGCACTGGTCTTTGGTAAATCTAAGGGTACGGTTGGGTTTAGCACCGTCGCCGTCAATAAAAAGATAATCATCAATACCAGCATGATATCGATAAGCGGAATAAGGTTCATCTCATTCATGCTTTGAACGTCATCATCACCCAATTGAAATGCCATAATTATTCTCAATATCATTAATTAGAATCTTTGCCACTCGTGCTTTTAGCTGATTTTCGCATTGCTTTTCTAAACTGCTTTAGCTTAGCGCTTTATTGTTAAACAATCATGACAACTGCGATGGCGCTGACTTACGATAAAGTTCAGATGACTGAACAGCTTGTTGCTCAGAGCTCACACTTTTGGTTGATTGTGTTTGAGCCGTACTAGACGTACTTTTTGCTGTTGATTGCTGAGCTGATGGTTGCTGAGAAGCCGCGATGTCGGCAGATTGCGCCAATAAATCATGCGCTCTATCGTTGGCATGGTACATCACGCGGCGATTGATACGCACCGCTAGGTTATAAAACACCACCGCTGGAATGGCAACAGCGATACCCAAACCCGTCATAATAAGGGCTTCACCAACTGGCCCTGCTACTTGCCCCAAGCCCGCTTGCCCACTAACGCCAATATTATGTAGCGCATGAAAAATACCCCACACCGTGCCAAACAATCCGATAAATGGTGCAATTGCTGCCGTTGTACCAAGGATAGGTAGACCGCGCTCACTGGCAAAACGGTAGCGACCGATATGCTTAAGTAAGGTCTGCTCAATCACCAAACGCCACGTCGCACCATCCGTATCAATCAAACGTGCGCGCCTGCTATGAATCTGCGCACTCAAATCATCGGCAACACTAGCGGCCAGTTTGCGACTTTGCAGTATACGAATGATACCGGTCACCCAAGAGACGATAGATAAGGCAAGGAGCAAGAAGAATAAGGTTCTTGTCACCATATCGCTATATTGCCAGTAGGTCGTAAAGTCCATGTCAGACTCCTTAAAGTGGGATGTCATTACTTGTTATTTTATAATTATCGATAACAGTTGGCGGCAATAATGTGTGCCACTTAGATATCTTGATAACTGGTTTTTGTATCTCTATGGAACTGCATAAGCGATAGGCAAGGTCACATTACCGACCACTGGCACACCGTTTTTGCTAAAGGGTTTAAATTTACCAGAGCGGACTTGGCGCTGTGCCTCTTTATCGACCAGTGAATTTCCTGATGATTGGGCAATTCGCACGCTATCGATACCACCTTGTTTATTGACCCTTAGCACTAATACCACATTAAGCGTATCGCCTGAACGGGCTCGCTTGGCGGCACGCTCAGGGAAGCTAAAGTTTGGCGCTGATGCCCAATTGGCATTGCTGGCGGTAAAATTGACAGGCTCATTACTCGCCGTCGCCGCTTTGGCGTCAGCATCTGCTCGAGCAGCGGTCTCTGCTGCTTGTATTGCAGCCTTTGCCTGTGCTGCTTTTTGAGCGGCCTCTTTTGCTGCTTTGGCATCTGCCTGCGCTTGTGCCTCGCGGGCAGCTTTGGCGTCTGCAACTGCCCTAGCGTGGGCGTCTTGAGCGGCTTTTTCCGCTTGTGCGGCTATTATCTTACGTTGCTCATCCGCCATCGATGTATCTATTTTAGGGGGTTCTTTTTTAATAATGTCAGGCTTTTTGTTTTCTACTTTAGCAACAGGTTCGACATCAGCCGTTTTGTTCTTTATCTCTGTTGGCTTTGCTGTCACTACTTTAGCTTTCGGTTCTGCTATTGGTTTTTGTTGTGGCTGTGGCTTAGGCGGCTCTATGCGCTCAGGCTCTACTATTGGCTGAGGCTTTTGCTGAACGACTGGTTGCTCCGCTTTTACCTCAGGCTCGGTATTTGGAGCAGGCAATGAGATTAACTCTATCTCGATAGGTGGCGTTTCTTTGATAGGCTCAATTTTAGGCTCAGACGGTTTTATCGTTACCAAAGCAACGGCCGTGAGCACATGTAATCCCACCACAACGATAATAGCGATAAGTATTGCTTTCAGTGGTGGCGCGTCTAAATCCGTTGAACTCATAACACCCTAACATTTAACCGTCATAGAATGGTGTCGATAATAATGCAAACGATAATTATTATCAATAGTAAATTTCCAATATCTTTAGTCTAATCTCTCATATTCTAGAAAATCCTGATCAGCAAAACCCAATCTAACTAATCGCTACCACCTTATAGCGTAAGCATTTTATAAGATTAATATAGTAAAAACTGTCAACGTTAATAAAAACCATTATCATTGTTATTGATAATAAGTCTCAATTACTTTATCATGATGACTGTTTTATAATACTTACTAGAATCAACTTATCATAAAAAACCAATTATAAAGCAACGATAGAAAACAGCCTTGATAAGTTAGCCTTATAAGTTGACTCATTATTTAGCAGTTTTTATTTAGTATTTTTCCTATAAGACTGCCCAACCCTTTGATAAACCGAGTTATTTATGCCTACTACTTTATGCTCAAACCACAACGCTAGCCCCCTTTTTAAGCGTTCTTTATTAGCTGCCATGATGACAGCGCTGATTGCCAGCATTGGCATGGCGGGTTGTAGTTCGCCTGAATCCAATGACTCTGAGCCAGCAGATGCCAAGACTGAGAACCAAACGGCTGACAAATCCTCAAATGTTGCCAATAATGACAATGTTTCTGTGGCGACTATTGCCGTCGATACGACAAAAGGTAAGGTCGACTTGGCAATGAATCCATCACCATTGGTCGTTTATGACATGACCTTGATGCAAGATTTGGCGGCACTTGATGTGGCGGTCGATGGCATGCCAAGTGGGCTGCTTTTAAATAATTTACACTCAAAAACTCAGCCTGAACCAAAATCAGTCGGTACGGTATTTGAGCCAGACCTTGAAGCCTTGAACGCTATGCAGCCACAAGCTATTTTGGTAGGCTCACGGATGGCAGAAAAATATGATGCTCTCTCTAGCATCGCGCCAACGTTAGACATGACCATTGATACGGCAAATATTTATGAGTCGAGCAAGCAACGCCTGCATGATTTGGGCGCTTTATTTGGTAAAAGTGCTCAGGCAGCAAAACTACAAGGCAATATTGATGGTCTTATCGCTGACACTAAAACCTTAACCAAAGATAAAGGCAAAGGCTTAGTGGTCATGGTGAATGGCAATAAGCTGTCTGCCTATGGTGATAAGTCGCGCTATGGCTTTATTCATACGGTATTAGATATTCCGATGGCCGATGACCAAATCGCCGACGCGCGTCACGGTCAGCCAGTATCTTTTGAGTATCTACAAAAAACCAATCCAGACTGGCTATTCGTCGTCGATCGCAGTGCAGCAATTGGGGAAGATGGCGCTGGTGCAAAAGCAGTATTGGACAATCCATTGGTCGCGCAAACCAATGCTTGGAGTAAAGGACAAGTGGTTTACCTTAGCCCAGACTCTTACTTAGCATTCGGTGGTTATTATCAATGGATGCAGGACTTGACCACGATTAAAGATGCTTTTGCGAGCGCGAAATAAACGTTATTACTGTTCAAGCAACTGTTACTGCTTGCATTTTTAATCATCCATTTCTAAGCCAGTAGACGTTATGTCGTTATTTTCCAATCGCGCTCATGCCCGTGTCAAAGCCAGTCCTGCTTTGCCAGCTGCACCATCAAGTTGGCAAAAAAAGACCCGTAGTGGCCTGCGTCCTAAGTATCAACGTGCCGCTATCCCGCCATGGTTAATAAACACAGCCAGCCTCATTATTATGGGGCTTTTGGTGTTATTAAGTTTATCAATTGGAGTGGCGGATTTTTCGTGGTCAGGTATCTTGCACAGCATTATCAATCATAGCGCCAACTCAGATAGCTCGCTGTTATTGGTCAGCCGCATACCGCGTACCATTGCCATTATTTTGACTGGTATCGCCATGGCAGTTGCTGGGATGATTATTCAAGTGGTGCTGAAAAACCGCTTCGTTGAGCCATCGATGGTTGGGGCAACCCAAAGCGCCGCATTGGGATTACTGGTAGTCAGTTTATTGTTCCCAGCCAGCGCGCTACTGGTCAAAATGGGTGTCGCAACTATTGCGGCAGTCGCGGGCATGATGCTCTTTATGCTGCTGATACATCGCGTTCCGCCGACGGATTTTTTGATGATTCCACTGATCGGTATTGTCTTTGGTGGCATTATCGAGGCGATAACCACTTTTATCGCCTACCAAACTGAATCATTACAGATGCTCAGCGTTTGGCAATTTGGCGACTTCTCTTCAGTATTAGCCGGACGTTACGAACTGCTTTGGTTGACGGGCGCGCTGTGCGTGCTGGCTTATATTATCGCCGATAAACTGACCATCGTCGGTTTGGGCGACAATATCGCGCTAAACTTGGGGATTAGTAAACGGCAAGTAACGTGGCTTGGCGTTGGCATGGTGGCGATGATGAGCGCTGTCGTCGTCGTAACCGTTGGTATGATTCCTTTTATTGGCTTGGTCGTACCCAATATCGTTAGCCGCATCATGGGCGATAAATTACGTCGCAGCTTGCCCGCAGTCGCGCTCTTGGGCGCATCAGCCGTGCTACTTTGTGATATTATCGGGCGCTCCATTCGTTACCCTTTTGAAGTGCCTGTGGCGACAGTTTTTGGTGTGGTCGGCACGGTGATATTTTTATGGTTGTTATTACGTGCGCCTGCTGAGCAATAAGCCCTAGCGCAATCTTGTCGCTGCCTGATTATTAACACTTTTCTTAATTTATTCGTCCTGTTGTCTGATTAGATAAGCTTGGCGTTGTTACTATTAAAGGTAGCATAGTAGGATTTATTCATGTTCTCATCGTCTAAGCATAACTTTATAAATGACAATTCTACCAAGACTGGCTCGGCAAAAAAGAGCACTCTAGCAAATGCTACTTTAGACAATGACAGCCTTGAAGATACTTGTCGTCACAACCTTTTAGCAAAACTTTGGACCTTTATCGCTGGTCATCCAAAATCCATTGCCGCGATTATTTTACTTATCTCAATGACGCTGTTTTTGACACTTAACGTCAATGGCTATTGGGACTTTGCCCTGCCGTTACGGGGCAAAAAACTACTGGCACTGATGGTCGTCGGTTATGCCATCGGCGTATCAACCCTGCTCTTTCAAACCTTGACCCACAATCCTATTTTGACGCCCTCCTTATTGGGCTTTGACTCACTGTATGTGTTATTACAAAGCTTATTGGTGTTCTTTTTAGGCGCAATTAGTTTTACCAGCATCAACCCCATTACCAAATTTACCCTTGAAATCGTCCTCATGTTTGGCGCGTCGTTATTGTTGTTTCGACTGTTATTTTCAAAAAGCAGTCAGGATTTGACGCGGCTGATACTGGTAGGCGTTATCTTTGGCGTGTTGTTTCGCAGCTTATCAGCGCTGGTTGCACGGCTCATTAACCCCGATGACTTCGTGGTTGTCCAATCGGCCAGTTACGCGCAGTTTAATACGGTTAATCCGCAGCTTTTGGGCATTAGCTTTGTTATTTGCGTCATCAGTGCACTGTTTATCTGGCGCTGGCGCTATCAATGCGATGTCTTGATGCTGGGCAAACCACAAGCAATTAACCTTGGTATCAACTATCAACGCCTTGCATTCGGGCTATTAACCGTCATCGCAGTATTGGTCGCGACGGCAACCGCCTTGGTCGGTCCGGTAACCTTTTTTGGCTTACTAGTCTGCGCTTTAACCAATCGCATCGCGCGGCACATGTATCATAGCGAGCGCCTGATATTGGTCAGTTTAGTAGCGATGATTTGCTTAGTACTCGGTCAGACGGTATTTGAGCAAGTGCTGGGTATGGCAGGGGTACTGTCGGTAGTGATTGAATTGGCAGGCGGCTTGGTCTTCTTAATACTAATTTTTATGACTCAGCGCCGTTAATTATGGCTCAGTAAGACTGCACGGATCAAAAAAACTTTAACGACAAGATATATAAATACATACGGATGCTAGTGGAATAAATTTTTGCAGCCTCTGTCTGCATCGGCGCAGCAAGCGAAAAAAACTTATTCCAGTAGCGTTATAGCGTTTTGAAATCGGACCAACTGTATGATTAAACTCGATAATATCTCCCACCATATTGGCAAACAACAAATCCTGCATGACATTACCTTGTCTTTACCACCCGCACAAGTGATTGCTTTAATTGGCCCCAATGGCGCAGGTAAATCGACCTTATTTTCGGTAATGGCACGACTGCAACCGCTACAGTCAGGACGGGTAAGTTTCGCTGTAGATAATGAGGAACGTGATATCGTCAGCTGTCATGCTCGAACACTGTCTAAAACGGTGGCCATGCTCGGGCAAGACAACCAAGTACAAGGGCGATTGCGCGTGCATGAGCTGCTGATGTTTGGGCGCTATCCCTATCATCAAGGGCAGCCAACGGCGAACGATGAGCAAAAAGTGCAGGATATTATCGAACGCTTTGAGCTAGAACCATTAGCCGAGCGTTTTTTATCGACATTATCCGGTGGTCAACGGCAGCGCGTACTGATTGCGATGATTGTCTGCCAAGATACGCCGTATTTATTACTTGATGAGCCGCTAAATAATCTAGATATGTACCATGCTGGGCGCTTGATGCGTGAGCTATGCGAGCTGAGTCATAGCCAGCAAAAAACGGTGGTGATTGTCCTACATGATATCAATCAAGCGGCGCAATTTGCCGATACTGTGGTCACGATGAAAGCAGGTCAGGTAATGGCCGTTGGTAAACCTGCCGATGTCATTACCCAAGAGACGATGAAGGACCTATATAACGTCGATGTGACGGTATTAAATCATCAAGGTCGGCCAGTAATTATAGATACGGTTTAAAGGTATAAACATCAGTTTTATCTCAATTTTTGTAAAACCTTCAAACGTTGCTGTCTACCCTTGGCCCATAGATACACACCTGTACCAGACAAGACCACCACCGCTAACCCAATCAATGCTAAGAATATTTGATAGGCCAAATGACCTATGCCGTGACTGATATGTCCCATATGCAGCGTCGATAACCATCGATCAGCTTTAGTGCCAAATGAGCTTTGATAACCGAAATTAACCTTTTCGACTTTGCCAGTCGCCGCATCGACAGTGATAGACGAAGCGCCGCTATCAGTACCTATATCCTTATCCATTTTAAAGCGCATCTGCCATTGATTGTCCTCTGCTACCCAGCGTATGCCCAATAACTGCTGCACGGTTACCCCATTATTTTGCGCGGCAATATTCGCCTGCTTGCTAACATACTCAATACTATTGGTCTTATTGACAATATCAGCAGTTGCGTTGATAACTGGCATAACATTTGGGAGAACTTGCGCGCCCGATTTATCTGGTTTATATGACTTACCTTTTTCTTTGCTTTCTTTACCTTCTCTGCTTTCAAGTCCGACCACCACTTGCATCATCGGCTGATAAACTTGCTGCAAATTAAAACCGACACTCGACCACGCAATGACAAATAGCATCAGCCACAACCATAAACCAAAGGCGTGATGCACATCATAATTGAGCTTAAAGGTGTTGGTTTCGCGGCGGATTTTCCATGCAGGTAGCCAGCGTTTTAATACAGAAGCGCGTTTTTTAATTGTTTTTCGATGCGCCGCATGACCCTTCTTCACGGTACGTGGCAAGGTTAAATAAAAGCCAATAAAGCAATTAATCGTCCATAGCAGTGCAATCACACCTAGCAGCAGCTTACCAAAATTACCGAGCAATAAATCACGGTGCAGCCAAAACACCTTCCACATAGTATTGCGCCACGCCCATTCATCTTTATCACGCGTCCCTAATATATCGCCATTATAAGGATTTATATAAACCTCTTGAAACGGCGCTTTGGGCTGATTTTTAGCGCTTTGACCTCGGACTCTATCGACTGAAAATACCGCAGATTTATCCGCTTTTAATGACGTTGGCATACTAGAAAAATTGTACTCTGGATAGGCGGCGACCACCTTATCGTGCAGGGTTGCAATAGGAAGCTGTGGCGCATCTTGCCGCTCAATCTGAGCCAATTGATGGTTAAACACATTATCCAACTCGTCATGGAAAGCCAATAACGAGCCAGTAAAACCCGCTATGATTAAAAAACCTGCCATTACAAGCCCAGTATAACGATGAATCCAAAGGCAAATACGGCGCATATTCAATGCAAAAGAAGATAATGAAAGTGAAGTCATGAGTGCTGATTCTTTATGAATATACAGGGTTAATGGTGCTACAGTCGAAGCGTAATTTTTAAAACAAGACAGTACAATTTCCGAAAAATGGCGATAAAAAAGCCAGCTCTTTTTTATAAAAAGCTGGCTCTTTTGCTACTAAAAAATAAATGCAGGCTTAAAACTGATAGGTTAAAGAAGCTTTGATATTACGACCTTTTTCAAAGTCAGTAGTAACATCATCAATCGGATTTAGACGAGATGAGTGGCTCGCATAAGCTTCATCGAAAAGATTATAAACGCCAAGCGTGGCTTTTAATCCATCAACTTGTTTTGGCGAATAGTTCATAAAGATATCATGAACATTATAGCTTGGTTTTTCAATGTCATTTTCGCCAGTATTTGGCATCACTGAAGCGACATAGGTACTGCGCCAGCCGATATCTGTGGTCTCTGTTGGAGCATAAGCCAGATTGACCATATATTTATCGCCTGATTCTGAGCTGCTTCCGGTCACTGACGGAATACTGTAGCCTGTGTCTTCACCTTTACTACGTGCGCGCGAATAGCTCAAACCCATACTAAAGTTATTCATTTTATAGTCAGCGGCGAGTTCAACCCCTTTAATTTTATAATCTTCATCTTTGTTTATTGCGCCTTGGCAATTACTTCCAGGTTCTGGTGCACAATCCAAGCCTGAACGTACAAACTCAATATAATTTTCGATATCGGTTTCAAAGTATTTACCGCTTAACTGTAACGCATCACCGGCTACCGTTAGGTCACGCAAGGTTTTAACAATACCAACCTCAGTATTAGACCCTTCTTCTGCTTTTAAGTCGTTGTTAACAACAGTTCCAACACCATTTCGATTAAAAATCGCTTGACTCAAATCAGGACCATTAAATAACTGCGTGTAGCTGGCAAATACTTGCGTTAGTGGTGCAATCTCATAGCTTGCGGCAAGTGCACCGACGACATTATCATAGGTTTTGCCACCAGCGATAAAATCAGGAGATTTGTAGCGGTCATAACGTACACCAGGCGTTAGGCTAAATTTACCCATTTGCCATTGGTCTTCTAGATATACAGAGGTGTTTGTTGCTTCATCTCTACCGCTCACCGGTATCGTAGTACCACGCTCTACACCATGGTAGTCAGATTCTTTTTTATAATGCTCTACACCAGCGATCAATTTATGAGTACCGGTAATACCCTCAAAGACACTACTATCAACTATACTAGTATTTTGTATTTTAGCGCCTGTGGTTTTAACCTGTGCATCAAACTCGAAACCTGGGTTTTTATTATAATCAGAATCGCGCAAAATACGGGTTTTGGTCTGATAAACATTGGTATCAACATCAATTAACTTGCTTGCCGGATTATAAGTATAATCTAGCCCATAAGTATCGCGTTTAACTTGTTGTGGTATTGGGGCGTCATTACGACTAGGAAAGTCAGGACGGAATGGGAAAATACCTTTCTTTTCAGTACTGCTAAAGTTTGCACCAATATGATGATCATCCGCAATATAAGCACCAGCTTTTAATAAAATATTTTCACTTTTACTGTCTTCAAACAGCTCACGACCGTTACCATCCTCGCCCGAATTAGTATCACGCTTGCCATAATAAGCCAGTAAGTCAACATTGTCCGTTGGTGCAGCAAACACCGTCGCTGATGTTAATAACTCATCATTATTACTGGCATAACCTGCGTGTAATTTGGCACCTATTCTTTGACCCGGTTTTAGCAAGTCAGCCGCATCAACCGTTTTAAAGGCAACCGCACCACCAATGGCATCATTTCCTAGCGTCACTGAGTTATTACCGACCGCGACATCCGCTTGCTTGAGCAAGTCAGGATCAAGGGTCAAATCGCCCATATGATAAAAAAGTTTACCTTCTTGACGGGCACCATCGATAGTGACTTTCAGGTTGCTGTCTTCAAGACCACGAATACGAATACGCTGATTGACTGCTGAGGTGCCACCTACGGTAACCCCAGGAACGACATTCAAAAAATCGCTCAAATGGCTGGCTTGCTGCGCTGGAGTATAGTCTTCGACATAAACCCCATCTTCTTGGACTTTTTCGCGGACTGAGCTATTGGCGGTCACCGTGATGGTTTGTAAGGTGGTACTAGGCAATTCCTCCGCCGCCATTGCCATCTGTGACCATAAAACAGCTGAAACCGTCATGGATAAGACCGTTAATTGATTAGAAAATGTTGCTGACTTAACTTCACGCATAACACACTCACTTTACTTACTATTAGGATTGAAGGAATTAAGAGCCACTTTTGAGAATTTATTTAAGAAGTTTTTTATAAAGCTTATAAGGACTTTACTCTACAACGACCGCTCTACCACTGCGCTAAAAAAATCTGTATCACCTATAAACTTGTAATACTCATTAATCTGCAACTCGTATTGCGAATCACATAGGTAAAGTTAATGATAATTATTAGCATTTAAATTATGACAGGCATAATAACGAAGTATTAACAATTTGGCAATAAATAATGTGAGAAATTCACTTCAATGATTAGGTTGTGAATGTAAGCATGCAATAAAGACTTGCTATCCATTCCCTATAAACAATTGATAATCTCAGGGTTTTTATCTAGAGAACTTGGACTGTGCGCTTTTAAGCTATCATTATTGCGATGTGAATAAATCTACGAGTATGAAAAAAAACGTTGCAATAGCAGAGCCTTTCACTATACCCTTAGATAGCTGACCAATTAGTCAGGTTTTTATTACAATGATTGGCAATCTTGATAAATAATGGTTAGGTATGATTATTTATTAGCACAAGGATAAGTGCGATTTTCTGTTGGCTACTGGATAGATAAGCAATATAAAACATTCTAGCGAGGGCATTATTTTTGTCGACTCTAGGTAGTGATGATATTGCTGAGTAAATGCCGCAGAGATTGGACTAAAAGTCACTTCAGGAGGAAGCCGAGATGAGTGAGCACACTCAAGGGAACCGCGATTTATTATATGGTTTGCACGATCGCCCCGCCCCTGCAAAAGCCTTTTTAGGCGCAACCCAACACGTACTTGCGAGCTTTGTCGGCATCATTACGCCCTCATTAATTATAGGCGGCGTGCTAGGTTTAGGAGAACACATCCCCTACCTCATCAGTATGTCTTTGATGGTATCAGGGGTTGCGACTTTTATTCAGACCCATAAAGTTGGACCCGTAGGCTCTGGATTGATGGCACTACAGGGTACCAGTTTTGGGTTTTTAGCGGCGGTATTGGCAGCAGGTTTTGTGGTAAAAAATAAAGGCGGTAGTCCAGAGGAAATTCTCTCTGTGATTTTTGGGGTCTCGTTTCTCGGAGCATTCGTCGAGATTTTCTTAAGCCAATTTATTACCAAGCTTAAATCCTTGATGAGCCCTATCGTGACGGGTTGCGTGATTGTCACTATCGGACTTTCATTGACTAAAGTAGGTCTGACCGATTTGGCAGGCGGCGTCGGAGCAGAGAACTTTGGGAGTATGCAGAACCTATTGCTCGGTGGCGGTGTACTGGTCAGCGTGGTGCTAATCAGTATTATTGACAATAAAGTTATTCGCTCAAGTGCCATCTTTATTGGGCTAATGCTAGGCTTGATTGCCGCGATGTTTATGGGTCGCATTGACTTCTCATTGGTCGCTGAAGCCCCTATATTTACCCTACCTGTTCCTTTTAAATTCGGCTTTGGCTTTGAGTGGCAAGCTTTTATCCCTATTGCTTTTATGTATATTATTACCAGTATCGAAACCTCAGGGGATTTAACAGCGACCTCGATGATTTCAGGCGAACCCATTAAAGGCCCGTTATATGAAAAACGTATCAAGGGTGGGGTGTTAGGTGACGGGGTTAACTCGCTGATAGCCGCGGTGTTCAACACCTTCCCAGTGACGACCTTTAGCCAAAATAATGGTGTCATTCAGATGACCGGCATCGCTAGCCGATATGTCGGCTTTTATGTAGGTGCGATCTTATTTACCATGGGCATGTTCCCTATCCTCGGCGCAATTTTTACGCAATTGCCAAAGCCAGTCGTTGGCGGTGTAACGCTGCTGATGTTTGCCACCGTTGCCACTGCTGGTATTCGTATCCTATCGACAGTTGAGTTTACCCACCGTAATATTTTAATCATTGCAACGTCACTAGGCTTATCAATGGGCGTGGCCTTTGTGCCGGATGTATTCGCCCAAACGCCCCAGTTATTCCGCAATATCTTTGGTTCTGCGGTGACGATGTCAGGTATCGTTGCTATCGCTCTCGATATGATTTTGCCAAAAAATTACGGTGTAGAGTTTGATGAGCCAGAGCAACACGCTGAAGAAAAGCTAAAGCCTGTTCGTAAAATGTCTGAGAGGGCTATTGAAGGTCAGATATTATAGTTGTCATAAAATGCCATTGAGCGCAGTGAGAGATTTTTTCTGCTTTTCAATCACTGCCTTAACGATAAAGTCGTCATAACGCTCTATCGTTAAGGCGATTTTCTGTATGTACCTTTTTATTTTGAATAGACTATATAAGATATTAAAGCCCGCAACCACGCAAAATAAATGGCACTAAAAAATCAGCAGCACGCGCTTCATCTTGCTTATCGTATTTATCTTTACCCATTAAACCGACGATTTCTATCTCAAACTCGGCATAGCGTTGCGTCGTTGCCCAAATCAAAATTAATAATTGTAATGGATCGCTAACACCAATCTTGCCTTGTTCATACCAAGTTTTCATGACCTGCGCCTTATCAACTGCCCATTCTTGCATCGTCGTTGACATAAAGTCGTGCAAGTGTGGTGCTCCGCCAATGACTTCAAGTGCAAACAGCTTATGTTGGTTTGGGTGCGCAAATGCTTGATGCAGTTTCGTGCGCACGAATTTTTCGATCACTTCCTTGGGGTCACTCTCGACTGTCATGGTCACCAAGCCCTCATTCCACTCTTGGATGATAGAGTGCAATACCGATTGGTACAGGTTCTTTTTATTTTTAAAATAATAATGAATATTGGCTTTTGGCAGCTCAGCTCTATCGGCAATACCTTGCATCGTCGCCCCGCGAAAACCTTGTAACACAAATTCTTCTTCTGCGGCTGCTAAAATGACAGCTTGATTGTGCGCACGAATGTCTTGCTGATTGCGCTGGACATTTTGCTCTACAAGCACTTCTGAACTCTCTGGTGTATTAACGTCGTTATTGTGCGCCGTGTCTTTTCCAGTTGTAATACTTTTAGTCGTATCTTTTTTAGTTATAACACTTTTAATTGTATCGCTGGTGGCCATGATTAGTAACGCCTGTAATGATGTTCAATGAGTGACGATGCGCCAATGTAGGTTTATATTTTAATAAAGCGTAAGGCTTATGGCCTGATTTTTATGAAATATATCTCACTAAAATAAATTATTTGCATAAAGTAGTTGACCAAATGGTCAGGTTTAAGGAGAATGGTTAATATTAAAGCAATTACTGATTGATGCATACCCATTTAGCATGAGATTTTTCATCAATAGATGCTAATCAATAGATATTAGCATGCCGCTATACATCAATATCAGCTTATTCAGCCCTATGGATTGGGGACAAAGGAAAAGGATGCCACTGTGAAATTATCGCTACAGCAATTTAACCACCTAGCGCCAGCCGACGCGACCTCACACCTATTGACCTGTTGCACCAGTACAGCGTGGGCAAAAGAATTAGTCAGTAATCGTCCTTTCACTGATATAGATAACTTACTTACTCATAGTGACAACGCGTGGCAACAAGCACAATCCAACGAGGCCAATTTGCTCGAGGCTTTTGACGGCCACCCGCAAATCGGCAACGTCGACTCACTAAAAGAAAAATACCGCAACACTCAAGACAGTGCCGCGCATGAGCAATCAGGCGCAAACGATGCCGAGGATGAGGTGATTGCCGCCTTGGCGCAAGGCAATCAAGATTATCTCGATAAATTCGGCTTTATCTTTATCGTGTTTGCGACTGGCAAGAGTGCCCAGCAAATGCTGGATTTATTGTTAACACGCCTGCCAAATAATCGCGCTACTGAGCTGGTCAATGCCGCTGCTGAGCAAAATAAAATTACCCGTTTACGCTTACAAAAACTGCTGGGCGCCGCTTAATGTAAACGCTGCCTTACTGGTTCACTATATAAAAGGAATTATCATGTCAGGTACTCTCTCATCCCATATCTTAGATACCCATCTTGGCAAACCTGCCGCTGACATAGCGGTGACGCTACACCGCGTAAGCGCAAGCGGCAAGGCATCACTATTAGCCAATGGCATCACCAACGCTGATGGACGCGTGACACCAGACAGCTGGTCATTTAACCCAACTATTGATATTGCTGAATATCACTTAGATGTTGGACGTTATACCTTAACGTTTGATACCCAAGCTTATTTTGATACACAAAACCTAACGGCTTTTTATCCGCAAGTAGTCATCGACTTTATCATAAGTGATAACGGTCACTATCATGTACCGCTACTGCTTAGCGCACATGGCTATAGCACCTATCGCGGCTCGTAAAGGTATTACGTTATCGTTTAAAAGCACACTGGATGAAAGAACATTGGACAAAAGGACACTTGCCACATGGGCGCATATCTTCTCGATTGGGTAGCTTTATTTTTTCGCTGGTTTCACGTTATCGCTGGGATTGCATGGATTGGCGCATCTTTCTATTTTGTTTGGTTGGATTTAAGCTTGCGAAAACCGCCACAGTGGAAAGCCGATAAAGGTATCTCAGGCGATTTATGGGCAGTACACGGCGGCGGCTTTTATGAGATTGCCAAATACAAGCTTGACCCTGAAGAGATGCCGAAGACCCTGCACTGGTTTAAATGGGAAGCTTATACCACGTGGCTGACTGGTATGGCGATGCTTGCTATCGTCTATTATGTCAATGCAACAGCTTACTTGATTGATCCCAGCAAGGTCGCTTTTGGTAGTAGTATTGGTGCCATATCGACAAGCTTATTATTCTTATTTGGCAGCTACTTTATTTATGAGGTGATTGTCCGTAGCCATTTAGGTAAAAACTCGTTTATTTTTAGCACTATTATTTTTATCTTACTAGTCATTGCTTGTTGGGGTTCTTATCAATTATTTAGTGACCGAGCCTCATTTATCCATATCGGTGCCATATTGGGTACAGTCATGGCAGGTAACGTCTTCTTTGGTATCATGCCAGCTCAGCGGGCGCTTGTAGATTGTGTGCGGCGTGGCGAAAAGCCGGGTAAAGAAGTCGCCGACTTAGCATCACAAGCCAAAAACCGCTCATTGATGAACAACTACTTTACCTTACCGCTTATCTTTACCATGATTAGTAACCACTATCCGATGATGTATTCTCATGCACACGGCTGGTTGGTATTGGTCTACGTCGGCATCATCACGGCGATTGTTCGCCATTACTTTAACCAGAAGCATTTAGACAATCATAAGCCGCGCTATTTGGTTATCCCTGCTGTTTTAACCGTTTTATTGATTATTTGGATGCGTCCAGAGCCAATTGAGCCGTTACCTGCTTCTAATACTCCAGCAGCTGCCGCGCCTGCCGCAAATGACAGCACACCACCAACGGCTGGCGATGACCTAGCAAGTAACGCGGTTAATTCTGATGGCAGTTCTAATGCCAGCTCTAATGCCAGCTCTGATGTTAAGTCTAATGAAAACGTCACTGCCGAGGCAATTCCAGTGACGGCCTCAGCTGACGATGCCATCATGAATGTTGTGCATACGCGCTGTAGCACTTGCCATGCTGCGCAGCCAACTCAGCAAGGATTTGCAGCGCCGCCAGCAGGTATTATCATCCAAACACCGTCAGATATGAAAATCCATAAAGACAAAATCATTACGGCGGTACAAACAGGCTATATGCCACTGGGCAATCTGACTCAATTGACTGATGCAGAACGCCAACAAATCGTTGCTTATACCTCAGGTTTGTAGTTTTAAATGTTAGTAGCTAATTAGCGTAGCGATACTCACTCTTATGTTGCTTTAAGATATTTAGGATATATTTACAATGAGTAAAAAAATAACCAGCGATTTTAATCACGATACCTATGCACGCGACCTAAAAGGCTATGCAGGCAATCCACCGCAAGCTAATTGGCCGGGCGGTGCAAAGATTGCTGTCCAGTTCGTTCTCAATATCGAGGAGGGTGCTGAGAACAGCGTTATTCATGGCGATGCAGAATCAGAGCGTTTTTTGTCCGATATCTTAGGCACACCCTCATTTAATAACCGTCATCAGTCTATCGAATCGGCCTTTGAGTATGGTAGCCGTGTCGGTGTGTGGCGAGTGCTGGATGTGTTTAAAGACTACGGCCTGCCTATTACTACCTTTACTTGCGCTGCTGCGGCTGAAAAAACGCCGCATATTATCGAGCGCGTCTTAGAGGACGGTCACGAAGTTGCCAGTCACGGACTGCGCTGGATTACCTATCAATATATGTACCGTGAGACCGAGCGCGAGCATGTGCGTCGTGCTACTGAAATCTTTGAGCGGATGCTTGGTGGGCAGCCGTTAGGTTGGTACACAGGTCGTGATAGTCCCAATACCCGTGAGCTGGTCGCCGAGCAAGGTGGCTATATTTATGACTCCGACTCTTACGCTGATGAGCTGCCTTACTGGCTTAATGTTAAGGTAGAAGACGGTAATAAAATCGCTCGCAAGCCGCATCTGGTTATTCCTTATAGCCTTGAAACCAATGACATGCGCTTTTCGTCAAGCCCGGGATTCACTCATGCTGAACCCTTTTATCAGTATCTAAAAGACAGCTTCGATACGCTTTATGAAGAAGGTCAGCAAACGCCAAAAATGCTGACCATCGGTTTGCATTGCCGTATCATTGGCCGCGCTGGTCGCATCACCGCGCTGAAAAAGTTTTTAAAATATATTACGGACAAACCTGATGTTTGGGTCTGTCGCCGCGATGAGATTGCCAAGCACTGGTATGAAAACCATCCTGCCACGGCTGATAACACCGCTGACTGGATGTAATCTTAAATTCAGATCATAAGTTCAGACACCAATTTATCGCGGCACAAAATCATTAAGGATTATTAACCATGTCAACAAAAAGTACTTATTATGCCCCAACTGGCGGCTTACCTCCGCAAACACAACTACTATCCGATCGCGCTATCTTCACCGAAGCTTATGCGATTATCCCCAAACGTGTACTAACCGACATTGTTATTAGCTACCTACCGTTTTGGGAAGGCATGCGCATGTGGGTGATTGCCCGTCCTTTAAGCGGTTTTGCAGAAACCTTCTCACAATACATCGTCGAAGTCGCACCAAATGGCGGCTCTCAAAAGCCTGAGCTGGATACCACAGCAGAAGCCGTATTGTTTGTCGTTGAAGGTGCAATGGATATTACTATTAAAGGCGAAGCGCATCATCTCGAAGCGGGTGGCTATGTATTTTTACCACCGGCATGTAAGTGGACGCTAAAAAACAATAGCGACAAGCACGTTAAATTCCATTGGATTCGTAAAGCTTATCAGTTTGTAGACGGTATTGATGCGCCCGAACCTTTTGTCACCAGCGATCACGATGTTGCAGCGATTGAGATGCCCGGTACTAATGGTGTATGGGCAACCACCAGATTTACCGAGCAATCCGATATGCGTCACGATATGCATGTGAACATAGTCACTTTCCAACCGGGCGGTGTGATTCCATTTGACGAAACGCATGTCATGGAACACGGTTTGTATGTGCTAGAAGGTAAAGCGGTATATCACTTAAACGGTGAATGGGTAGAAGTCGAGGCGGGTGATTTTATGTGGCTGCGCGCATTTTGCCCACAATCTTGTTACGCTGGCGGACCTGGTCCATTTAGATACTTACTATATAAAGACGTGAATAGACATATGCCATTTATTCGCCCGGAACGATAAGCCATCCACAACGATAAATAGTATAAAAGCATAATCGTTAATGCGAATACGGGTCTATAGTAAATTTACTGCTACTGCCAATTAAACGACCCTATCAATTAACTAACGTTACTAATTCAACTAACGTTACTAACCCTTATTAAGGTGAATTCATGAGTACTACAATCATAGCCAAACCTTTGACTAAAGCTGAGTTTGCACCTTATGGCAAGGTTATTGAGCCGTATGATAAAGACGAAGAAACGCCTGAAAATTGTTATGAGATTAACAATGGCTACGCCAAGCGCCACCATGCTATCGCTGAGGCTAAGCTCGATGGTGGCAATGTCGGTATGAGTATTTTCTGTGCTAAAAAGCGCGATTTTCCTATTGCCTTATCAGTAATGGAATATCACCCGTTTGGTACTCAGGCTTTCTTTTCGATGAATGGTCAGGATTATATTGTCGTGGTTGCGCCTAAAGGCAAGCCGCCACAGTCTGCTGATGATTTGACCGTATTTTATGCCAAATCGCATCAAGGCGTGCAATATGACGCCTATGTCTGGCATCATCCGCTGCTTGCACTTGGTTGTGACTCTAACTTTTTAGTGATTGACCGTATCAATGGCGAAGGCAATAACTGCTATGAGCTTGATATCAATGATTGGCAAGTACAAATTGAGCTTGCAGAATAGACCAGCCAGCTAATGGCGATTAGTTGGCTTGTTATGCTTAATAGCTCAGATTTAACAAATGATACTTGTTCAATAAAAAACATTATATCGATTACTGTGGAAACATTAAGTCGGATTACTTGTTTTTCTTGTACTACTGTACTAGAATACTGAAACAAGATATTATTTGCCCGACTATTATAAAGATTACATACTATGAGCACTAACCCCTACCACAGTTTATTAACTCATCTCGCAAATTGCAGTGACAGTGCCGCTATTGAGCGGTTATTCAGTGCGCTATTGACCGATAAAGAGCAGCAAGAAATCGCCAATCGTATCCGTATTTTTGACTTGCTTGAGCGCGGTGTGACCCAGCGTGAGATATCTGAGCAACTGGGTGTTGGTATCGCCACTGTTTCGCGCGGCGCTAAAGCCATGCAAGTGCATGATGTGAGCGCTTTATTAAAGACTCATAGAAAAAATACATCTATAAAAAGCACATCTATAAAAGACGCTTAATTCATCAAAAAGCACGATTTCTTTGTGCCTGATTTTTATCTGATAAATCATTGAACTATTTTGGACATTGTTATGACCTCTGCTACTTCCAAGCCTAATCAACCTGCTGCTATTGATATTCCTAGTAAGCCACAGCGCATTAAACTCACGCAGGATATCGATTTTTTCGCATTATTTAAACGTATTGAGCGCGCTTTTGAGACCTGTTATCTGCTTGAATCATTGGGTGAAGACGGTCATATGGCGCGCCATCATGCCATTGGTTTTGACCCGGTTATGACCATTGCTGCATTGGACCGTAGCACCTTAGCGATTACTGATAATAAAACTGCTGAAACCAGTCATTATCAAACGGACAATCCTTACGAGCTATTGCGTAAAATCACCCCGCAGCACGTTATTGCCCGTGACCAAAGCGGTGGACTGGTCGGTTATCTAGGCTATGACAGTGTCAATTTCTTTGAGCCAAGTCTCAATGCTAAAGCCAGTAACGACTTTGAACCCTTTAAATTTGGTGTCTATTTAGATGGTCTGACGCTTGATAAGATGACCGGTGAGATTTTCTATTTCTATTACCCGACCGCGCAGCAAGACAATCGTATCGAGCACATCAAAGCCTTACTAGATGCGCCCATTCCAAATTATGAGCCGCCAACCGTTGAGTTTTTGGGTGATGGTATGAGCCAAGAAGAGCATGCCAAAGTCGTCATGCAAGTCAAAGAAGACATCATCTCTGGGCGGATCTTTCAGTGTGAAGTTGGCTTTAAGTCCAAATATCATATTAGCGGCGATAAGATGCCGATTTATGAAAAGCTGCGGACCGTCAATCCGTCACCGCATATGTACTTTATGAAATTTTCTCAGCAATGCATCATTGGCGCCTCCCCTGAGCTACTGTTTCGCTTACGTCAAGGTGAGATGGAAACCTATCCTCTCGCAGGCACCGCCAAGCGCGGCGTCGATATCGCAGAAGACCGTAAGCTTGCCCGCGCTTTGCTAAATGATGCTAAAGAGATAGCCGAGCACAATATGCTCGTTGACCTGCACCGTAACGATATCGGTCGCGTCGCACGCTTTGGTACGGTAAAAGTACGTAGCCTAATGGACATCAAACGCTTCTCACACGTCCAACATATCTCCTCTGAAATCGTTGGGATTTTGCATCCTGATGAAGATATGTTTAGCGCCCTTGCCAGCAACTTCCCCGCCGGTACCTTATCTGGCGCACCAAAAGTCGAAGCAATCAAAGTCATTAATGAGCTAGAGCCTGATGGTCGCGGTGCTTATGGCGGTGCGCTTGGGTCATTTAACTTTAATGGCGATTGTATCTTTGCCATTCCTATTCGCAGTCTATTTATCAATGGTGAGTCGGCTTATGCGCAAACCTGCGGCGGCAATGTTTACGACTCCAATCCTGCTGATGAATACTTAGAAATTCAGCGTAAGCTTTCTGCCATGAAAGTGGTCTTAGACAGCTTTATGACAGCCTAAACTCCCTATATTTCAGCAAAGAGCTTATGACTTATGAATGTTTTAATTATCGATAACTACGATTCTTTTACCTTTAATCTTTATCAATATATCGGTGAGATTCTGCAAACCATGGACAGTGATAAAGACGGTACTAAAGAAGCAGCCAACGTCATCGTCAGGCGTAATAACGAGATTACCTTGGCTGATGTACAAGCGATGAATCTTGACCGTATCATTATCTCGCCCGGCCCTGGTGCCCCTGATGACCCCGCTTATTTTGGTATTTGTGCAGAAGTGATAGAGGTCATGGGCAAAACAACGCCGCTTCTTGGCGTTTGCTTGGGTATGCAGGGTATCGCCCACGTATTTGGCGGTGATGTGGTACGAGCCGGCGTACCGATGCATGGCAAGGTCTCAGCCATTCGCCATGATAATGCAGGTGTCTATCAAGGCTTGCCACAAGAGATAGAAATCATGCGCTATCACTCATTGATGGTAAAGGCAGATACGCTACCAGACTGCTTAACGGTCACTTCAGTCGTTGCTAATGATGAACATCATGATTTAAGTTTGGCTGAGTCAGCGCTAGCCGGTGATGAGATTATGGGATTGCAGCATACAGAATATCCGATTCAAGGCGTACAGTTTCACCCAGAGTCCTTTGCCACGGAAGGGGCTAAGCGCTTGCTAAGCAATTTTTTACTGCAAGTTTAAATTATGCAACTTAAGTAAATTGAATTTTAAGTTTAATGGACTTGTGTTAATCCTTCATTAACGCTTTAATGATAGACTGAAAACAACAAACAAAAGGCAGCCTTTAACAAGGTTGTCTTTTGTTATTTCAGCATAGTAATGAGTGATGAGCAATAGGCAACGAGCACCAAGTCAAAAAAGTGCCATTAGCTAAAAAGCTTACACAGTTTATTGTTTAAATTTTCTAGGAAATAAAATAGAGAGCGATATGGCAAACACCGGTAGCGCAATGTCAGCGCGTCAGTCATGGATAGGCACCATTCAAATTATCACAGCCGCTGTCTGCTGGGGTACCTTGGGGATATTCTCGACCTACCTCAATCAAATCGGCTTTAGTGGCTGGCAAATTACCATTTTGCGTATTGTGACCGCTGCCTTTCTTATTCTCATTATGTTACCAAAGCTATGGCCATACCTCATTAAGCTGCGTCCAAAACAATGGCTTGGACTGGCGATACAATCGTTGATTGGCGTACTCGGCATGTCGGTATGCTATTTCTTTGCGGTCATCTATGTTGGTGCAGGTCCTGCCGTTGCTTTGCTTTATACCGCACCCGTTTTTAGCTTATTATTTTCGGCAGTTTTGCTGAATGAATCCATTACTCGGCAGTCGGCATTACTGGCGCTCATGGCAGTATTCGGTGTTGGTCTAACCATGTTAGGAGATGCGGCACAAGTCAACTGGGGCATCGTGCTTGGGCTACTATCTGGCGTATGTTATTCCCTCTATGGCGTACTCGGCAAGCGCGCGATGCACTATGCGCACCCTGCTCCTTTGGTATTTTTTACCTCTATTGTTATCAGTGCTGGCGTATTGCTTTTACTACCCGAGACCTATAAAACGTATGGGCAATTATTAACCTTGCCTTTACACACTTGGGGCTACGCCTTGGGACTGTCGTTGATTGGAACCGTCGTGCCCTTTGCCCTCTATATGAAGGCATTAGAGAAGCTGCCTGCCACTCGTGCATCGGTGTTTACTATCTTTGAGCCTTTAACCGCGATTGCTTTAGCGACGCTATTACTGCATCAGTCATTGTCATGGATTCAATATTTAGGGGTGGTACTCATTCTACTAGCGGCTTTATTTAATGCGGTATTAAATGGTACGACCACTCGTGTACCGCGTTGGTTAAGAAGACGGCAAAAGGTTTAGTCTTACGTTCTATTCGTTTTTATAAGACAAAAAAAGCCCCAACCATAAGAATATCGTTGGGGCTTTTGCTTAACAGCTGGTAAAGGTCTTAAAACCTTATTTTATAGTAACTTATTTACGCTATAAAAACTTGATTAACACCTTAAATCATTTTTATTATTGCACGATACGCTGTAAAAACGCTTGCGTACGTGGATGCTTTGAGTCCTCAAACAACTGCCGCGCGCTGCCCTCTTCGACCACCACACCGTCTTCAATCAAAACCACATGATCAGCGACATCACGGGCAAAGTTAATCTCGTGAGTCACCACAACCATCGTCCAGCCTTCAGAAGCTAACTGCTTCATCGTTCCTAGGACATCCTGCACCAGCTCTGGATCAAGCGCAGAGGTTGGCTCATCAAACAACAGTAACGACGGTTCAATAGCCAGCGCACGCGCAATACCAACTCGCTGCTGCTGACCACCAGATAGCTGAAACGGGTACAAATCCGCTTTATCCGAGAGCCCGACCTTTTCGAGTAATGCTAAAGCCTGCGCGCGTGCTTGCGCTTTACTTTGCCCTTGTACCACCGTCGGCCCAAGCATTAAGTTTTCAAGCGCGGTCTTATGCGGAAACAAATTATAAGACTGAAATACCATCCCAGCTTTACGTTGTAATGCCAGCAGGGTTTTCTTTTTAGGCTTGGTGGCAAAGTCGACCGTCAAGCTACCATCGTCGAACTTAATAACGCCTTGATCAGGAATCTCTAGCGCATTTAGACAACGCAAAAAGGTGGTTTTACCCGAGCCTGATGGTCCTAATATGACCACGACTTGACCTTTGTGAATGGTCAAATCAATGCCCTTGAGCACTTGATTACTACCAAAGGCTTTGTGAATATTACTGACTTGAATCATAAAAGTTCCTGATACGCGGTTAATGCTAAAACTGTCATAAAACGAGTAGATGAGCAGATAAACTACTTAGCCACATAGCGGTCGAGTCGGGTTTCAAGCTTACCTTGGATAAAGGTCAAGAACAGACAGATACCCCAATAAATAACCGCCGCTTCAGTATAAACCAGCATAAACTCATAGTTACGCGCGGTGATAATCTGGGCTTCTTTAAATAGCTCAGTGACCAGTACCAATGATGCCAACGACGTATCTTTAACCAAACTAATAAAGGTATTGGATAAGGGTGGCACTGAAACGCGTAACGCTTGCGGCAAAATCACATGGCGAAAAGTCTGTAGATACGTCAAGCCGACGGTTGAGCCTGCTTCCCATTGCCCTTTTGGAATAGACAAAATCGAGGCACGTACCGTCTCTGACGCATAAGCACCGATATTTAACGAGAAAGCTATAATCGCAGATGGAAATGGATCAAGCTTTAAGCCAACACTTGGCAGCCCATAAAAAATAATAAATAGCTGCACGAGCATCGGCGTGCCGCGAATGGCTGACACGTAAATGCGCGCAAGTCTATAGATAATCTCATGGAACCAGCCAGCACGCGGCACGATACGAATCAGCGCCACTGTCAGCGCAATGGCCATACCAATCGCAAATGAAATCAATGCCAGCGGTATCGAATAATAGATACCGCCTTTGAGCATTGGCCAAAACGAATTGATAACGATTTGCGCCCGCGCAGGGTCCATAAATGGCAGTAGTGCCAGTAGTTCAGCTAACATAGACGTGATAGAAGCGAGCATTATTTTTGTTGACTTATATCAGCACCAAAGAATTCTTCGCTAAGTTTGGTTAGCGTTCCATCGGCGATTAGCGCGGCCATGGCTTCGTCTAGTTTTGCAACAACGGCATCATCACCTTTTAGCAATACCAATCCCGAACCGGTCTGCTCACTAACAGGGGCTGTCAGTTTAATCTCAAGCGCACTGTCGGGGAATTTCTTTAGATAATCCAATACGGCAAGATTGTCATTCATAGTAAAGTCAGCGCGGTCTTGTTTGACCAATTGAATCGCTTGCGCCATACCGTCTACAGGGACAACTTCTGCGCCATAACGTTCTGCTAGCTCGCCATAGTTACTGCTAAGCGACTGCGCTGAACGTAGACCTTTTAGGCCTTCCCACGAGCTATAACGATTATCATCAGTCGGTGCTAAAACCACCGCGCCTGACCAGCTGTAAGCGGTCGCTTTATCATATTTTGCTAAACGCTCAGGGGTGGTTAGACTGACCTGATTGGCGACCATATCAAAACGTTTGGAGTCAAGTCCTGCCAGCATCGCATCCCACTGGGTTTCTTTAAATTCAACCTCAACGCCTAGTTTGTCAGCAACGGCACGCGTCACTTCGACATCATAACCGGTAAGCTTACCGCTCTCATCATGATACGTGAACGGCGGATAAGTGCCTTCAGTACCGACGTTGATGGTGCCGCCATTATTGATACGCTGGAGCAAATCAGAACCACCTGTTGCGGCACTGTCAGCTGCATTGGTTTCGGCGTCAGTAGTAGGTGACTGATTACAAGCGGCAAGCAGTACGGTGCTGGCGGCAAGGGCTAAAAGAGTACGACGTTTCATAAGACGTCCTTATAAAGTAGGTGAATAATGCAAAAAAGTATTAGACCAACAAATAGGGAGAAAACGAGCAAACAGTTTTGACTAAAAAATCGCGCCTATTGACTGTCATGCTTGGCTTTGGCTTCCCGATTTGAGGATGCTAAAGATATTTTTCAATACTGTTTTTATATTATGTTGCATTGGTCACGCTAAGTGACGGTTAACATTAATAATAATTTTAACCGACCATGCTGATTATGCAACACTGACTTACTCCTATACTAACGTAATTGGGTAAGGATAAACGTACAAAAACAGTGAGCATGGGTAAGATTGCTAGCATCTACTGGCTGATAAATATTTATGTCTCAACTTTTAAATAAAGCCAGCTATAAAAAAACCGCGCCTATCATATAAGATAAGCGCGGCTTTTAAGAGACAGCGTTAGTTTTTAAGAAATGCTTAGTTCAAAATCCCATAAGCACATAGCGCATCAGCCACACGCTTAAAGCCAACGATATTGGCACCGGTCATATAGTCGATATAGCCATTATCAGTCTGACCATAATTTTCTGACGCTTCAGCGGCGCAGTCATGAATGTTTTTCATGATGCACTTTAAGCGCTCATCGACTTCTTCAAAGGTTTTATATTGGCGTACTGAGTTTTGCGACATCTCAAGACCAGAGACGGCAACACCGCCCGCATTAGCCGCTTTACCTGGCGCATAGTGCACACGGTGCAGACGAACGTAATCAATCGCTTCAGCAGTCAATGGCATGTTAGCGCCTTCAGCAATATATTTGATGCCGTTTTCAACCATTAACTTGGCATCGTCTTCGTTGACTTCGTTTTGGGTCGCTGATGGAATGGCGATATCACCTTTGATATGCCATGGCTTTTGCTTGGCCAACCATTCACCACCATACACATCGACATAGTCACACAATGGCTTGCTTTGGGCTTTTTGCTGTTTTAGCCAATCAATTTTTTCTTGATCCATGCCGTTTGCATCATAAAGCGTCCCTTGTGAGTCAGATACCGTCAGTACCGTTGCACCCAGCATATGTGCTTTTTCAGCAGCATGTAGTGACACGTTACCGGCACCTGATATCAGTACCTTTTTGCCTTTGATATTGTCGTTTTGCGCAGCAAGCATACTCTCTAGGAAATAAACCGCGCCATAGCCAGTCGCTTCGGTACGCATCAAGCTACCACCAAAACCCACGCCCTTACCAGTCAAGACACCGCCGTGCTCACGCGTCAGGTTCTTATACATCGCAAACATATAGCTGACTTCGCGTCCGCCGACACCGATATCACCAGCCGGCACATCAATATCTTTACTGATGTAAGGATGCAGCTCACGCATAAAGGCGTAGCAAAAACGACGGATTTCGCTGTCAGACTTACCCTTAGGATCAAAATCAGAACCACCTTTAGCGCCGCCCATTGGTAAACCTGTCAAAGCATTTTTAAAAATCTGCTCAAACCCTAAAAACTTTAGTACCGATTGGTTGACGGTAGGATGGAAGCGTACGCCCCCTTTATAAGGACCTAAGGCATTACTGAACTGCACACGCCAGCCGCGGTTTACCTGTACTTCACCTTTATCGTTTTCCCAGTTGATACGAAAAGCGAAAACACGGTCAGGCTCAACCAGGCGCTCAAATATTTTAAAAGTATCATATTCCGGGTGGGCGTCGTATAGCGGAGCAATGGTGATTGCAACTTCTTTTACCGCCTGAATAAACTCAGGTTGGTGGGCGTAACGTGCTTCGACTTTTTCGATTGCCTGACTGATACTCATATAGGTTCCTTAGGGTAAAAATTGTAATCATGCTGATTTACACCGGCGTTTTATCGCTTAACCGCAAACGATGGGATGCAAAACGCGAGCGTGGGATTGAAATCGTGCCTATACGCTGCTGGGTGCTAGGTATAGGAACTGGTGGGATTAGAAGCCAACTGATTGTGTTTCTAAATCATAAACCCAGAAGCACAAACAAGTTTTATCTCATAACTATATATCATTTTTTTGGTGTATAAGTCTAGTAAATATCGCCATCATGAAAAGTTATAATGGACATTTTTCTCATTATAGGCTATCGACGACGTGGTCGTGAAAACTCATCGGTCAAAAAACCTTTACATTTATTTGGCTTTTTTCATGCCAGTACATAGGACGATGACATGGCATTCACTGTTTTATTTAACGGTGTAGATTATTAAAAAAGATTCAAACTGGTAAAACACACCAATACTAATCAACTTATATTTACTAATAAAAGACTGTCTAAAATAGATAGTCAAAAAAGTGCACTCAAAGGTCAAAAATAAGCAACTTTCAGCCTTTAACGAGAGTTTCTCTATATCAATGCTAATAGTAAGGGTTTATAATATTACCCGCTCATCAAAGACTATTGAAGATTTTATTCCTTCTTATTGTGTCAATTTTTCCATTTAATCACTCGTTACAGAGAAATTGTTATGCGTACAGATTCATTCCAGCAAATCTTAGAAGACCTAAACAGCTCATCAGCCGATGTGGAAGCATCTGCCCTTATCTCTAACGACGGTCTTATGATTGCATCAGCCTTGCCGACAGGCGTTGATGAAGACCGTGTTGGCGCGATGTCTGCCGCTTTATTGTCATTAGGTGACCGCGCAGGTCGTGAATTGGCTCGTGGTAGCATCGACCGTATTATGATCCAAGGCGAAAAAGGCTACGTGATTATGACCTCATCAGGCGATGAAGCGGTATTAACCATTATGGCAAAACCAAATGCCAAATTAGGCTTGATTTTCTTAGACATTAAACGGGCCTCTGAAGCCCTTGCAAAACTGATTTAATTGCTAATTTTAAAGGTTTGTCGATACAGTGTTATGCCACATTCATACGATAAATCGCTTTAGAAACAATATTTTAATAAACAACACTTTAAATGAAAATTGACGCTCTGTCTTATAAAAATTATTTAAGGTAATGCACACTGTTTATATTGAATGCTTGATTGTTGAATAGGTGGTTGTTGAATAGCTGATTGTTGAATACGTGGTTGTTGATATAGATGATTAAGATTGATACCTGCTTAGTTTCTGGGTGCCTTTTGCAAGAGTAATCACTATAAAGCCAGTATCAAGCATATATCGAGCCTTACTTAACAGTTTTAGCAGTTAAGTGTTTTATTTGAGTTTAATCATTTGGTTTCAGACAGCGGCTTATGCAATAAGTTTTAAAGATAGATGTCAGGCCATAAACTGAAACCAAATCCGCTTTTTAATAATTATTAAAATAATGATAAATAAAGGAGATTACAATGGGTTCTCCACTCCCCGACGCCATGAAGCCTGAGATGCCTGCCGAACAAGTCAGCATGACTTATCACGATGGCACTTCGCGCACTGTTTATGATACTGGTATCGAACGCCCTTACCCTGACGGTAAGCTGATTGTGTCACGTACCGATTTAAACGGTGTTTTGACGCACGTTAATGATGCCTTTGTCGAGATTAGCGGCTATGACGTCGATGAATTAATCGGCAAGCAGCATTATATTCTACGTCACCCTGACATGCCAAAAGCGGCCTATAAAGACTTATGGGCGACCGCTGCTGCTGGGCAAAAATGGCATGGCTATGTAAAAAACTTATGCAAAGATGGCAGCCATTATTGGGTGTATGCCACTGTGGTGCCAAACGTACGCCGCGGCGAAACCGTTGGCTATACTTCGGTGCGCCGTAAGCCATCACGCAGCAAGATTGATGCGGCAATCGCTCAATATGCCCAAATGAAACAAGACGAGGAAGGCTAAATCATGACGACACATAATATGTTAATCGCCCCTGATTTTTCGCCTGAGCGTTTTGCAGGCTGGCACATGTTTAACACTTTGATTCAAAAGCGTGCCAATCTCAATATGCACCTAAATATACCCGACTCGCAGGCTGAGCAACAAGGCATTATCAATCAAGGCGATATTCAGGTTATTTATGCCAATCCTTTTGATGCTGCGACCCTTATCCGTGAGCAAGGCTACCGTGCGGTTGCGCGCCCTATCGGCAAATCTGATGAGATGGTCATCGCCGCTGCCGCCAATAGCGATATCAATAGCCTAGAGGACATCAAAGCTGGCGCTACCGTGGCGATGGCCGATAATCGTGATGTCAAGCTCATTGGTTTACGTCTGCTTGAAGCGGTCGATATAGCAGAAGCCGACCTTAATTGGACGGTGACTGAGACTTATCAAGCGGCAGCGCGCCAAGTGATTAAAGGTGATGCGCAAGTGGCATTCTTTATGGCGGAGATTTTCCATAGTTTTTCACGTCTAACCAAAGCACAGCTATCAGTGCTAATCGAGAGTGATTTGGCAGATATCAGCCACGTCTTACTGATTAAAGACGGCTTCCCTGATACTGATATCTTGATGGATGCGATTCTTAATCTGCATAACGATGATGATGGTAAAGAAGCCTTGGCTGAACTTGGTATGCCGCAAGGTTTTGAAGCCATGGATGAAGAAGACGCTGAATTTATGATTGATTTGATGCAAACCTTACTTGATTAGCAGATTCATTGTTCATTGTTCATGATTCATGGTTAATTGGCATCTTACTTAAGTCATAGTGGTTGTTTAATAGCGCTAAACAATAACTGTTAAACCGCACTTATTGAATAATAGCTATGACTAACAGGACACGCTTATGTCTGATTTAGATCTCATCAAAGAAAGTGAAATGGCGGCGCGGCGCGTCTATCGTCTTTACTCACGTAAGATATTTATCGCCCCCAACAATCGCCATTTTCACGAACAACGTATCAATGCTGCCCTACTTCTAAACGAAAAAGAGCCGCTACAAGGCGCGGTGGCCGATTTCTTTTATGGCTGCTGGTATGACATCCCCTATGATGTCACCAATATGTTTACCCGCTTGCAAGGTCGCATGCTACCGCATATAGAACAAGGCTTTCGCGATTGTATTGATAAAAAAAGCTATATTCAAAAAAACAGCATGCTAGCAACGCGCTGGAGCGTACTGGTATCGCCATCGTTAAATGAACAAAGCCAGCGGCTGCGCATCAGTAGTGATGACGCCAAAGAAATAGCCAAAGATATCACCAGCGACTTGATGCTTGCGCGCGATAATCAAGACTGGGACACCATAGAGCAAATCGAAAACGAGTTTTTTGCCCATTGTATCGCGCGTCATGACCGTTTGGCCTTCTCCTTGGTGTGGTTTCGCTTGGGTAAAAGCGATTGGCAATTTGATGAGCGCTGGAATCATTGTCAGCAAAAACTTGACCAAACTAAAAATGTACAAGACGCTTAAAGCCTCAATCATTTTTAATACCATCATAAAAAATACATCTAACGGGTAGCCGCTATGTCTTCTTATTTAAACGCTGATAAAACCTATCTGACTTTGACCCCAGCCGGCATTTTTGAGGCATTTTCGCAAAGTGAACCAACGGCTGAGCAGTTATCACTACAAGACTTATTGTCTTATAACGAGACTTTGTTAGCCGCTGATTGGCTCGAGCGTTATTCTGACCAATGGCTAGACAGCTTTCTAGAGCATGGCTGGATTGAGAAGCTGTCGCTATTTTTGCCCGCGCCAAACTTGCCATTAGACCAGTTTTTACCCTATGTGGTTTCAAGCTTATCTGGGAAACGCCGTGCGGCAATTGGTTCTGATGAAGGTTTTTGTTTGGCGCGGATTGGCTATAGTCAAGAAGAAGCCGATATGCTGAGTGTGGCGGCGGCTGACTTTTCAGGCTTTATGCTGCGCCAAAAACAACGCGGCTGGGCAGTAGAAAGCCAAGCTATCTCTTTCTTTCAGCAAGTCGATTTGCTGATTCCTGAAACCAGCTTTGTATTTTTATGGATTGATGGCTCAGGCTACGTGCTTATCATCGATGGCGAACCTTTAACCAACAATCGCGCTTTTGTTGAGCTGGTATGGGCACTAAAAACCTCTGGGCTTAGATTTACGAATTAAACCCGTTCTTTATTAAAGCCATCATTAATTAAATCCGTACTGAATCAAGCTAACTTTTTCATATAAATGCGCCCTTTAACCATAAGCGGTGCATTTTTATATCTATAGCTTAAACATTATAATAATAACTATCTGTCTAAAATCGGCTTCTATTTTTTATAAAATCACACAGTAATAATAATACCCTTAGAATTAACAACAACTTGTCAAATGTTAGGTCATACTAGCGGTAACCATTTGATTATTTTGCATACTGTATAGCTATACAGATTTTTATAACATTTCCACATTCTTATATTTAAATATTGCTACATTTTCCCATCTCCAAGCGTTAACCCACCCTTTTACTAATTACCATCCCCGAAAGTGGCAGCCTTTGCCAAACCTTGCATTCTTGCTTATTTTTTAGGACAGTTTATGACTTCGCTGACTACCGTGCGCGTGCGTTATCAAACGATTGAAATTGGCAGCACCGACATCCACATTTGTACTTTACGTGACAATCAACAATTTAGTGACCCTGATAATGAGGCATCAGACCTCGGTATTTGCTCGGCGTCATGGCCGATGTTTGGCGTGATTTGGCCATCAAGCTTGGTGCTCGCCAATCATATGCTTGATTATGATATTGCGGGCAAGCGTATCTTGGAAGTTGGCTGCGGCATGGCATTATCAAGCTTATTGCTTAACCATCGCCATGCCGATATTACAGCGACTGATTATCATCCAACAGTTGAGTATTTCCTTGATAGAAATACCACACTAAATAATAATAAAGAGATTAACTTTGAGCGCTTAGACTGGGCCGAAGACAATAGCCATCTTGGCAAGTTTGATATCATTATCGGTAGCGATTTGCTTTATGAAGACCAGCATATCGATATCTTGGCGGAGTTTATTGAGCGCCATGCACTGCCAACTTGTGAAGTTATTGTCGTTGACCCTGGGCGCGGGCGCAAAAACAAGTTGACCAATAAGATGGTTGAATTTGGTTTTAGCAGTAAGCACGTTAAACCTGAGGACACCACTTATCTTGAACTACCATTCAAAGGGCATATTTTGACCTTTTCGCGTTAAAATCTGAAAAACCAATAACTTATATAATAAAAAAAGACGCCATTTCACGGCGTCTTTTTTATGCATTTTATTGCATGATTTATTGCTAGTCTCATTTATAAGTTTACGAGTTTATGAGTTTATAAGCGTCTATCCAAAGGTGGTTGCACACGTGAATACATTATTAATGAGATGCCATTAGATATCAGCTCAACGGCTAATAGGACGCCAAGAATATAGGTCGCTGACTGCGGATAGCTGGTAAATATCATGATAGCCAACGCAATCGAGATAAGCCCTGAGATTAATATCGGCACAAAAGCAACGGTTCTACGTAAACCAAAAGCCACTATCACTCTGACAATACCCGTTGCCATAAATAAGATAGCAATTACCATGGTCAAGGTTAAAATACCTTGTAGCGGGTTTTGTAGCAGCTCAATACCGATAAATATGCCAAGCACACCGCCAATGGCCGCTAGCACTTTACCCGTCGTGGTATAAGCACGGAACAGGGCAATAAACTGTAAGATACCGACAAGAAGAAAGACGAATCCAGCCAGTTGTTCAGCAGCGAAACTGGCGCTAAGAGGATTGAAAAAAGCAAAGATACCGCCAAGAATACTAATGATACCAACCACCAGCCACAATGTACGACTCATAAGACTCTCCTCCTATTTAATAAAAATTAAATTATATCGCAGAGTATTTACACTCTTGTATGACGGTCGTAATAGATTCAAATAGTCCTGTTACTATCTAAGCTTGGGCATTGCATTGTCATCATAAGCCTGCTAATCGCTATTTTACTCACACCCCTATGTCTTATCTTTCAGCTACCTAATGATAAATCATGCCATCGCAAGCACTTGCCAACCAGCCGTTGCTTGATACTTATCTTGATGGGCAAAGAGCGGATGTTTTTGCGCTTCTGCAAGCGTGAGCACTGGCGTCACGCAAGCATCAACGGCGCTAAATATTTCTTGCCAATGCGCTAATGTTTGACTGGCAAACTTTTCTGTCATAGCTTGCTCGGCTTTTTTACTTTCAGCGGTATTTGGCATAAAGCCGCGCTGCCAATGCGCATTACTATATTCAGTTAACTCTAATGTCGCACATAATAACTGCCAAAACTTTAGCTCTAACGAGCCGACTGACATATGGCGACCATCTTGGGTTTTATACAACCGATAGCAAGGTAACACGCCGCCTAAAAAATCATTCTGAGGCTCTGGGCGTTGTCCATTTATGTTTTCCATCATATCGGCAGTTGCTTTTGGCATTACTAAATGATGATATAAGCTGTGCGTCATGCTGACGGCGATATGGCGTCCGCGCCCGGTGTTTTTGGCAGCAAATACCGTGGCCAATAAGGCAATGACGGCGGTATCACTGCCGCCAGCCAAATCGGCAAACTGCATATTGGGCATGGCTTGCTCGCCTGTAGCGGTCTTTAATTGTGCCAAAGTCCCACTCATCGCCATAAAATTGATATCGTGACCCGCTTTGGCCGTCCAAGATTCAGCCGTTTCATCAAGGCCATCAGCAATCCCGTAACCAGTGATAGAGACCATGACGAGCTTTGGATTGATAGCATGTAAAGTGGCAGCATCTAAACCCATACCTAGCAGCACTTCAGGACGAAAGCTATCAAGCATGACATCGGCATCCTTGATATGGGCTTTGATAGTTTCAATCCCTGCTGCACTGCGAAAATCGATTTTTTCGCAGTGCTTGCTATGGTTTAAAGCTTTAAACAATTCACCAAACGCCCGTCCTGGGTCACCGTTTTCTGGTTCGATTTTGACAATCTCTGCTCCCAAATCAGCAAGTAATCTGGTGGCAAATGGACCGGGTAGATTACGGGTCAAGTCGACTACCTTTAAGCCGTGTAAGCAATCAGCCATCATGTCTGTCATTGAATGATTGTTAATCGAAGAGCTGGGCGTTGAATTACTATTAACCATCTGCAAACACCTCGCCTTTATTAGCCATCTCAACCAAAATCTGGGCAGGCTCAAAACGTGCGCCATACTTTGCGGCAAGTTTGCGACTACGCTCAACGAACTTCTCTACACCTGTGGCATTGATAAATTGTAAGGTGCCGCCTTGATGCGGGGCAAACCCCCAACCAAAGATAGAGCCTACGTTAGCTTCAGCGACAGAACGCAAAACCCCTTCTTCATAGCAGCGCGCTGACTCATTGGCTTGGATATAAAGTAGACGATCAATCAGCTCTTGCATGTCAGGCTGCTCAGCAAGTGGCGGATATAGCTCAGTCAGCGCGGGCCATAGCTGTTTATCATTTTGACCCTCAGCATTTTGCGCATAATCATAAAAACCTTTAGCGACTTTTTTACCTAAGCGCTCATGGTCTTTTACCAGCGTAGTAAGCACCGCTTCTGCAGGGTGGCTGACCCAGTCTTTACCCTCAGCAAGGGTATCTTTTTTGGACTGCGCCATAATCAACATCGATAAATCAAGCGAGACTTCGTCCTCCAGCGCCAGTGGCGGCATCGGCATGCCAGCTTTAAGACCTGCGACCTCGATACGGCGCGGATGCACGCCCTCGCCTAACATCGCGATGCCCTCTGACACATAAGTACCAAACACGCGCGAGGTATAAAATCCGCGACTGTCATTGACCACGATAGGCGTCTTGCCAATTTGCAGCACAAAATCAAAGGCTTTGGCTAAAGTGGCATCATCGGTCTGCGCGCCCATGATAATTTCAACCAAGGGCATCTTATCGACTGGCGAGAAAAAGTGCAGCCCGATAAATTGCGTCGGACGTTTGCTTGCTTGCGCCAAGCTGGTGATAGGAATGGTTGAGGTATTAGACGCATAGACGACTGATTCAGGAATAATTGCTTCGGCCTGCTCGGTGCACTTGGCTTTAATATCGCGATTTTCAAATACCGCTTCAATGACCAAATCACAACCTGCAATATCGTTATAAGATGTCGTGGTTTGGATTTTACTTAATAACGCTACTTTTTTAGCTTCGGTTGCATAACCTCGGTCAATGGCTTTATCCAATAGCTTTTCTGAATATTGTTTGCCTTGATTGGCGTTCTCAATACTGGTATCTAATAATATGACATTGACACCCGCTTTGGCAGCAACATACGCAATCCCTGCGCCCATCATCCCTGCGCCAAGTACCGCAACCTTATTTACTTTTTGACGCTCAAAACCCTTAGGACGTGACTGACCTTTTTTAATTTGATTAAGCTGCGTCCACATCGAGGTAATCATATTTTTCGATTCAGGCGACAGCACACAAGCGACGAAGTAATTGGATTCCACTTCAAGTCCAGCGTCGATATCGAGCAAACTGCCTTCAAAAACACAAGACATAATATGAATAATAGCGGGATAATTGCCATGGGATTTTTGATAGGCCATGGCTGGGGCAATAGACAGCATTTGCGAGTTTTTTGGCTGATTGGCATTGCCACCTGGAATTTTAAAACCCTTGATATCCCATGGCTGCTGCGCGTTAGGATTGGCTTTAATCCATGCTTTAGCTTGGCTGAGCATATCAGCTTCATCACTCGCGAGGGCATCGATAAAGCCCAGCTCCTTTGCCCGGCTTGCACTGACTATCTGACCTTGAGTCATCATCTCAAGCGACTTTTGCATGCCGATGAGGCGCATCAAGCGCTGAGTACCACCGCCACCCGGTAATAAACCTAGCTTTACCTCCGGCAGACCAAATTTGGCGGTAGGCGCATCGATAGCGAGTCGATAATGACAGCCTAACGCCACCTCAAGGCCACCGCCAAGCGCAGTGCCAGTCATCGCAGCAACGACAGGTTTACCGCATTTCTCAAGCTGACGCATGCTTGATTTGAGGTTCTCAACCAGCTCAAAAGCTTGCTCATGAGTTTGAATATTCGCCAGCTGATCGATATCAGCGCCCGCAATAAAACTGTCTTTACCTGAGGTGATAATTAAGCCTTTAGCGGATTCATCATTGATAAAAGCGTCGCTCAAAGCTGCAAACGAGTGATTAAAATTATCATCAATCACATTCATCTTTCGATCAGCTTGATCAATAGTGACGGTCACAATACCTTCATCATCACGTTTAGCAGAAAAGTTTGCCAGCTCATTAATTATTTGGGTGCAGTCCATGCTCATTATTCTTCCTTTCTGATATTAAAATGTCTTATTTAACCACTATTACTAACGATAACTTATACACGCTCAATGATGGTCGCGATGCCCATACCGCCACCAACGCATAAGCTAATCATGGCGGTTTTTAGGTTACGACGCTCAAGCTCTTCAAGGACGGTAGTAAGCAGCATCGCACCCGTTGCACCCAGTGGATGACCCATGGCAATCGCGCCGCCATTGACGTTGACTTTATCGAGTGAAATGCCCAAATCTTTTGCTGTTTTCATCGGTATCGCCGCAAAGGCTTCGTTAATCTCCCATAGGTCAATATCAGCGGCGGTCATACCAGCTTTTTTAAGCGCTTTTTGGCAAGCAGGCGTTGGACCAGTCAGCATAATAGACGGCTCAGAACCGATAACTGACGCCATAATGACTTTCGCCCGTGGACGCAAACCTGCTTTTTTACCCGCCGCTTCACTACCCAATAAACAAAGCGCGGCGCCATCAACGATACCCGATGAGTTACCCGCATGATGGACATGATTGATACGCTCAATACTGGTGTATTTATCTAATAAGACACTATCAAAGCCCAGCGCGCCAAGCTTGGCAAAAGACGGTTTTAATCCTGCTAACGTCTCAACCGTGGTGTTAGGGCGAATGGTCTCGTCTTTATCAAGTAGCAAACGCCCATTTAAATCATGCACAGGCACTACCGCATTATCATAGTAACCAGCTGCCCATGCGCTAGTAGCACGCTGATGTGATTCGGTGGCAAAGGCATCGACATCCGTACGACTAAAGCCTTCGAGAGTAGCAATGGTATCGGCACCCACCCCTTGCGGCGCAAAGCCCGTGGCAGCATTCACGCGCGGATCGGTTGCCCACGCACCGCCATCTGCGCCCATTGGTACACGGCTCATTGATTCAACGCCGCCTGCTACCACCATATCCTCCATCCCCGACATGATTTTGCTGGCTGCTAAATTAATGGACTCAAGCCCTGAGGCGCAAAAACGCGACAAGGTTACCCCAGCGACGCTTTCATGCCAGCCTGCATCAAGCACCGCAATACGGGCAATGTCTGCGCCTTGTTCGCCTACGGGCGTCACGCAGCCAAGCACCACATCATCAACCAAGCTGGTATCTAAATCGTTGTGCTGCTGCATGGCATTAAGTAAGGTGCGAACCAGCCAAATGGGCGTTACTTGATTTAAGCTACCGCCCGCTTTGCCTTTGCCGCGCGGGGTACGAATGGCGTCATAAATATAAGCCGTCTGAATCATGCTATGTCCTTATAGTCTTAAAAATTTATAATCTTAGAAGCCTGTAATCTTAGAAACTTGTAGTTTTAAAGATTGGTTTAAATGAAAAATTACATAAAGCGTGACGCCAGCTCTTTCATAATCTCATTGGTACCACCGTAGATTTTCTGTACGCGCGCATCGGCATATAAGCGCGCAATCGGATATTCCATCATGTAGCCATAACCGCCAAATAACTGTACGCACTCATCCATGACGATACATTGTTTTTCGGTTACCCAATATTTGATTAAAGCAGCATGCTGTACCGTTAGTTTATTCTCTACCAAGGCTTCGATAGCAGCATCGCAAAGGGCACTAGAGGCAATATAATGGCTATTACATTCGGCCAATTTAAAGCGGGTATTTTGAAAGCTCCAGACAGGCTTGCCAAAAGCGGTGCGCTCTTTGGTGTAGTCAATGGTCAAATCCAATGCCAGTTTCATCGCCCCAATCGCTGCCAATGCCACAATCAAACGCTCTTGCGGTAACTCTTGCATCAATTGCGCAAAACCTAACCCTTCGACCGTACCCAATAAATTGGCTTGCGGCACGCGCATATTATTAAAAAACAACTCAGAAGTATCTTGTGATGCCATGCCAAGTTTTTTGAGCTTTTTACCGCGCTCAAACCCCGGTGCATTGTCGGTTTCGACCACAATTAAGGAGACGCCTTTAGCGCCAAGGGAGCGGTCCGTTTTGCAAGCGACGATGATTAGATTACCCAGTTGACCATTGGTAATAAAGGTCTTTGAGCCGTTAATAATATAGTCGTCGCCGTCTTTGACTGCATAGGTTTTGATGTTTTGCAAATCTGAGCCTGTGCCCGGCTCAGTCATAGCAATCGCGCCGATTAACTCGCCGGTTGCCATTTTGGGTAACCACGCCTGCTTTTGCGCTTCAGTACCGTGATGTAAAATATAAGGCGCGACAATTCCTGAATGTAAAAAGCCACCGAAACCTGCTTGATTGGCTTCAGATTGTGCATAAATCAGCGCCGCTTCATGGCGAAAATCACCACCGGCGCCGCCGTATTCTTCTGGCATTGAGGCACATAAAAAGCCCATTTCGCCAGCTTCCAGCCAAGCCTCACGATCGAGCATGCCATTTTCACGCCATTTTTCATCATGCGCTTCCCAATCTCTAAAGACTTTAAGCGCACTCTCATGCAGCATCTCAATCTCTTCGTCCATCCATTTTGGCTTAAAGCAGGCAATAGTCATTGATCCATCCTTGGTTTTAATTGGTCATCATTAGTATTCATTAATAGGTATAAGCTTGATATTGCTTTCATTATTTATCAAGCCAGCCACGATTTTTAGCGTAAATAAGCTATTCGGGCTTATCAATATCATAACTGAGTTATTGATTGATAACTATCGGCATTTTCTTGGCTAACAATAGTAGTCTGCTTAGCGCTAATCAGTTAGCAATATCAGGTATCTCAGAAATTTTATACTTATAACCAATGACTCTTATGATGGTTTCGCGCCAAATCCTCGAGTGTATGGGTTGTGTGTTTTAGTCAAACTATCTGACTTCTTTGGGTTAATATAACCTCTACTCGCTATCCACATTTATTAGGTATTAGGACAGGCTACGATAATTTGGCACAGCAGATACTCTCAATTCTTTATCCCAATTATTTATAAGCCTCCTTATAAAAACCCTTTATAAACAAATAAAATATCAACAATAAAATAGGCAGAAAGTTATGGAAAATCCAAAACAGACATTATCAAAACAGCCACTACGCATCGATATCGTCTCAGACGTGGTTTGTCCTTGGTGTATTATCGGCTACCGTCAATTGGCTGAGGCGCTTAAGCAAACCAATACCGAACATGAAATACATTGGCATCCGTTTGAGCTAAACAGCAATATGCCAAGCGAAGGACAAAACTTACGCGAGCATATCATGGAGAAATATGGCTCAAGCAAGGAAGAGTCGGACGCTAGCCGCATTAGAATGACTGAGGCAGGCTCCGAAGTCGGGTTTGAGTTTAATTTCAATGACGATACCCGCATGCACAATACTTTTAATCTGCATCAGCTGCTGTACTGGGCAGGTCAGCAAGGGCAAAAGCCGATGCATGATTTAAAGCAGGCGTTATTCAGCGCTCACTTTACCCATGGTCGCAATATTTCTGATAATACGGTGCTTGCTGATATTGCCGCGGAAGTAGGACTTGATCGTAGCGAGGCACTCGCGGTATTAGAAGAGAAGCGTTTTGCTAAAGCGGTGCGCGCAGAAGAGCAGCATTGGCAACAGCAAGGCATTCAAAGTGTACCGGCGATGATTTTTAACGAGCGACATTTGGTCAGCGGCGCACAAGGCGTGGAAAATTACGTCAATATTTTAGAGCAATTGGCCACTATGCAAGAGTAGGTAATAAAGGAGCACTGCTTAATTTAACGGTTATTTAACATTTAGCTGTCATTGAAATTTCAGTAATTACTTAAACATTTAAACATTGGACATCGTCATTGGCATGTCTCTTAGGAATAGTTTTATATGAGCAAAGACAAGCTGATCACCTTATCAGATGAAGCAGAAGAAATCGTTTTGGATAAGCTGAGAGATTATATGAACGCAGAGTTTGATGTCGATATTGGTAATTTGCCCGCTAAATTTTTATTAGACTTTATTATCGAAACCATAGGTCCACATTTATATAGTCAAGTGATTGATGATCTTGAACCTTGGCTATACGATAGGTTTACGGCCGTACTAGAAGATATGCATAGCTTTAAAAAAGACTAAACGATAAACATAAAAATGCCGCCCTATAATAAGAGCGGCATTTTTGTTTTATAACACTGTTATTTTATAAGGCTGAATTTACAACCCCTAAAACTAATAATGATGCTTAAAAATGAATAACCGTACGGATACTCTCGCCTTTATGCATCAAATCAAAGGCTTCATTGATGTCTTCTAATGGCATGGTATGGGTGATGAAATCCTGTAGTGGGATGTCACCTGCTAAATAACGCTCAACATAGCCTGGCAGCTCTGAGCGACCTTTTACACCGCCAAATGCTGAGCCGCGCCAGACGCGACCAGTCACTAGCTGGAATGGACGGGTTGAGATTTCTTGTCCAGCACCAGCAACACCGATGATAACCGATTCGCCCCAACCTTTATGGCAGCACTCAAGTGCTGAACGCATGACATCGACATTACCGATACATTCAAACGAATAATCAACGCCGCCATCGGTTAATTCAACGATGACGTCTTGGATTGGTTTGTCATAATCTTTTGGATTAATACAATCTGTTGCGCCCAATTTTTTGGCAAGCTCAAACTTGCTTTCGTTGATATCAATCGCAATAATACGGCTGGCCTTTGCCATTTGTGCACCGATAACTGCTGATAGTCCAATACCGCCTAGACCAAAGATAGCAACCGTCGCGCCCTCTTCAACTTTTGCCGTATTCATGACCGCACCCATTCCTGTGGTGACACCGCAACCAAGTAGGCAGACTTCTTCTAGTGGTGCTTCTTTGTTCACTTTCGCTAAAGAAATCTCAGGCAACACCGTATATTCAGAGAAGGTTGAACAGCCCATGTAATGATAAATAGGCTCACCATCTTTATAAAAGCGCGTGGTGCCGTCTGGCATTAAGCCTTTACCTTGGGTTTCACGTACCGCTGAACACAAATTGGTTTTACCTGAAGTACACATTTTACAGACGCCGCACTCTGCGGTATATAAAGGAATGACATGATCGCCCACTTGCACGCTGGTTACGCCTTCACCGATTTGCTCAACGATACCACCACCTTCATGACCTAAGATAGCTGGGAATACGCCTTCTGGATCTTCACCAGATAAGGTAAACGCATCGGTGTGGCAGACGCCACTAGCAACGATTTTTACCAGCACTTCGCCTTTGCGTGGCAGCATCACATCCACGTCTTCGATAGATAGTGGCTCATTTGGCCCCCAAGCAATGGCGGCTTTAGATTTAATAAATTTATCTGACATAATATTCTCTCTTTTTTAATTAATGTTATCGCTTATTGAGCACAGACCCATTCATCTTATAGTGCTGACTTAGTAGACACAAGCCACTGTTGTGAGAGCCCGTACAGCTTTAAACTTTTATACTGACCATTATAGTCGTTTCTGAAATGATAACAATGTGCTATATTTGCAAATATCTTTTACACAGTGGTAATAATCATGCGCTGGGATGGTATTAGCGAGTTTGTCTATGTAGCAGAGCACGAGAGCTTTACGCGTGCGGCAAAAGAATTGGGCATTTCTACCGCGCAAGTTAGTCGGCAGATAAGCGCTTTAGAAAAACGACTGAACATTAAATTACTCTATCGTACGACGCGCAAGGTATCACTGACAGAAGAAGGCCGCGTGTTTTATCAGCACTGCCGCGGTGTGCTCGATGGCTTGGATGCTGCTGAGCAAGCAGTGAGTAACTTACAATCAAAGCCGCAAGGCAGGATTAAACTGACCGCTCCTGTCACTTATGGCGAGCAGCAACTGTTGCCACTGGTCAATGATTTCATGGTGCAATATAGTGATATCGAAGTGACGGCTTTTTTGAGCAATCAAAAAATTGACTTAATTGATGGCGGTTACGACTTGGCAATTCGTATTGGCAAATTAAGCGACTCAACCATGATGGCAAAAAAACTTAGCCGTCGTACCAACTTCGTCTGTGCCGCACCTACTTATCTTGAAAAATACGGCACACCGCATTCTTTGAGCGATCTGAGTCAACATAACTGCTTACTTGGCACGCGTGATTATTGGCATTTTATAGAAAACGGTAAGAACGCTGATAAAGAAAAAAACCTGCGCGTGTCTGGCACGGTGCAATATAACAGCGGTCACAGTCTAGTCGATGCGGCGTTAAAAGGTCTGGGTATCGTGCAGCTGCCTGACTATTATGTGCAACAGTACTTAGCATTAGGCGAGCTGGTCAGCTTATTGGATAACTATAGAGAGCCTGAAGAAAGCATTTGGGCTATTTATCCGCATAATCGTCATTTATCGCCAAAGATTAGATTGCTCGTAGATTATCTGGCAGAGCGTTTGGCTTAATAAAGCTTGAAAGTGTCAATTTGAAATAAAAGCTGCTCATTATTATAAGTTTAATAGACGCATTATTTGTAAGATTTAGACCGTGTTATTGGAGCGTTTAACTCTACTTTTAACTTCTTCGCACATTCGATAATCTTTTTTCGACCAGCAGGAATAGCACCATATTCAATCGCTGTCTCTCGCATTTGCACCGTCACATCATAGTGCGGATAACTGGCATGACGGTGGAATAAATGCGAATCTACTTCAATCAGCGCAGCAAAATCATGCAACTCTTGCAGGGTATCTGCCAGCATATGGCACCACTTATAGCCTTTAAATTCTATCTGCATAAAATCGACGTATATCGCCATAGAGTCGCCTCCTTTATTATCATTAGCTATTTTATCATGTGCTAAACAATGCTTTCACAAAACAGCCATTAGAACAATTCACGTGCATCTTTCTTAAGCTGTTTCAGTACGGTTTGGTATTCGCTATCATTGGTTTCAAGGCTGCTTAGACGTCCATAACGTAGTTGACGATAGTCCTGCCTCATCTGGATGATTTTTGCTTGGACAATTTCTGAGTGACCGCTATCTGTTAGCTTACTCACTTTACTGCTCTTCTTACTACTTTTAGCATTGGTCTCAGCGTCGATATCAGTATTTGAATCAATTTCTCGGTCATTAACGGCTATTGCCAAGCGCTCAAGCCAAGCTAGCTGCCCTTCGCTCTCTTTACGAGTAAGCGCTTTATCACTTTTACCAATACGTTTTGATAACTGTGCAAGTGGCAGGTCTGCTGGATGCCAACGCTTACGGCGACGTTGCCAAATGACAAAGACCAAAATCACCATGACGGTAATAGCACTCGCCGCTAGCCAAATAATTTGCTGCGAGATTGAACGGATGTTAAACCATTTGAGTAGCGAGTCAGCTTGCTTGTCCTGATCGTAACCAACGACGTCTTTTTGCCAATAGTAGCTCGCTTGGTCGGAGAGGCGGCGTAAGGTCTGTAGCATTTGATACTGCTGATAGCTGATTTGTGCCCCAGCACCATCACCGAACATTGTCGCCCCTTGTGCCTGTGTCAGTGCATCCATACCCTGCTCGACACGCTCAGGCGCAACAAATGCCGTTGGATCGACACGTATCCAACCTTGACCCTCAAGCCAAACCTCCGTCCAAGCATGTGCATCCTTTTGCCGTACTTCCCAAACATTACCACCGCGGCTCAGCTCGCCACCTTGATAGCCCGCGACGACACGCGCTGGAATGCCAGCGGCGCGCATCATAAAGGTGAAGCTGGAAGAATAATGCTCACAAAACCCCGCTTTGGTCTCAAATAAAAACTCATCAATACGGTTATTATTCAGTCGTGGCGGAGACAATGTATAACGAAATTCCGTTTGGTTAATCCAGCGCTCAAGTGCTTGCATGTAGCGTACTGGGTCTGAGTCTGATTGCGCAAATAACTGCTGCGCCAGTGTTCGCGCTTGCGGATTGCCGTCAGCTGGCAGCGTAAGATTTAGACGGCGCGACTCATCAGAGAGAACAGGGTCAATACGCATCGGTGCAAATTGCAATACCTCGTAGCGCAGCTGCTGGGTAACCGGCTGGTCTTTTAATAAGGTAAAGTCTGAGGTGATACTGACGTCTTGGCGCTGAGCAAAAGGATAATCAAGTCCAAACAGCCAGTTTTGCTGCGTTGGCTCTAGGATAATCTCATAACTGGTCGGCGCAACTTTTACTTCATCAGGGATAGTTGCAAAGGCACTCTCAATCCAAGCAGGTGCTTGCGGTGCAGGCTGCCATTGTCGTTGCTGCGCGCTAGGACGCCAAGTGACTCCATCAAAATCGCTAAAGACCAAACCACGCCAATAGAGCTGCTGCTGTGGTGGGCGGTTATCTGCAAACTCTACCCGAAACGCAAGCTCGGTCGATTGTCCTAAATTGGCAAAGTCACCGGGCGACATACTATCAGAGACACCCGTGGTCGCTTGCTGACCTGAGAGCTGCACTGACCATAGCGGTGGCAAGCGCGGAAAAAACAAAAATAGTACGATTAATAACGGCAACGCCCCAAGACCTAGTACACCTAAAGTACGCAAGCGACCATCACCACGAGCATTGCCATCGTCATTTAAAGCAATAAATGCCAACAACACAATGACCGCCCCGACGATTACTTCTAACGTCGTCACAAGGCCTTGATCCATCAAAAATAGCGCGGCAAGGACAAACAGTGAAAGATTCAATACCACATAAGCATCACGGCGCTTATACATCTCCCACAACTTACTGATGAGACATAGCACCAAAAACGCTACGCCCATATCGAGACCGAAAGCGGTATTATAAGTCAGCCACAGACCTGTAAGCCCCAATAAGAAGCCGAGCATTTGCATGCTTTGATAGACACGTTTTAGATGCGCTAATTTTTTAAATCGCGCTTTCACACGCGGCAGCTGAGCAATAATACTGACCACTGCAAAACCCATTAGCCATAACGGCAAATGCGCTGCATGCGGTAAGATAATAACAACTTGAGCAATTAATACCCAATAATAGGCTGGTAAGGCGAGTAGCTTGCGAGTCCATTTAGCATTGCTGCCCTGCATAGCATGAGCATAGGTATGAGCATTGATATTTTGACCCAAAGCCAACTGCTCAAAGCTTATAGATTCTATAAAGTCTGATTTGTTAGAGCCAATAGAGGCATCGATTACTTTTTTTGAAAAAAATCTTTTAGAATTGCTCATATTAGTCATGGCGCTTTTGCCAACCTTAGCAAGCACGCTTGCGCAAAGCCATTACCGTCACCCATCGTTGCAGCAGAATGCTCATTAAAGGGCGTGTCGCCGGCTAAACGCATGTTAAATGGCACACCCAGCTCACCTAATGTCACTACGCCATAAGCCAGTTGTGCGAGTTTTTGTTCATGACGCGCCGCTGGCATATCAGCATAATCCAACGTTTGCTCATGACCGACAGGGTCGGCAAAATGCTTGGTAAACATTCCCTGACCGCGCGCCACATGACCCCAAGAAACCCTTGCTAGCGACTCACCCTCGATATAGTTATCTAGCCGCTCAAAATCGTCCTGACCTTGCCTAGTCTGTCCACCCGTTGGCAAATCCTCCTGACTGGCAACGGCATACTGGGCCTGCCAATCAAAGACTTCAGGTTTTGGATACACCCAAGCGCTACGGGCAAAATAGACATAAGACCATGCGCGCATAATACCTAACGGATAAACGGTTTTGATGATTAATCTTGGTAATGTCAGCTGCCCACGACTGTGCGTTTGTACAGGCAAACGAATCACTTGCTCGCCTTGCAGTCGTGTCACCAATATCGACTCTTGAGTACTAGCGCTATTTTTGATTTTCTTATTGGCTTTTTTATCTGTCTTACTATTAAGCTTGCTATTAGCTTTGCCGTCAGTCTGCTCAAAGCTAAATAACAGCTGCCGTCTTGGTTGACGGCTCTCACTAATCAACTGCAAGGTCACCCAGACAGGCGCACCTGCTTCTGCCATGGTTACTTCTATTAATTGTACTTTAAGACCTGAGATATGGGCAAAGGTCACATGAAAGCTGATAAGCCAAACGCTGACCAGATAAAAACACAGACCCAACACCAAGTTATTGCCATAGTTGATACCAGCAATAAAGGTGATGATTAATAACACCGCATATAGCAGCCCTTCGCGGCTAAAAAAGATATAGACATTACGCAAATTGAGCGTGGCGCTATCGCTTTTTGGTGCCCGCGCGGCAAACCAACGGCGTAATGCAGAACTAGCTGGTATGGTGAAGGCTTTTGGCAAAAGGCTCATGACTACCCTATTCTGACCTTAAAATTAATAGTCTTATCGCTAATAAACGAGCAGCTTTGGAAGTAAATCTATTATGAGCAAACAAATGGTCAAACAATAACAGCCACTTCTGCCAAAATGCGTTGAGCGATGGTCTGCATCGCTTGCCCACCAGTCACATGCGCGGGTACAAAACGCTGACCGAGGCGATGATCGGTGACGGCAGCAAACACGGCTTGGATATCTTCAGGCGTGACCTCCATATGCCCCGACACGTAAGCATAAGCCTGTGCAGCACGCTGTAGCGACAGCACGCCACGCGGTGAAAGACCGTGATACTCAGAGCTTGCACGTGTTTTGGCGACCAGTCTTTGCAGGTAATCTAACACTACATCCGCGACATACACTTGCTTGACGCCTTGCTGCGCTAATAATACAGCCTGCGTATCAAGCACAGCGGGCAGCTCTTTTAATAGCTCGCGGCGGTCTTGACCTTTTAGAAGCTCGCGCTCCGCGGCAGGTGATGGATATCCTAGCGACAAGCACAATAAAAACCGATCTAGCTGCGATTCAGGCAGTGGATAAACGCCCGCTTGCTGCAATGGGTTTTGCGTAGCAATGACAAAAAATGGCTGCGGTAACGTATAGCTCTGCCCATCTTGGGTTACTTGCCGCTCTTCCATCGCTTCTAGTAGCGCACTTTGGGTCTTGGGACTAGAGCGATTGATTTCATCAGCCAGCAACAACTGAGTAAAGATAGGACCGGGACGAAATTCAAACTGCTGTTTGCTTTGGTCATAGATGCTCATGCCCAAAATATCAGCCGGCAGCATGTCATTGGTAAACTGTACGCGGCTAAAGCTCAGACCGAGTAATTGCGCTAAGCCTTGCGCCAACGTCGTTTTCCCCATGCCCGGCAAATCTTGCAACAATAGATGCCCGCCAGCCAGTATGCCGCTCAGCGCCAACTTGATGGCTTGCGGTTTATCTAGCACAATTTGATTTAACTGCGTCATTAGCTGCGCAATTTTTTGCTGGTTACGGGGATAGTCATTGGCGGCAGGGTTCATTATCAATTCTTAGCTCATTTTTTATGGTGATGATTATTTTAAATAGCCATTTTAAATAGCCATTTTAAATAGCCATGTGAAACAGCCCTGTCAAATAATCAGGTTAAATCGGGCGTTACTTTATATCATCAGCGGTTGGCACCGGTGCACGAAGCGTTGATAGATAAGCAATCACATCGGTACGCTCCTGAGCATCTGGCATCGGATCTGAGAGCATTTTCGAGTCTGGCATGGCTTTTTCTGCATCAGCGATATAAGTATCTAGCGTCTCAGCATTCCATACCCAACCTGATGTCTTAAGCCCTTCACTATAAGTATAATCTGCAAGCTCGGCCGCTTTGGCACCATATATATTCATCAACTGCGGACCTTTTTTATTGAGTCCAGGATTTAGCTGATGACATTGACCGCAAGCATCTTGATATATAAGCGCACCATTATCGGCGTCGCCCTCGGTATAAAGTGGCAACGTTACAGGATCGCGATAGTCAGGCGGCGTTTTCTCACAAGCGCTGAGCAATAAAACAGCGGCAAACATAACGCTTAATTGATATTTTTTGAGTATAGACATGTTGTAGAAATCTTTAATTGAGGGGCATTGGCTATGTATGCGTCTACCTCGACCATTATACAAGGCAAAGAGTGATGAACCTACATAGCACTGCGTAGGAAATATAGGGGTAACTGCTAAAAATTAATAATTGCTGATTTTGCTAACATAAAGGTTGCTTAGCTCGCCTTTAGTTAAAATCCAATCGCCTTTTAAAGCTCAGTTGCCAGTTAAAGCCCAGTTGCCTGAAATTTTTCACCTATTAGGTTTAGGTTTATGCGTTAATTTAGGCTTAGATAATAGCTTAACTCTCACTAGCCACTTTGATGCTATTGCTAGGCGCTTCGAGATAAAAGCCTTGCAGATAACGCGCGCCCACGCTCCAAGCAACCGACATGGTCGCAGCATCTTCAATATAAGGCATCAAGACATCGACGCCAATCTCATTGGTACGGACGATAAGCGATTTAACTGTCTCTAGATTTTCAGGGGTATCTATCCCTTCCACGTAACTACGGGCTAGACGCACCATATCAGGTTGCACGAAATTGGCAACCTCAACAGCCTTAGCAGACGAGCCAAAATTACTGATACATAACTGGCAATTTACTTGATTAAGGGCGGTAAACTGAGATTTAGAGACGGTTAAATGGTCAGCAATATCGTTTTCATTAAACTGTAAGGTTAATGCACCCGCTTTACCGCCCACCGCATTGATTAATTGACTGGCCACACTTGGCAGCTTTTTATCTATCAAAGAGGCGTTGGTCAGTTGTACCAGTAAGCGCGCTTCTGGATGGGATTTACGCACGTCATTGATTTTTTTACAGGCATTGATGAGTATCCAGCGGTCTATTTTTTCAAGCAAATTATGCACTTTGGCCACTGCCATAAACTGGTCGGGCGTCAATATCGTATTGTCCGCATCCGCCAGTGGCAAGCGCAGGTATACCTCAAAGAAATCACTGCGATCATGATTAATGTCATATATCGGCTGAAACAACAGCTCAAAGCGATTATTGGCAATCGCATCGACCAAAGACTCGGCCAGCGCATGATCATCACTATTGGCATGTTCACTGGCGTCATATAGATGATATCTGCCGCCATGATTGGAGGTTTCAATCAGAATTTGATTGATCGCATCCATCGCCCGCTCGAGTAGCACTCTCGGTTCAGGAGTGTTTTTTTCTATCTTAACGATAGCGATACTTGCTGTGGTATTTGTCGTCCGCTTATCGACTTCGATAAACAGCTCACTGATGGCTGAACCAATTTTCCCAGCCAGTTTTTCAAGATCTGCGGTGCTTTGATTCTCCACCAAGATGGTAAAGACCGTATCACTAAAACGGCTTACATGGCTTTCTTCTAAGAGCTCGTCTGTTAACAGCTTATCTAAAGCATAGGCGACTTGCTTAACGGTGGCATCTATCCCTTGCAGACCCAGACTGCTTCTAATTTTGCCCACATTATCGAGCTGAATATAGAATAACCCTGCCGTCGACGCACCCTGTTTTGCTTGTTGATATAATGCCGCGAGCTGCTCTTCAAAGCTGCGGCGATTATGAATACCTGTCAGGCTGTCTTTACGCTCAGCCTCAGCCAAACGCTTCGCAACTTCAGCGCTATTACTGTTGTTTTGCTGAATAATAATTTGGGTAACGGGCTCACCATCTAAAGTTGCCGAGGCCAACTGTAATTTTGCCTCAAAGGTAGAGCCATCTTTACGTTTGCTCTCAAAATTAAACTCAACGTCTTTACGGCTTCCTTTATCAAACTGACGTAAAAACTGTTTAAAGGCTTTAACATTATCACCGCCTGCAATCAAATCAATCACAGGTATACCGATAATGTCATTCATCGCCTCAAAGCCAAACAACTGCAGATAAGGGTCATTGGCAAAAATATGAATCCCTTGGTCAATATAAGCGACCGCACTTTTTGAGTTTTTAATCAGGACGTTGGCACGTTGTTCTGCTTCAGACAAGACATGACGCAAGGTTTTAAGCTGCTGACGACAGCGCAAACTCTCATGCTGCAAACAAATCGCCATGACGACTGCCATCTCTTGCTCTACGCAAAGGGCTTTAACCATCGTACTATTCATCACAGCCGGCAAGCCGTCTTCGTTTTGAGCGCTGGCAGCAGCCTCCTTATTCATCAAGCAAATCGTTGGCAAGTCTATACTCTGCTCTTGAACGACACCAACCACGTCAGTAAAGCTCATATCATAAGCCTGACCAAACACCAATACATCCCATGATTGACGTAGCGACTTTAATAGCTCTTCTTTATCATCCAATAAACCTAAGTTCACATTGTCATAATATGACCCTAGCAATGCTACCAGTCGCTCAGCGTAAAGCTGGTCGTCATCGATTACTAATAGGTTTAAGACGGACTGAGTACGCATAGGAAGCCTTTTAAATCATAATAGCGGTTTTGTCATTATAAACAATAATCTAACCGACTGCTGCTTAAGTTACAATCACTAAGTGTTGTTTATCAAATTGTTGTTTATCAAATTGTTGTTCATTCAATTACGGTGATTAAGTCGCTCTTATTAAGCTGCAATCATAATGCCATCTTCTCATGAATTAAATCTGATGAATTAAATGCGCTCAGCACAATGTTAGAGTTTAAGTGTTCAGCGTTCAACGTTAAACACTGAGTATGGCAAAGTTATCTTATGCTTTGATAAGTAGGCAGTTAAAGTTGCGCCACTTCATATTGGCTAAACTCATCTGTCATCATTAAACGCCGCACTAAGCGCAACGTTTTTTGTTTGGTATTGATACGCATCATCACTCTATCCCCCACTTGAAAATGAGACGTCGGCACAATTAGGCTAGAAGGCGTTTGCAGCTGCTCGTCATCACCAACGACAAACGCGGGCACAAAATGCCGACTGCGACTATCTCTATCTTGCAGGCGAATACCACAAGCAATGAGCTGATGCCCCAGTACTTGCCAATCAATTTCCGGTTTTTCTAGATCTAAATTGAGCCAGCGTACCACGCCTATAGACCAATCAGTCGAAGCTGGATTTTCAGAGCGACACAATAAGAAAAGACTCATCGTTCGCAGTGGCGGCGGAGCAATAGAGTTCAGGGTATCATTTTCTGCAACTTCGACTATAGCCTTTACTTTTTTGCTGTTATATTTTGCTTTAGGGGTATTTTCTCCAGCTCTGCTTACGCTGATAGCTGGCTCCACTGAATCTGGCAGCAAGCGCAAGGTACGAAAGTCGGACAAAGCATTGTCACTATCAAACGTTTCTACCCCTAACATTGTATTATTAGAAACGGTATTAGCAGACAGCTTTTTTGGCACGGTATCATAGCGAGGTTGCTGATGCTCAGGCAGATATTTTGCCGCAGTGAGAGTCGATAAGCTTTGCTCATGACTAACGCGGTAATGAATGTCATTAAACCCTGTAATGATATGGGCCTGTTGTTTGGCGCTTTGTCTAATCGGTAGCGTCAATGGCGGCTGAATATAGCGATAGCTCAAGGTTATGGCAACCGTATTCATTAAGGATGATTCAACCCCTTCTCGACCTTCCTCGATGAGGGTGTCCCTACGGAATTTTAGGTAGGTAACCAGCGGCGCCAACTCTATAAACACACAATCATGATGAGCATCATAAGGGTTAATGGCAGAATGGGCGGTCAAATAGGTGGGTGGATTGTCACTGTGCAGATTGACGAACACCTTTGTTTCCGTCTGCGGCTCTATAGATGCGACGAGATGTTCGCTCCACTCTAGGAGCAAACGCTGCACCATTAGCACAGTGGCGCGTCGCATAGCGCGTACGTTCAATAAACTATGCAAGCATAGCTGACCATATAATTGATGAATATTATCCGCGCAATAGGTCGTAATATAAGAACTCAAATCGATATCAACGGTTTGCTGTTGGCACGCCATATAATAGAGCTGATTAATATTAGACCATAAATATGGCACAGGCTTCTGATAACAAAGCGCCTCTTCGAATAACAGCTTTTGATACATCAACAGCGTTTGGTAAGTAGCAATGGCTAACGTGATTGATAAGGCTTTCTCATTGGTCAGATAGCGCTGCAAAAGACCGTTTGATGCTTGCAGCTTTTTATCTTTTAAAAAGGTGATTTCTCGCTGTATAACACCGTCATAGACCATAATCATTAAATAATACAGCGACTTCACCTGCACCACATAGCCGAGCTGATAGTCGTTAAAAGCATTTGCCTCATATATATAGTGTTGGCGCAGCATCGCAATCAGCTTATTAGCTGCCTCCAGCACAATATTGAGTAATGTCAGACGTTGCCGATCATCTATAGCTGCCACGCGCAACTCTGTAAGGACTTTTTCTAGCTGCTCTGTTTGCTGCGCCTCCGTTTGCATGGGCAACAGCGCCGCCCATTTAAGCAAGTGCTGCTCATCTTTATTAAACGACTTCGTTAAATCAATTGATTTCGTTAACGTCCGCGATAAGCGCGCATCAATGCTTAAATACTGTTGAAACGTCGATAAATTTACCATTACTATCCTTAGTAATTACGCAAGTTATCAATAGGTCTATGCAGGTTTAATGCTTTATTTACCTCAGCAACATTAGCCCTAGGCATGACTATTACCTGACCTATTAACGATTTTTTAGTACTGTTTTTTAATGGCTTTTCTTTATTTGGCGCTGGCTGCTGCGCTTTTATTAAAAACTATTTTAATCGTTCTTTGTTTACTAAAACAAAAATATACTATATTGCCCATTTTAAGCATCGTTGTAAATATCAATCGGCACTTTAAACGGTTTATTTGGCAACTCTCTGACCAGTTTTGGCACTAAGTAACCGGGCAATACGGCGAGTAACGACCAATAAAGCGCAATGGCGGCGCGCACATCACTATCAAAATGAGCCGCGCCTGCCACTTTATCCAACACATGCAGATAATATGGCAGCACGCCGGCCGCAAACAAGCGCTGATTGAGTGCCGTTTGCACCGCCACGCTGTCATTGATACCCTTTAATAATACCGCTTGGTTTAATAAGGTCACGCCAGCCGCGCGCGCACGCTGCAAGTACTCAGCGGTCAGCGCATCAATCTCATTGGCATGGTTACAATGGATGACCATGACGATTTGACAGCGGCTTTGCGACAATCTATCCAATAAGGCATCATCTAAGCGCGCTGGAATCACCAATGGCAAACGGGTATGCAGCCTGATGGTGGTCAGTTGCGGAATCGCCTCTAAGGTATCGAACCAAGCAAATAAGCGTCTGTTGGTGACATTTAACGGGTCGCCGCCGCTTAAAATCACCTCATTGATTTCAGGATGGGCGCTGATATAGTCGATAATGTGTTGTTTGGCATCGGCGGTTGGCATATTGGCGCTATAGTCAAAATGCTGGCGAAAGCAATAACGACAATGAATCGCACAGGCACCGGTAATCGTTAACAATACTCTTGACTGGTATTTATGCAATAGGCCTTTCACCGGATTGTGCGTATTTTCACTTAGGGGGTCGGCCACGTAACCGGTGACAGCGATTTGCTCTTTTTTATTGGGCAATACTTGTTTGAGCAGAGGGTCATTACTGTCACCGACCGTCATTTTTGCCACAAAAGCGCGCGGTACACGCAGCTGAAAGTGCTCAGGTATATAGACCTCTGAGCGCAGTGATTCCAGCTTTAAAAGTCCAAGCAGCTCATCAATAGAGGTTATCGCTTCGGATAATTGCGTTTGCCAGTTTTTTTGTGTGATTAAATGGTTTATCATGACAACCTTATACCTGTGCCCAAAAGCCGATATTATACGCTCTTAGTGCGTAAGCTATCAAAGCGTACGAATTATTCATAAAACACTGAGCATCATAAGCGATTTTAGCGCAGCAAGGCCAAAACCCCACATCCAATTAGTGATGACAATACTTACAACCCTTAGGAGTCTTCCGTGGCAAGTTTTTCTACTAACGAATTTAAAGCTGGTCTCAAAGTCATGCTCGATGGCAACCCTTGTGCCATTCTTGAAAACGAGTTCGTCAAACCTGGTAAAGGCCAAGCTTTTAACCGCGTTAAGCTGCGCAACCTTCGTAGCGGCAAGGTATTAGAGCAAACGTTTAAATCAGGCGAGAGCTTGGAAGCGGCTGATGTGCTAGACACTGAAATGAACTATCTATACAACGATGGTGAATTTTGGCACTTTATGCACCCTGAAAGTTTTGAGCAGTTACAAGCTGACAAAACCGCGATTGGTGATGCGATAAAATGGCTAAAAGACAACAGTAACGCCCTTTGCACCATTACCTTATTTAATGGTGTGCCATTATCTGTAACGCCGCCTAACTTTGTTGAATTGCAAATCACCGAAACTGATCCTGGTCTCCGCGGTGATACGTCAGGCGGCGGCGGTAAACCTGCCAAGCTAGAGACAGGCGCGGTGGTACGTGTGCCATTATTTGTTCAGCAAGGTGAAGTGGTTCGTGTTGATACGCGTACCGGCGATTACCAAACGCGCGTTAGCTAAGCGTTTTTATGCCTGACATGTTTTATTAAATAAAAAAAGCTTAACCGCTCATAAGTGGTTAAGCTTTTTTAGTGCTGAATGCTTTAACATCTATTCTTTTTTAGAATGCTCTACCCTTAAATATTATTCTTCCATCGACTGTTTATGCATCAGCCAGTACTGCACTAGAGCATTAAGTTGCTCTTGTTTAAATGGTTTGGTGCAATAGTCCTGCATCCCCACATCAAGGTACTTTTTGCGCTCGCCATCCATCGCATTGGCGGTCAAGGCGATGATAGGTGGCAGTGCTTGTGGGTCATAAAGCTCATGTAGCTTAATGGTTGCCTGTACGCCATCCATAATGGGCATATGATGGTCCATCAAAATGACATCATAGAGCTCAGGATTTAAAGCAAAAATCTCAATCGCTTGTTGCCCATCCCCAACATGAGTGACGGTATGACCGCTATTATTAAGCGCTTTTTTGGCAATCATGGCATTAACGCTGTCATCTTCGACTAACAAGATATGTCCGACAAGCTCATGACTTGGCGTTGCCATGGTAAAGTCATTTTCGTCTTGCCATGTCTCGTAACGGGCCTCATCGATAGTCGGTAACGGCAGTAATACAGTAAAGGTTGTGCCGATACCGACGGCGCTGTCCACTTCAATATAGCCGCCCATCAAGTCTACCAACGACTTGCAGACAGACAAACCAAGTCCCGTACCGCCATACAGGCGATGCGTATATTTATTGGCTTGATCATAAGCGTCAAATATCGCTTCTAACGATTCAGGTTTAATGCCGACACCCGTATCTGTGACCTCAATACAAAGCGTCATATCTTGATGATTGACCACACCACTATTATCGGTATCATAATGAGAAGCCTGTTCTTCCTGCTTTTCTAATACGTGGTTTTCTAATACATGGCTTCCTAAATAACTATCTTCATGACAGCCAGAGTTATAACCGCCCTGTTTATCATCACAAGGATTGTTTTCCATGTGCTTAACGTCAATCGTCACTCGACCGCCTTCGCGGGTAAATTTGATGGCATTATTGACCAGATTAACCATGATTTGCTTAAGTCGTACGGGATCGCCTTTGACATACGGCGATAATGACTCGGTGTAATGGTAATCTAGAATCAAGCCACGTTGACGGGCTTTGACCGCAAACAAACTCACCACTTCATTACATAAACTCGATAAGTTCATCGGAATAGAATCGATAGTCATCTTGCCCGATTCAACTTTTGATAAATCCAAAATACCGTTAATAATCGCCAGCAAATGCTCATTTGAGACTTTGATATTATCAATATACTCTTGCTGCTCAGCGCTCAGCTCGGTCTCGCTTAACATCTCAACCATACCGATAATACCATTCATCGGCGTGCGTATTTCATGGCTCATATTGGCCAAAAACTCAGACTTCATCTCATTGGCATGTTTGGCATGACGCTGCTGGTTTTGTAGCTGCAAGGCATCGGCGGCCATCATCGCAAACTGTGCCAATAGCTCGGCGTGCTTGTCCGCAAACTCATGGTGCGGCTGTACATCCATCAAACATAAAGAGCCCAAACGGTATGTTTTACCGTCCTCATTCATGATAATGGGCGCGCCAGCATAAAAACGCAGATGTGGCGATTCTGTGACTAAAGGGTTTTGATTAAAGCGGCTGTCGGCTGCTAAATCAGGGACGACAAAAACCTCATCTGAGAGTATAGTATAATTGCAAATCGCCACTTTACGCGTTGTCGTACAAACTCCACCAAGCCCATGACCCGATTTTAAGTATTGGGTGTCTTCATCCATAAAAGTGATGGTGACTATCGGCATATTAAAAAACAGTTTGGCAAGCTCAGTTAAGCGTGCAAAAGCAGGTTCCTCATTATCATTCATTACCTGATATTTTTTGAGTCGATTGATACGCTCAGCGTCATCTGCTGCGATGGGATAATCGTTCTTTGGCAAGTTGGATGTAGACAAGATGGACTCCATTAATTCATATCAGACGCTTGGCTTAACCGCTGCCTGCTTGAGCAATAATTGTAATGCCTCGCTGACCATCAGCATCGCCACTACCGAGGTGACGACTACCGCCGAGCCATAACCGCCGCAGTGCAAGCCACCTGTTTGACAGCTTTTATCGACGCGCGGTGGTTCTGTTGAATAGACACACTTAATACCGAATTTTTCTTTCAGCGCGCTATTGATGCCTTTTTCGTGGCGCAGCTTATTGCGCAGCTTGGCCAATAGCGGGTCTTGATAACTGTCGCGTAAATCACTTACCTTAATCTGGCTTGGGTCTATTTTACCGCCTGCCCCGCCCGCACAAACCAATTTTAACTTGTTAAAGCGACAATGTAATGAAATCGCAAGCTTGGCATTCATATCATCAACACAATCTAAAATCACAATCGGATTATTTTGCGCCGCCGCTTTCGCTTGTGCGCGACTGGGCAATAACTCAGCGACGTTCTCAGGGGTCAAAAAGTCATCTATCAAATGTAGCGTGACTTTTGGATTAATCTCACGGATACGGGTCGCCATCGCTGCAATCTTACTTTGCCCAAAGGTACTGTCTAACGCCGGCAGCTGGCGATTGACATTAGAGGCAACCAACACATCCAAATCAATCAAAGTAATAGTGCCCACTGCTGTACGCGCCAATGCTTCTGCTGCCCACGAACCTACCCCACCGACACCAATCACATAAACATGCGCTGCGGCAAAGGTATCGACTGCCGATGCGCCATAGAGAGTTTGCGTGCCTTTAAAGCGGCGCTCGTATTGCTCATCTGCATCGTCCGCCATATCTGCGCTTGCAGAAGCAAGTTGCTGTTCATTATGATGTTCATTAGTAGTAATGATATCTAGATTAGCTAAAGTAGCTGTTTGGGTTGTGGTTTGCTGCAATTGCGCCTCTTCAGTCATAACAAGTTAAAGCCCTTTTAAAAGGTGATTTATTATTCAATTATTTATTACTAAACTGTCTATTATTAAGCAGTTTTTTTATCATTATCAGGCTGGATAACGCCAATCAGTCTGCAAAGCGTTGCAACTGTTGTGCCACAATTGCTCAGCAAGAACGGCTGGCGGCACATCGAGTAGCTTACTTAAACTCAGTAATACCCATGGCAAATTGGCAGGGACATTTCTATTATGAGCGGGCGCATTGCCCCATTCATTATCTGGGCTTTGCCCGAGCGCCGACTGACTATTGCCCGACTCTTGACACATGATAGGCGTCATATCTGGACAGTCCGTCTCAATCACCAAACACTCAATACCATAACTAGCGACAGCTGCTTGAATAGCGCGGCGTAGCTTCTTGGCGTTTGGATTGGTCACTTGACCAGTTACCCCAAGCTTAAAGCCCAGCTTTACAAACGCTTTCGCCTCTTGCTCACCACCACTAAAACTATGGGCGATACCGCCAAGCTCATGAGCATCATAGTCATGCGCTTTGAATAATGCCAATGCTTCAGCGTGCGCTTTACGGATATGCAGCATCACGGGTAACTTATGGCGCACAGCCATGTCTAATTGAGCATTAAAAAAATACTGTTGCTTTGCGAATATCTCAGGCTGTTTCATCTCATCAGTAAAAGTATCGAAACCAATCTCACCGATGGCCAATGGACGCTTTTTATCCAGCATCTGCGCCATACTTTCTAGATGCGCCTCAGTATGCTGCTCAATATAAAAAGGATGTAAACCTAGGGCAATATGCGCCTTTAAATGGGGCTGTTGCGGCGCATCTGCTTGACCTGCAATAGACGATGGATACCGCTCATTGATTAAGCGTTCAGTATCATACAAGCGCTGAAAATGACGCTGCAAATACCCTACCAATACCAGATGGCGTATCCCTTGCTGATACGCTTGCTGTATCTGCTGGTCTCTATCAGCATCAAATACCGGTGCATCAAAATGAGTATGGGTATCAATTAAAGGAAGAATAGCAGGTAATTCTGTATTAGCGTTAAATGATGCGCCAATGACCGTCATCAATAAACTCCAAATTTCTTAATGGTTAAAGCAATTTATTTCAATAGCATTTTTTATCGGCAATAAAGCCATTATTATTAATCACAGCTTCTATTTTAGCGCTGATTCATCTTCTTTAGTGAATTTATTAGCAACTTTATTATTCACTTCATTTTCAGCGTTAGCCGCTAGTTTGCTATCTGCTTTTAGACTACTACGGCGCGGGAGAAGCAATAGCGCTAAGCCAACTGCCCCTAAACGCAACCACTTCTTTTTACGATTATTGCTATTACTATTACTACTATTACTACTATTACTACTATTAAGATTGCGCATTATTTTCACCGACGTGTTTTTACAAAGGCACTTTCACCAAGGCACTTTCACCAAAACCTATTATACGTTGGTTAATCGTTGTTTATGCATACTAGATTTATTCAAACAGGCGTCATTCAAAAGAAAGGTTATAAAAATTACTAATGAAAGCAATAAGTTATTATCCTAGGTTGCATTATACGCGCATCAAAGAGGCACTATGTATATCTGTGTTATGAATACGCAAACTAATGTACGGCGTCACTATCGTGCCGTACATTTAAGTATGCTTGTTATTGAGTATGAGCTTAAGAATTGAAACTATTGAGGCTTAGGCCCGTATCTGACAACTTATCTATTATGAGCGTTTAGCGCTTTAACGGATAAGTTGTGATACCGCTGCCGCTTGGGCTATCTACTTTGGTAAAGCCTTGAGAAGTCGTTTTTGGCGTTTGGTCACGTTTAGGCACCAGTGGGTTAAGTGGCATCAATTCATAGTCGGCACTGATATTACCATTCCAACCTTCTGTACCACTAAGCGGTAACTGTTTAATCGTGCCGTTTTTATCGATAACCAGTTGCAGGACGCGCATCTGATTGTATTTACGCTCGGTCACACTGGCTACAGCCCCGCCATCGCGTAAGATAGTCGGCTGTAAAAATATGATTAAGTTACTCTTCTGGTTACTGTCATTGTCAGAACGGAACAGTCGACCAAACAAGGGCATATTACCCAAGCCGGGCACTTTTTGTTGGCGCGTGGTGGTGTTATCGCGCATCAAACCACCTAAGGCGATGGTTTGCTGATCATCGGCTAAAATCGTGGTATTAATCAGGCTTTTATTGGTAATAAGACCGCTGGCATTGCCGGCGCTGCCCGGTACGACCGACGAGACTTCTTGTGAAACTTCCAAACGTACGGTGCCATTATCACCAATATGAGGAATGACGTTCAGGTTGATACCGATATCTTGCCGGTCAATGGTCTGGAAAGGGTTGGTCGAAGAATCGCTGCCTGTGGTATAAGAGCCGGTGACAAAAGGCACGTTTTGACCAACCAAAATGCTTGCCTTTTCATTATCCAAGGTCAGAATCGAGGGCATCGACAGTAGATTGGCACTGGTCGATGAGTCAAGAGCTTGTAAGATAGCGCCATAAAACTGAGTATTGCCTTGGCTGTCTTTTTTACTATCACCGATTCCAATCAAAGCACCCGCAATCGAGCCTGCTGCCGCACTGATACCTGCTCCACCCGATAAGGCGGCGGCTGCAAGCGAAACCGCACTCGCGCCAACGTTATTAAAGTTGACGACGCCATAACCACTATTGGCATTACCGAGCGCCCATTGCACGCCAAGTTGGGTAGCATCATCGCCTGATACTTCGACAATTGCTGCTTGAATCAAGACCTGAGCGCGGCGGCTATCGAGCTGATTGACGGCGTCTTCAATCTCGAACATCAGCTCTGGCGCGGCATTAACGATGACAGCATTTTGGGTTTCATCAGCGATAATACTAAAAGGTCGACCACCAATACCAGTACTTGCGCCACCCGAGCTGCTAGTCGATAAAGCGGCCGCACCGCTATTGCCACTAGTATTGTTGCTAGCACCATTACCCACACTTGCATTAGCGCCGCTATTGAGTGTTGAGCCAGTACCACTGGCACCGTTTAAAGAAGCAGACTCTAAGGTTGACGTCGCACCAGAGCTATTAATAGATTGACTGGCAAGCAAGCCGCGCAGCATCTCTGCAATATGACCGGCGCTGGCATACTTTAAGCGAAAGACCCGTAGACCACTCAAACGCCTCGTGGGCGTAGTATCAAGCTGATTGACCATTTCTTGCACTTTAGCAATCATCTCAGGACTGCCTTTCACCAATAATCTATCGCTAGACGTATCAGCAATGACCTTTAGCTGATTGTTGCCACCTTGGGCTTGCCCGCTACCCGCGCTTGCGACCAAAGCACTGATCAGCTCCATCATGCGCTCAGCATCGACATGACGTAGCGGTATCACTTGCAAACTGTCATTAACGTTGCTGTCTAAATCACGGATAAGCGCCGTCAACTGATTAAGACTATCAGCGCGATCAGATAACACCAAAGCATTAACGCCCGGCACTGCTGCTGCGTGAGCTGACTGCGGCATCAGCGGTCGAATCACGCCGAGCACTTCTGCTGCTTGGGTATTGGTCAAATAAATCACCCGCGTCGCTAGCGCTTCACCGACGCTATTACCCTGTAAATCTACCGCAACGCCAGATTGTTTGGCGACGTTATCAGGCACCAGCTTAATCGTCGTACCTGAGTCGATAGCGGCAATACCATTGACCTGCATGACACTTAAGAACAGCTGATAAATCTCGTCACGCGACAATGCTTTGTTAGAAATGACGGTAACATTACCATTGATACGCGGATCAAGCACAAAGTTTTGATCGGTAATAGTTGCCACTTCATTAATAAAAGCTTTGATATCGGCATCTTGTAGATTCACCTTCCAGCTTTCTGCACTCACTAGCCCCGTACTCGCTGCCCATAGCGGAATAGCTAGGCACAGCGGACGGCACAGACGCATCAAACGCTGCAAAATATGGTGTAAAGGCGTGACCGAGAAATTTTGAGAACTGACCATATTGATAATTACCTACAGTGATGTCGCGGATATACTAAGTTTCATGAGTGCTAAGTTTCATAAGTGTTAAATACAATATGTGCTGGATGTAATATGAACTGAAACTGAATTGGATAGCTAATTAATGTTCTTTAGCGACTTGCCAACTATAAGAGCAAGCAAGTCTGTATCTAAAAAATCGGCTTTAAACTCTAAGCTAGAACTGCTGGCGAATGGTAATCACTTGATCGCCACGCTGTACTTCTATTTGTGCTTCACCGGCTTGTTTTACTTGCTGTAAGACGCTGGCATCTTGCCCAGGATTACTGCCAACGCTTTGACCATTAACGGTCAGTACCTTATCACCAGGCTCCAGCCCTAAGCGATTACGTAATTTAGCTGGCATAGCGGCTGTGACCTGATAGCTCTCACCTGACGCCATGACGCCCATTCGACTTAAATAACTGGCGGGATTGGATTGTAATTCGGTGACGGCTTCATCGATTGCTGACTTTGGCTCGCCCTCGCTGCTTGCCTCCCCATTTGGCACCGTTTCAGGATTAACTTGGTCTGGTGATGATAGGTTAGGTGAATTAGGCAACATAGTATTATCTGGCAAACGCTGATTGCTCACCGCACCTGCCAGCATAGCGCTTTGGTCGAGTGGCATAGCTTCTGCCATTCTGATGACAGTTTCTTTATCATAAGCATCAGCGATAATGACTTCATTCCAATCGACGGCAACCAGCGTATAGTCACTGTCTTTTAAAGTGTCACCGATACGGTAGTTTTTCACTTCACCATTGACATCCAATAGGGCCGAAGACAGACTCTCTGGTATCGCAATAAGTACGCCCTTTAGCCCAATATTAGGCGGCGGTTGTACTGCGGCAGCGATAGGATCAGGGTCAGCAAAAATGGCAAACAAACCACTATAGTCGGTATTTGAGTTCGCTATATTCTGTAAAGGCGCAAGCGGTAACGCGGGCGCTAATGGAGCAGCTAGCAGCAGCCACAGTAACCGCGCCGCTGTCCAACACAACCAAATAATGGCCAATAACAACAACCACGCTGAAAAGCGATTGAGCGTATTGATAATAGGTTTTATTCGGCTAGAGATATCGGTAGCATTCATCATCTAGCGTGCCCCCAAGCCATTGAGCAGCGGCTGCCGCACACTGACTACGGGCGTATCTTGCGGTGCTTGTCCTTTATATTCTGGCATATTTTCTAATAGACGCTGGGTTAAGCTGACGTCTAACATATTATCGCCATCGATATACAGATCGCCCAAGCGCTTATCTTGATTGTTTACCAGATTGATATGCAGCAGATTTTTACTGTTCTTTTGCTCGGCACTGAGCTCAGCACGCAGCGCTGGCATGGTGATATAAAAAACCTTACCGCCGCTAGGATAGCCCACTTCACCGCCAACCCAAGTCAGCTGACCACTCGCCTCACTAAAGCCGGCCGCCTTGGTAGCTGAGCCACTATTATTCGAACCATTAGCTGAATTACTTGCTGCGGTATTTGCGGCAGACTGACGTTTTAAAGAGACGTTATTGACCTGAATCGGCGCATTAGGCAACTGCCAATCGACCACACTCGCCAAAGTTTCAGGGGCGATTTTACCGCTCATGTTTTGAATTTGCCATGAGCTGGTGCCTACTTTAACCTGACCATTTAAACGGGTTTGCTCTGAGCTGATATCAACTTCAGCCCCTAGTTTGCCTAATAATAAATGCCACGGCTGCCACGACCATTCAGCGGCGCCTGTAAGCGGTGTTGCTGACACGGGCAGCTGCCAAATCGCTGAGCCTTGCCATAAGTTGCCCGACACATGTTGCACATACGGCGTATCTGGGGCGTATTTTTCAAGTAGCCATGCCGCTGGCATTTGCAAGACGGCAAATAGCGCAAATAGGATAAAGCCAAATAGCCACCAGAGCTTGCGGGGACGCTTGTAAGACGATGTGGATACTTGAGGCACAGTTACCTAACTCTTATATAAGACAAAAACGTCATTATCATAGCAAACAATGGCATACAGATGACAGAAAAAAAGCCAGTATCTTTGCACCAAAATACTGGCGCTAAAGATACTGGCTTTTATCTATCCACTTGCTTATTAAGCAATCATTATCAATGACGCATGAAAGCAAAATAAAATCAGACATTCATAAAGGCGTTTAACTGATTAAATAGCAAAATCTTCCAATTTACGACCTGCGGCTAGGGCGTCTACCAACCAAGTTGGTTTGCGACCACGACCGGTCCAGGTTTCTTCGTTATTACTGGTATTGCGATATTTAATACTGCGTTTTTTCTCAAGTTTCTCGCCCGCTTGTAGAATCTCTTCAATGCTGGCTTCACTTTCTTCAGCAATTTTTTCAAACTGCATATAAGCATCATATAAACGCTGGTGTTGTTTTTGGGCAATAAGTTGCTGGGCATTTTCGGTAATGGCGCGTAGCTCATTAACGTTGAGGTTATTTAAATCAATCATGTTATTTTTGCTCATCATAATCTCCACTTTTATATCAAGGTTATAAATCAAATAGCATGATTGCTAATGACTTATGAATAATAAAAATCGTAAGTAGCAGTAATATAAACAAAAATATAATCCATCACAAGTATTGATTGGTATTCAGTGATAAAGGGCTACGCATAAATGCCATTAAAGCAGAAACGGTTTTAAACGATAGTTGGTTTTATATTAGTATTTATAATGTTGTTTATATTTTTAATTATCAATATACACAAAAGCCAATAGCATAAAAAAAGAGCCTGTATTCACAGGCTCTTCATTTTTTAATCAGCATTCTTTATTCATGTGTATCCTAGAACGGAATATCATCATCTACAGGGCCATCAGGCATCGCTGTCGGCTTCGACTGTGCTGGTGCTTGAGCGGGCTTATTAAACTGATTTTGCGCTGGCGCATTTTGATTGTTAAAGCTGTTTTGATTGCTGTTTTGGTTATTGCCTTGTGACATACCTTGAGAAGCTGGAGCACCGCCTTGGTTATAGCCACTTTGCTGGTTATTGGCTGGTTGACCATAATTATTTTGGTTAGCTTGACCCTGATTTTGATTTGAGCTTTGACCGCCTTGATTGCTATAGCCGCCGCCCTGATTACCGTAACCACCCTGACTTTGACCTGAATTTTGACCACCAAAACCACCGCCGTCACCACTACCGCCGGTCGCGCCGTCTAGCATTTGCATTTGCTCAGCACGAATCTCAGTAATATAACGGTCTTGGCCATTGGGATCTTGATATTTACGCGTACGCAAGCTGCCTTCGATATAGACCTTGCTGCCTTTACGAAGATACTGTGCCGCGATTTCACCTAAACGATTAAACAATGAAATGCGATGCCATTCCGTTGCTTCTCTTTTTTCACCGCTTTGCTTGTCAGTCCACTGCTCTGAGGTCGCAACCGAAATATTGGTCACGCTACCGCCGTTACTGAATTGACGTGCCTCGGGGTCTGCTCCAAGGTTACCGATGATGATAACTTTATTAACTCCGCGCATAATGTTGTCCTTTTATTGACAAATTGTTTTATGAATATTTTAATAACTATTAAATGAAACTGATTAATAATATCAGTAATATGAATTTACTTTAACCAATTTTTGTTTAAATATCTAGGGGGCTTTGCGCCAGATGCGACAGCTCTTGTCGCGAAGAATCGGTCAGCTGGGTTTTGTCTAGTTTTAAATAAGCGACCTGCTCTTTTGCCATCACGACCAACTCATCAACGCCTTCTACCGCCAGCATTTGCCGTGACCAATCTTGGATATTGATATCTTTAGGAATGGTAACGGTGGTACTTGATAAATAAGGCGGCTGCGCAATCGGGATAATCAGTAGTAGCGCCGCGGCCATAATGGCGGCCAATATGCCCCACGCCAATAGATTGGGCTGGGTCAATAATAAACCACCCATTGCCCCGCCGACAAAAGCACCAAAAAACTGACTTGATGAATTCAGTCCCATTGCCGTCGCTTTATTGGCAACTGGGGCACGCTTCGATATCCAAGACGGTATTGTCGCTTCGAGCAAGTTAAAGCCCATAAAATACAGCAATAAGCCTAAGATAATACCCACGCCGACCTGACTACCGATGGCCAATAACGCTAGAGCAGCGGTCATTAACGCAATTGCCCCTAAAAATACTTGGCGCATTTTGCGTTTCTTCTCAGCGATGATAATAAAGGGTATCGCCACGGCAAAGCCAATAAACAATAACGGCAAATAAACCAAACCTTGCTGACGTACCGATAAGCCCAATACCTCATTAAGCTGATGCGGCAAGATAACAAAGATGGCGGTCATCGTTAAATGTAGGGCAAAAATACCAATATGCAAACGGTTTAAATCGCCAATCTTTAGCACTGTCGCTAACTGCTGACCAATCGATTTATTATCAAGATTATGCTTAAGCACCCGTAGCGGCGTTGGTACAAATAGTAATAACAACATCGCCAAAACAGCGAAACCTGCGGTCAACCAAAATAACCCTGATATACCAAGCGAGCCGACCAATAAAGGCCCAAAGGCAAACGCCAGCATAATGGAAGTAGCAATAGTTAAGCCCATGGTCGCCATTGCTTTGGTACGCATCTCTTCGCGCGTAACGTCTGCTAACAGCGCCATCAATACCGCCGAAACCGCGCCACTACCTGCCAGTGCCCGACCGATAATAACCTCGTAAATATCTGTGGCATTGGCGGCGATGATACCGCCAAGTGCAAATAATATCAGACCCAAAAAGATAATCGGCTTACGCGGAAACTTATCAGCGGCAAGGCTCATCGGTATCTGAAAAATAGCCTGCCCTAGCCCATAAATACCGACCGCCAAGCCAATCAGAAACGGTGTCGCATGCGTATAATTATCACCATATACAGAAAATACTGGCACAATCATAAACAAGCCAATCATCCGCAAGGCAAAAATACCACCGACCCCGAGGATTGCCCGTTTTTCTACGCTATTCATACTTGCCTCACTGGTTCATCATTGCTGGTTTATCACGGCAGCTCTGCTGGTATTATTACGACGCTATCAAGGCTTTAGCCTGCAAATTAAGCCCCCTAGTATAAGACATTCGCCGTTTGCTTGCCGAGACTTTTGCCCTTCTGCTTCAGCAGTGTCATGGACGCCGACTTAAGCCATTCATTTTACGCGATAATTTTGTTACTAAGTGCATCTAATGGCTTATTACACCTTGAATAATGCAGCTACCATGACAATAAAGTAAGACGTTGAACACGCTATTACTTGAACAAAATTTATAACCAATTTTGTGCTAAAACGTCATTGTTTTGCCAAATCTATAACACACCACTCATATTAGTTACCCTTTATTTAGATTACCTTTATCCATTTCAAGTATTAAAGGTATTGCATAAAAGAGACAACCATTACTATCGCTTTATGAAAACTACCTAATGAAAACTGGGCACTTTTATAAAGCCATAGTAATCTAAATAGCAGTTTGAACATCATCCACGTTTTTGATCACTCACTGAACTCATATTGATTGACCCTTTTGAATTTTTAAAAATACCCTTTAGCAAATAGGAAACCTATCACCGATGGCACATGAGTATATTAAGGTCCGCGGCGCACGTACGCACAATCTAAAAAATATCGATTTAGACATTCCACGAGATAAGTTTGTGGTCATTACTGGTTTATCAGGCTCTGGTAAATCTTCATTAGCATTTGATACCCTATATGCTGAAGGGCAACGTCGCTATGTCGAGAGTTTGTCGGCTTATGCGCGTCAGTTCCTCTCGCAAATGGAAAAGCCCGATGTCGATAGTATCGAAGGCTTGTCACCGGCGATTGCCATCGAGCAAAAATCAACCAACCATAACCCGCGCTCAACGGTTGGTACGATTACCGAAATTTATGACTATCTGCGCCTGCTCTATGCGCGTATCGGTACTCCCTTTTGCCCAGAGCATGGCGAGCCAATGGTCGCGCAGTCGGTGACTGAAATGGTCGATCAAGTCATGGCGCTGCCTGTTGACACCAAGCTTATGATACTGGCACCGGTGATTCGAGAGCGTAAAGGCGAGCATACGGTATTGCTTGAGCAATTAATTGGGCAAGGCTTTGTGCGTGTGCGCGTCGATGGCGATGTCTACGATACTGACGAGCTACCAACGCTCGATAAAAAGAAAAAGCATACCATCGAAGTCGTCGTTGACCGCTTTAAAGTCCGTGATGATTTAGGTAACCGCGTCGCTGAAAGTCTAGAGACGGCGCTACGTCTAGGACAAGGTCTGGTCACGCTGCACTTTATGGATGGCAATCCAAAAGAAGGCGGTGATGCTAACCAAGTGATGTCAGCTAAGCATTCTTGCCCTGTTTGTGATCGCGCCGTGTCTGAGCTTGAACCGCGTATGTTCAGTTTTAACAATCCCTACGGTGCTTGCCCAAGCTGTGATGGTCTCGGTAAACGTCAGTATTTCTCTGCCGAAAAGCTGATCACCCATCATGAAAAATCGCTCAACCAAGGGGCGATTAATGGTTGGGATAAGCGCCATGCGTATTACTTTGGTCTGCTCTCTACCGTCTGCAATCATTTTAACATTGACATGGATGCACCGTGGCAAGAGCTACCAAAAGCGCAGCAAGATATCATCATGCAGGGCTCAGGTAAAGAGAAGCTGACGTTTAACTTTACTGATGAGCGCGGTCGTAAAACCAATAAGACTGTGCCATTTGAAGGTGTGCTGCCTTATTTAGAGCGCCGTTATGCTAAAACCCAAAGTAACCTTGTGCGTGACGAGTTGGCAAAATATTTAGCCGATACCACTTGTAACGTCTGTGATGGCGCGCGTCTCAATGAGATTTCACGCAACGTGCGCGTAGACGATCAAACCATTGCCCAAATCGTCAAGCTGTCTATCGGTGATGCCGCTGACTATTATAAAACGCTAAAAATTGGCGGTCATAAAGGCGAAGTTGCAGAAAAAATCTTTAAAGAGATTAATGAGCGTCTAAATTTCTTAGTTAGCGTCGGACTTGATTATCTATCCCTTGCCCGCTCTGCTGAAACCTTGTCAGGCGGTGAAGCGCAGCGTATTCGTCTGGCTAGCCAAATTGGTGCTGGTCTGATGGGTGTGATGTATGTCCTCGATGAGCCGTCAATCGGTCTGCATCAGCGCGATAATGATCGTCTGCTAAAAACCCTAACGCGCTTACGTGATTTGGGCAATACGGTACTGGTCGTTGAACATGATGAAGATGCGATTCGCCAAGCGGATCACGTCATCGATATCGGTGTCGGCGCGGGCGTCCATGGCGGCCATATCATCGCTCAAGGTACGGTCGATGACATCATGGCAAATAAAGAATCGCTAACTGGACAATATATGTCTGGTAAGAAAAAAATCGAGATTCCAAGCATTCGTCATAAAGCCAAAACGATCGATATGGAAGTTAAAGGAAAAGCCAAGCCTAAACAAGTACCGATGACTATTGAGCTCAAAGGCGCATCCGGCAACAACTTGCACGATGTTGATCTGACCTTGCCAATCGGTATCATGACTTGTATCACTGGGGTTTCGGGTTCTGGTAAATCTACCCTCATCAACCGTACTTTGATGCCATTAGCCGCAACGCAATTAAATAATGCCTCAACGCTCATCGCCGATAAGCATGACAGCATCACTGGTCTTGAGCATTTGGATAAAATGGTTGATATCGATCAAAGCCCGATTGGTCGTACGCCGCGCTCAAACCCAGCAACGTATACTGGTGTATTTACGCCCGTACGTGAGATGTTTGCACAAACTCAAGAAGCACGTGCTCGTGGTTATAAAGCTGGTCGCTTTAGCTTTAACGTGAAAGGCGGACGCTGTGAGATGTGTCAGGGTGATGGTCTTATCAAAGTTGAGATGCATTTCTTACCTGATATGTATGTGCCGTGTGATACCTGTGAAGGCAAGCGCTATAACCGCGAGACCTTAGAGATTCACTATAAAGGTAAAAATATCGCCGACGTTCTCGATATGACCGTTGAAGATGCCACTGAGTTCTTCTCAGCCATTCCAGCGATTTATCGTCGCCTACAAGCCTTGATGGATGTTGGTCTGAGTTATATCCGTCTGGGTCAGTCGGCACCGACATTATCAGGTGGTGAAGCGCAACGTGTGAAATTGGCGCGTGAGCTTGCCAAACGGGATACCGGACAGACGCTCTATATCTTAGATGAGCCAACCACTGGTTTGCATTTCCATGATATTGATAAGCTGCTCAATATTTTGCATACTCTACGCGATAAAGGTAATACCATCGTGGTCATCGAGCACAATCTTGACGTTATCAAAACGGCGGATTGGGTGATTGACCTTGGCCCTGAAGGTGGTAAAGGTGGCGGACTGATTATCGCGGAAGGTACGCCTGAAGAAGTGGCAGAAGTCAAAGGCTCATATACAGGTGAGTTTTTGAAGCCGATGCTTAAGCAAGGTATGAAAGAAGTGAGTTAATAGAACTTAGGTAACAATTAATGAAAGGCTACTCTTTAGGGAGTGGCCTTTTTTGTTGGGTTAGTTTGGAGAATAAGTAAAGTAAATAATTACTCATAATAGACGATTTATTAGGATGTGTGAATAATTAATAGTTGCATAATCACAAGCAATCATATTAGTATGTAGGCGATATAATGGATGTTTTATCCATTATATCGCCTACATACTAATAATAGGTTAGAATCATGATTATTGACTTCACTGTTGAAAACCTCTTATCTTTTAAAGAAAGCCAAACTTTGAGTCTTGTAGCCCAACCTCCTTACGATATCCATCCTAGCCATCTTCTTGACACGCCAGATGATAAAATAAAGTTATTAAAAGCTGTAGTAATTTATGGTGCTAATGCTTCAGGAAAGTCTAATCTTTTGTCTGCGTTAAATTACTTAAAACGTATTGTTGTCAATTCCAATAAAAGCTCAGTAGGCGACAAATTTTCAGTCACTCCATTTCTGCTTAATAAACAAAACAAAGTTGCGCCAACCTCTTTTGAGATTAATTTCTTTTGTGAAAATATTCGTTATAACTATATTGTTAGTTTAGATAGAGAAAAAATTCATTTCGAGAGCCTATCATCTTATCCAAAAAAGCAGAGAAGGAACGTATTCACAAGGGAACTGATTGGCGAAAAATTTGTTTATAAATTTGGTTCAGATCTGAAACCAGAGAGACTTTATGATGATATCTCTCAGAAAACCTTGAAGAACACTTTATTTTTATCTAAAGCTGTCAATGAGAACAGTTACGAGTTGCTACCAGTCTATCAATGGTTTCTAGAAAGCTTAGGTGAAGAAGATCATATTAACGATGTGGCTGAGAAGGTTCATTCAGATAACCAATATAAAGAAAATCTAATTAAGTTTCTCAGTCTAAATGATATTAGTATTGTAGACCTAGATATTGATAAGAAAAGTTTTGCTGATGTACTTAGTCAAGATAGAGATATACCCACTGAAATCAAGGAAAAAATTATTGAGGATAATCAAAATAATTTTTTCTATAAAATTCAGACAATTCATAAAGACTATGATGAAGATTTTGTCTCATTTGACTTCGAACTAGAGTCTAGAGGTACTCATAAATTATTCTCTTTATCCTCATTAATTGAGAAAGCACCAGCTACTAAGACATTTTATGTTGATGAGCTAAGTGCAGACTTGCATCCACTTTTAGTAAAGAATTTTTTAAATAATTTTCAAATTAATTCAAACAACCAACTTATTTGTGTTACTCATGATACTCATCTCATCGATCAAAATAGCTTGAGAAAAGACCAGATTTACTTCGTAGAAAAAAACTCTGAACAATCATCAGAGTTATATTCCCTATTGGAATTTAAAGTCAGGAATGACCGTGAGAACTGGGAATCGCGCTATTTGTCAGGTAGATATGGTGCTACGCCTGCTGTATTTGATTTGTAGGAGATAGTTATGGGCAGTGACAACATAAAGAGAATAGAAATAGTTAAAAATCGAGAAAGGCGCCAAGCAAGGAAGCTTAGTCGTAAGACTCAAAACCGTACATCGATACCTAGGATTCTAATAGTAACAGAAGGCCTAACCGAAGAAATTTACTTTAAAACTTTGAAAAGGAATCTAAAGTTAAACTCTGTAAAAATTATAAAAAGTTCTTATACGGATTCTAATGGTATTGTTCAAGATGCTAAAAATAATGGAATAAAATCTATCGACGATCATGATGAATACAATTATATATTTTGCGTTTTTGATTTAGATACAGTAAAGAATAAGCAATTTCTCTCAAACATTGAGAAATATAATACAAAATATGAAAACTTTAACAGCATTATTTATCCAATATTAACCTTTCCATGCATAGAGTTTTGGTTTATTTTGCATTATAACTGTCATATTGCTCCTTTTTCAGATAGTCGAAATCGCTCAGTTGGCGAAAATACTAAAATAGAACTCAAAAAGTATCAGGGAGATTATCATGAAACTAACTATGAATGCATAGACGAATTGGCTTCTAAGTACAAAACAGCAATGCACAATGCTGAAGCACTTATGGAGCAACAAATAAACTGTAGCTCTTCTAATCCAATTACTAATGTCCATCAATTGGTAACGCTCTTACACAATATTTACAGTAGAACACAAGATTATAAATATCAAAAAGAACTAGATGATTTTCTTCTTAGTAATATTAACTAGGGCGTGTCCTCATTTTTATCACCATTTTTAAAATGAGGCCATCCCCTAAATAAACTCCCTCTCAACATTCATCACCCTTGCATCTACTGTCCGCTCTAGCTTCTCTTCAATTTGACTGCATTGCGACTCAACCTCACGTTTAGACAGCCCGACTATCACAAACGTCCACTCGCTAGCATCATGCCGATCCCGCTCACCGCTTTCACATACCGCGACGCTTGGTGTATTGCCAAAGCGTGCATGCAAGCCGCCCATGCGTTGGCGTTTTTCTTTTAACGAGCTACAGCCGGGTAGCGCAAAAGTCAGGGTTAAGATAGCGATATGCATTTTATTCTCCTTGCGACAGTGGTTTACGCTTTATAATAGTAGCAAATAAGCACGGCAAGTTATGCTATCGTTACCTTGCCGTATCGATAACCTATAACCGCTCACACTGTTTATGGTTATAGCATTCATAAAAATCACAATAGCCAACATGCGTATCTAATCAATGACCTCTATCAGCTACGTACAGCAACAGCACATTACTCGATTATGCGTGCGCTGCGGATTACTCCTTATGCAATATGGCGCTGAGTCTGCCGTGGTGGTGGACTTATCCAAACGCTTGGGTCTTGCCTTGGGGATGAATAGCGTAGAATGTTCGCTAAACTTTAATGCCATCACCCTGACCACCATCTGTGATGAGCGCTGTATTACCACCACTCGAGACACGATCAATCAGAACATCAATGTCAATTTATTGGTACAAATCCAGCAAATTATCAATAAAACCGAAGCTGCCATAGATAATGATGCGTTGGTTGACCGCACCACCCTTGCGTTTGATGAGTTAGATAATAAGTCGGTGTATCCAACGTGGTTAATAGGCATATTCGTTGGCGCATCTTGTGCCGCATTTGCTTATCTAAACGGTGGCAGTTGGTCAATTACCGCCGTGACCTTTATCGCAGGTATGGTGGCGATGTTTACCCGTATTTATCTGGCCAAGCACCATTTTAATCCCTTTATCACCGTTATCGTGACGGCTTTTATTGCCTCTTTAATTGGCTCGTCCACCTATTACTTTGATATTGGTAATAATGCCGATATTGCGGTTGCCTCAAGCGTGCTGTTACTGGTGCCAAGCTTCCCGTTAATCAATTCTTTCTCAGATATCCTAAAAGGCTATGTCAATATTGGCATTGGCCGTGCCGTTTTTACCTATATGCTGACCTTGTCGGCGTGCGTTGGCATTGTGATGGCGCTGGTTTTACTGCAAATACAGCACTGGGGGTTTTAAGATGTGGTTTATTGAAACCGTGGTGCTGTCGTGTATCATTACTCTTGGTTGGACGCTGATGTTTAGCGTGCCCAAACGCTATATTTTGCCGTGCTTGCTGATGACTGCGTTTGGATTTGGGCTAAAAACAGCGCTGGTCTATCAACATATCCATCTGGTGGTGGCCAGCTTCTTTGGGGCGATGCTTGCCAGCTTCTTGGGCGTGTATTTTTCAAAAAAGTATACCCTACCGCCCAAAGCGTTAATCTCGCCAAGCGTCATCTGTATGATGCCAGGTATCGCCGCTTATAAGGCGATGGTCAGTATGGTACAGATTGGCTATTTTGGTTTTTCAGACGAGTTATTTAGCCAAATGATGGTGTATTTGTTTGAAGCCTTATTTGTGACCTCAGGATTGGTATTGGGCTTATCCATTCCCGGACTGTTATTTTATAGGCGGCGTGCCATAGTCTAGGCGGGTTTAAATGGCGGGCTATTTCTGCCTAAATAATTTTATATTCTGATGCTAGCTGGCATACCCTTATAAGAAAAACCTTGTAAGATTTATTATCATACCCATTACAATAGAGTTCAAAATAACAGAATTAAAAAATAATAGACTGCAAAATTTCACCAATACGCATTAATACGTACTGAATAAAGAGACTTAACCATGACAAAACATTATGACTATATTTCCATTGGCGGCGGTAGCGGCGGCATTGCCTCGATCAATCGAGCAGCGAGCTATGGCAAAAAATGCGCCATTATCGAAGCCGACAAATTGGGCGGCACTTGCGTAAACTGGGGCTGCGTACCCAAAAAGGTGATGTGGTACGGCGCGCAAGTTGCTGAAGCCATTGAAAAGTATGCGCCAGATTATGGCTTTGATGTTGAATTAAAAGGCTTTGACTTTCAAAAGCTGGTACAAAGTCGCCAACAATATATCGAAAATATTCACCGCTCTTATGATAATAATTTGGCGAAAAATGGCGTTGAGGTGATAAAAGGCTTTGCCAAATTTGTCGATACCAATACGGTAGAGGTCAATGGCGAACTCATTACCGCTGACCATATTTTGATTGCGACGGGCGGTCACCCGATTCAACCCGATATCAAAGGCGCAGAATACGGCATCAATTCTGATGGTTTTTTTGCTTTGAATCATTTGCCAAAACGCGTGGCTATCGTCGGCGCAGGATATATCGCCGTTGAAATTGCAGGAGTAATGAATAGCTTAGGCGCTGAGGTACATCTTTATGTGCGTCAACACTCGCCGCTGCGCTCATTTGACCACACTATCGTGGAAACCTTACTGATAGAGATGGAGCAAGACGGCATTCAATTGCACACTAATACGACGCTAACTGAGGTCAATAAAAATGAAGATGGTAGTCTGACCTTATGCACCAAAGATGGTACCCTCGATACGGTAGATTGCTTGATTTGGGCCGTTGGTCGTGCGCCCTCCACCGACAATATCAACTTGCAAGTGACAGGGGTAGAGACGACCGAGTTTGGCAAAATTAAAGTCGATAAGTTTCAAAATACCAATGTTAAAGGGATTTATGCGGTCGGCGATATTATCGAAAACAGCATTGATTTGACGCCGGTGGCTATTGCCGCAGGTCGTCGCCTATCTGAGCGCTTATTTAATGATAAGACTAATGAGCATCTAAGTTATGATTTGATACCAACGGTCATCTTTACCCACCCTGCTATCGGTACGATTGGCTTGTCTGAAATCGACGCGGTTGAGCAATATGGCAAAGAAAATATTAAGTGCTATAAATCGACCTTTACCTCTATGTATAGTGCGGTGACCCAGCACCGTCAAAAATGCGTGATGAAGCTGGTATGCTTGGGTGAGGATGAAAAAGTGATTGGCCTGCATGGCATCGGCTATGGCGTCGATGAGATGATTCAAGGGTTTGCGGTGGCGATAAAGATGGGCGCGACCAAAGCTGATTTTGATGATACGGTCGCCATTCATCCTACGGGTTCAGAAGAGTTTGTGACGATGCGTTAGTTTTTATAGACTGGGCGATATTAATCACAGTCTTAGAAATTATAAAAAGGATGCTTATTAGGCATCCTTTTTTATTGTCCATAATCAGTAGACATGCTGATTTATTAGAAAATGCTAAACCTTCTAATTACCCAACACCCATTCATCATTGACTTGATAAACTTTAAAATTGGTCTTATTGGTACGGCTATTTCCTGCAATCGTTTGGGTAATATCAGCGGTACACATATAGGTATTATCGCCCTCGACGCTGTCACAGTTGATATTCTCGACGCGCTCAAGTTTTGGCATCATGCCTTCCATCATACCGCTCATGGCTTTTGCCATCTCATCATTGCCCGCATTTGCCATCGCATCATCTATCATGCTATTGGCTTGCGCATACTGCGCTTCGATTAACTCTTCGACCGTGCTTTCAGGAGGCGCGTTTGAACACGCCGCAAATAGAGGCGTCAATAAAGCGATTAGAACCAATTTTTTAAAATTATTCATACCAGTCTCAATGTATCTGTAATGTTACTTCACTATACAGAATTATGTCTAAAAACCCAACTTAATTTTAGAAAGCCTACTTAACCTTATTATAAATAAATTTCGTAGGGAAATAAGATGTAAATATTAAAGTGCAGCTAATGCTTAATGCTGACAGTACAATCGCGATACTGCTATGATGCGCTTAATAATGACCGTTGCGAGATGCTTGTGTGGCAGATGTATGTTTCCATATTACCGATTGGTCTGGGCATTATGACCTTGGTCGCAAGCTTGATTTGCTTGTTTGCTTACTTGATGTCTGATGATAACGCCACGCGCTTGCCCGCTTTTAACTGGTTTAAGCGCTTAATTATCGTGGCATTTCTACTATTGAGTGTCGGGCTATTTATGACCTTTGGACGTTTTTGGGGTTGATTGCTGCGGGGTTAATTACTTTGGATTCAGTTGAAGTGAGTTTAGCTGGCTGAATTGAGGTTAATAAGCCTAATTGGCTTATTATTGACTCACGAGCTTTTCTAATTCTAGTAATTTCAAGTCTTGACGTTTGGGTTCGCCATTATTACCATCGACGGGAAACGGCATGCTATTACCATTTAATTGATAACCGCGGCGCTGATAATAGGCCAAAAGCTCAGGACGATGACTTAAAATAGACATGGTCAGACGCGCAGGATGTTTATCAGGCGTTGGCGTACTTGATTGTAAGTGCCGCTGCGCAAACGTCTCAGCCGCCTGTAATATTTGATGACCGACGCCATGTCCTTGTAGCTCAGGCAGGACGGCAAACATACCGATATAGGCTTTTTTATTGCCAGCGCTCTTACTTATCTCAGCCTTGTCCTTTATATCGACCGCGATACAGCCTAATAACTCACCTGTTTCTTTACCATCACGTTCACCTGTCGTGGTTTTTGGATAAATAAAAACGTAATGTTTGGGGTCAGCAATAACGGCTAACAGCTCGTCTTTGGTGGTGCGAATACCGCCGATTAAATCTGCTTCATTGGTCCAGCCTTCCGCTTGCCGATAACAGCGATTTAGCAATTGTTCAAGTGCATCAATATCACTTGCCTCAGCTTGACGTAAAAATACGGTTGTTTTATTTAATGGTTTTTTATTAAAGGCTTCTTTATTCAGTGTTTCTTTATTAATGTGGTCTGTACTCATAACATCGGTTTTCCTTTTCCGTTTATTTATTATAAAAGCTATCGTATAAAAGGCTGACCTGAATAACCAAGCCAGCCTTTATAGTAAACCTTATGACCGTCTAAATGCTAGCGCGACAACACCTGTGCCTGCTCGATAATATCAAATCCTGCCTTAATTTGGGCGCGCGTTGGCGCATGACCACGGCGGAGTAGCTCAGAGAAGGCAATCAGCTCTTTGTCACGTCCGAGCGAGCTTGCGGCACTGGCTCGCGTGTCCTCCCCATCATCGTCAAAATAATATTCGATATAGTCAAGGTTATCAGGTGAGCCAAATAAAATGCCATTATCAGGCGTGGCCGCATGTCCGCTATAGCGTAGGCTTTTGCCATACTGCCCTGTCCAAAAGAAAGGAATACGCTCCGCTAACGAATCCACATTATCTTCATTTAAGATAGCAGCTGCTGTGACTAAACCATGTTGCAACGCTACGCGCCAATGCTCGATACGCATACGTCCCATTTGATTGGTCGCTTTAGCGATATCACCGAGTGCATAGACGCCGTCACGCAATTGCAAATGCTCGTCAACTTGCACACCATCTGGCGCGTTTACCTCATTTAATAGCTCAATAAGCGGTGCGACACCCGTTCCTAAAATCACCATATCGGCGGCAAGCGTGCTGCCATCTGATAGGGTAACGCTACTAACTTTAGCGCTTTTATTGTCAGTACTGTTTTCGCCAGCATTGATTTCATTAACGCCCGCACCAAAGGCAAAGTTAACGCCTTTATCCTCATGCAGTTTGATTAAAGCATTACTAACGGCTTCAGAAACGATATTCGCCATCACACGGCGACTACGTCCAACGACAGTGATGGAGGCAGCCTTCCCTGCCTCCATTAACGCCGATGCCACTTCCATACCTATAAAACCGGTGCCGACGATAACGACATGCTTATTATCACTGGCACTTTTAATTTCTTTGGCATCATCCATGCTACGTAGCGTATAAACGCCATCAAGCTCCGCACCTTTAAAAGGTGGTATTTTGGGCTCAGCGCCTGTCGCTACCACTAAGAAGTCCGCCGTTCGTTGCTCGCTTTTACCATCTGCATCTGTGATGACAATTGTGCGCTCATTAGGTAATATTTCGCTCACCGTTTGGTTTAAGCGCAAATCGATATCATTGTTACGTGCCCAGTTAGCACCACCAAGCATTAAATATTTCTCATCCATTTTACCCGCCAAAAACATTTTGGATAATAAAGGACGATTATAAGGGGCTTTATCGTCTTGGCTAATTAAGGTAATCTTGCCGCCATAACCGGTATGGCGCAGCTGATTGGCCGTCATAAAGCCCGCACCGCCGCCGCCAACAATAATGGTATGGGTATCCGTCATTTTGTCATTGGCCACGCGCTTATCTATCTTTGCGGCGGTATTGACGATTAAGCTATCGCCCTCATCGGTCAGCTCATACTGGGTCAAGCCGCGCATAGCGACCGGCTCTAATAACGTGCCATCGCGACTATCAAAGCTGCCATGATGCCACGGGCAAATAACGCGATTGCCACAGCGTAAGCCTGCGCCCAAATCTGCGCCAGCATGCGGACATTTACCATCAAAGGCGCTAAATTCGTCCTCATCACGCGTGATTAAAATGATACTATCGTCATCCTGTTTATAGGATTTCATGCCACCATTTGGAATGTCGGCTTTGCTAATGGTGACGGTATGAATCGTTGCATTGCTCATAAGTTATCCTTAACATTTAATATTGATCGTTATTGGTTCATGCTAAAAAATTCCTGCTGAAAACGTATTAATGTCAGCTGATTAAATCAATCAATACCGATAGAAATACGCGATTTAAAAAATCAGATACCTTGATAGTAGCAAGCCCATTTGACAGGCGCTGTTTATTTGTATGCTGCCTGCGTTGCAAAACGTAATTTTGACTTTTAAATCTTTAATGCCTTTTAAACCTTTAATACATATCTCGACCACTTTACGTTAAAACCTATAATCAAAAAAAGATGCCTTTATGACTTCTCAAGACGACAATGCAAACCTGAGCGCAAATTCTCAAGACGATTTAAATAACGACTTACTTAATAACGAAACGCTTGATGATAAGACATTTGATATCGCAGGCTTCGATATTAGCACCGCTACTGACACGGCTAAATTACCGCAGCCGACGCCGCCACCTTTAGCACAAGCAACTTATAAAGCCCTTGCCACAGATTTTGTGGTTAATGAGATATTGCCGCTCGACTTTACGGGCGAAGGTGAGCACTTATGGCTGCATATTGAAAAGCTGGGCATGAATACCGCCTATCTTGCCAAGCTGCTATCAGAATGGGCAGAGATTCCACTGCGCGATGTTGGTTACTCAGGGCTTAAAGACCGTCATGCGCTGACGACACAGTGGTTTAGCCTGCGGATACCTAAGAAGCAATTACCAGAGTCTGAATTTGCCCCAGTAGATATTAGCGCCAACGAATCGCTCACTATCCTTGCGCAGCAGTGGCATAATAAAAAGCTCAATCGCGGTACGCATAGAGCCAATCAATTTATCATTACTTTACGAGATATCCAGTTTGCGGACTTAGAAGTTACAGCGTCCGAGCAGGATTTACCGGCTAAAGAAAGTGACAAAAGTGCTGTCGAGCAGCATTTAGCCAATATCAGCATAACGGGCGTGCCCAATTATTTTGGCCCACAGCGCTTTGGTCGTAATGGTAATAATGTCAGAGAAGCATTGGCATTATTTGCCCGTCCAGCGCCAGAAAGTCGTCCGCAGCCCAAAAAGAGCAAACGCAAACAAGCGCCGCGCGAGCAAAATAGCATGGAGCTGTCTGCTGCGCGTAGCTTGATATTTAATGAGATATTGGCAGCGCGAGTACGCGATGGTAGTTGGAATGATGGACTCACAGGTGAAGTATTTAACTTAGATGGCTCAGGCTCGATATTTGCCAGTAAAGAAATAGATGATACTTTACAAGCGCGACTTGCCAGCGGCGATATTCATCCGACTGCTGTGTTATGGGGCGTGGGTAATGATAAAGTCAGCGGCGTAGCAGCCGCTATCGAAAATGAGATTGTGCAAAACGACCCATTATTACATCAGCTAGCTACAGGCTTAGAGAAGCGCGATATCAAAGCACAACGACGAGCGCTAAGATTACCGATTGAAGGATTAAGTTGGGAATGGCAGGACATAGATAATGAGCCTATATTGGTGCTGAGCTTTACCTTAACGACAGGTAGCTTTGCGACCAGTGTGCTTTCAAGTTTGGTTCACAATCTAAACACAGCATCAATAACGATTTAAAAATCAGAATGAATGGCTATCTAAATGCTTATGTAATGTATGTAAGCAATTAAATTGCAGATGATTAGCTAGTAGCGAAAGTTGCTCAAAGTTATTAGCTAGTAGCATAAAGGACGGCAATCTTATCTTTCTCTGCCGCTAGCACAGCATTGGCGCTGACCACTTGATTGCGACCACGATCTTTTGCCTCATATAAGGCTTTATCAGCAATGCAGATTAAGCGCTGACAAATATCGCTCGGCAGCTGCGCCTTTAATATTTCTGTGGCAGCGCGTTTTCTTCTATGAGAGATTCTTTTTTGGGCGCGGGTTTTTTGTGAGCTTTCTTTTTGCGTACTGGCTTTGTTGGTGCTAGCTTTATTGATGCTGGTTTTGTCGGTACGGGCTTTATTAATATCGGCCTCTTGCCTACGAGATTTCTGCGTTTCCGCAAGCGGCTGCGAACTTTCTTCTAATGCCAAGGCCCTATATTCACTCTGAATACGGGCGCGCTCCTCATGGGTCAGGGTATAAACCCCTATACTGGCAGTTATATTAAAATCCGTTCCATCATCGCTCTTGATGACATGTTGCGCAATATCTTGGCGCAGCTGCTTCGCAATGGTCATGGCACTATCATGCTGGGTATCGGGTAGCACAATCAAAAACTCTTCGCCGCCATAGCGACTGACAATGCTCTCTTCTGATAAAGATTTTAGTAGCGTCTGAGCAACCTCAGACAGTACTTGGTCGCCAACGTCGTGACCATAGTTGTCATTGATATTTTTAAACCAATCTAAATCCAATAAAATCACGCTAAAATCTTGCTTATCTCCCATTGCGAGCAGCGCTTGCTGCATCTGCGTCAAACCATAACGGCGGCTTTTTAACTGGGTCAATTCATCTTGATTGGCATACTGCATAATCTCAGCTTTACTGTTATCCAATATCAATAGCAGCGTGCGAAACATATAAATGATAAAAATTGCCTTTGGCAGCGCCATATAAATATGGGTGGTGCGCCAAAAAAATGCTGAAGACAAACGCAGTTGATTAAAGGTCTCCCAACTCAAGATTCCATTTTTAAAAATCGACGCAGAAATGGCATTTTCAATTGATGTCATCTCGCTATAAGTAAGATAGCTATAGCCATCTAAAGGAAAAGAGCTCATCGTCATTTGACGTAGATTGGGTATCGTCAAGCCAAAATAGGGAACCAAAGTGACCAGGAAAATCAGGACGATATGACCCAAAAAGGCTTTCCAGACATAGCGGCGACGTATAAGCATCATACCTAACATCGCGCCGCCAACGAGTGATACTCCCGCGACCAAACTACTGTGACCCATGACTAAAATGACCACGGCAATATAAAGGCTATAAAGCGTGACGATTATGGCTTGCCACTTATATAACGAATCCGTGTCTTTTCTAATCGGCGATAAGCGGCTAACCATCCAAGAAAAAAACAGGACCATCAAGGTGAGCCCAATCCACAAGGGATACAGCACATCCATATTTACGTAGGAGCCATAGATATCTTGGCGCCACCAGACAAATAAACACCATAGCCAATGCGATGACACTTCCAGCAAAATAAACAATGCCAGCAGCGATGCCCTATCAGCAGCTTGCCACTCAAAAATCACTCGCGAGAGTTTTCTGTAGCCTAGATGAGATATCGATACAGCCATAATGGGCTACCGCAGATAATGAAAGTTATTGAGCTAAAACCAAATAAAAAAAGTAAAAAGATGATTTATGTTAGATCTAAACTGACGCATTTAGTGTGGCAATTTTTCTTTTAATTATCAATCTGTTTAAGTGATTTATGCGTCAGTATCTGACACCTCATTTTGACCTATGTTTTTTAATAATGATTTTTAATTATATGGTCAATTTACAATGCCGAGTCACAGTATCGACTTATCATTTTAACTAAGCCAATGTCGCAAACGACTGCCAAATGCCCTGCTGTTCAGAGTGAAGGTTCGGCACGTCACCCAAACGTCGCCACGGCATATTACTGCCATGAAAGTCGCTACCGATAGAGGCGGCTAGCTGGTGTTCAGCAATACTGCGATCGACCATTCTACGGGTACTAACCGGTTCGCTATTCGCTGGTAATTCACAAGCATCACCGCCAAGCCGTGCAAACTCTTCAATCAGTTTACGTACACGGGTGGCCGAAAGCTGGTAGCGCGTTGGGTGCGCCAATACCGCCTTGCCGCCGCAAGCATGAATCAGCTCGATACCATGCTGCATTGTTAATGCTTCAATCGCCACATAAGCTGGCTTATTATCCGCCAAGTATTTATCAAAGGCTTTTTGTACGGTTTTTACGGCGCCGCGCTCAAACAACACTTGACCAATATGCGCACGCCCTACCGCTTGTGGATTACCGCCTGCTTTATCGAGTACAGCTTGCCATAACTCATCGTAATTAATATGTAATAGCTCACTGAGTTTTTCAGTAATCCGTTGACCGCGCGTGGCACGGCTGTCTTGCAATTGTTGCAAGGTGGCGTGCATTTTTTCACGATCGGTAAAATCAAGTCCAAGGACATGGATGATTTTATTGGTGGATTTATTTTTACCGTAGCCGCCGCTTAGCGTGTGCTCGCAGCTAATCTCAACCCCATTGATTAACTGTATATCGCAGGCCTCAGCCGCCGCGCGTGCCTCATCGATACCCATTAAGGTATCATGATCAGTCAGCGCCAGTACATTAATGCCAGCGTTATGAGCACGCTGTACCACCTCGGTCGGCGCATAGGTGCCATCAGAGCAAGTACTGTGGCAATGTAAGTCGATTTTCATAAAGCTGGCCTTAAGGTTTTGAATGTGTTGTTCATTTAAATATACTGGTGATACTAACTATATTATCAGTAAAACGAGCTAAAAACGGCGAAGGCATGGCATAGCAACAGCATATCAATAACATATCGAGGGCATATCGGACGATTATCAGGTTGATTGCTTTTTTTTGCGGCAGTAGACGTGTAAACTACCCCATACGTTTTTTGTTGGACATCCTATTTGCTATGAAAGCCTTATTAGACTTCATTCCGTTGATCGCTTTTTTTATTGCCGCGCGTTACAGTGGCATTTTAGCGGCGGCAGGCGCATTGCTCGTTGCCACTATTATTATTTATGCCATCCATTTTGTGCGTCAAAAAGGCAAATTTGATAAACAGCAGTGGGTCGTTTTATTATTAACCATCGTTTTTTGCGGTGGTACGCTGCTATTGCGTGACGACATCTATTTGCGTTGGAAATCACCTATTATCAACGGTATCTTTGCCTTAACGCTATTGGTCAGTGCGGCGATTAATAAACCACTGATGCAACTGGCCATGAAAGAGGTGTTTTCACTCACGCTGAGTGGCTGGAAGAAACTGACCGTCGCTTGGGCATTGTTTTTTGCCTTTATGGGCGTTCTGCATTATATCACGGCATTCACTATGTCTGATGAGGCTTGGATTAACTTCAAAACCTACGGCTGGATTCCGATTATGTTGGTATTCGTGGTTGCCCAATTTGCGTTGTTGAAAAATCATCTCAATCCAGCGTTAACCGACAAAACCACTAAATAAAAGCTGGTTTAATTATAAGACCTAGTTTAATCGTAAAAGCTGGTTTAATCATAATATATGATTTAAAAGTATAATGAGACATATCATCATTATTTTTTATTCTGGTTATTAGCGCTTTATTCATACTATTTACTTGAGGAAGCCCCATGTCCTTATTTGCCATTATCGGTCACGATGTTGCTGGTAGCAGCGCACAACGTCAGGTGACGCGCGCCGAACACGTTGCCCGCCTGCAAGTATTACAAAGCGAGCAGCGACTCATTATCGCGGGTCCAACGCCCATTGAACACGGTAAAAGCGAGATGTCAGGCAGCCTGATTATTGCTGACTTTGACTCCCTCGATGCCGCGCAAGCATGGGCAAGCGCTGAGCCTTATTTACGTGATGGCGTCTATAGCCATGTAGATATCAAGCCGTTTGTTCAGACCTTGCCTGCACCTACTGACAGCGCAGCAGATAAACCAGCCAATAAGGTAGCAGCATCGTGATTGAGCGGGCATTGTCATTAAATAATTCTGTTTCTAATCACGTTACTCATCATGTCGCTCATCATGATATTGCGCGCGCTTTTGGCCGTGTTGCTAACGTTAGTGTTGCTAGCCTATTGTTGCTTGCCAGTCTATCGGTACAAGCAGCGCCAACTGTGACCAATGATGATCCTGCGGCAGGAACGGCTACGCTAGCGCCTAACGCTGTATTAGCACCCAATACTGTTAATCAACTAGCGCTACCAAATACTGCCTCAAATACGGTGTCTACTATAGCACCGAACCCAACTGCGAGTGCTCAGCCTGCGACCAATATTAACGATACCTTAGCCGCGCAGCTACAACCGTCTAATAAAGCGCTCTCTGAGGCCAATCAAGAATTGCTTAGCCGTAATGCCCAGCTTCAGCGTCAAGTCAATGACTTACAGACGCAAGTAAACGTTTTAGTATATGAAAGCAAAGGTCAATTATTTTTATATGGCGCATTTACGGTGTTAATTAGCTTGTTGGTTGGGATTTTTATTTCGTGGTTGGTGTTTGTTCGCCGCGAGCGTTGGTAGCAAATCCTCTATAAATGTGATGCTTTATGTCCAAATTTGTGTCTAAACCTCAGTCTAAATCAGCTATATCTAAGCCTACCTCTTCCGCCGCGCATAAACCTTATAAAGCCACCAAACCCCCTAAAAAACCCGAACCGCCAAACGTGATTACCCCTGCTAAGATTGCATGGCAAACCGATGATGCTGGCAATCAAGTGCCAGTATCAGGGGAGTTTGGCGATGTCTATTTCTCGCACGCTGATGGCTTGGCAGAATCCCGCCATGTATTTTTAGCCCATAACCTATTACCCGAGCGCCTAGTAAACCTTGCCGACAAGCAATGCTTTACTGTTGCTGAATTGGGCTTTGGTACGGGCTTGAATTTTTTGGCGACATGGCAGCTTTGGCATGAGCTTCGTGCTAAAAAGCCGCATTTAACAAGCGCACGCTTACACTTTATCACCACTGAAAAATACCCCATTCCGCTTAACGACTTAACGCAGATACTCGCTTTATGGGCACAGCGCGCCCCCGAACTTGCTAAATTGATTGAGCAACTTTTAGCCAACTACCCGCCGCTTATTGCGGGCTGTCATCGACTAAATTTTATTGACGATAATATCACGCTTGATATTTGGTTAGGCGATGCGGGCGATAGTTTGGCAAGCTTAGGTGCGTTAGATCCCTCAGATATTTTAGATAATGATTCGGCTATTAAACGCCCTTATATTGATGCTTGGTTTTTAGATGGTTTCGCGCCTTCTTGTAATGAGACCTTGTGGGCAGAGTCGATATTTACCCAGATGCAGTGCTTATCACGTATTGGCACTACTGCTGCCACTTATAGCTGTGCTGGTATCGTCAAGCGTGGGTTACAAACTCATGGCTTCGAGATTAATAAGGTGAAAGGTTTTGGACGCAAGCGTGAGATGCTGACTGCAGTTATGGCTGACAACACTGATTCTTTAGCGCTGAATGACGATAACAATCTCTCCGTTTTGCCAAACCCTCTCAGCCATACAGTGGTGATTGGCGCAGGCGTTGCGGGACTACTCACTGCTTGGACACTGGCCAATCGCAGTATGACAGTCACCATAATAGATAAAGTCGCCCCACTTGCTGGGGCTTCTGGCAATCCGCGCGCCCTCCTCGCGCCGAACATGACACCCATTCATCATGTTTATGAGCACCTGCATTCTATCGGCTATCTCTATAGCGGCAGGCTGTATCGTTATTTTAATCAGCAAGCAGAGCTGCAGCAAACGCCGCCGATACTTGAGCAAACAGGTACGTTAGATTTGCTGATAAAAACCAATATTGGCACGGCGCAAATTGCCGATTATCCCAATGAGATGGCAACTACGATTACGATTGCAGAAGCGCGGCAATTAAGCGGCTTAAAAGCTAAAGACTTAGCGGACAATTTATATTTACCACAATCTGGTTTGGTCAATCCACAAGCGCTAAAAACCGTCATTCTTAAACACCCAAATATCAATTATCAGCAGCTTAGCGTTACCGATATCAAAGAGACTGCAGATAAAGTTATGGTGACTGGTGATAAAGAAAGTGGCGGTAATAATAATCAAAGCTCTATTACTATCTGCGCTGACAATGTCGTTATTTGCGCCGCGTATGAGAGCCATCAACTAGATAAACGTATCGTTGAATGCCGTACCATTCGCGGGCAATTATCTTGGTTTACGCCCACTGCTGAGCAGGTCGCTGCTCTGCCTAAATTACCGCTCAAATATAGTGGTTATTGCGCGCCCTTTATCGGGCAAATCGGTGATGCCGAGGTAAATAATATTAGCGACAATCAGCCGCAGTTTTTACTGGGTGCCAGCTTTGTAGATGCTGACGCCAGCATTGATATCCGTGGTGAAGAAAATCAGCAGAATTATGACAAATTGCTTGAGGATATTCCTGAATTAAGCAATGTCTTGCCAGACGATACCAGCGCATGGCAAGCGCGCGCCGGTGTACGCACGCAAACGATTGACTATCATCCCTTGGTCGGACGACTTGCGCAAAGCCGCCGCATTTGGACGCTCTCCGCCATGGGAGCAAAAGGTTATGCACTAGCACCGATATGCGCCGAAGCATTAGCAGATATGATGTTAGGCTGCTTTGCGCCTTTATCTGCCGTTACCTTAGCGCGATTATCACCCAATCGGGCGCGATTGCATAAAGCGTAAAAGGTAACAATTTAACGTTACGCTAGGGCATGTATTTATAACAGTATAGAAGCCGACTTGAAGAATAATGCTAGACTAACCTTAAAGCTTAAAATACTTAAATAACCATTATAAATGGATAGCTGTCTATTATGAAAACCGATATTTTTACCTTGGCAACATCAAAATCATCACTTAAAGCGCTTTCTATTGCGTTCTTAAGCCTATCACTGCTGAATGCTTGCCAAAAGACGCCCGAACCTGAAACCGTTAATGAAACTGCTGCTGAAGCAACCACCCAAACGACGCCAGTAAGCTCTAATATTAATGCACCGAAAGTTGCTGATGAAGATACTGACAAGTCTGCTGTTAATGCAGAAGCAGATATGAGCTTAACTGAATTGGAAAACGAGCTTAACGCAGCGGACACCTCAGCAAATAATGCCGCGATAGCGCCCAATCCAGAACAAGCCATCAAAGGCGCGCAAATCACTGATGTTAACTATCGCAGCGCCACTGGTGAGACGTTATTTGTCATCTTTGAAACCTCAGAAAAAGGCGTGCTTAACGCTATCGTTACCTTACCAAACAAACCAAAAATGACCTTGAGTGCGCCAGAAGGCCAAGGCAATAACCCTACTTATCGCTCAAACGATGGCAGTATTCAGCTGGTCAGTCATGGCGGTGGTAGCAGCATTGATCTTATTCAAAACAATAAAACAACGAGCTTTGAGGCCATTAGTGTAGAAGCAGAAGTTATCTCCGAATAATGTTATCAATAAAAACTTGGCTCGAAATTCGTTAAAGGTAATAAATTCAGCCATAAAAAAGGCGGCAAATATCATTAATATTTGCCGCCTTTTTGCTCTGCTTTACCTTTAGCCAAAACCAGTGGTTTTGCCAAACAGACTGACCAGCCAGCTCATCATCGCCCATAAGCCCCAGCCGATAACCACAATAACGATTAATCCCAATAGGTCAGGAATGTGCAGATATAACCAAGCAACGACAGGGTTGCGCCAAAAGAACGCAAAGCGACTTTGCTGCTGCTTATCTTCCAATGATTGATGCAAAAACGGTCGATCCATATGCATGGTTTCGGTGATGCCGTATTCATCGTGTAGATGCTCATGCACGATGCTCAATGTCTTGCGACTAGGGCGAATAAAAATATCGAGCACGGTACCAATACCAGGTACGATGCCAACCACCATATCAATCAGTGCCAATCTAACAGCAGGCGTCATTTTATGCGCAGGGACGCCCAACTGCCGACCTAATATAAAGGCATAGCTGGTCAACGCCAATCCTGCCAAATCACCTGCTAGCGGAATGGTCGAAAGCGCCGCATCGGCGCCCATGCCTTGTTTGGTAAAGGGCACCCGTACGAGGGAATCCATGGTATTGGCAAACTTAGCCAGTTTACGCTCGGTCGCGATAACCTGCTCACGCGTTAACCCATGCTCAGCAAGCTTTGCCTGATAATCAATAACAGGCGCATTAATAGCAGCACCCTTTTTCGCTTTTGACTTTGAGAGCTTCTTAAAGTTATCCATTAAAAGTCGTCCATAGGCAAGCGATTGCGATAAAAGCAAAGACGTAACGTCCTACCCATATATTGGCTAAAAACGCCTGAAAACATGCCAAAGCTTGACGGGTGGCACAAGCGCTGTTTTGCTTGGCAAACATCATCGCCACTAACGCCAAACCAAATACCGGTATCACGCCTACACTGGTCGGCGCAAAGTAATGCCACATAACCGCACCCATAATAAGTAAAAATACAGTTTGTAGCAGCGAGATGATAATCACATCGTAGCGACCAAATAATATCGCTGTTGATTTGACGCCAATTTTTAAATCATCCTCACGATCCGCCATCGCGTACTGGGTATCATAAGCCACTGTCCAACACATATAAGCGATAAACAATAGCCAACACCAGATATCAGGCGCGCCTTGTATCGCGACATAGGCCATCGGTATCGCCCACCCAAATGCCGCGGCCAAAAACACTTGCGGCAAATGGGTAAAACGCTTCATAAATGGATAAATAAACGCCAATATAACGGCGCCAAGCGACCAGTAAAAAACGGCAATAGGTAAAAAGAACAGCAAACTGGCACTAAGTAATACCAATATTAAGAATGCAGCAATGGCTTCTTTAGCAGATAAGCGCCCGTCCGCTAATGGACGGCCTTTGGTGCGGCTGACATGACCATCGACCTTGCGGTCAGCAAAGTCATTGATTGCACAGCCTGCCGCCCGCATAAAAATCGCGCCCAGTGCAAAAATTACAAATACCTTTAGACTCGGCAAACCTGCCGTTGCCCCTTGCTGCTGCGCCTGACCCATCGCCGCCAGCATTACACCCCAAAGCGTCGGCCAGAGTAATAGCTCTATACCTACGGGTTTATCAAAGCGCGTTAATTGCAGGTAGGCTTGTAATTTGTCGTTAAATGTCATGGTTTTTTATTATCATCTATAGGAATTTTATATACTTTTTTGCAGGCTATGGAATCGGATGAACGAATTAGTGAACTACTGAATTTGTTGCCATAAGTTGTTGGCTTCAATGAGCGACAACTCAGGATATTGCTTACGTAATGCCTTAATGGATGCCATCTTATTATTTTGGCTAAGCTTTGCTTGCTGCCGTAAGTAGTCCATTTGTTCTTTTGGATTCCTAAGCGCTTTTAGGTGGGCTTTGAGCTGTAAAACTTCTGTTCGCAACGCAATATTCATCAGTAATAAGCCTGCACCAATGACCCAAATTATAATCGTTGACATCCTTTTCTCCTGAATCCATTACTATTAAATCCACCACTTCTAAATCTTTGTATTCTAAATACGTAACCTGATTAACCGAGGCCATTCATAACATAGAAAGTATTTATTAAAAGCGCCTATTTAACACAGCCATCAAACAAAATAACCATCAAAACGTACCGCTTCATTATGCCAGCTCTCACTCGGTTGTTGATTTGCAAGTAACGGCGCAAGCTGCGGGCGCTTGACGACTACGCGGCCTTGTCTTTGAGCATGTTGACTGACCACCGCTTGCGCACTTTGTAGCAATTGCAGCTCTTCTTCTGATGTTGGCGGGCGAGCCAATTGGTGCAAGGCTTGCATATGCTTGCCCACTTTAGCGCCTTTACCCGTTTTGCTATCTTGATAGCTGTCTTCTGGAAACATAGGATCCAGATATATTACATCAACTACTTTCGCATCATTTTCTTTAATAGCATTGACCGACTCAGCTTGTAGTTTTGGAAAATAACTAAGCGCATCAGTATTGATAATCTGTAGACGGCTCATCAGCTTTTGCCAATTTGGCAGCGTACTCATACGCTGCTGTTCTGCCAGCAACAATAGCGCCATCAGGGGCTGCTGCTCAAGCATGGTAACTTGAGCACCAGTACTGGCCAATATTAAGCTGTCATGCCCAAAGCCTGCGGTCGCATCAATGACCGTACTATCCGATGTAATTTTAGCAGCTTGTAATAATAACTCAGACTTACGCCCTGCACTCACCACCCGGCGTTGTAGCTTATCCCATTCAGGTGCGACACTGAGACCATCACTCAGCCATGAAAGTTTGTTTTTCTCATCTAACAAGAGAATAGGTTGAGTAGAGGTTTCGCTTAATTGCTGGCGACGTTTTTGATTGAGCTTATCGGGAAACAGCTCAATATCTAAAATAATGGGTAGCGCATGCTCAGCTATAAGCATCTTCAAGTTCTCGACTTGACCTGCCTGCGACTCACTAACATAAAATAGCTGGCAGTTAATATGAGCGGTCGGTATTGGCTTCACAGTGGTCATATTAACTGCCATTCCTTTCTAGTAGTTAAAAGTACGGGTATTAGCATCAAAAACTATGCCACTATAAATCTTAGCCTGCCATTTGATAACCAAAACCCCAAGCGGCAACCAATACGATGACGCCCGTCACAATGCGTAGCCATGCAAAGATTTTGAAGTCACGACGGCTAACCCAAGCAACCAATAGGCGAATACAAAGTAAGGCAACAATAAACGATACCACGGTGCCGATACCTAACACTAGCCAATCTTCACTACTGGTCAATACATCACCATGTTTTAGCAAATCTAACAATGCCGCACCGACAATGACTGGAATACCTAAAAAGAAGGAGAACTCCGCCGAAGCCTTGCGTGAGACGCCAAGCCACAGTGCGCCAATAATAGTGGCACCTGAGCGTGATGTTCCTGGTATTAAGGCCAGACACTGCATCAAACCAATCATCAATGCCGTTTTTAGGCTGACGTCTTCTGCTTCTTGCGCGATAATCGTTTTAGGGCGATTTTCTACATAAAATATCAGCAAACCGCCAACAATCAGCATAATTGCCACGACGATAGGGTTAAACAAATACGTCTTAATCTCATCAGAGAAGGTAAAACCAACAATCATCACCGGAATGGTCGCGACAATTAAGCTTAAACCCAACTGTCTTGGGTTACTCATGCCGTCCGCTTTACCGGTCAGCAGCCCCAAGAGCGCTTGCCATAGTCTGCCCCAGTAATCATAAATGACTGCTAAGATAGCGCCAAGCTGGACTACCACCACAAACAAATCAACCTTTTCTTTGGTCCAAAAGCCCATCAAATCCGCGGATAAAATCAAATATCCCGTACTAGAGATGGGTAAAAACTCAGTGATACCTTCAACGATACCCATGATGACCGCTTGGATTAATAACAGTATATCCACAGTTGCTTCCCTAAAAAGACAGCGCTATCGGCTGTCCTATATGATCGTTGCTTTTATAATCGTTTGTATTTTCTTGATGCTAGGTATTTAGTCATTACACATATCTTATGGTATAAAGCAAAAACTAAGCCTTACCCTGTTCTTTCAGTGTTTTCCATGCTTGGTTGCGCAGATATCTTGGTAACGCATTGGCGGCATCAGTACCACCAACATTCATGAATTGGGCGATACCCAATTGCCCAATCACCACCGCATCTGGCCAGACATCTTCATGGCATACTTGTTCATCATACGCTTTTAATAGCGGCGCACCATTACCGACGATAGGCAAATTAAGCGCTGTTTGGCTATCATAATCAAGCAGCTGCTCGGTGCTATCGCTATCAGTAGCCAACACTGGCTGCATGATAGAATTGTCTGCTACATCGCCTAAAATTGAGTACTGGCCAAAATAAACTTGCTGCATACGCGCATCAAGCGCGCTATAAACTTGGGTCAAACCGTACTTTTTATACGCACATTGGGCAATTGCTTGTAAGCTTGAGACACCCACACAAGGAATGTCATGTGCGACAGATAGCGCTTGCACCACCGCCGTATTGATTCGTATACCACTAAATGCACCCGGGCCACGGTTGAATATCAATGCTTTTATATCAGCAAGACGCAGATTAGCCTCGGACAATGCCGCATCAATCATCGGCAGAATTTGCTGGGTCTGCTGGCGTTTACCCGTTTCAGTATGGCTCGACAGCACTTGCCCATTGGCATCTAAAATTGCGATCGAACACTGATCAAATACGGTATCCATTGCTAAAAACATCATCACCTCGGCTTATTCGCTTGGCATCATAAAACAGCGCCTATCATAGCATTTAGGATAAGCGAATTTTATTAATTTCTACCTTTTTCATACTTTATTAATAAGAACTTGTCTAAATAAGAGAGACCTAAAAAAACCTCAAAGCCTATATAGATTTGAGGTTTTTGTTAAAAGCACTTGCTAATAGTGACTGCTAATACAGTCAGCCATTATTTAAAAGCGTGTTTTAAATTTTTTCGGGCCTTGATTTTGCAACTCTTGCATCTGCTTTTGCATTTCTTCAGTGCTTGGCATGTTGTTTGGGTCGAGTCCCATCTGCTTTGCCATTTGCTGTGGGTTTACATCTTTAACACCACCTTGCTGACCGCCACCGCCACCGCCGAATAATGGACCACCGCCACCCGCTCCAGCGCCGCCGCCCATCAATCCTTGCATCGATTTCATCATTTTACTGATGCCTTCTGGCTTAGAAATCATCTTCATCATTTTTGCCATTTGCTTGTGCTGCTTGAGCAAGCGATTGACGTCTTGAATCTCACGACCAGAACCTGCGGCGATACGGCGCTTACGGCTTGGATTGATTTTATCTGGGTTTTTACGCTCAAATGGCGTCATTGAGTTAATCAAGGCTTCCATCTCACGTACTTTTTCTTCTGGCTTGGCTTCTTCGACGGCTTTTTGCATATCAGAGCCGCCCATACCTGGCATCTTATCTAAAAAGCCTGCCATGCCGCCCATGCTTTTCATTTGCTGAAACTGGGTTAATAGATCCTCAAGGTCGAACTCACCGCCCTTTTGCATCTTTTTCGCCATTTTTTCGGCTTTATCACGGTCGATTTTTTGCTCGACTTCTTCAACTAAACTTAAGACGTCACCCATACCAAGGATACGCTGAGCGATACGTTCAGGGTGGAAAAGCTCTAGCGCGTCTAGTTTTTCACCGCGACCTAAAAACTTAATCGGCTTGCCGGTAATCGCACGTACAGACAATGCCGCGCCGCCGCGAGCATCACCGTCAGTCTTGGTTAAAATAACACCTGTTAATGGCAGCGCATCGTTAAAGGCTTTGGCAGTATTGGCCGCATCTTGACCGGTCATCGCATCAACGACAAATAGCGTCTCAGATGGATTGACCGCCGCGGTAAGCGCTTTGATTTCCTCCATCATGGCTTCGTCGATAGCCAAACGACCGGCGGTATCAATAATCAAAATATCTTGATACTGAATTTTCGCTTCTTCGATAGCACGTAAGGCGATATCAATTGGGTTTTCGTCGCTAGTTGAATTGACGAACTTGGCATTTACCTGCCCTGCTACTTGCTCAAGCTGGGCAATTGCCGCTGGGCGGTAAACGTCAGCAGAAACTAGCATCACTTTTTTCTTATGGCGTTCTTGTAAGAATTTCGCCAATTTACCAGCCGTGGTGGTTTTACCCGCACCTTGCAAACCCGCTAATAAATAAACAACGGGCGGTTTACCAGTCATTTCAAGCTGCTGATTGGCGCTACCCATCATTTCGGTCAGCTCATCGTGGACGATTTTGACAAATGCTTGTCCTGGCGCCAATTCTTTCAGCACTTCCGCACCAAGCGCTTGCTCTTTTACCCGCTTCACAAAATCACGGGTGACCGGTAGCGCGACGTCGGCTTCTAACAGCGCCATACGCACTTCGCGCAAGGTATCTTTAATATTATCTTCGGTCAACTGCCCAGTGCCGACGATATTACGCAGGCTCGACGATAAGCGTTCTGTTAAGGTATCAAACATAAATGACTCTCAATTAAAATAATTCTTAGTGAAAACAATTCTTGATAAAAGCAATTCTTGGTAAAAAAATTGTGACAACAATACGTCGTTAAACTTGGTTCAGCGTTAATTGCTGATAACTCTTATTAAGATGTGCTATAGCATATGAGGTGGCGTTTTTATAAAAATCATTATAAAAAGCAGCACAGTATCAATACTATAGCATTAAGGCGCTGCAAAGCTTATAGTCGTTTTGCAAATGACAGTTTTCAAATGTAGGGTTAAATAAAGCTGACTATTTAATTTTATAGCCAATAAATACTAAATTTTAGCGCTACTGTCCTACAAGTGCTTATAATCAATCCGTAAGATGGCACTCAATTGCTTGCCATTTTATGATAAATTGGATGATTATTCTAATCATTCTGATAATACCATTTTAGCATTCAATTGAGCGGCGATTTTGCGCTCATCATGAGATGAGGTTTTTTATCTTGCAACTTGCATTTTTACTGGCTGGCATGGTTTATATTTTGGTCAGCATCTACATTGGTTGGGCGCTGATTCAGGACAAACCTATCCACAAAGGCGTGAGCTTAGGTTTATTGGTTGTCGGTATGCTGGCACATGCAGCATTACTTTATCCGCATGTGGTCACGCTATACGGGCTAAATTTCAATCTATTTAACATCATTAGCCTGATCAGTTTATTTTTCTTATTTTTCTATGTTATTTTTAGCTTATACCGCCCTATTGTCAGTCTTGGTATTTTAGCAGCACCGACGGCACTAGTCGGGATGATTGTCGGTTATATCGGCCGCGCGCCTTATCGTCCCATCACGGATATCAGTGTCGGGCTTGAAGCGCATATCCTACTATCGCTTGCCGCCTATTGTGTGCTGCTGATGGCGGCGCTGCAAGCGCTATTTTTACGCTTGCAAATACGCGAGCTCAAGCACCAATCGATTCATCGCTTTTGGGTGAATAAACTGCCGTCGCTACAGAGCATGGAAAGCTTGTTGTTCGACATGCTCTTGGTCGGCTTTGTCTTGCTCAGTATCGCGCTAGGGATTGGTTTTGTTTATGTAGAAGACTTGATGGCACAGCACCTTGCCCATAAAACGGTATTTAGCGTCCTATCGTGGCTGCTATTTGGCGCGCTATTATTAGGCAATTGGCGGGCAGGATGGCGTGGAAAACGCGCTGCAAACATGACCATTTATGCGTTTATTCTATTAGCAATTGGCTTTGTCGGTAGCAAGTTTGTGTTAGAGATGCTGTTATAAATTCAATTTTGCAGCAGCATTCTAATGAAAAAAAGGCCGCCAGTATTAAATACTAATACTAGCGGCCTTTTTTTGCGCTCTTATTCCGGTTTAAAACCGTTTTAACATAAAGCTAATTAAAAACCACGGTCTTATTACCCGCCACAATCACGCGGTTTTGTACATGCCAATTCACCGCGCGTGCCAAGACATTGCGCTCGATATCACGGCCAATAGCACGTAACTCTGTCACCCCTTGGCGGTGAGTCACACGATGTACGTCTTGCTCAATGATAGGGCCTTGGTCAAGCTCGGCTGTAACATAGTGCGCGGTCGCTCCGATAAGCTTGACGCCTTTCTCATAAGCCTGACGATAAGGATCCGCACCAACAAAGGCGGGCAGAAACGAGTGATGAATATTGATAACTTGCATCGGCCAACGTTTAACAAAATCAGATGATAAAATCTGCATATAACGCGCTAATACCAACAAATCATTGCCTGCCATCAAGGTATGAATCCGCTCTTCCGCCTCGTCTTTATTATCCTTAGTCACTGGCACATAATGGAAAGTAATGCCAAAGTTTTCTACCGCTTGGCGCAAGTCCTCATGGTTACTAACGACAGACGTAATCTCGCAATCCAATAATCCGCGCTGATGCCGCCACAGTAAATCTAACAAGGCATGGTCGAACTTTGATACTAAGATGCCAACCTTGGTTTTAATCGCATTGTTATGTAAGCGCCACGCCATATTGTGGCGCTTAGCCACCGTATGCCCAAAGCTGGCTTCAAAATTATCCATAATTTCGCTCAAGCCTGCTAACGCAAACTCCAAACGCATAAAATATTGACCACCTTCGTGAGCGGTTGAATACTGATCGAGAGTAATAATATTGCCGCCATAACGATGAATAAACTCAGATACGGCTTGTACGATACCTGCTTGATCGCGGCATTTAATCAATAGCGTCGCGGTATCAATAGCAGCCGCAACTGGTATGTTTTGAGAATTTTTGCTCGACTTTATGCTTGCTGTAGCAGTCGTGGTATTGTCTGACATAATGCGCCCAATTAAAAATGAAACGTGCTGCTTACTTTGAATATGCTTAGCAGCATAGGAAACCGACTATTCTAATCGCTTTTGCAATATTTTGCTGATTGAGTTGCTTGTATTTAATTATTGAGATTATGAATACAAAAACCCCCAACACGAGGGTTGGGGGTTTTTTTTGATTATCAAGTTTTATCTTACATCTATCAGAGTAGTGGTAGTCGTAGCAGCTGGAGAAGGCGTTACCACTGTTACTTTAATTCGATCATTAGGGCGACAGCCTCTATATTCAAACTTATAGCTTACCGCACTATCAACTACCTTAACAATTCCCAGATTAACTATACTTGGTACAGTTTTCGCACCCGAGGTAAGCTCTGCTTCACAAGTGGTGCTTTTACTTACTAAAACTAATGATGACCCTACTGGCAAACCACTATTAGACTGTGAACCTGAACCATTAGCATCAACATTTATGTTAAAGGTAGAAGAACCCGCTTTAACCACAACCACGGTATTCGGTTCAGCATTAGATATCTCAATTCTGGTGCTTACAATGTCTTCATCATTAGGTCCTTTAGTTGAAGTATCTACTAACTGAACTGCTGGAGAGTAATTAGTCTTATCTTCAGCTGTAACGCTAATAGTTGTTCCTGACGGCATACTTACTGTACGTGCACTATTACCATATACCTTAAAACTAACCGGTTTAGGTGTGTTTAAATCATTAGTTGGATTAGCTGCAACGCTACCTGGCAAACCTGAAGGTACAGGAATATCTGAAGCTAAACCTAATATAAACTGTTTGCGTAAGATAGCTGACAGCTTATTATTACAGGTATCTGTAATATTTGGCTGAGAGTTGGAAGAAGGGGCACATACAGCACCAGTTGCTCCTCTTCTATATACAAACTCGCCAGCTTCAGAATCATATTTGTTATTTTCATTATCATCACGGAAGAAGTCGCCGATATTATGTGTGAATATATCGCCAGCACTAAACTGATTATCGCCATCCTTATCAATGTAGTCTTTATCGCCCTCTACATAAGCAATAACAGTCACGCGATTATCTACTGGACGTGGATTTTGAGTGCTAAACTCAACCGTACATATTCCTTTGTTAGTCGCGCAACTTGGCGTTACTCTACCACCTTCACTGACGAAACTTATTACCGTACCATCAGGTACAGGGTTACCAACTCTATCTACTAATCGTGCTGTAATGGTTGCAGTATCGCCATCTACACTATTAGCTAATACGTTTTTGCTCAACGAAATACTAACACCATTTTGAGTTGCACGTCCTGTCGCTACAGAGATGTCTTTTGATAAGGCAAATATACTGGTATTTGATTTTAAAGTGGCTTTAATTTCTACAGGTCCGGGTAACGCACCCGGATATAAGTTGACGACGACCTTACCTTGCGAATCACTAGTTACTGTTCTGGGAGCTTGGTTGTTTAATGTTACAAAACTAAAGTCTGTGGGTGCCTGTATTTTACTGATTTCAACTTGCTGATTGGCAGCAGGTCTGCCATTTGCGAATACAGTAAACTCTATCTGCCCTGAGCTTGATGAACCACTATTACTAGCACCTAACTGTACTTTTTCAGTGGTCGTATAAAATATCGAACTTGCTTCAACACCAGCGATACTGACAGTCTTTGTTTGTTTGTTTGCTGGATTATTCGCAGGAGTAGCAGTGATGGTTTGTGTGCCCTCACATAAGTTGCCGTTACCATCAATAGCTTTATAAGTCGTACTTACATCGCCTTGATTGCTTGAAATGACACTACTACTATCAAAGCTTCCACAACTAGTAGTGAAGTTTACAGTAACATCGTTTTGGTAGACATCATTGACTGCATCTTTTGTTCTGAGAGTAATATTTGTATTACTTCCTGAATCTAAATTGCTAGATGACAATGCAAATTCAGTTAGTAACACTTGTATAGATTGTAAAGAAAAATAATAGCTTGGCGTAGTTTTGGTCAACTCATTATAATTAACAGTTGCGCTGAGCTGATAGCTCCCTGTATCTGCACTATCTAAAGGTTTGACAGATATAGTTGCCTCACCTTTTTCATTTGTTAAAACGCTACTATTACTGGTACCAAACGAAACACCCTCAGCCTGAAAGGATACCAAAGCATTACTTACTGGATTTCCGCTTTTATCTGTTACTTTTACTGCTGCGCTCACACCAGCTGAAGTAATGGTACGAGTTATATTCCCATTTGGGTCTGTTAAGGTTATAGGGGTTACATTCATACCACTTACTGGTGCCCCTGTTCCATCCTCGCCACTTTCACCAGGCTCAGGCTGACCCGGATTACCAGGTATTTCTGGCTTTATAGAATCTACAGTGTCGCCATCCCCACCACAACCCGCCAAGGCTAATGCACAAGTCAAAAAGGTAAGTTGGAATAACTTAGAGGTAAGAGGTAGTGAGCTATATGACATTTTTGAACTCCGCGGCGAACGCAATTTGTTTGAGTAAATACACATAATCATTACATGGCTTCATATTTGATGAGTAATGATACATGAACTTACAATAATAACAGTTGTATTAACAGATTGTATTAAATATATAACCGCAACTTTACTGACTTTTGTCATAACTTACAACTAAAAAATGAATCTTTACTATTAAATAATCAATCACATAGCGCGCGCAATTCAGGGTATAATAGCTATCGTTTAAAGCGGCGATTATTATAAAAATATTTGAGTATTCTTTACTTTTATGGTATAAATGTCGGCTTTAAAATTTTCTGAATTGGTTTGCCTGTTATTTGCCTTTAGATGACAGTAATATCAGCTCAACCTTCATAATAGTTTTGTTTGGTGCAAAGCTGCCGCTTGCTGTGTCCATGCCGCAAAAACGTGCAACTTGCCCAGACTGGTATGAGAATCCCTCATACCTCATAGATTAGGAGTTCGCCATGTCTAGAGTTTGCCAAGTGACTGGAAAGCGCCCTATGGTGGGTAATAATGTTTCGCACGCAAACAACAAAACCCGTCGTCGCTTTCTACCAAACCTTCATAACCATCGTTTTTGGGTAGAGTCTGAAAATCGTTTTGTACGTCTACGTGTGTCTACCAAAGGTATGCGCACTATCGACAAACTTGGTATCGACAAAGTGTTAGCGGATCTACGCGCACAAGGTCAAAAAGTTTAAGTAAAAACTGGCAGTCTATCTTAGCGATGATTGTCGCTATTTGGACTGCTCTTACGCTAGCGATTGATTGGCTGATAAAACCAGCATCGTTAGCGACTTAATCCTTTAGACCCATACCCATCGTTTGAAGACCCCTCATTTACAGGAAAGCTATCATGAGAGATAAAATTAAGTTAGTATCAACTGCTGGTACTGGGTATTACTATACCACTACCAAAAACAAGCGCACTATGCCTGGCAAAATGGAAATCAAAAAGTTTGATCCAAAAGTACGCCAGCATGTGATCTTTAAAGAAGCTAAAATCAAATAATTGCTGTTTTTTATAAAATGTATTTTTTATAAATATGTTCTATAAATAAGTTATTTGAACAAAAAAAGGGTTTATCAAATGATAAACCCTTTTTTATTGCCAATTTTTTGACCATTTATTCGTTTTAACCAGTGATTCATTAACTATAGTGCGTTGGCTCTTTATCATAGACATGGGCATGCCACTGGCTCATCTGCTTTTGTATAATGACTTGAATCGCAGCATGAATCATATGCTGACCAATCGCTTGCGTATCACTGCCAAGGATTTCTTTGAGCTTTTCAGAAAAATCAATGGTCATGAGCGGCGCTTCATCTTGTTCAGCGTCACGTAATAGTAAGCGACCATCATCTGCTTCTACCAGCTCAAGCGTGGTTTCTTTGGCGAATCCTGCAAACTGATCGCTACTGTCGCTATCTACTTCTATGTCATTATCAATATCGTATGGCATTCATTTTTTCCTTATTATCCCGTTTTACACCTGTAAAAATGCGGTCATGTTATTCGTTAAAGCGCTCGTCTTACAGTTATGCGGGCAAAACTATCTTACTCATACAATGGACGCTTTACGCCTACAATTCAAGGGCTGACGTCCAAGTCTTTTGCATAAATGCACTTTATCCATTCCTTTATCGGTGCTCATGCGCCAAAAATTGATGCTTAACGCCAATAGCGCAATTTTGCCAAGGTAAATAAGAAGGCGACGAACATACCAAGATAATAGGTCAGCTTAAGCTCAAGCGTAGGGTCACGGTATTTAAATGGTAAGGCAACGGTGGCAGTGGCGGTCGGTATTATCAGCAGCATGAGTAGCCAATTTTCAAAGACGTGTAGCCAACCTTGCAGCCCGGTACCGTGACGCAGGTAGGATAAACCTAATAGCAAACAGGCAATAATCAGCGCAATAAATAAACCGTTTGGAAGGTCTTTTGGGAAAATGATATCGGTGATTTTCTTAGAAGATGTGGCCATACTAGCAAGTGTCCAGTCACGTCATAAAGCGCGACTTATTAATGAGGAGAAATCGATAAATGTGATAAAGGCAAAGTTTTAAATCATAAAAACATCAGTATTATGAGGCATTTATATTAGCTATAAGTACCCATTAGCCAAAGGATCGATATACAAGAGGTTAAATAACCCAAACTAATGGCATTCCAGCTCGCTATATGCAAACCTTTAACCTTATTTAAAATGCGTGAACCTACCCAGAAAAACAGCGGAATACCAATCATAAAGGCTGGCACTATTACCGCCGCATGGCGTAACACCTCTCCCACATCCTCACCAATCAGCAAGCGAAAGCCGTAACCTGCAAGACTGAGCACCAAGGCAAAAGCAGCCATGCCAATGGTAATCCCTTTGGGCACTAAGCTAGGTGATGGCAAGCTAGGTGATTGCGAACTAGCTGGCTGCGACTCAGTCTCTTTAACAGATTGAGGCGGTACTGGGGCGTTAACGGGCTTTTGCTTATCCATATTTCACCTTTACATGACTTGTTATTGGTCATGACTCTATGATTATCACTCTATAGTTATCATTCATTCTGATGGCTACAAAGGGTGATTAGTAGCCATTTGCCAAGGCCAACTCTGCGCGCATGGCATCGATAGCCGCTTTATAATCTTCTTGGTTAAAGATAGCGGAACCGGCGACAAACATATCCGCGCCTGCTTCGGCAATCGCACGGATATTACTGGCTTTGATGCCGCCATCTACTTCTAATCTGATGTCGCGACCACTGGTAATGATACGTTGACGAACTTGGCGGACTTTATCTAAAGTGCCTTCGATAAATGACTGACCACCATAACCAGGATTCACACTCATGAGTAAGATTTGATCCACCTTATCCATGACATAATCTAGATAATGTAGCGGCGTCGCGGGATTTAATACCAAGCCACATTCAGCCCCACCATCTTTGATAAGCTGCAAAGAGCGGTCAATATGGGCGCTGGCTTCTGGATGAAAGGTGATAACACTCGCACCCGCCTCTAAAAACTGCTCAATCATACTATCGACTGGCGACACCATCAGGTGGACATCGATAGGCGCCTCAATACCATAGTCGCGCAGCGCTTTACATATCATGCTACCAAAAGTTAGATTGGGCACATAATGGTTGTCCATTACGTCAAAATGGATGACATCCGCACCCGATTCTAATACACGCTCTACTTCTTCACCCAGTCTGGCAAAGTCAGCAGATAAAATAGAAGGAGCGATTAGATACGGTTTAGAGGGGCTAATCATAATTGAGCTACCTAATTGAGGTTTGTATAAAAGTTTAATAAAAAAGGCTTTTAATGCATATTGTTAGCATTTAAATAACTGGTTTTAATTCATTAACTGTCAATAGCTGGCTATTAAATAAATAAAGCTAAATAACTAACGCGGCTTATATTGGGTTTTGCAATAAGCACGACCGACATCAAACGGGCGCTTGGCTTGATGCTTAGTTGGACGGTTGGTGACACGCTGACGCCATAAGCGAAAAGATGACGGCTTTAGCTCTTGACGCATCAACTTGATGACCGCTGTCTCATCGAGAGCATAGCCATGTTGTATCGCTTCAAACGGTGTCCTGTCTTCCCACGCCATCTCTATCACCCGTGATAGTTGCACGTCATCAAGTTCTTTAGCGGCAGTTGCAGAAGATAATTTGTCGTTACTGGCAGCTGGCTTTAGATTGCTTTTTTGCGCAATACTATCTTGCTGCTTATTTTCTTGCTGCTTATCTTTAATAGCAGCAGCCATATCAGCTTGCATAACCGTAAGCAATGATTCGGCTTTTTGCGTTGTATTATTTGCACCCGCATTTGCCGACGCTGTCAGACTGTTTATCATAAAACCTTACCTTTAAGCACATTGATTATCCAACCAAGCTCTATTTTATACCAATAACTGCGGTTGGTTAAATAATCAGCGTAACTGTCTGTCAAGTTATATAACGGGCTATCCGTTTAGTTAATAGGCGGCCATTATTTAACCGGCTTAACCCATCTGCGCCATACGCCAGTGATGTTCAATATGGTCATCAATCACTGTCTGAATAAAGTAATAGCTGTGGTCGTGACTAGCAAGATAGCGCAATGTCAGCGGCTGCTGTGCCTTATTACAAGCTTCTTGGAGCTTAGAGGTTTGCAGTTGCCCTTCTGCTAAGAAGTTATCAGCGCCCCCTTGATCGACCAAAATATTGGTGTATTGCTGCCCAACTTCCATAATCAGCTGTGCAGCATCTGCTTGCGCCCATAATGATTTATCATCACCAAAGTATTCGGTATAAGCGGCCTGCCCCCACGCTGACTCACTGGCTGCACAAACAGGCGATAAGGCGGAGACACTGACAAACTTACTTGGGAACTTAAAGCCCAACAATAAAGCGCCATGACCGCCCATTGAGTGCCCAGTGATACCAATACTATCAATCGGAAACTCAGAGCGCAGCAAATCGTATAATTCATCAACGATATAGCTTTGCATATTAAAGTGTTCTGACCACGGGGCTTGCGTCGCATCAACATAGTAGCTTGCGCCCTGCCCAACAAAATAACGCTCGTCGTTTGGTACATCGTGACCTTCACTGCTTCTAGGAGACGTATCAGGCGCAATAAAAATCATGCCAAGCTCACTGCATTTTTGTTGGAAATGGGCTTTATGAGTGACGTTATCGGCATTACAGGTCAAGCCTGAGAGATATAAAAGCGCGGGACAGCGGCGACCGGCAAGCGCTTCATCGGGCAGATAAATACTAAACGTCATCGGCGTTTTGGTCGACGTCGACTCGTGGCTGTAGTAATGCTGCTCTCCATCGAAACAGCGATTGACACTTTTTTGGGTCAACTGGCTACTGGCTGAAAAACTATGGTTATAAGCATTATTCATGAGTAATATCCTTTGTATCTAAGATAAAATAAGCGTTGAGAGATAATCGGTCATTCGTGATTAATAGTTAATAGTGAGAAATTAGTGTTTAGTAATGAATATTTAATCAATAGCAGCAGGGGCAATATTTACCGGCACATTTGCAGCAGTATCAGCATTATTAGCATTGGTACTATTGGTCATACTAGCAAGCGACGGCCGTGTTTTATCAAACAAGGCTTGCTCAAATGCTGGCAAGGCGGTTTCCATTAAGCTACCAATGACCATTTGCGGCTCTGATGGCTCAAAACCCATATAAAGCTCACGCTCTTGTACCCGGTAAGCGGCGTCTTTAAAGGCATCAGAAAAGCTGGTGTTTTCACGCAAACTTTCGGCAAAGAATGCTTGACCAAAATAGGTCATCTCAGCGGTATTGGTACAACCAAACGACATCTTATCAGCAGCGGAGGCGGTAATCACCACCGTCGTTGGAGAGGCCAACTCATCGATAAATGAGCCTGAATAGCACGCAGACACCACGATGACACGCCAACGAATACCGGAAGCATCTAATGCCTCACGCAGCCAAGTAGCGTCCAAATTGTCCATCGCTAGCGGCGGATTTGATAGATGAATAAAATCTTGATCGCCATGCGATGATAGGGTCATAAATAGCACATCTTCATCAGCATTCATCTGCTGACCGATGGTTTTTAAACCGCGCAAGATACTGGTCTTAGTCGCAATGGGTTCATCCAACCACGTGTAATTATTATTGACCAATGCCAGTGAATGCCCGCTGGTACCAAAGCGCACATCGAACAGCTCACGGACTTTATTAATCTCAGAGCGAAAGACGTTTTGATCTGAAAATCCTGCCACGCCCATAAAATACCAGTCGCTTTTACCCGGTATACTGGGGTCAATGCGGTCTAGGGCTTGCTGCAGCAATCTTGGCTGCTCGTATAAGGCCGCCTCTTCTAGTACCGGTTCAACAGGGATTTGCTTAAATATCGGCTGGTCAGCGACATTGCGCTGCCAAATGGTCAATAATGCCACTGCCCCGATGATGACAATAATGCGCTCCCACCAAGGGACCCGCAAGCGCCGAGAGAAAATCCATAACAACGCCAATGTTTGCCATAAAAACAGCACTAAAAATAATATCGGTAAAAGTGAATAGCTCCAACTTGGTAGCCAACCATAGCTGCCAAAAAACTGCACAAGGCTTTGCAGTAGCGCAGATAAGGTATCGGCGACTAACCACAGCACCACAGGCACAAAAACCAGCGCTTGATTACCGGCGCGGCGTGCCAAAATAATACCGCCCAACAGAATAATCATCGGCCAAATTAAATAGCTGACCAACCCTTGCTCATTAAAAACGCTACCATTCTCTGCCGCCAACCACGAAAAAAGCACATTACTACCCAGTGCTAATAAGGCGAAGACTGCAAACTGGATAAAGGTGGGTTTTACCCAAGAAAACGCCCGCGTTGACCCTACTAGCATCCATAAGGTTGCAATAATATTGGCAGCGAAATTGAGCGAAAAGCGCTGAAGCGAGACAGTTTTTAACGACGCAAGTGACAAAGACTTAGACCTCTAGCCAGTCGAGAGAAATAACGCAAATCCATGATAATGTATCTTGCTGTGCACAACGTTTAATAGGCTGTTTAATATAATTAACCTACGTTTTTTAGAGAGCTTATTGGCAGCAATTTTATATCTGATTTACGATAAAATGGGTATAGGACGCGAAAAGCGCAACGAAATCGTTTAGCGCGCTAATCTGTCACAATTGTAACGGATTGTCGGTCAAGAGCATAAGGCTGATTTGTAAAAATCGCTTGAAGATTCCTCTAAAAACCTATTAAAAAAGGAGGCCTTAGCATTAAGACCTCCTTTTTTATCAAAACCTTCTATCAAACCTTAAACATTATCTCATCAATAGCTCATTGACGCGTTTTAGATAGGCAGCAGGATCATCTAACTGACCGCCATCCGCCAATAATGCTTGGTCAAAAATCACTTGCGCAAGCTTGTCAAAATCACCGTCAAACTGCTCGCTACTCTCAAGCTTTTTAATCAGTGGGTGATCAGGGTTGACCTCAAGCGTTGGTTTGCTTTCTGGTACATCTTGACCCATTTGCTTTAACATTTGAATCATTTGTGGCGACAGCTCACCTTCTCCAACCACCAAACATGCTGGACTATCAACCAAACGTGTTGACACTTTAACGTCTTTGGCGCGCTCGCCTAGAGCCGTCTTTAATTTATCAACGACAGGCTTCATGGCCTCCACAGCTTTTTCCGCTTCAGCTTTTTCCGCTTCGTCTTGCAAGTCGCCCAAATCAACCGCACCCTTAGCGATATTTTGTAGCGGTGTCTCATCAAATGAGGTTAAGAAATTCATCGCCCATTCATCGACACGACTGGTCATCAAAATAACTTCGATGCCTTTTTTCTTAAATAGCTCAAGTTGCGGGCTATTTTTTGCCGCCGCCAAGTTATCAGCCGTTAGATAATAGATGGCTTTTTGACCGTCTTTCATGCGCGCTTTATAGTCTTCAAAGCTGGTTTCAACCTTATCGTCGGTGCTGGTGGCATAACGCAGCAATTTGGCAATACGCTCTTGATTGCCCATGTCTTCGCCAAGACCTTCTTTGATAACATCGCCAAATTCGCTATAGAACTGAGCAAATTTTTCTTGCTTATCGGCATCTTCACTATTAGCAAGACTTGCTAGCAAAGTCAAAATACGACGCGCGTTACCATCACGGATAGACTTTACATCACGCGATTCTTGTAAAATTTCACGGCTGACGTTAAGTGGCAAGTCCGCTGAATCGATGACCCCTTTAACAAAACGCAGGTACATCGGCAATAACTGCTCAGCTTCGTCCATGATAAAGACGCGTTTAACATAGAGCTTTAGACCATGCTGCTGCTCACGCGTATATAAATCTACCGGCGCTTTTTTAGGAATATAAAGCAGCTGGGTATATTGCACGCGTCCTTCAACACGGTTATGCGTCCACGTCAGCGGCGCATCCATGTCATAAGTGATGTTTTTATAAAAATCGACATACTCATCATCTTCAATTTCAGAGCTTGAGCGAGTCCAAAGCGCACTGGCTTTATTAATGGTTTCCCATTCGTCAGTCAGTACCATTTGTCCATTGGCAGGCGTGTCACTTCCTTCCTCAACCTCATCTTCTTGCCAAACTTCTTTACGCATCTGAATCGGCAAGCTGATATGGTCTGAGTATTTATTGACCAAACGCTTGATTTTGCCGCGGTCTAAATAATTGTCTTCGCCTGCCGCATACTCTTCTTTTAGATGCAAAGTAATGGCGGTGCCACGCGTGGCTTTAGTGATAGGCTCAACGGTAAAGCTACCTGTGCCATCTGACACCCAGCGCACGCCTTTATCGGCAGTCTCACCTGCTTTACGTGACTCAACGCTGATGGTGTCAGCGACGATAAAGCCTGAATAGAAACCAACGCCAAACTGGCCGATTAGTTGACCGTCTTGTTTTTGTGATTCAGACAATTTGTCTAAAAATGCCTTGGTGCCAGATTTAGCAATCGTGCCCAAGTTCTCAATCGCATCGGCTTCGTTCATACCAATGCCATTATCGGTAAAGGTAATGGTTTTAGCACCTTCATCAATATCGATACGGATTTTTAACTCGCCATCGTCCTCATAAAGACTGTCATCATTGGTCGCTTCAAAGCGCAATTTATCGCAGGCATCAGAGGCGTTTGAGACCAACTCACGCACAAAGATATCGGCGTTAGAATAGAGCGAATGGGTTACTAAATGCAGCAGCTGCGCCACTTCTGCTTCAAAAGTGTGTTTTTTTAATTCAGGGGTGTCTTTATTAACATCAAGGTTATTAGCGTTTTTATTGTCCGCTTGGGTCTGTTCACTCATAAAAACTCCTATTATTGTTACCAAAAATGCTGTTGCCAGCACACATAAATCGCAAATTTTCAAATACCAACAGTGTCGCCAATCTGCTTAATAAGACTGCGCTGTAAATACTGTTAGGCTGCTTAATCAGATAGGGGCACGGGCGAAAATTTCAAGCTCGAACAAGCCAAAAATAGTTATTAGCCATAAAAAAACCGCCCTAGTTTCCTAGAGCGGTACTTTTAAATCAATTGTTATAATTTGCAGTCTATAGACAGCTAGGCAAATCGCGTGCGGGATCAAACTCGCGCGCTGCCATCGCATCTTCCACAGTCAATCCTAATGCCTTGGCAACACCTTCACCATAAGCAGGGTCACACCAGTTGCAGTTACGGATATGACGATACTTAATAAAGTCTAACGCATCACCCATCGCTCTTGCGGTATTATCAAACAGTGCCTGCTTTTGCTCATCATTCATCAGATTGAATAAAGCACGTGGCTGACTGAAGTAATCATTTGAGTCTTCACGGAAATCATAGTGATCCGCATAGCCATCAATCTTGAGTGGCGGCTCAGCATACTGAGGTTGATCTTGCCATTGGCTAAAGCTGTTTGGCGTATAATGTGGTCGACCGCCGTAGTTGTCGCCTATTCTACCTTCACCATCGCGGTGATTGCTGGTGACCGGACAACGTGGTTTGTTCACTGGAATCTGCTTATGATTGACCCCGACACGATAACGCTGGGCATCTGCGTAGCTAAACAAGCGGGCTTGGAGCATACGATCTGGTGAGGCACTGATACCAGGTACTAGATTGTTCGGCGCAAATGCTGCTTGTTCTACGTCTAAGAAATAATTGTCCGAATTTCTATTGAGTTCGAACTCGCCGACTTCAATCAGTGGATAGTCGCCTTTTGGCCAGACCTTGCTCAAATCAAACGGATGGTACGGCACGGTATCGGCTTCTTCTTCTGGCATGATTTGTACGTACATTTTCCATTTCGGGAAATCGCCATTCTCAATAGCTTCAAACAAGTCTTTTTGATGGCTTTCACGATTGCTAGCAATGATTTCAGCGGCTTCGGCATCGGTTAGGTTTTTGATGCCCTGTTGGGTAACGAAGTGGAATTTGACCCAAAAGCGCTCATTGTCACGATTGATAAAGCTATAGGTATGCGAGCCAAAGCCATGCATGTGTCTATACGATGCTGGCAGACCGCGATCGCTCATGGTAATGGTAACCTGATGTAGCGATTCTGGCAGTAACGTCCAAAAATCCCAGTTGTTGGTCGCTGAACGCATATTGGTACGTGGATCACGCTTAACCGCTTTGTTCAAATCTGGAAACTTGCGTGGGTCACGGACAAAGAATACTGGTGTATTATTGCCGACCAAATCCCAAATACCTTCATCGGTATAAAACTTCAAAGCAAAACCACGAATATCACGCTCAGCGTCAGCCGCGCCGCGCTCGCCTGCGACTGTACTAAAACGCGCAAACATCTCGGTCTGCTTGCCCACTTCGCTAAAAATATCAGCGCGAGTATATTTGGTGATATCGTTGGTTACGGTAAATGTACCAAACGCGCCAGAACCCTTAGCATGCATACGACGCTCTGGAATAACTTCACGGTTTAAATCGGCCAGCTTTTCATTCAACCATAAATCTTCTGCCAAAAGCGGCCCGCGCTTGCCAGCGGTTTTACTGTTTTCATTATCAACAACAGGGGCACCATTGCTCATCGTCAGTGGGGTGGTATCGTAAGGGTATTTCTTATCGCTCATCATCATATTCCTTTTGAGATAAATTGAGTGTGGCGTTTATTATTAAAACTCATCCTAGCAACCATGAGCTACTTTGATATCTTGTTGGCTTCCATTACAACCGATTTTTAATTATTTGTATAATAGATTAATTACATACTTTTCATTTATTTTATATAACATAGAATGATTTCTAGCTGTTTAATAAAAGCTGCTTCACAATGTTAGATGTTATTAAAAGCTAGGATTTTATTAAAAGATACAATGGCTTACTTAAGTGCAGCCAGCCAAAGATATCAGGTTAAAATTAGCGCGGCATCGGACGAATGGTCAAGATTTGCTCGCTACGACCAAATGGACCATGTATATCATGCAGCACGGCGCTAGTCAGCCCTATGCCATCATTGCCGTATTGCTGCATGGCTTCGATACCAAGCCATTTACCTGTTGGGATACGATGCATATGGATTTGTAAATCCGTATTGGGAAACATCCACTCTAACTGCGATAACCCAAGACCGAGGCGTGGCACCACGCCATTGGCAGTATCAACCATGCCTAGTAGATGCACCAAATCATCAGTAGGCATGCCCTCCACCATCTCGACATCGTTGGTGATCCATACCATGCCACGACCAGGACGACGGTCTGGATCAGCCACTAAGCGTACGCTTTCGATAAAACCGCCCGGCCAACCTTTCATATCATCCCAAACCGGCAATTCCTCAGGTTGATACCGAGCTTTTTGATCTTCAAGTCCTGCAATCTCACTGGTATCTTGGGTCATAAGACGCCATGCACGCGCAATAATCGCATCCCGGCCACGACTGCTCATGACCGCCTCAATCAGCTCAATGGTCTTACCCGGACGGATACAACGGGTGGTAATCGTAAAGTCATCAAGCGGAATCAAGCCTAAAATATCTAGGCTAATACGGGCAATACGGGTATTGGCTTGCGGTGCATAGCCTTGGAGCTCCGCTGTCAGCAATCCTGTCGCTGGTGCCATATGCTGCTCATGCTGATTCCAAGCGCCTTGTGCATGCTTGGTTGGCTGATAATGAGCGACGCTGACGCCGCCTTCTTGCTGTTCGCGTTTGATAAAATGATAATAAGCTGACATGAACATCCTTAATCTTTAATCCAATCTTTTTTGTTGACTCAGTACTTTTAATCGCCGTGAGAAGTCAATGTTGTTATAAATATGGTTAAACTTAGCTTGCCTGTATAACTTATCTGGTAAGCTCTTGTTTTCTCATCGTTAGCAGCGTGCGACTTTTGGCCATTACAAATAGAAAAAAAGCCATAATGGCAATAAGCGCACCATATAGCAGGCTGTAATCTCTCATAAACTGCGCGATATTCATAAAAAGCACCAATATCAGCATGACAATGGTAAACATATTGATTTTCAATTGCTTATTAATCTCATCAAGCGACGCCTCTGCCAAGACAAACTTCTGCTTTTTCATGTTATTTACCTACTTGCGTGACCGGAATACGTAAGGCTTTCGGCAAACTAAAAGTAACGTTTTCCTCGATACCTGACAGCTCACTTGGTAAATCGCCGCCCCAATCTTGCAGCTGCTGGAGTACTTCTTGAATCAATACCTCAGGCGCTGACGCCCCAGCGGTCACACCGACGCTTTGTATACCATCAAACCAACGTCTATCCATCTCGGTGGCGTTATCAATCAGATAAGCACGGCAATCCATACGCTCGGCCAATTCACGCAAACGGTTAGAGTTGGACGAGTTTGGTGAACCAACTACTAAAACCACCTCACAGCGACCGGCTAAATCTTTGACCGCATCTTGGCGGTTTTGGGTGGCATAACAGATATCGTCCTTACGCGGACCTTGGATACTCGGGAATTTTTCACGCAATGCATCGATAACGCGCGCGGTGTCATCCATCGACAAGGTTGTTTGGGTAACAAAAGCCAAGTGCTCAGCATTTTGGACACTCAAAGCTTCGACATCGGTTTCATTTTCGACTAAATGAATCTCACCGCCGTGGCGACGATTAAAGCGCCCCATGGTGCCTTCCACTTCAGGGTGTCCTGCATGACCGATCAATACCGCATCCATACCGTCTTGAGCAAATTTTGCCACTTCGATATGTACCTTGGTAACGAGCGGACAAGTCGCATCAAATACCGTTAAGTCACGGCGCTGTGCTTCATCTTCCACCGCTTTTGAGACGCCATGAGCTGAGAAAATAACGATTGAGCCATCGGGTACTTCATGCAGCTCTTCAACAAACACCGCACCGCGATTGGCCAAATCAGACACCACAAATTTATTATGGACGACTTCATGACGCACATAAATGGGTGGTTCAAAACGTGTCAATGCTTCGTTCACTATCGCAATCGCGCGATCTACACCAGCACAAAATCCACGTGGATTGGCAAGATAAATTTGCATAAGAGGGCCTATCATTAGATAATTTATAGTTAAAGCTAAATATCAAACAGCTTCACATTAAAAACGGGGATAAAATCAATGCTCTACTTTAGCATAATTTGCTTTTATTGCCTTTGAAAATAGCCATGTTTTAAATTAACAATACATTGGCTAAAGCGCCTTTTCATTTAGAAATCACTTCAGAACGACAGCTAAGTAATGAAAAGCTTGTGCTAAATAAAATAAAAGCCCTAAAAGCAGTTTATAATAAGGCATCGATTACCATTCAATATAAGTTTCTAGCGCCTCAATATAAGTTTCTAGCGCCATACCTGATGGCGTTTTTTATTTTTACCAGTTTTTAGCCATTTACTAAAACAGTTTTGGTCTTTTAGCAGTACAGATTTTTACTAGCCTAGATTTTGCTAGGACACACTTTATTAGAGCAGATTGCATCAGAGCAAATTCCATTAGAACAGACTCCATTAGGAAACACTTCATTAGGAAATACCGTATGACAGGTTCATTATTTATTATTACCGCCGCTTCGGGTACAGGCAAGACTTCACTGGTAAAGCAGTTATTGGCTACTACCAATGACTTGACTGTCAGCGTGTCGCACACCACTCGCGCGCCGCGTCCCGGTGAGATTGATGGTCATCATTATCACTTTACCGATGTTGATAAATTCGTGACAGCCATCGGTGAGGGCAAGTTTTTAGAACATGCCGAAGTGTTTGGCAATTATTATGGTACCTCAGAGCAAAGCGTACGCACGCAGTTAGAAGCCGGCGTCGATGTCATCTTAGAGATTGATTGGCAAGGGGCGCTACAAGTGAAAAAAATCTTCACCGACGCGACGATGATTTTCATTTTGCCGCCAAGTATTGCTACCTTACGTCAACGTCTATCGACGCGCGCGCAAGATACGCTAGAAGTGATAGAGCAGCGTTTGGCAGGCGCAGTCACTGAGATGGCACAATACGTACATTTTGATTTTGTGATTATTAATGATAATTTTGAAGTAGCACTGACTGAGCTCAAAGCCGTTATCGTCGCTGATAGACAGACGCTTAAACGCCAACAGCAGCGTTACCATCGCACCATTACCAACTTACTGAGTACTAAAGTAGAAGATTAGCCAAAAGAAAAGGGAAAGGGGAATGCTAAAATCGCATTATCTATCTTCTTATCTGGGCATTGCGCGCGGCGTCGTAGATATAAGTAGCAGCCGATATAAAAAGCAACCACGCGCTTAAACAAAAAATGCTATAATGCCTAGCTATCCCCCTTTTGTATTTTTGATATTATTTTTATTGAGTGACGGACAAGCTCCGTGACTAATAAAAACAACCGAGGTAGCTATTTATGGCACGAGTGACGATTGAAGATTGTTTGGATAATGTTGATAATCGCTTTGAGCTGGTATTGGTCGCAAGCAAGCGCGCCCGTCAGTTGGCCAAAGGTATTGCTGAACCGTTGGTTGACGTTGATAACGACAAGCCTACTGTATTGGCCTTGCGTGAAATTGCTGCGGGCAAAATTACCCGTGACATTTTAAATCAGCCAGATCATAACTTTGCTACAAGCTCATTAGATTTAGCATTATCAGGCGATCATAGCTTCTAATAAGGCTTTATCAGCCAGCTTTTAGTGCTTAGTCTGTATGACCACTTTATTAAGTGATGACATTCCTGATTAATAAAAACCACAGCATAGGCTGTGGTTTTTTGGTTGTAAGGCTATTGATGACGCTACTTATAGTGCTAAGTTATTGTAGTCAATTCAAAACGAAATAGTATTCTGCTGGGATAAATTCCCCTCTCTTGCTGTGCGCTTTGCGCTCCAGAGGCTTTGAAAAATTTATCCCAGCAGTATATTGTTATTTCTTAAATTAAATCGACTATATATTAAACAGTTAGCAATTTTAACCACCGTTTATAGCGAAAATCCTACCATTGAGTGGGAATTTCTTAATTTTTGCATAGCCTACTCGCTTAGCAGTTGACATTGAATGCAATTTACGATTAATTAGAAGGTGGTCTGCCCCTTTTTTAGCTCTGCGTCTTTAAGCTTTGATGTCTTTAAGCTTTGATAGCGTAGGTCAGCATTCATTCAGTCACCATTTACCTAAACAGTCGAGAACCAAGAAACCGTCTTGAACTGACAAATAGGTATTGGAAAATAGGATCGCCGCTTTATGAGTCAAACCTTACCCAAACTCAGTCATCCTTTAGTCGATGACGCTCAATATAATCTGCTGCGCTCAGTAGGTTATCTCACTGCGGCTGAACGTAGTGATATTATTGATGCCTGTGAGTTCGGTGATATTGCGCATATCAAAGACAAGCGTAAATCAGGGGAGCCTTATATCACTCATCCGATTGCCGTTGCCGAAATATTGGCAGGCTTTCGCTTGGATCGCGATACGATTATTGCAGCCATCCTCCATGACACGGTCGAAGATACCGAGATCAGTGCTGAGCAGATTCAGCAGCGTTATGGCAAAATAGTGGCAAGACTGGTCGACGGTGTGACCAAATTAAAATCATCGACCCATAATAAACAAGAAAATAAAGCGGCTACCTTTCATAAAATCTTGACGGCCACCCTTGCCGATCCACGGGTATTGATTATCAAACTCGCTGATCGCCTACATAATATGTCGACGCTGGATGCGGTACGCCCAGAAAAACAGCGCACCACCGCGCAAGAAACCCTAGATTTTTATGTGCCCTTTGCACGCTTAATGGGTCTCAATGACATTGCCGATTATATCGAGGTACTTTGCTATCGTAACCTTGACTCCGATATGTATAACAAGCTGTCTGATAAGCTGCTACAACACGGGCTTGGGCGTAATTTTCAAAGAGAAGCCATTCATCGCTATTTAAGTATTGTTCTAAACAATCTTGGTCTGAATGGCATGGTTAAAGTCTTAGACAATCGCGTCGTTATCTTTCGCCAGTTTTTCCGTAATCGCGGTGAAATCAATGCGCTGTTGCGCCATTATGCGTTTGAGATTGTCCTTGATAATATCGAAGCCTGTGACAAATTGGCTTACTACCTGATTAAAAAATATCAGATTGATGACAGCCATATCGCTGATAATATTCGCCGCCCGCTACCGGGTGGTAATCAGTCGCTGACCCTTATCTATGAGCGCGACAATGATTTTGTTAAAGTGACGATTTTAACCAAGCAAATGCAAAATGCTGCAAGGCTTGGCGTTATTGGCGCAGAACACGCCTCAGATGTCAGCCAATCGGTCATTCAAGCCTCATTACGCAATATGAAAGACTTGGTCGACGATGAAGACAGCTTGGATGAGGACAGCCCTGACTTCTCAGCGGCGGTTTCTACCATTAATGAGCTGATGGATTATCTGCACTCGAGTAAAATCATCTGCTATAGTCCGCAGGGGCGCGCTTATGAGTTACCACAGGGCGCAACTGCGCTCGACTTTGCTTATGCCGTTGGACCTATGGTCGGCAATGTTGCCGTCGGTGCCAATGTCGATAATAAGCATGCGAAACTCGGTACGGTACTGAAAAACGGTCAATTGGTCGAGATTGAAGTCAATAGCCACTCCGAACCAAAGGCGGAATGGCTTGGCTTTGTGGTCACCAATAAAGCCCGGGTAGAGATTTTGCGCTGGTTTAAAGACTTATCTCCTGCAGACAAGCAGCATCATGGCATGCAAGCTTTAGACCGCGCCTTAAAAACGTATCAGAAAAGCCTCGATGATTTAAGCGAGAGTGATTGGAAAAACCTCACCGAATGGCGCGGTTTGACAGAAAGAGATGCGCTATTTGAGCAAATAAGCTCCGGTACGTTACTGCCGCAACTAGTGGTCACCCGTTTGTTTAGCGATGAGGTCAGTGATATTCAATCGCAAGAACATATTGATGATATGACCCAGCCGCAGCAGCTGATTGTCAATGCCTCAGGCGTCGAGCTTGATTTTGCCAATTGCTGTCACCCGATTTATGGTGACCCTATCGTTGGCCATTTATCGCGTCATGGTTTGGTTGTCCATCGACATAAATGCTTTTCATTGGACGATATCCGTAAAGACAATCCTTATCAAGTTATTCAGTTGCGCTGGCGTAATGATAAAGCAATTAAGCAAAGCGACTCAGACGAACACGGTAGCAAAATCCGTTTTCCCGCTTACCTTAAGCTCTCAATTGCTCTCAGTGATGAGCAAATCAGTGAAGTGATTTATCATCTGCGCCAGTTAAATATCGGGGTCGAAAAGGTCGACGTGCGTAGCAGCGATACCATTATTCATATCGTGGTACGTAGTCGCAATCATTTAGCGCAAGGTATTCGCGAACTACGCTCATTACTTGGCTTCCCTAATATTATCCGGCTATACCAATTATAAAATCAGTTAAAATAAATGTTAAAATTTATCCCTTTTACCTATGCCTTTTAAACGTTAGGCATTAGCCTGTATATTTAATTTTAAGCGTTTAACGCAGCCTGACATTTTTGGCTCACTTTTCAACCAAATAAACATCAAAAAATATCATAAGGATATCATATGACTCGTCAAACCATTCAAACCGATAAAGCACCAGCCGCTGTTGGCACGTATTCACAAGCAGTAAAAGTGGGTAATACTGTATATATTTCAGGTCAATTGGGTTTTGACCCTGAGACCATGGAGCTAAAAGAAGGTTTTGAAGCGCAAGCGAAGCAAGTATTTGAGAATATCAAAGCCATTTGTGAAGCAGCTGGCGGCAGCTTAAATGATGTGGTCAAATTCAACGTCTCTTTGACCGATTTAAATGACTTTGCCGCGTTAAACGAAGTATTCGTTGCGAATTTAAGCGAGCCATACCCTGCCCGTGCAGCCGTACAAGTCGCGGCGCTACCTAAAGGCGGCGTGGTTGAAATCGAATCTATTATGTATATTGAATAAGACGGCTATTGAGCTTTATTAAGCTCTACGGCTTTATGTGAAATGATAATAAGCTTAGCATCGTGCTAAGCTTATTAGTCTTTATCTATTTATCTCTTAACCTTTCTTCCTAATCCCTATTCACCTGATAAGACTGCGAAGCCCTTTTATGTTGCTACAAGTTGCGCTACCCGTGCCCCTTTATCGGGTATTTGACTACAGCTTGCCAGCAGATAGCAGCGCCTTGCTAAATGGCACTTCAGCTCATATACCGCCTATTGGTAGCCGTGTCGAAGTATCCTTTGGTCGTCAAACCTTAATCGGTATCGTCATTGCTCATATTGCCGCAGCGGATAGCGACGTACCCCTCAATAAGCTTAAACCTATTAATAAATGCTTAGATGCTGAGCCTATTTTAGATACCAGTATGCTAAAGCTGGCGCATTGGCTGGCGCGTTATTATCACTATCCGCTCGGTGATGTCTTAGCGGTGATGTTGCCAACCCTCGTGCGGCAAGGTAAGCCGCTAGATTTATTGATTACCCATTGGCGAATTTTGCCGCATGTAGGCGACGACGATTTTCGCGCTAATGCAAAAAAGCAAAAGCAACAATTTGAGATGCTTAAACTACACGGTGAGCACGGCGCTAGTGAAGACATTTTGCTGTTAGAAGGGATGCAGCGCAGTTTCTTAAAAGCGCTAGAAGAAAAAGGCCTTATTGAGCGTTATATTCAGAATAAACAAGCACCTGCTCCTGTTAAATTAGCAACCATGCCGCTTGCCCTTAATGAAGAGCAACAGCTTGCCGTTACCGCGATTATTGCTGCTCATGAAGATAAGCAATATACGGGATTTTTATTAAACGGTATCACCGGCAGTGGCAAGACCGAAGTCTACTTGCAGGCGATGCAAGCGGTCTTAGAAGCAGGCAAGCAGGTATTGATATTAGTACCAGAGATTGGCTTGACGCCGCAGACGCGCGCGCGTTTTGCCAGTCGCTTTGCCGCTCATATTGTCTTATTGCATTCGGGTATGAACAATACCCATCGCCTGCAAGGCTGGCAAGATTGCCGTACCGGTCATGCGCAAATTATCATTGGAACGCGCTCAGCGGTGCTCTATCCCTTTGCAGATTTGGGCTTAATTGTGGTTGATGAAGCCCATGATGGCTCTTATAAGCAGCAAGATACGCTGCGCTATCATGCCGCCGACGTCGCGCTTTATCGCGGACTACAAGCCAATATCCCCGTCGTCCTTGGTACCGCCACCCCTTCTCTTGAGCATCTAAAACTGGTCGATGACGGTAAGCTGGTAGAGTGTCAATTGCAAACTCGCCCTGGTAATGCCAAGCTTGCCAGCATGCAGCTGATTGATGCGCGCCTGCAAAGTACCCATCAACAAACGACGGACGAAGGCGCACGCTATGATACGGGGCTGACCGATGCGCTGATTGGCGCAATACGGCAAACACTAGAGGCTGGCGATCAAGTTTTAATATTTCTAAATCGTCGCGGCTATGCGCCAGTTTTGCTATGCGAAGCTTGCGGTTGGCAAGCAGACTGTCCACGCTGTGATGCCCATTTAACCGTTCATTATAATAGCCAATCGCCATCTAATTCCTATTCAAGCAGCTCATATTTAAAGTGCCACCATTGTGATTGGCAAGCCTATATTCCAACGGTTTGCCCTGATTGTGGCAGTCAAAATTTGGATGCCAAAGGAATGGGCACTACAAGGCTCAGCGAAAACTTGCATGCGATTTTTGCCAATCCGCAAACCAGTAAAGAGCTTTACCCTATTATCCAAATCGATCGCGATACCACCAGACGTAAAGACAGCTGGGAAAATATCTATCAGCGTATCAATGAGGGCAAGCCTGCCATCTTAGTCGGTACGCAAATGGTCGCCAAAGGTCATCATTTTCCTAATGTTACGCTTGTTTGTTTGCCCAATGCTGATCGTGGCTTTTTATCCGCCGACTTTCGCTCGCCGGAACATACTGCACAACTCATGATTCAGGTCGCAGGGCGTGCCGGTCGCGGTGATAAATCGGGGCGCGTATTGATTCAAACGCTGCAGCCCGATAACGAGCTGTTATTAAAACTGGTAAAAGATGGTTATTTATCATTCGCACGTGAGCTACTGCAAGAGCGTAGAATGATGGGCTTGCCGCCGCATAGCCACGCTGCCCTAATACGCTGTGAAGGCAAAACCCTTGCCGCCACGACGCAAGCGCTTAAAGATGCGATTGCTATTTTGCCAAATGGGCATAATCTTGCCGTCCTCGGTCCTATCGATGCGCCAATGAGTAAAAAGAACAGTCGCTACCACGTGCAGTTACTGCTGTTAGGCAAAGACAGACAGCAATTACATCGGGTATTACATCACTGGTGGCAACCTGTACTTGCCCTGCCAAGCGCCAAATATCTGAAGCTGACCTTGGATATTGACCCTGTTGGCTGGTAATATCCAATTTCTTAGCATGGTTCTTTAACTAGAATTATCACGCTATAGTCGGTACTAAATAAAATGGATACGTTATCTGACAACGTGAAACTGGTACAAATTTTTCTAGCTTGCTGTCCCTACGCCGACAGAGGCTACAAAAAACTCATTCCAGTTTTACTGTATCTTCTTTATATGGAGCTGACTATATAGCTTGCTGTCACTAACCAACGCTTTTCAAAATAGGCAATTCATCGTTTTCCGCCTAGATACAGCAAGCATTTATTAAATGTGCTAAATTCTTTATATCTGTCTGGTTTGAGCACAGCAAGGCCCAGCGTTATAAGCAATCAAAGCTTTATAAGCAATCAAATTTTACCTTCTATCATCCTGAGTGTTGTTATGAATCAAAATCACCCAAAATCTGAAAAAAATGACCATTCTCATGAGAATGCTGCGGCTGATAACCATAAGCACGGCCAAAAGGATGCAGAAGGTCATTATACTAAAGACAGTTATACTGACGATAATCAAGACAATCACGACCACGATGAACACCTAGAACAGACGGTTGCACCACGCGATACCAAAGGCTATCAGCGTACCTTGCTATTTAGTTTTATCATTATTACTGCCTATATGTTTGTCGAAGCCATCGGCGGCTGGCTTACTGGTAGTTTGGCGCTGCTGTCTGATGCTGGTCATATGCTCAGTGACGCGGTGGCCCTTGGCGCGACATTGATGGCATTTAAAATTGGTGAAAAAGCAGCCACCCATCAAAAGACCTTTGGTTATAAACGCTTTGAGATTTTAGTGGCGACAGTTAATGGTGCGACGCTGGTTATTATTGCCATCATGATTTTTTATGAGGCGATTAAACGCTTTAATTCGCCACCTGAGATTGCGACCCAAGGCATGCTTATCGTTGCTACCATTGGTATGTTGGTCAACATTTTGGTCGCTTGGCTGATGCACCGTGGCAGTCGGGGCACAGATGCGCATGGTCACAGTCATGCAGGCAGTAATGAGGACAGTCAAGGAAAAAATGCGGGTAAAGCACCGGTCAATCTGAATATGCAAAGTGCTTATTTGCATGTATTAAGTGACTTAATGGGTTCGGTTGCCGCTATCGTTGCCGCGCTTTTGATGATGAGCTTTGGCTGGATTTGGGCGGATGCGGCGGCCTCGGTGATTGTCGCCATATTGATTTTGTTTAGTGGTTACCGCGTCGTCCGTGATTCGGTCCATATCCTGATGGAAGGGACGCCAGAAGGTATATCGCTAGTTGAGGTCGAAGACAAATTACTTGCCCACCCGCAAGTACGACAAGTCCATGACCTGCATGTTTGGAGTATCACCAGCGGTCTCAACGCCCTATCGTGTCACGTGGTCGTCGATGGCGAAATGAGTATTTATGAATCCAGTATCCTGATTACCAGTTTAGAGCAGAGCCTACTTGAGCTTGATATTCACCATGCGACCATTCAGGTTGAAAGCTTAGCGCATCCGCAAACCAAGACGCATAGCGATGCTTTAGTTTGCGATATCTCACAGCAGGCGACTGATACCAATAATCATATTGGTCACAACCATTAGGCATGATTTTAGGTAAGATTTCTAAGACACTAAACTTTAAACATTAGCCATTAATAAGCCAGATACGACATATCAAAAATAATGACCTTCTTATAACAATCAATTAAAACTAACCATCCATTAAAACCAACTATCCATTAAAACGTCGTCTATTTATGTTTCATTTATAAGCGACGTTTTGTCAAATAGTACTTTATCAAGTAACGGCAATAACGCAGCACAAACCAAATGAACCAAACTGCTGTTATGAGCCAAATACTCAGCCCCAGCCCCAACAGCGTCATGCGAATCCAAAAATCTAGCGCGCCGTCCATAAACTGTGGCAGATAAACCGGTCCCATATTTGACGCCAATAGCAACCAAAATCCAAATACTAGCGCCAATCCTGCACCGGTAATTTTTAAAACCACTCTACTAATATTTTTTAATAAGCTCCGCCGATTATGATGATTTAGGAAGTATTTAGAGCCATTATCCATAAAAACAGCGCCTAAGAAAGAGAGTTAATTTTAAATAAGCTTATATCAGGCGGCTTTTTTCATTGTAATAGGATGTTAAAAATCATGGGAAATTTAACCGCGTCGCCATATTTTTTATCTAAATTCTGTATACTTAAAGCTGAAACGCCCAATTTGCCACTACTGGATTATTTTCTGCCATGTCGAGACGCTCAGCTCCTTTCGTTGCTCCAAGCTACATTGTTGACCCTATCTCAAGCGAGGGTAAAAAGCATGCCAAAGCATTGCTATCGACGCTGCAAGAAGATATTGCCAGCTTTCGAGATGAGCAGTTTCCGCCTGATATTTTGCGGCAAATTCGTGATATGCCGATTTATGAAGGCAATTTAGCCGAAGTCCAAGCTTATCAGCAGCGTTGGCACAGTCTGCTTGAGCGCGCGATGGCATTTTATCCGGCGGCCAATCTACCACCCGACTATTTGCCTTTGCCCGCCAGCCTTGAGATACCGCAGTTTATTTATCATGTGCAAAGGTTACATCTGACCAAGACCCGCGCCAAAGAATCCAAAAGTTTTGGCTCGGTCGGGGCGCTGACCGATAAATGTGGCGATTATAGTGCCGATGAAATCGCCCGTATGAGTGCCGTATTTGACAACGATGATGAAGCACGTTTGGTGGCGCATCGTGAATTTATTGATTTGCGCGCATATGTATTTTGCCGCAATACCAAGGGCGAGATGCTAGAGCCTGAGCGCGTACGCTTTTACCGCACGGGGCTTATCGTTCATGCCCTACCTGATTTTAAAATCGTCGACAGTCGTCAGACCCCGCGGAAACGCCGTAACGATGCTTATAGCAATCCGCTGGCAGATAATGGCGTATGGAAGATTTATCGTAAAAAATAAACGATGTTCAAAAATTTTGATTACTGATCTACACTGTTTTACTGCTTATTTTATCATTACCGCTAAGGATTCCAGATGCTCGCTGCCGCCGCCGGCTCACCAAACTTGATGTTACAAGCTACGATTTTCTTAGGGGCAGCGCTGCTGTTTGTACCACTCGGCAAGCGTTTCGGTATTGCGACGGTGTTAGGGTATCTGATTACTGGCTTGATATTGGGCCCCAGTGGTTTAGATGTTGCAGGCGACGCCGAGAGCTTATTGCACTTTTCTGAGTTCGGCGTGGTCATGCTGTTGTTTATCATTGGTCTTGAGTTGCAGCCTTCACGATTATGGGCGCTACGGCGTTCGATATTTGTCCTCGGGGGCTTACAAGTCGGTCTGACAGGCATGCTATTGATGTGGCTGTTACACCAGTTTTTTACCTTGCCGCTTGATACCGCTTTTATCGTTGGCTTTGGTTTAGCCTTGTCGTCGACTGCCTTTGTGCTACAAATCTTGACGGAAAAACAGCAGCTTTCTAGTACCCATGGCCGTGAAGCCTTTACCATTTTATTATTCCAAGATATCGCTGTTATCCCTTTGTTAGCCGTCATTCCATTTTTATCAGGGGTGCGCGAACAAAGCTACGATTTGATTTATTTTGGTAAAGTATTTGCCGTTTTTGCCGGACTTATCTTTGCTAGCCGCTATATCATTCGACCTTTCTTTAAATTTGTGGCGTCTAGTGGCGCATCAGAACTCTTAACCGCAGTCGCCTTATTTATCGTCATGGGCGTGTCTATTTTAATGGGACAAATTGGTCTATCGATGGCATTGGGCGCTTTTTTAACCGGCGTATTGTTAGCAGATTCTGAATATCGTCATGAGTTAGAAGCCAGTATTGAGCCTTTTAAAGGGCTGCTGTTAGGGCTGTTTTTTATGTCGGTCGGCATGCTCACCGATGTCAAACTCATCTTAGCAAAGCCTATCTTTATTATTGGCTGCGCTATGGCGTTGATGGTGATTAAATTTGCGGTGATTACCGCCATTGCAAAAGTATCGGGCAATCGCTGGCCGACCAGTATTCGTTTGGGAGTTACCCTCGCTCAAGGTGGTGAGTTTGCCTTTGTATTATTCAGTGTGGCAAGCGCGCAAAATGTCCTACGCCCCGAACTTGGCAACACCCTAAACCTTATCGTCACCATCTCCATGGCGCTCACGCCACTGGCATTTTTACTCTTAGAAAAAATCGGTGAACCGCTCTTTGCCAAAAGAAAGCCCAGCCGCGAGTACGATACCATTCCCGACGATGAGCATCAGGTAATTATTGCTGGTTTTGGTCGTGTCGGTCAGATTATCGGTCGCGTGCTGCGCATGCACAACATCGAATTTACCGCTATTGAGCGCTCGGCAAATCGCGTTGATTTTGTGCGTAAATTTGGTAACCAAGTCTATTATGGCGATCCAAAAAACCCCGAGATTCTACGCGCCGCCGGTATCAAAAAAGCACGCGTTTTTATCCTTGCCATCGACGATGTAGAGCGCTCTATTACCACCGCTCAATATTTGCGTAAAAACTATCCTGATATGATTGTCTTAGCACGCGCCCGTGACCGCCAGCATTATTACCGTTTGCGTGAAGTCGGCGTCTGTCATATTTGGCGTGAGACCTATTTATCGTCTTTAGATATGTCGCGTGAATCATTACAGCTACTTGGTATCTCAGCAGAAAAAGCGCGCGAGACTGTCCAAACTTTCCGTAATTATGACGATGACTTGATCGAGCGCCAGCAAGCGATTTATGGCGACGAAGCCAGTATGATTGAATCGGCACAATCAGCCATAGCGGAGCTTGAGAGCTTATTTGATGAAGATATCGATAAAGCCCGTAAAATGGATTTGACCGATTTTTATGACGCCCTAAAGAGCCAAGCGATACCAGTCGATGAGAAAGACGATCTCGCTACTGACTCTAAACCCTAAGTGTCAAAAATCTTAAGTGTCAAAACCTTTAGTTTTCATTACAACCTTTAGGCGCCTGTCTTTTATTGAGTGAGGTCATACAGTTCCAATTATCGCTATCGGGCACATGATAAAAGACCAGCGTTTGATTATTTAGGTAGCGAATCGGAAACTTAACGTTCTGGATGGTAGCTATGACCGCGCAATCCGTTGCTGGCACGCCAGCGGCTTTGCTATCGATAGCGATATGTACCTGCTCTGTGCCTATATCTAAAGGAAGATTGCTAGGACACTGCCCTGTTTGCCGATACCTCAGCGCCACACGATTTTGCGCTGTTTTAGCGGTATCGTAAGCATCAAACAACACTTCGTTTTCTTTGGGCTTGGCAACAATGGGTAAAAACTGCACCTTTATTACCATTAAAGCAAAGGCAAAAAACCCAAAGCCCAATCCCAAGCCAAACAAGCTGACCCCACCTTCTTTTTGCAAGTGCGCTTTTTGCGCCGCCTCATCACGCGGATAATCATTGATAGCATCAGCAATCTCGCGCCTTGCCATACGGTAATAATAAGCGTCCGTCCAGCGTGCAACCATAACCGACCAAAACAGCCATATCAGCGCCGCAATAGCAATACGTATGGCCATCTGATAAGCATCGGCAATATAAGGCATCGCGACAAATTCAAACGCCACCAACACCAGTGCGACGTTAAGCTGAATAAACGACCAACCGGCGACGCTATAAACAATCGCATCCATATAACGCTTACGATAAAGCAGCCAAGGAAAAGTGACAAAAAACGCCGCCCAATGCCATTTTGGCGACAGATATCCCTGCTTATCAAATTCCTCAAAGCGCTTAAGATAATATAACTGGCTACGCTGACTGATAAACCATTTATCCAGCTGCTGACGCTTTTCAGGCGTTAGCTGCTCTTGATAAAAAGGGGGCGGCGAATCCGTCTCGATAAATAACATGGCAGTCTGCTCTATAGATTCTCAAAAATACGGTATCAAGGATTGTTATATGATAACGCCAAAAGCCAGTGATAGAAAACCCATATATATGCAATCTGTATCGAGAAAATCCGTCTATAGCTTTGTATAATTTAGAGAAACTGTAGCGATACATAGAATATATGGCAAACTTACAAACTTACTAAAATTGGATTGTCCGTTCACAGTGGTCACGATTTCACTTATAATGAACCAACTTTACCCACCTAATTAAGCCTTGTTAATCCTATGAGTCAACATCCTGATATCAATGACAACATCAATGGTGCTAATACTACTGATGAGCAAAACCCTAATAGCACTAACCCTATGAACCCTGCAACTCAGGCTGCCACCGATACTGCCACTAGCATTGATGCCGATGCTAGCAGCCAGAATGAGCCTACAGAGGGTAAACATATTCGTATCGTTAATACCTTTATGAAACGCCGTACGCATATGAATAAAAATGCCGAACTGGCACTGACTGCGCCAGAGTTTGCGCATTACTTAGTCAATAACAGTTTCGGTGATGGTAATCTTGAAGGCATTAACGATTTACGAGTGCTATTTGCAGATAGCCCTAACGGTAGTGACGCGCCGCTTACGGTAGAGATTGGTTTTGGCTTGGGTGATTCATTTATCGAGATGGCCGCTGCTGAGCCAACGCGCAATTTCGTTGGCGTCGAAGTTCATGAGCCAGGTATCGGTAAATGCGCTTATATGGCAGGTACACAAGGTTTAACCAACGTTAAAATCATTAACGGTGATGCTATTCAATTGCTGAAACAGTTACCTGAAAACCATATTGATCGTATCCAGCTCTACTTCCCTGACCCATGGCAAAAAAAGCGCCATTATAAACGCCGCTTTGTCAGTCCTGAGCGCATGGCGATTGTCACGCGCAGCTTAAAGCAAGGCGGCTGGTTCCATACGGCGACTGACTGGGAGCATTATGCCTTTTGGATGGTTGAAGTGTTGGATGGTTTTGCAGGGCTGACCAATCAAGCAGGCGCAGGTAATTTCACCGACCGTCCTGACTTTCGTCCAATGACCAAGTTTGAGCGCCGCGGTTTAGAGCGCGGACATGGCGTTTGGGATTTAATCTATATCAAAGACTGATCTCGATGGCACTACCCTAGCGATATTGCCCTATAGCGGCTAAGATACTGAAAAAGTACTTAGCCGCTTTTTTGTGGCTGAATATCTCTCCTGCCCTACTTTATCTGTTGATATATAAGGCGTCGCGCGTTGTGCTAGCTACTTTTAAATCGTTAGAGCTTCTAAGTGCTTGCTCTATATCCACTAGATACCCGCAAGCCATATGTGAAACATAGGCATTAGACAGCAATTTTATGACTAAATTTAAAGTTGCAAAAACAGAAACACACTATATTTGGCTTGCATGCAATATTTCATATCTGCGCAAACATTGATAGCATAAGGGTTTCGTGAGTTCTCCCCATAAGCTGTGGATAACCCTGTGTATAAGTCGCCACTTGACAAGTATTTCCCTAGGTAGCTTAAAGGGTTAGGTAAAATCGTTCATTTTTTGTACAATTTTTAAAACGTTTAAAATCAATTACTTACATGGTATTTGAAAGCAAAGTAATATATTTTTAATATTTTTTAAATTAATTTAACCGTTATGGATGTTTCACAAGCGCTCAATAAAAATAATTTTTTTATTGTGGACAACTCATAAATCTATTGACAAATGACCCTGTCATCAAGTTCAAAACTGAAAGTTAAAACAAGCCTGTTTTAGGAATATTTTAATAGAAAATCATACGACACTCACTGTCGTTTAGCCTCTCAGCACCCTCAATATTGGCCTTGGATTTTGTTATAATTGCCTTATCTAATCAACAGTGATATAAAACAGGGTGGCTTAAAAATTACGTGAAAAGCACGTGCTAACTAAGCTTACTGACATTATTACGCTTATTTACTAGCAAAGATTATGAACTTTTTTTTGCTTTTCTCATTATTGAATTTTACTGTATAGTAGGGTGATATATTCGATATCACCGTCTGAAACCTAATATTTCCAACCACTTCAACTTTGCTTGCAAACATTCCTTACTGACGACGGAGCCTGTAAGCTATTCCATTGAGCAAGTGGTTGGTGACGAGTAGTTCTAAATAGTCAGTACGTTTATTAGCCATACTTATTATTTACACTTATTATTAATAACAAGGAGTCCTATATGGACGAAAATAAAGCCAAAGCCCTCAAAGCAGCCCTTGGTCAAATCGAAAAGCAGTTTGGTAAAAACACCATCATGCATTTAGGTGATGACTCTGCCATTATGGATGTGGATGTGGTCTCAACGGGCTCGTTGGGTCTGGATATTGCGCTTGGTATTGGCGGCCTACCAAAAGGTCGTATCGTTGAGATTTACGGCCCAGAAAGCTCGGGTAAAACGACCATGACGCTGCAAGCAATTGCAGAATGCCAAAAGCAAGGCGGTGTCTGCGCCTTTATCGATGCTGAGCATGCACTAGATCCAGTTTATGCGCGCAAGCTTGGCGTGAACACTGATGACCTACTGCTCTCTCAGCCTGACAATGGTGAGCAAGCACTTGAAATCACCGACATGCTAGTGCGTTCTGGGGCGGTTGATATGATTGTCATTGATTCCGTGGCTGCGTTGACGCCGCGCGCGGAGATTGAAGGCGAGATGGGCGACTCACACATGGGTCTGCAAGCACGTCTAATGAGCCAAGCGCTACGTAAAATCACTGGTAATGCCAAACGCTCAAATTGTATGGTGGTGTTTATTAACCAAATCCGTATGAAAATTGGTGTGATGTTCGGTAGCCCTGAGACCACGACTGGCGGTAATGCGCTTAAGTTCTACGCCTCAGTCCGTATGGATATTCGCCGTATTGGCGCGGTCAAAAACGGTGATGAAATCATCGGTAACCAAACCCGTGTTAAAGTCATCAAAAATAAAATGGCACCGCCTTTCCGCCAAGCCGAGTTTGAGATTACTTATGGTGAAGGTACCAACCATTTAGCCGAAGTGATTGACTTGGGTGTTGAGATTGGCGCAGTTGGCAAAGCTGGCTCTTGGTATAGCTATGGCGATGAAAAAATCGGTCAAGGTAAAGCCAATTCTGTGTTGTTCTTAAAAGAAAATCCCGCGATTGCACAAGAAATCGAAGCTAAAATTCGTGATGAAAAGCTTGGGACAAAAAAACAAGCTAAAGCCACAGATACTGACGAAGCCAATGAAGAGCTGGCTTCTGAACCTGTACAATAGCGGCTTACTTATTAACCGTTATCAATGATCATGACTTGTTATGAAAATTAAATTGTTATGAAAATTAAAACCTTGGCTGAAATACTTGCTGAATCGGATGCCGATTCAGCGAGTAGTCCTACTATCAAAGCAAAAAAACCTGTCAAATCTTCTGAATCTGTCAAGCATTCTCAGCACTCCTATCAAGACAAGCCAAAAAAAACGGCTAAGACGCGCAAGCACTCAACCTACTCTCGTGAAGATTATTCGTTATCCGACGACTCTGGCCTCGAGGTAGAATCAGCTGACGCTCACTCTTCTACTAGTAAAAACCCTACTAGATCCAAGAAACGTAAAAAGCGTTTTCACCCAGCGGCTAAATTTAGCCCTGAGCCTAGTGATGTGCCTGCTTATCAGCCACCAGAAGCGCAAAGTATCAAAGAGATGCTCGCTGAGGTTAAGCAAGATATTCACGGTAATAAAAACGATGAGGACCTTGAGACTAGCACGGGGCACAATCCAGAAAGCTCGAGTTATTCCTCTACGCTAACGGCAAGCCATAACCATGATGGTGATGATGAAGCCGATAGCACAGCCGACAACCTACCCGCGGCGCTTAAAGCGTATTTGCGTACCCCTGAACAACGCCAAGCGGATATTGATGCCATTAAAGCCGAAAGCCGCTTACGTTGGTTGGCATTTTATTATTTATCGCGCCGTGAATACGGCAAGGCTGAGCTCAAGCAAAAACTGCTTGATAAAGAGCAAGACCCAGAAAAAATCGATGCCCTGCTCGATGAGTTTGAAGAAAAAGGTTATCAAAGTGATTATCGTACTACCCTGATGCTTATTCGGGAAAATATCCGCAAAGGGCGCGGACGCGGGCGTATCAAGCAGGAGTTTTATCGTAAAAAAATTGCCATGCCCGGTAATATCGACGAGCTTATCGATATGGCGAATGCAGAATCGGAAGAATTTAGCGAGTTTATAGACGACAGCGCCGATAATTTAGTTGAAGGCATTGACTGGCTAAAACTGGCAGTCAGCGCACGTACCAAAAAATACGGCGATGACATACCGACTGAACAAAAAGACAAAGCACGTCAGCTACGGTTTTTACAATATCGCGGCTTTAATACCGATATCTGCTTTGAGGCGCTCAACTATACCTTGGAGACATTGGATGAGCGTTTTTAGCTCGTTTAAGCGCACATTATTAACCTTTAACCTTTAATAATAACCAAGCAGCTTCCACCAAATCAAACCAGCGCCGATCCATACGACCAGATTTACCACACTCATAATGGCGCCAATACTCCACCATTCTCCTAATGTCACATAGCCTGAGTTAAAAATAACGGGCGCAGTACCCGTTGCATAATGGGTAAGCGTCATCATGATATTACCGGCGGCTGCTAAAATGAGCGCATATAACATCGGCGGTGCACCTAAGCTTAATCCAACGGCATAAAAAGCGGCAAACAGCGCGGTAATATGCGCGGTGGTACTGGCAAAGAAATAGTGAATATAAAGATAAACCAAAGTTAAAATAACCACAGCGCCGACCCAACCGACTCCTATCATGCCAATCATTGATTCGATATTATCAGAGAACCAGCTGATAAGACCGAGTTTGTTAAGGTATGACGCCATCATAATCAGAGCACCAAACCAGATAATCGTATCCCATGCCGATTTTTCTTTCAGTACATCATCCCAAGTTAAGACGCCAGTCAATATCAAGGTCGTCAAGCCAATAAACGCGGTGGTGGTGGCGTCAACGCTTAACTGTTCACCAAAAATTAGCGCTGGGATATTCGCCCACAATATCAGCATCAGCGCAAAGACGCCCAGCATGATTTTTTCTTGCAAGCTTACCTGACCCATCTCGGTCAGATTGTCTTTGGCAAATTTCTTCGCATCAGGCGTTACCTTAACATCGGGCGGATAAATCAGATAAATCACCAGTGGCATTAATAATAAACATAACATCCCTGGTATGAACATCGCCACCGCCCACGTCGTCCATGACAGCTGAATCTCACTGCCCGTTGCCTTATTGACCAAATCTACCACCAATGGATTTGGCGCAGTGGCGGTAATAAACATACCGGACGTAATCGGATTTGCATGGTAATTGACCATCGCTAAGTAGCGGCCAATTTTATTTTGGGTGCCCTCTTCTGGCGTAGAATGAAAGCTTTGCGCAATTGATCTCATAATTGGGTGAATAATACCGCCACCACGAGCGGTATTAGATGGCGTGATAGGTGCTATCATCAACTCTGCGGCAGTTAAAGAATACGCAACCCCAATCGTCTTTTTGCCAAAAATAGAAATAAAATAATACGCGATACGTCGACCTAAACCCGTTTTTATCAAGCCACGCGATATCATCACGGCAATACCAATCAGCCAAATCAGAGGACTTGAGTAGCTTGATAAAGCATCAGCGATGGCTTCTTTTGGACTCTCATTGGTCACCCCAGTAAGCGCGACCAAGGTAACGGCAATAATGGCAATCGCGCCGATGGGTAACACCTTACCAATGATGGCGACAATAGTAGCGATAAACAAAGCCAGCATATGCCACGCTTCGGGTGTGACTCCGTTTGGTACCGGAATAACAAACCAAATGATTAAACCAACTACAATGGCAATCGCTGCTTGGATAGGTTTAAATGGCATGAGAAATATATCCTTATCAATGCTTATAAAATCACACAGTCATGTCATATGAAATGCTATCGAGATAGTAACTGCGATAGGAAAAATACATGGGTCATATGAACATCTTATAAGATTTATATCAGCATTTTTCTATTGTTGACCATTTTTAACATATTTATTTAGCATACAGCATAAATATACGGAGATAAGTTATTAATAATAGCGCTAAACCATTGACCATAAAAAAGGAGCACTTTATTAAAAGCGCTCCTTTTTTATGATATTTTGGCTAAATTTGACGTTTAATCATACTGAATTTCAAAGTGCTCAATTATTTTAACGTCCCTAAGCGGCTCGATAATTGATTCATAATTTGATCAATCTCTTCGTTGGCTTCAGGTTCATTATCCAAATTGCCATTGGGCGTCAATTGATTCATCACTTCAGGCAACAGCTCAGCGAGACCTTGACGTACTTCCATCTCATTTGCGCCAGTATGCGCGGCTACCTGCTGGATTTCACTTTCATCAAATAAACGGGTAATTTCATTAGGGTCCAGATTATCATTGGCCTCTTGATTACTCATCCAAGAACGCGCTTGATTGTCATACCCCATACCAGTAATTTTTGATAAAGCGCCGCTTAAACCACCATTACGTTTGATCCAGCTGAGCACCATAGGCATAAGCGCAGCAATCAGCATGCCTTTACCGCCAAAGCCACTTCTAGAAGTTCGACCGCCAGTCGCCTGACCACCCAATACGCTACCTAAAATATCGCCAAGTCCACCAGCACCTGAGCTCATACCACCGCGTTGGTTGGCGCCTGTGAGCCCACCAATGATATCGTCTAGACCAAGGCCATTATCAGCGCGGCGTTCATACTGCTGCGGATTGTAGCCACTTGGCTGATTACCACCGCCCAATACGCCGCCCAAAATATCCCCTAATCCACCGGTACGGCGTGGATTGATACGTTGATTGACCGGATTGCGCTGTGCATCTTCTGGATCCATGGCACTGCGGGCAACTTGGCTCACTAAATTCCCTAATAAACTCATAATCGCTTCCTTTTTATTATAAAACATTCATTATCAAAAGCTTTGCATTCAGTTAACTCATGCAAATAGCCATTTACCAGAAATATGGCAAGTGGTTATAAACAGGTCGGTTTAAACAAACACTTAAATAAGTTAGCTATTGACGCTTAATTGCAATATAGCAAATCTCTTTCGCTATCTAGATAGGCATTTTGTTATGGGATGTAGTAGATCGTTAGCGATTAACAAGAAAATAAATGCAAGCAATGCCAGTCATAAATATGAGACTGGCTTTATTTAGGCAGTTTAATGAGAAATGGTATTTGCCAAAATCGTTAATTCGCGCCAGTGTTCTGCGCTGACTTGATCGCGAAATACCGTTACTGATAAATGACGCTGATAAGGTTCTATGACAATAAAGCTTAAGCATATAACCCATGGATAGCTACTCACCGCCGTAAGCTCTGCCTGCCATAGGGCATCACCGCGACTGCTACGCATGAGTTGTTGCCAATGCTGATAAACGCTTTTATCCAATGGCGGCTGGCTTAGATGCATTAATATCGGGCGCGATAACGCTAAGTAGCTGACGACGGCGACGCTAACCACAAATATCAGTACATATTGCCACAACGCCAAGGACGCAAGTCCTGTCAATATCACCATCACACTTGCTAAGAGCATATAAAATAACAGGCGCAAACAGCTTGCAGGCTGAATAGGTACATCGATACGTAGCGAAGTTGTCGATATCATAATTGAATACCCAAGCAGGCTTAAAATAAATATTAAACGATTACGTCAAGTCTTTACTATGGCGCCATGTTTTGATTTTATTGACCAAATCCCATATGGCTTCATTTTCTGGACGGCTTTGATTGGTAAAATAATCCAATAAATCAGGGTCTTCATGAGTCAGCATTTCTGCAAAAGTTGCCTGTTCGCTTGGGTCAGCGGTTAAATACAACTCTTTAATATAAGGGTCGATATAAAAGTCTAATTCTTTTAATCCGCGGCGGGCTTGATAAATAATGCGGCGTTGCTCGAGGGTGGGTTCTGGTTGATTGTTTGGCTCTGGTTGATTGCTAGTCGTCATAAAAGTGTTCTCGTAGGTTTAAATGGTATTTAACTGAATAGACATTTAGATAAATAATAAGGTTAATAAATAATAGGATTAAGCTGTATTTATAAAGATGCCATTTATAAAAAGCTTTCTTATAAAAAGCTTTCTTATAAAAAATTATTTTATAAAAAGGTAGTAGCCTATTGGCCTTGATGATAACTTGATAACTGCTGCCATAATGCCACGGCTTGCTGCATCATAGCGACATTGTGGGTACGGATAATACTAGCGCCCTGCTGCAGCGCAAAGATTCCAGCAGCTGTTCCTACCGCATCACGTTCTAGCGCTTGGGTAGTAGCAACGGCTTCGACTCCACTTTTAGTCAGTACTTCTGCTAAAAAGCGCTTACGGGAAATACCAAACATCATTGGTAACCCAAGCGTTTGCAGGCTATCAAGCTGACTTAATAGTGCGCGATGATGCTCATAGTCTTTTGCAAAGCCAAAACCTGGATCGATAATGATTTTTTCACGCTTAACGCCGACATTCGTTACCTCATCAATACGCGCTGCTAGCTCGGCACTGACGTCTTTAATCACATCATCATACTGTGCCAAATTATTCATCGTCGTCGGCTCACCGCGCATATGCATCAGCATGACAGGAATATCCAGCTTGGCTGCCATTGCCGCCGCACCATCACGCTTAAGCGCTCGTACATCATTCCAGATATCTGCGCCGGCATCAAAAGCTGCCTGCATAACCGCCGGGTTACTGGTATCAATAGAGAGCCAAATATCTTTACCTATGCTTCCTAGCTGCTGACGAATCGCTTTGACCACTGGAACAACGCGCTTTATCTCATCGCTAGTCGCTACAGCTTGCGCATTTGGACGGGTAGATTCACCGCCGATATCGATAATGCTTGCACCCGCGGCAATCATCTCTTTAGCATGGGCAAGGGCGCTATCGATAGCATTAAACTGCCCACCGTCAGAAAAAGAATCTGGGGTTACATTTAAAATACCCATGATATGCGGCTGCGATAAATCTAATACTTTATCGCGACTTATCACCGTATAATTAGGTAAAGGTTGGAATAATGACATAAGGTATCCATTATAAATTCAGTTCGTAAAATCGTTTTAGCTGTCGTGATAATCTACCAAGCTATAATGCCTATGATAGCAGCAAATCTGATGCTCTCCTAAAGCCTTGATAAAATTGTAGCAACAAAAAAGCCCTTTATTAAAAAGGGCTTTTTCTATCAAAAATAGATGCAATCTTAAAAAACTAGACTAATAAACCAGAAACTACATCGCTGGTAATGGCGGCGGTGTTGAAGTCGTGGTTTTCACATCATTTTTTGATAAGTTTACTTCATTATGCTGATAAACTCTTGGCGGACGCGGTTCTTCGCCAGCTAGAATATCCTGCAATTGATCGCGGTCAATGGTTTCCCATTTCATCAAAGCATCTACCATCGCATGAATTTTTTCTTGATTGCCTTCAATCAATTCGCGTGCGATGTCATACTGCTCTTCTAGCATACGGCGTACTTCTTCATCAACCTTTTGTTGCGTCGCTTCTGAAATCGTCCGGCCACCGCCACCGAAGTAACCTTGTGAGTTATCATCATCTTCATAGACCATGATACCTAGCGCATCTGACATACCGTATTTGGTAACCATCGCTCGTGCCATCTTGGTAGCACGTTCAAAGTCGTTTGAAGCACCCGTCGACATCTGATTGATAAATACTTCTTCTGCGATACGACCACCAAATAAAATCGCAATATCACTGAGCATTTTTGATTTATACATACTGGTTTGGTCGTGCTCAGGCAGCTGCCACGTCACCCCAAGGGCAAAACCACGCGGCATAATAGTCACTTTATGCACAGGGTCGGTACCCGGTAGCAACTCAGCAACTAAGGCATGACCCGCCTCATGATAAGCAGTCGCACGGCGCTCTTCTTCACGGATGACCATTGATTTACGCTCAGGACCCATATATAGCTTGTCTTTTGCATCTTCAAAGTCATTCATATCGACGCTGCGCTTGTTACGACGCGCGGCAAATAAGGCCGCCTCATTCACAAGGTTGGCTAACTGCGCACCACTAAATCCAGGAGTACCACGCGCCAATGCATGCGCATCGACACCGATGGTATTTGGTAATTTACGTAAGTGCACTTTCAGGATTTGTTCGCGACCTTTGATATCTGGCAGACCTACTTGCACCTGACGGTCAAAACGACCCGGACGCAATAGTGCTTTATCCAGTACATCAGCACGGTTGGTCGCCGCAATGACGATAACGCCTTCATTGCCTTCAAAACCATCCATCTCAACCAATAATTGGTTCAATGTCTGCTCGCGCTCATCGTTACCGCCGCCCATACCTGAGCCACGATGACGACCGACCGCATCAATCTCATCGATAAAGATGATACAAGGCGCACTTTTCTTCGCTTGCTCGAACATATCACGCACACGCGATGCACCAACACCGACGAACATCTCAACAAAGTCAGAACCTGAAATTGAGAAGAACGGTACTTTAGCTTCACCAGCGATGGCTCGTGCTAAAAGCGTCTTACCCGTACCCGGAGGACCTACCATCAAGATACCACGTGGAATCGTTGCACCCAATTTGGTAAATTTATCAGGGTCACGCAGGAACTCAACGACTTCAACGACCTCTTCTTTGGCTTCTTCACAGCCAGCAACGTCATCAAAGTTAACCTTGATTTGGTCTTCGGTCAGCATTTTGGCTTTTGATTTACCAAAGCTCATCGGACCACCGCCTTTACCGCCAGCGCCGCCCTGCATATTACGCATAAAGAATAGGAACAGACCAATAATTAATAAAATTGGGAAACTGGCTATCAATAGTTGCATCAAGACACTTTGACGTTTAGGCGCGGTACCTTGCACCTCAACTTGGTTTTCACGCAATAGCGGCATTAGCTGTTCATCAGCCACGGCTGGTCGAATGGTCTCAAATGATGAGCCATTTTTCTTTTCGCCGGTGATTTGCTCGCCATCGATTTCAACACTGGCTACTTGGTTTTCTGACACAGCGGTCACAAACTCAGAGTAGTTAAGGCTATCCGGCTCAGAAGATTGATCAAAGCCGCTAAACACCAGCACTAAAACGCCGATTACCACCAGCCACAATAAGGTATTTTTTACCATGTCGCTCACTAGTTATTCCCATCCCTTACTTATTGGTGTGTTTGTTAAACACGTGACGTCTATATGCAAACGTATGCCTCATTATTCAATACCCATTTGTAAATTATCGTTCAAGCTCGGATTTAAATAACTTAAAACCCTAAGCAAGATAAATAGACAAACGAACATAAATAACTGAGCCAATAAAGCGCTTACTATTAAACGACTTTGCTTAAAACAACTCTGTTTAAAACACAGCCTTAATATATAGGTATATATTTAAAACGATATAGATTCAAAACAAAGTTAATATACCATGATATGTGGTGCTAACCTGAATAATTCAAGCAGCATTCCTATTTATTCAGTTAACGATTGTAGCGGTTTTATGTTAATCAGCAATACTCTTGATGATGAAATCCCATCATCTGGAAAATTTGTGCAACTGATTGACCTTAAAACCATTTTATAGAAAGGTTTGCATACCTGTTACTTGATGGCAATCCAAAACATCTCTTTTGAGCGTGGTCGTGAAGCACCCGGTTTGATACTACGAATTTTACTAAAATCCGCCTGCATCTGCTTGCGTAATTCCTGTGTACCCTCGCCTTGAAACACTTTCATAATAAGCGCGCCACCTTCTGGTAAGGTTGCGAGGGCGAAATCGACTGCCAGCTCGCATAAATACATCATACGCGGCTGATCGATGGCGCTATTGCCAGCGGTATTGGGTGCCATATCGGACAACACCACATCGACCTGTTTATCGCCCACTTCTGCCATGATACGGTCAAACACCTCTGCCTCGCGAAAGTCGCCCTGAATAAAGGTAACATCGGGCAAGGTATCCATTGGCAAAATATCAGAGGCTATCAACACGCCTTTTTCACCGACCAATTTGCCAGCGACTTGTGACCAACTACCCGGCGCACTGCCTAAATCGACGACGGTCATGCCTTTTTTGATCAGATTGGTCTTCTCATTAATCTCAAGCAACTTATAAGCAGCACGGGCACGGTAGCCATCTATTTGGGCTTTTTTCACATAAGGATCGTCAATGTGCTCCTGCATCCAAGCACTGCTGCTTTTTGACAACTTTTTATTTTCAATACGCGTGACCAAAATGACTGCTCCTATTACTTTGCAAAACATGGCTAGCGGCTTATAAGGTGGCTATCTATAACGATTCAATATCTGTCTATTGATAAAACAGTTGTCTATAACATGGCTATTGCTAGGCGCTTAAGCTACCTAGCTAAATTAGCTATTGAACCTCTTATGCACCTTGTAACCTTTTACGGTTAAATTCTCTTGGTGAAAACACTGCTTTATAAGACCGTAGCGTTTATAATGTACTCATACTTTCAGTTTAACATTTTCATCACGTAAAATCGTGCAAAATCCTGCTGATCTCATGCAAGATGACCACAGATTATCTATAATGGTCATTATCTGCTCTCAATAGCACCATCTTTTATTTTTACCAACATCTAGGAATTATATGCAACTCGATAACGCTACCATCAAACGCCTAAAAGGCATTGGTCATGACCTAAAACCTATCGTTATGATTGGCAACAAAGGTATTACCCCAAGTATCACTGAAGAGATTGATCGCGCTTTAACGGATCATGAACTTATCAAAGTAAAACTGCCAGCTGGCACCAAAGAAGAACGCGATGTCATCGGCGCTCAGCTTGCAGCGGCAGCTAATGCCTCTTTGGTTCATTCAATTGGTCGTATGGCGCTTTTGCTACGTAAAAACCCACATGCCAATCCTAAGCTATCAAACCTTGCTCGTCATGCGCAGTAAGTTGTTATTTTCAGCTTAGTTTATGTTCTATCCTATCTAATAAAAGCCGCTCAGCATTTTGCTCGCGGCTTTTATGTTATCTATACGCCATTTCCTGTTTTCTATTTATAGTCAGTCCTAAATAAAATCAGTACAAGTATTATAACGCGCTACTGGTATTCATTTTATAGCGAACCGCCTATAAGATATCCTTAATACTATTAAACTGCGGATATTATTAACTTATGAGCCAAACCTTTCATCTATGCCTCGCAACCGACACCCTTGCCGCTGATGCCCAAACTCTTGGCGTGACGATAGAGGACTTACAAAGCATTCAGGTAGAAGTCATCGCAACCTTAGCTCAAACAAATCAGATAGCCCAAACCGCACAGATAACTCGAAGCGCGCAGCAGCCAGAATGGTATTTACAGCTTGATTATCACATAACGCTGCCACTTAAATCGTTAGCGGCGCAATTAGACTGGCCAACATGGCAACCGACACAGGTAGGATTTGCAGATTATTTATGGGAGCAAACTTGCCTTGAGTGCTTTTTAGCAGGTGGCTTAATAACAGACAAATTAATAAATAATAGCGTTTCGATAAATGACGCTAATGAGATTGGCATTGATGGAGCGGATGCTAATAAAACTAGCGCTTATATTGAAGTTAATGCCAGCCCTGACGGTCGTTATGCGCTTTACGAATTCGAAAGCTATCGTAATCCTGCGACACTGCCGCCAACGCCGCTTTTACAACCTGATGGGCAAATACGGACGTTTATTAACTGGACAGCCAGCCATTGCCCTGCAAGTAATGACACTGCGAATAATGGCATTGCGAATAATGACACTGCCAACGCAGAGCAAAACTCTTTATCAGCGCAAATCGAACCTGCTATCGATTCATTGACACCTAATACCAGCACCGCTAACCCTTATCTTTATGAACGCAGCTTTGCTGTGCCCTTAAGCCAACTATCTAACGCAAAGGCTTTTATCGATGATACTGCCATTGAATACATTCATCCCTGTGTGATTTTAAGCTTTGCCACGACAGTTAGTACAAGGCTCGGTACAACGGCGTTATATTTTGCGCCCACACACGCCTCCCCGCCCGATTTTCACAATCTGCAATATTGGTCAATATTTGATAAGCAGGCAGCGCTGGCTAGATAGCTGCTTAAATTAAGCACCTTCTCCAACTACATAGCTTCTTTAATCAAATAACCTCTTTATGCCAAGCAAAAAAAACCAGTAATGTCATAAAGAGCATTACTGGGTTCGGAGAAAACTTTTGAATTACGTTACATCTAGCTGCTGCTTATTTGTCAGCCATTGCAAGGTAGATACCGCGATCTGATGCATCATCGACGTATTTTGAATCACGCCATGTCGTGTAGTTATGATGACCGCTGTATGGGCTAATGCTGTTTTGACGGAAGTCAGAAACCCAATCATTACCATCAAATATTTGAATATGGCCATGCGGGCGTCTTGAGGTGCGATCATAGACCACGACGTCGCCTACTTGTGGCTGCGTATTGTTACTGATTTTAGTAAAGCCAGCTTGGGCCAATGTGCCACGAGAGGCATACTGATACGCTGAAGGGTTAGGCGTAAATTCATAACCCGCTGATTGTAGGGCTTTACGCACATAACGAGCACAGTAACCACTACTGCTAGATAGCGCCACACGTGAAGCATTGGCGGCGGCAATCGCAGGTGCAGAATAACGATCTGGCACTGAGCTTGCTTGCTGCTGACGCTGCTCATAAGACAAGCGGCTGGTTAGCGAGGCAAGCTGATATTCTTTTTGCTTAGCATGGGCACTAAGATTGTCAATTGCTTGACTGATTTCATCATTGCTTGAGACATAAGCACCACTTTTAGTGCTATAGATATTGCGACTTGAACCGTAGTTCGCAGAAGTAGAGATATTGGTGATGGTATGACTCAAGGTATTATTTGGTTGAAAGGTTGTTTCGACAGCACCACTCGTCTGTGCTATACCCATTCCCAATACTGACAAAATTAATAAAGCTTGTTTCATAAATTTACTACCTATTGTGAATACAGGATTGCTCGTCATCCGTGACAAAGCATGAATTAATTTAGGGAAGATGACCATGAAATAAACATGATAAAATCCTTAGTACAAAAGCTCGCTGTTTATGATGAATATCGATTTTGTCACCTATTAGATGAGTGTTCACGATGTCAAAAAAACAACCTAACCGACTTGCTAAACTTATCGATCATCAAGCCTTTGCTGGTAGTGCGCTACCTCAAACATTGGCTGATAATATGCGTTTATATCTGCAAGCTACGACCGAAGTAAAAGAGCTTTTGGTAGATTGTCTACCTGAGGAAATCCTCGATAACTGCTGGGTCGTGGGCTTAACCTCTGAGCAACTTATACTCAGTGTGGGCTCGATGACTGCCGCCAATCATATTCGCTATTTACAGAGCGCTTATTTGCAGGTGTTAACAGAGCAGTCAATTACATTTAAACAACTCAAGCAAATCCGCGTCGTAGTAGCCAAAAATTCTGCCCATAACGATTATCCTAAATCATCACAAGCCTTGTCGGCACCCTTATCAAAGCCTCGTAAAGCCCATGAAAATCAGGCTCTTAGCCAAAACACAAAGCGGACTATATCACAGGCTGCAGAGCATGTCACCACTGATGAAAATCTCAAAAAGGCACTTTTGCGCCTGATTAATCCGTAAAAATACCCGCTTTACTCTGTAAACTTATGTAAATTAAACCCGTAATTGACGCCGATAAAGCTGCGTTTTTGTAATTACGTCAACAAAAAAAATCATCTGTCAGTGCCATTCACAATGTGAACCTCACTGACAGATGATTTTATTATTTCTCACATCTTTTATTTTACCTACTCTGAAGCAGGTTATTGGTAAAATGAGAAAGAAAATATCTATTTAAACGAATATTATTTAGCGCTACTTATAACCATCTTATGTAATATTGCGTAAATGTTTCGATACTTCGTGTATATTCCTGTATTCATACTTCAACTGTTAAACCATTTAATGGTAAATATTCGATAGGACAGGTTACATTGTCATCAAAAGTTACAATTTCAAAGTTATCAGGATCTGATAATATCTCACGTACCAACATATTATTTAGTGCATGACCAGACTTATACGCATTAAAACGACCTAAAATCGGATAACCAATCAGATATAAATCGCCTAGCGCATCTAAAATTTTATGACGTACAAATTCATCATTAAAGCGTAAGCCTTCTTCGTTAAGGATACTGGCATCATCAATGACAATGGCATTGTCCATACTGCCGCCTAACGCCAAGTTATTCTGACGCAAAGTTTCGATATCACGTAAGAAACCAAAAGTACGCGCTGAGCTCAACTGCTCAATGAAGTTTTGCGTTGAAAACTGCAATTGTGCATGCTGAAAATCTTTATCAATGGCTGGATGGTCAAAATCAATCTCAAAATTGAGCTCAAAGCCTTCATAAGGACGTAACTCTGCCCATTTATCGTCAACTTTAACGCGTACTGGGCGCACAATCTTAATAAAGCGCTTTGCCACTTCTTGTTCACAAAATCCTGCTTGTAGCAGCAGTCCCACAAATGGGGCGGCACTACCATCCATAATCGGTATCTCTGACGCCGATACGCGGATTAACAGGTTGTCAACGCCAAGTCCTGCGACCGCACTGAGCAAATGCTCAACGGTGCCCACACGGGTGCCACCAAATACGAGATTCGATGACATCATGGTATCTTGTACCAAAAAGGCACTGGCAGGAATAGGATTGCTACCGACAATATCAGAACGTTCAAATACGATTCCGGTATTGATCGGTTGTGGATGAAACTCTAAGTCAACAGGTTGACCACTATGAAGACCAGTACCTGTAACGGCTATCGCTGTTTTTATGGTTCGTTGGTTCATGGCTGTCTTCTCACATATTTTGTTACAATTGACATAGTGTAGCATTACCCGACCCTATTTCGCTAGCGCTAAAAAGCGTTAATTTGCTTATGTCTTTGATTGATAACACTTATCGTCATTATTTTAACGATGACTTTTAGCAGACAATACACTGTCAATCAGCGATAAATAACGGTTTATAGCTATTTATAAGCAGCAATTTGATAGAGCGTCACTTTATTTATAAAGGTTGTATAAATAGCCCGCTTATAAATAGACAAAGCTTAAAGACAGGCACAAAAAAGCCAGTATCGACATACTGGCTCTTTTTTATTCATACTATCTACAACAAGCATTCATTTTAATGACTACTTATTCTAAGCACTATTTGTTCTGTTGGCGCTTAAGATAATCTTGAATACTGTTGGTTTTGGTTTTAGGCTGCTCTTGAGTCACATTTGCGCGTATCGGGCTTTCTTGATACTGAGCTTGCGACTGTTTTTGACTGTTGAGCGCGCTGGTATGTAAGTTTGGATCAACAGGCTGGGTGCTGTTTACCGATGGCACAGGCTGCTCTACCACTTCAGGCTCTTGACCAGCATTTTCATCTAAAGTCAGACCGGTTGCGATGACTGTTACATGTAAATCATCACCCATTTTTTCATCAATCACTGAACCATAGAAAATATGCGCATCATCTATATCAGTAATTTCTTCAACGATGACACTGATTTTGCTCATCTCATCCAATGATAAAGATTCAGAAGAGATGACGTTAACAAGCAAGCCTTTGGCATTCTCTAAACGCAAATCATCAAGCAATGGCGATCTGATGGCTTTCTCGGTCGCTTGACGCGCACGATCATCGCCGCTGGCGCGACCGATACCCATCATCGCATGACCTTTAGCTGTCATCGCGGTGCGGATATCGTTAAAGTCAATATTAATCATACCTTCGCTGGCGATGGTTTCTGCAATACCCTGTACCGCATGCAAGAGGACGTCATCAGCTTTTTTGAAGGCATCTTGCATAGAGATGTTGCCATAGACACTCATAAGTTTGTCGTTTGGAATGGTAATGATAGAGTCAACGAAATTGGTCAACTGCTCGATACCAGCCTTAGCAGCCTTGATACGTTTGCCACCTTCAAACTTAAATGGTGTGGTCACAACTGCGACCGTCAACACTTCCATCTCTTTAGCAATACGCGCAACCACTGGAGCGGCGCCCGTACCTGTACCACCACCCATACCCGCGGTAATAAAGACCATGTCTGAGTGTTCAAGTAAGGCACGGATGGCTTCTTCTTCGCTTTCTGCGGCTTCACGGCCCACTTCTGGGTTTGCCCCTGCGCCAAGACCACGGTTGGTCTTAGCGCCAAGCTGCAATTTATGCGGCGCTGTCAGACGATCGAGCGCTTGTTTATCCGTATTGGCACAGACAAACGTTACACCTCTAATTCCTTGTTGTACCATATGCTCAACCGCATTACCGCCGCCGCCGCCCACACCGAATACAGTGAAGCTTGCCTGGCCGTTGTTTTGAAGCTGATTATCATCTGGCATGGTGTATTTTGACATAAAAAGGTTTCTCCAGTTGCAGATAGCGTGATGGTCGATACGTGGTAACACACTCATATGGCGCGCTATCGACTTACTATATATAAATGTATTTAAATAAAACAGGGCAAAGGCTTAAATAGTTGTGCTTAGCCTATATATGCCGTTATTGTACAGGGTGTTGCTTTAAATATGCTTACCTATAATACTGCGGCATGCTTTTAACTGCTTCATCTGAGTAAGTTTACAGCAGATTATAATATCTTTTTGAGTACACTGGCAAAACGTTGCCCTGCACTTTGAAAAACACCCGTGACACGATTCTTTTGAATCGCTTCAGGCTCACTTTTTTCACTACGGCGAAACTGCTCGCTTTGACTATATAGTAATGTACCAAACGCGGTTTGATAAGCGCGATCATTGACCTGCATATTCAGCTGCTTAAACGATTCATCATTATCAAAATGATTATAAGCACTAATAGCAGGATGGGTATTGGTCAATACTACAGGCATTTTCAGCAGCTTTTTGGCAAAAGGTATCATGCCTTTAATAGCGCTGCCACCGCCTGTGAGTACAATACCTTTATCAATATAGCCTAGCAAATCCGCATCATGTAATTGACGAACCACTTCAGTAAAAATCTGCACATATCGCGCTTCAATAATACGCGCTAAATTATACGTACCAATATTAATTTCATCGCCCGACCCTTGCGGCTTAAAGAGAAAGAATGAGCTAGGATCGACGCTATTGATATCAACGGTACCATACGTTTTTTTCAGCCTTTCCGCCTCTATCATCGAGATACCAACGTCGGCTGAAATATCCATCGTTACTTCATGGCTGCCGGTAGCGATACAGTGGGTGAAAATCAGCTTATTTTCTTTATAAACGCAAATACTGGTGGTACTCGCACCGATGTCGACCAAGCAAACCCCTTGCTGACGCTCATCACTCATCAAACTGTATTCGGCGCTGGTAACCGCATCAAAAACGATATGGTCAATACCGACGTCACAGCTTTGTAATAATTTTTGGATATTCTGACGGCTAGATACTGGCATCATCATCATGTGATACATCACAGTGATATTGTGCGCGACCATATCAATAGCATCATCAACCATAAATTCTTGATTGTCGATATAGATACCTTGCTGGCAGCAATGCATCAAATAATAATCAGGCGACAAGTCTTGCGATTTTGCATTTGACAGCGCTTGCACCATATCTTTGGCACGGACGACTTCGTCTTCGACTCTAACATCGCCTGCACTATTTTTACTTAATAGCTCAGGCGTCGCCATGGTCAACCAGACACTATGTACACGGCAATTGGCGGTATCTTCTGCTTCTTGAATGGCTTGTTTGATAGCGCCTTGCAAACGTTCACGATGCTTTATCTGACCTTGATAAAAGTCGCTATTTTTAACTTGCCCCACACCCATAATACGAATGTCTTTTGCAGAGACAACACTGCCAATGACGACATATACTGCCGTGGCACTTAGATGGACAACAACCAGATTTTCAGTATTTTTCATGGTACCAGACAAATTATCGCTAAACAGGAGACCAGATGACGTCTCCATTAAATCATTAAAAAGCGCTAGCAGCACGCGGTGATATTGTATGTTAACTCTTTATATTAAGAAAGCAGACAAATATAAGGTTTTGACTGCTTTCTTGATGTTTTATTCTTTTATGGTGGTGTTTCAGTAGTTTTTGGCGGCGCCAGATTCCATGCGATAGTAAATCCATTTTTGTAACGAAGATCGACAGACTGTATTTCATCGCGGCGATTGCTTAACTGATTGCCGAGCAGCTGACTTAAATTCAACAGTTTTTGCGCGGTATTTTCATTATCAACGATGACACGTTGACCATTATCAAAGCGAATCAGCCACGTCATTCTTGGTGACAAAATGATATCTTCAACTTGCATACCAAGCGGCGCATACCAATCATTGACTTGCTGCATTTGTTGCATAATAACGGGCGCTTGCGCCATATCACCTTGCAACGTCGCAAAACGCTCTTGCGTTAAATCTCGACTGTCAGCAGGAACAAAAACCGCCCCTTTTGCATCAACCAAACGCTCAGTGCCGAAATTTGCCACCGGCTGTTTTGGTAAGGCTTTAACGACAATACCACGCTGCCAATCACGGCTCACGCTCACTTGGTCAACCCAAGCCAAACTGGTGGTAATATCTCGTAGCGCTTGCAAGTCCGAGGTGAAAAAACTGCTCACACTCTGTTGGCTCATGACATGCTGTAACGCTTGATATTGCGCAAATGTCAAATCTCGATTATCGACATGAATAGCAGCGGGCGGTGCGTCGCGTAATGCCTTACCACCCATGATTAATATCAGCACAAGCAAACCCAACACCAGTACCGTAAAGAAATATCTGACCGAAGTCGGTACTTGAAAACTAGATGTCGGGCGACGGGTCTTATCACTCATCAAGTCAGCGACGTCATTGACAGTTTGAGTCATAATAAACTTCGTCCCTATTTTTGCTTAAAGCTATTTGCATAACGCCAATAGTGCTTCTATTAAAGGTAAATCTGCTAAACATTCGCAGGAATCTATAAAACTAACATATTATCAATTTATTTGTCTAAAACGGTTTATAACGTGCGCTTATCGTCATTAAAACGTAACATTTTTCTCATTTAATGAATGACTTAAGAGATAGTGGCGCAAATAACCATAAATATCACGAATATAGACCAATATTTACAATATTAACGTATTTTACGTTTAAACAATAGCCTAACCCCTACTACTAACAACGAATTTACACAAGTTTACATGAAGCTGTGCTATAGCAGCTCTAGCGATACATTTGACGATATTTAAACCGGCTAATTACCATCATTAAGTAGTTTGTAAAGCTGGTTTTAGCCGAGACATAATTGGCAGCTTCATACTAAATATTTGCATACCTATATATAAGACGTCCAATCAGTTATTTAATAGCCAATTGAACGTTTATTAAGCAAACCTCTTCTATTTATCAGTCGTACATTTATTAGTCGTGCATTCATCAGTCGTACAACTATTAGCGGCAAAATTGTTAATCGATACTTATACAGTTTGCGCCAAAATATGCCAGCACAAGCTCTCAAAATCCATGCCGCGAGCTTTGGCCGCCATTGGCACCAAACTATGACTGGTCATGCCCGGTACGGTATTAATCTCAAGCAGCCAAAAGTTGCCCGCTTCGTCTTGCATCGCATCGATACGTCCCCAACCTTTTGCATCAACGGCACGGAATGCAGCCAAGCTCAAATCTTGCAAATGCTTTTCGTCCGCTGCGCTTAGACCGCAGGGAATGTAGTAGCTGGTATCGTTACGGTTGTATTTGGCTTCAAAGTCATAGAAGTTGGTGATATCGGCAGGCTCAAGGCGAATAACCGGATAGGCTTCGTCATCGATAATGACAATGGTAAATTCGCGACCGGTAATCCAGCGCTCAGCCATCACCGCATCCCCACACTGTACAGCGGTTGCATACGCAGCAGGAAGCTCATCAAGATTATTAACCTTGGTCATACCAATGCTTGAGCCTTCATGGACTGGTTTGATAATCAGCGGCAGTCCTAGCATATTAACCACTTGCTGCCAGTCGGTATCAGCAGTTAGCAATGAAAACGGTGCGGTCGATAAACCACAACCTTGCCACAGCTGCTTGGTACGTACTTTGTCCATACCCAGTGCTGAGGCCAAAATACCAGAACCGGTCTGCGGAATATTAAACCATTGCAGCACGCCTTGTAGCAGACCGTCTTCGCCGCCGCGACCATGCAAAACGTTAAACACGCGGTCATATTGACGAAGCTCAGTAATATCTTGGTGTTTCGGGTCAAAATGCGTGGCATCAACGCCTTGGTTTTGTAGCGCTTGTAAAACGGCCGCGCCACTATCTAAAGAAACACTGCGCTCGTTGCTACTGCCGCCATATACCACAGCCACTTTCCCAAATTCACTCGCATTTTTTACTTTACTAGGAGCGACATTTAAGAATGTATCTTGGCTTGATTGTTTATTTTCCACACTGTTACTCTCTGCTTGGGCAGCAGCTGCTAGGGCTGCCTCTGGATTGGTAATAGCGGTGTTCGCCCCAACATTGATATTAGTATCGATATTATTATTATCGATACTTTTATCCATGTTATTTTCATTTTCTTGGTTATTGTTTTCTTGGTTATGAGTAGTCATGAGTCTCGTTCCTAAAATTCGTTTGCGGCTTATTTGATATATAAATTATTGGCGGCCAATTCGATCGCTATTTGTCCAACATTACCCGCACCTTGGGTAATCAACATGTCATGCGCTTGAAGCAAACGCTGCATGACTGGTGCCAAATTATCCTTATCGATAATCGTCGGTTCAACGGCACCGCGCAAACGGATACTACGTGCCAAGGCTTTGGTATCGGCACCAGCAATCGGGCTTTCACCAGCAGGATAAACGTCCAATAACAATAACTCATCGACGCTTGAAAGCACTTCGACAAAATCATCGAAACAATCACGGGTGCGGCTATAACGATGTGGCTGGAACATCATCACTAAGCGGCGCTCAGGGAAGCTTTGACGAGCCGCTTTGATGGTCGCGTCGACTTCTCTTGGGTGATGACCATAATCGTCAATAAGCAAAACATTGCCATCATCGATATCTACGGAGGCATGCTGCTCAAAGCGGCGACCAACGCCTTCGAATTTCTGCAGGGCGCGCTTAATCGCTTCGTCATCTACGCCTTCGTCGGTTGCCATGGTAATAGCAGCCAGCGCATTATAAACATTGTGTACACCCGGGATATTCAAGGTTAGACGCAATGGCTCATGGTCGCGGCGCAAGACGGTAAAGTGGGTTTTGGTGCCTTCGCTGACCAAGTCAACGGCTTGTACATCGTTAAAGGGTTCAAGACCAAAGGTTAATACTGGACGACCAATATCATCAATCATGGAGTACAATTCAGGGTCGTCACCGCAGACCACCGCCAAGCCATAAAACGGCATATTTTGTAAAAACTGGATATAAGCGGCTTTTAAGTTGTCAAAACTATTGCCATAGGTTTCCATATGGTCTTGATCGATATTGGTAACAATCGCCGCCATCGGATGTAAAGATAAGAATGACGCATCAGATTCATCGGCTTCGGCAACCAAATAACGGCTGCTACCGAGCGCGGCATTTTTACCTGAAGCATTGAGCTTACCGCCAATCACATAGGTGGGATCAAGCTGCCCTTCTGCCATCATGGTTGTCAGCAAACTGGTGGTGGTGGTTTTACCATGTGCGCCAGCAACGGCGATACCATGGCGATAGCGCATCAACTCACCGAGCATATCAGCACGGCGTACCACTGGCAGACGCGCTTCAAGCGCCGCTTTGACTTCAGGATTACTACGGTCGATAGCAGACGATACGACGATAACATCGGCATTGGCGATGTTTTTGGAATCATGACCAATCGCAATAGTAATACCAATCTGCTCTAAGCGCTTAGTCACCAAGCTCTCAGCGATATCAGAACCACTGACTTCATAGCCTTGATTGTTCATGACCTCAGCGATACCGCACATCCCCGAGCCACCAATACCGACAAAATGCAGATGCTGAATACGGCGCATTTCTGGTATTTCAATCAAACGCTTAGTTAAGGCTTTAGCAGAGGTTGGCATAGGGTTTTCTCTTTATTGTAGACAAACAAATTTGGTTAATAATACGTAATAAAAATAATAGGTAATAAAATAATGATTAAGACAATCAGCTTTTATAAGGCCTGCCAGATAATATCGGCTACCTGTTGGCAGGCATGGCGGTTGGCAAGCGCATGACCTTTTTCTGCCATCTCTAAACAAGCATGCCTATCTAGCATCGCAAGCTCACTACTCAAGCTTTTGGGCGTCAGCTCACTTTGTGGCAGCAAAATCCCTGCTTTGTGTGAGGTCAAGGTGCGTGCATTTGCCGTCTGATGGTCATCAACCGCGCTTGGTAGCGGTACAAATATCGCCGCTATACCGACGTTTTGAATTTCAGTTACCGTCAAAGCACCCGCCCGACAAACCACAATATCAGCCCAATTGTACGCGGCTGCCATATCATCAATAAATGGCTGTACCGTAAACTGATGGGCGCTTAACGCTTCACTGTCGTACGCCGCTTGCGTGGCGACCTCATTATTGCGTCCACATTGATGACGCACCTCAAACGGACGGTCAATCAACGCCAATGCTTTTGGTAGCGTCTCATTTAACACTTGCGCACCGAGCGAACCACCAACCACCAATAATTTAAGCGGCGAGCTGTCATTAACATCGTAACGAACACTGGGTTCAGCAACACCGCTAATGGCATTGCGCACGGGATTACCCACCGTTTCTATCTTGCTATCATGCTGGCTATTGGCAAAGGTATTTTCAAACGCTTGCAATACTTTGGTCGCCATCTTGGCCAAATAACGATTGCTCATACCTGCAATGGCATTTTGTTCATGGATAATAAGCGGCGTCTTAGTCAAACGCGCCGCGATACCGCCGGGCGCAGTGACGTAACCACCAAAGCCAACGACCACATCGATTTGATTGCCACGAATGACCTTAATCGCCGCCATCGTCGCTGACAATAACGTCACGGGTAGCTTAAGCAAGCGCCCCAATCCTTTGCCGCGCAATCCTTGCATATCAATCGCATGAAAAGGATAGCCAGTGGGTGCAACCAAGCCATTTTCCATGCCATTTGGCGTACCAAGCCAGTGAATAACAGCACCGCGCTTGGTCAATTCTTCGCTAACCGCAAGTGCTGGAAATACATGCCCGCCTGTACCAGCAGCCATCATTAATATATGCGGTGTTTTCATGAACGCCTGCCTATCTTTTCTTTATTTATATGAAAGACTTATTATCTTTTGACTGTATTATCTATCGAACCAAAATGAGCCTATAAAAGCCCGCATAGTATAGTGTAAATCGCTGCCTGATAGACAGCACTTTATGCAGCGCAAATAATAAAAATCCAAGCCATGAGTAATCGCGGCTTGGCTGTTATAAATACACTTATAAAATCATAAAAACAGCGCTTTTAATGACGTTTTGTCGCTTTTTAAAGGCGCTATTAAGCAATACGGTTTATCAATATATCTTAGCACACCGTTTTTTAAGTATTGTGCACATAGCTTAGTGATAAATTACTGTATCCTTACCGATTTGCATACATTGTTTTATTTAAGAGACATTATTTAAACGTCATTATTTAAATGGCGCTATTTAAACATCGTTATTTAAATAGCGTTACTTAAACTACCAACTTCTTCTCAATAGCGATAATAAAGTCAGTTGCAATATCGGTTCCACATTGATCATCAATCTCACGCACACAGGTTGGACTGGTGACATTAATCTCAGTGATACGGCCACCGATTAAGTCTAAACCGACGAACATCAGCCCTTTTTCTTTGACAATCGGTGCGACGACTTGGGCCACTTGGCGTTCGATATCGGTGAGCGGCATCGCAACACCGCTACCACCTGCCGCAAGATTACCGCGCGTCTCGCCTTTCACCGGAATACGCGCCAAGCTATAATCGACCACTTCGCCATCGACGATTAACACACGCTTATCGCCCTGTTTAATCTCTGGCAAATAACGCTGCGCCATAATCGGTAGCGTCTCAAGCTCGGTTAAAATCTCAAGCGTCACGCCAATATTTGGACTATCAGCGGTCAAACGGAAAATACCCGTACCGCCCATACCATCTAATGGCTTGACGATAACGTCTTGCTGCTCAGCGATAAACTTGCGAATATGCGCCTGTTTACTGGTCACAATCGTCGGGCTCATATAATCGCTAAACCAAGTGGCAAACAGCTTTTCATTACAATCGCGTATCGCTTGTGGATCGTTGACCACCAGCACGCCTGCGGCTTTGGCATGGTCAAGCATGTAAGTGGCATAAATAAAACGCATATCAAACGGCGGATCTTTACGCATCAAAATCACATCATAAGCGCTGACCGGCGCTGTCGCTTTCTCACCTAAGGTATAAAAATCACTCGGGTCACGCTTGACTGTCACCGGCTGGGTATCAACCATCAATTGCCCACGATCCAACCATAAATCATGAATCTGACAGTAACCAAGGCTGTGCCCACGGTCTTGCGCCGACCACATCATCGCAAGGCTGGTGTCTTTTTTATAATTGACCTGCTCGATTGGGTCCATGATGACGAGTATGTTTAATGATTTATTTTGCTTTTCTTGGCTCATGATAAGGCTCACTTACGTTATAGTATTAATCATTTAAAATAGTATTAATCGTTCGAACAGACATCAATAACATGACTCAAATTTCACCCAATATGGCTGAAACACAGCAATGACTGCGATAAATTATACGCCGTACTGGGCGCGGTAATGCTGCATTTTTGCAAGTTGAGTCGCATCTTTATTTGGGCTACTTTCTGCTAGGTAACTGATTAAATCATCGATATCAATCAGCGCGCGCACTGGTACTTCTAAGGTTGCAGCCAGCTCTTGAATAGCAGAGCGCTCCGCCAAACCCTTTTCTTTACGGTCGAGAGCGACGATAATACCGGCAACGCTTGCGCCCGCTTGCTCTAAAATCTCAACCACTTCACGCATCGCTGTGCCAGCAGTAATCACATCATCAAGCACCCAAACCGCCTTGCCTTTGACATCAGCGCCAACTAAATTACCGCCTTCGCCATGGGTTTTGGCTTCTTTACGGTTATAGCCCCATTTAGCATTGATACCATGATGCAGCCATAATGCTTGCGCGGTTGCTGCGACAAATGGAATGCCTTTATAAGCAGCGCCAAAAATAACCAGCTCTTGCTCATTTGCATCATTATTTGCCATTGAACCTTGTGCAGCCATTTGTTCTGCCACTTTTTCAGCTAAGGCATCGGCATAACCACGCGCTAATAAAGATAACATCTCACCCGACGCCAGCAAACCTGCGTTAAAAAAGTATGGGCTAATACGTCCAGACTTTAAGACAAACTCACCAAATTTTAAGACCTGATTGTCTAAAGCCAATTGGATGAATTGATGCGATGAAAATAAAACATTATTAGCAGCTTGATTATGAGGCGTTGCGGCATTAAGCATAGGGTCTTCCTATCGGCAAAAAGAAAATGGAAAGTTAAATAATGAAAAGTTGTGAAGCGCATTATAGTCGTCGTGCTTTAACTTGACCAACCATTGATATCATAATCTTGCATATTTGCGTAACGCGTCAATAACCCACAACGTGATGAGATATTAAAGTAGCACTGACCATCGCTACTGACTTGTATATCCCAGCCCAAATGATAGGCGGCAACGATAATATGCCCTGTAAATAAGCGCACTTGGCGATAGGCGTGGCGCTGTGCTGGCTCAAAAATAATCTGACTGAGCAAGTAGCTGCGCAAATGCTGACAAATTTGCGCCGCGCTATAGCTATGATTGATGGTTTTGCGCGTACTGCATTGCTTTAAAGCATGGACGGCGACGCTACAGGCCATAAGATCAGTCGCCAAACTGCCCTCGCCGCTGTCAAATTGTTGTGGCTGCAATACCACTTGCCAATCGTCAGCATAGATACTATTGAGTAGCTCATCATGATTATAACGTTTGGTCAATGCTCGCAAAGATTCTGACGCTAAAGGCTTCTTAATATTCTTAGCAGTATTTATATTGTCAGTATTTATATTGTCAGTAGCCAAAAACCCATAACGGCTCAGTTTTGGATACGCTTGCAGCGCGCGCTGGATATCCGCCATATCAAGCAAAGTCATGTCTGTTAATGAAGCTAATAACGGCTGCTCGCTATGATTGTGATAAAAACTCTCGGGCAGCTCAACCAGTCTTGCGGCACTGAGCAGTGATAAATGCTCAGCCAATGCTTCTGAAGCCATCAATGCCCATTTCGATAAGCTGTCTCTATTGGGCTGATAAAAACGCGTAGAGCTACCATATAAGCGGCGCAGCTGACTATTTAAGCGCCGTGCAGGCTCTGGAATATCAGTCAATGCCCGTGCAGGGTCCAATGGCAAACGCTTTGGGTCAAAATTAGGATGTACAATCGCTGGCTGCTGACTATTTGCTAACCCAGCGGATTGCTCAGCATGACCTTCTGCAAGCTGATCCTCTGCTGCTATAAAGCTAGCGTTGGATAAACGGTCATCAGAAGTAGAATGCTGGGTCATGAATTTTCCCTAAGCTTATAAATTTAAAAGACGTAAAAATAAAACCAATCAACTCAAACGGTCATTTTGCTCTTGATGTTGTTATTGATGTTGCTCTTCTTGATTGTGTTGATGTTGCTCTTGATGACGCAAAATATCACCATAGCCTACTTGCCAATCAGGGTAGTTCAACCAAGCTAGCGGAATATTACTATGCAAGCGTTTTCCCGTTACCGCCGTTTTACTATCATCAATGACAGGCGGCACTTCACCTATTTGCTTACTTAACCAAGTGCCGAGCTCAAAAGTGGTGACTGGTGCATAATCAGTGGCGATATAAAGCGGTTTTGGCATACTTATAATCATGACATTTGCAATAATAGTGACCAAATCGCGATCCATAATGCGATTGCTCCAGTGCGCTGCTGCCACTGGCTCTTTTTGTGGCTCGCGGGCTTTACGCAGACGCATGAGGCGCTTACGTCCGTAAATACCACTTGGGCGAATGATAATAGCCTTAGCACCAAAACTTTGTTGCAATGCTTGTTCTGCTTGCAATATCACTTGCGAGGCTTCACGCTCTGGCGTCACAGGCGCGGTATCTTCATCAATCCATGCGCCATTATCTTGCCCATAGACACCCGTTGATGAGATAAAAATAATGCGCGCAAGATTGGGTAGTTTATCCGCTAATGTTGCCAAATGCTGGCTGATGGCTAAGTAACTATCATGATAACCGCTGGTCGAATACTCATCAGGAGTAACAATAATTGCTATCGCGGTAAAGTCTTGCAGCTGCTCAGCGCTGAGCGTTAACGCATCGGCTTGCAAAAACTTAGCTTTAGGATGTAAGTCATAATGATGACGCTCACGACGTGCCAGCCCTGTGACGTTGAGACCGTCTTGAGCGAGCTTATTGGTGACGGGTAAACCGATATCACCTTGACCAATAATCAGTAAATTTTGCGTACTCATCATATACCCTTTATTTAAAAACTGCTTCTGATGACTGTCTATGCTAATGACTGGCTAAGAAGGTTTTTTATAATTTAATAACAAGCGCTAAAAATAGCGTCTATACGACAGCTGTATGTCTTCTTTAGCATCGATACGATCTTGCCATTCGTAGTTGGCATTGATACGTAACGCTTGTTTTTTATCGATATCATATTGTAGCCCTAATGTCGATATCGGCTGCCAGTAATGACCACGGGCATTAGACTCGTCGCTGCTGCCATGATACCAATATGGCAGCTGTAATTCAGCGTGCGCACGTAACTGATTGTTAATCTGATAACGGCAACCGGCATTGACGCCTGCGCCGACACGATAGCCTTTATTGATACCGCGTCCTGCTTGCGCCGTACCTGCCAAAAGCGTATAGCATAGCTGTGGCGGCATCTCGCCTGTGCCCGCGCTAGGTGTGCCAAACGCCCACGACCAACCGGTCTCATAGCCTAAACTACCAACTAGATGATCGCTGCTCTCTTGCTGCGAGCCGTCATTTACGCGGGTCGCTTCAATACTGGCGCCCCAAGTTTTGCCTTTTTTGGCAGAATTAACCGGATTAAACGAGCGCCCTCGCACCAAGGTCACATTTTGCAAGACCACACTACTTGGCTGATTGGCTTTGTCATTATCGGTGTCATACAGACGCAAGGTTGCAGCCGCGCCTTCTAAATCAAAGAACTGCGGAAATCCTGAAGGACGATCGAGGGTATCGTGATAACCTGCCCGTAGACCTAAATCGATATAGTTATTATCACCGCGCTGCCCTAGCCCAATAAACCCAAGTTGCAGCGGATGCCTGTCTATAGGATTGTTATCCGCTACTGCAATACGCCGTGGCAATAGCGTTTTTCCGTCGGCGGCTATGCTCGAGGTTGGATTCAACTGGGCAGACTTAATCTCATTTAACGTCTGCTTGGCGCTATTATGATAGCCCAATTGCTCACGCTGCTCTTTAACCTTGTTCAACTGCGCTTGGCGTAAGGTGCTATCAGCAGGCGTATAGTTGGTGCTGGCAAGTAAGCCTTCGCTATTAAGTAACTGCACGACATCTGAAGGAATCACGGCATAAGGCAGGCGACTTAATAAATGCTGCTGCGGGCGTACCACGTCAATTAAGCGTAAAATCTCAGACGCACAGTTATCAGTGGTGAAATAATACGGCAACTTCAAATCTTTGGTTTCCCAAACATGTAGCATAATCTGTTGCACTTCTGCTGGGGTCAAATCCAATTGATAGGTCCACGCATCACGCTCATCTTCTTGCAGATACTTCGCCAGCTTCTCTGGATAAGGGTCAATTTCAATCAGATTGTCATAATCGCCGGTCATCGATTTGATGGCATATACCAAAAAACTATCGGTTGCATCGCCGCCTACCGTATAATTTAGCGCAACTGCATGATGAATTTGGCTTGGATCGGCCACGCTGGCTTTAGAATCAATGCGTAATAACGTATGAGCAAAGGCTGAAATAGGATTGTCTAAGTACTCTTGCGCAAACATAATAGACAGCTGCTCAGGTGCTAGCTCTTGCATCCAGTCATTCAAATCCGGACAGTCAACTTGCAAACCGCTCTTGTCGATATTGAGTGTATCGGTCAGCCATTGTACGCGCGCTGGAAAACGGCATAATACTGAGTTTTGTCCCGAGTTTTTAGTCGCACGATTGGATGCACTATTACTAGCAGTGCTGTTATCTGGGGTCGTAGCCATTTCTTCAGCAAGGGCAACCAGTAAGGCATCAAGCTCGGCCGCTGAATCATGCTGTCCATTTTTACTTAAGAAAAATGCAGCATCATCAACGATACTGCTGTCTTTTTTCTTGCCGATTAAATTCTTTTGATCATCAAAGAAATATAATAAGCGTCGCCATGTTATATGTTGGGCAAGGTTTTTTGTTTTTGCTTGCGCACGCCATGATGCTAATAGCTGTTGGGTGTTCGCCCCATTATCGCTATTAGTATTGTTAGCACTTTGGTTGTTAGATGTCCGAGAAGTGACTGCGGTATTTGAGACAATACTTGGCTTGATGGTATTATTTGGCTCAGTATAAGCCATCAATGTTGGCTCAGTGCTTTGTGATTTAGAGGCTGAATTATTATCAGCCGTATCCAGCGCCAACTCCCCTGTTGTCACAAGCGATGCCGGCGTTGGCAAAAACGCCTGTGCTTGTGCGGTCAGCAGCAGTCCAGCTATGGTGAGCGGCAAACGTGCTCGCCTGCCAATGCTTGTTGGCGTACAATCTATCGCCAAAAGGTTTGAATATATAGACATGAGTAACATCTCGCACTGTAGGAGTCATACGCGTATCGCGTTATTAGGTCTATCGAATCATCAGAGTGATATTATAAATCACTATTTTTAACAACAGCTTTAAACCATGGTTTTGAACGAATGTTTTGAACGACTGTTTTTTTAGTTAAATGCGCCGATTATTGATAAAAAACTTATAATCATCAGCATTTACCGCGCATTTATTATCACATTATAAAAGAGAGTATTATGTCTACAGCATCGTCAATGACTATTAATGCCGGTCGATTATCAGCTGCGACTTGGCTTGCGTCACCCAATTATAATAAACGACCGGAAAATATCGCGATTGATGCCATTGTTATTCACAATATTAGCTTGCCGCCCAATGAGTTTGGAGCTTGCGATACTGACGGCATCCATTACGTCAAGGCCTTATTTACCAATCAATTAGACTGGGAGGCGCATCCTTATTTTCAAAGCATTAAAGGTGCAGAAGTTTCAGCGCATTTATTTATAGAGCGTAATGGCGCGATTACCCAGTTTGTCAATTTTAACGAACGCGCGTGGCATGCCGGACGCTCCAGCTACTTGGGTCGCCCTGAATGTAATGATTATAGCATTGGCATTGAGCTTGAAGGTTCAGATTTTGTGTCCTTTAGCGCCGCCCAATATGAAGCGCTTGCCAAAGTTATCGTTGCTATCTATGACGCTTATCCAAAAACTCGCAGGCATCTCACCGGTCATAGTGATATCGCGCCCGGTCGCAAAACCGACCCCGGTGATTATTTTGAATGGAAAAAGTTGCGTGAGATAGTTGCAGCTCTATTAAAATAAAAGGCTTACTCAACTTTAATAATAATTAATCATCGATTGGAAACATTATGATTTGGATTGAAGTGGTCGATTCAGCAGTGAAGATAGGTTTGGGCGCATTGATAGCAGGCGTTATTACTTTTCTATTATCTTCAACGCAACATCGTAACGAGCTTAAAAAAGCTAAAGTAGAACGCGAGTTTGAGATGTTAAAGGAAGTCGCAGAAAAAGTTGAAAACTTTAACCATATCGCTTTGAGGTATTGGGCACTCTCTTCTGATTGGCGAAGAAGATTAATTCTAGATAGTTCCATTGAAAAACCTAATGAGCTGTCAGTAACTCAAAATGAATTTTTTGATAGCTTTAAGGAACTAACCAAATCGGAATCCCTATTACTATTATTTGGCTATAAAGACGCCTCAGTTCAAGTAAGAGAATATGGCGATTTAATTAAAGATTTTTACAATCGAGTGAAAGACACGAGTAAACCTTTTGAAATAAATGATGCTACTAGCTATAGAAAGTCTATGATTGATAAACGCTCCGAGCTATTTAGTCTCTTGAATGAAATCTATAAAACTATTTAATTTTTAATTTATTTGTCACAATTAAAAAAATTATCGCCACTTATCAACGATTTTTTATCATTCTATATTCCCCATTCAATCCATTTATCAGGACAATGAAAGTGCTATAATCCGTCAGTTTTTTGACAACACTACATCAGTAAACAACCATCACTACACAACCTTCATTAAACAAATTAGCAGAATAGGTTCTCATGGCAAAAAGTCGGTTATTTCGTTCAACCATGGTGGTCAGTAGTATGACCATGCTGTCGCGTATTTTAGGTTTGGTGCGTGATATTGTGTTATTAGGCGTGTTTGGCGCAGGTGGTCTGATGGACGCCTTTTTGGTCGCCTTTAAGATACCCAACTTTTTGCGCCGTCTATTTGCAGAAGGGGCTTTTAGCCAAGCGTTTGTCCCTGTGCTGTCAGAATATAAAGAAAAATATAGCCTACAACAGGTTCAGATTTTAGTCAGTCGCACTTCAGGAGCGCTGCTGCTGGTGTTATCGATGCTAACGGTCGTAGTGATTTTAATCGCCCCTTGGGTGGTGACATTATTTGCCCCAGGCTTTGCTAACCAGCCAGATAAATTTGCCATCACCGCTGAGCTGCTACGCCTGACCTTTCCTTATTTATTATTTATTTCTATGACCGCTTTTGCCAGCGGTATTTTACAAAGCTACGGCCGTTTTGCCGCGCCAGCCTTTGCGCCAGTGTTACTCAACCTATCTATGATTGGCGGCGCGCTAGTATTTGCGCCTATGTTTGACGTCCCTATTATGGCGCTTGGTTATTCTGTCGCTATCGCAGGTTTGCTCCAGCTATTGATACAACTGCCACAGCTCTCGCAGCAAAAACTGCTGGTCGCACCAAAAATAGACTTTCAACACGAAGGCGTTCGCCGTATTTTAAAGCTGATGCTGCCGGCTATTTTTGGCGTCTCTGTCACACAGATTAATCTATTATTAAACACTATTTTTGCTTCATTAATGATTGGCGGTTCGGTTTCTTGGCTTTATGCTGCTGAGCGTATGAGCGAGTTACCACTAGGCTTAATTGGCGTGGCTATCGGCACGGTCATTTTGCCAAGTCTATCGAAAAGTGAAGCGCGAAAAGATGACGTTAGCTTTAAAAAGACCATCGATTGGGCAGCGCGCTTAATTATTTTGGTCGGTGTTCCAGCATCGGCAGCACTATTTATACTCTCTGACGTACTTATGCAGGCGCTTTTTTTACGTGGCGAATTTACCTTACGCGATGCACAAATGAGCTCCTTGGCGTTAAAAAGCATGGCGGGCGGCATATTAGGTTTTATGTTAATTAAAATCTTTGCGCCCGCCTTTTTCGCCCGTCAAGACACTAGAACGCCGGTCAGAATTGGTATTGTTTCTGTTTTTGCCAATATGGTATTTAGTGTCATTTTTATCGGTATATTTTACTTCTTCGATATGCCGTTGCATGGTGGCTTGGCATTGGCAACCACGGGCGCGGCATTTGTGAACGCGGGCTTGTTATATTACTTCTTGCATAAGCGTGATATTTTCCGCTTTGGTAGCCATTGGAAAAAATTGTTTGGCCAGTTTGGAATTTCTACCGCCTCTATGATTGCTGTGCTTTATGTCATGCTGCCCTATTTCCCAACCAATGATTTTCAATGGAAACGTATTGTCGCGCTACTGATTATGTGCGTCGTCGGTGCGGTGGTTTATGGCGTTGTGCTATTGGCAACAGGCTTCCGTCCGCGCCAGCTAAAACATGGTTAAGGATTAATTATTAAGCACTAGGCAAGGCTTTAACTTACCAAACCAAAACAAGCTTAGTATGAGAATTGACAGTGAACGCTGCTGATAGTTGCCATAATTACTGTTTAATGAATAAATGAATATTGGGGACTAATATGACGACTAAATCATCAGCTTCACAAACAGCGTTATCAGCAACCTTGTTACGCTTACCAAGTATACTGACTGTTGGCATTTTGAGTACCGGACTGCTTTTAAGTGGTTGTAGCAATAATGATAAGGGTGAAACTGAGACTGCTGCCAGTAATAATGAAGATGCTACAGCGGTCGCGCAAACATCTGAGAACGACGCGAGCCAAGTAGAAGTAACAGGCACTACTACTGATAGTAAACAGGCAGCAGATAGCACAAAAGATGAAACCACGATCGCTAGTAATAATATCAATCCAGTTACCGCTGCCGCTAAGCAAAAAAGCTTGGTAACCAATCCGACCCAAGACGGTACGCCGGAAGATAGCGTTAAACAAGCTCTAGACAGCTTGTATTATGGCGATGCGAAAAAATCCGCCTCTTATTATGAAGTAGATATGGCAAACTTCGAAGAAGAGCTAGCCAAGACCCAGTCGGCTTTTCAGCAAACGGTTGATGGCGTTACTTTCACTGATACTACATACAACGATGATAAAACCCGTGCCACCATCACTGGCGAGTTGATGCTAAGGGGACAAAGCGAGCCTGCACCCTTGACTTATGAGCTACAAAAGATAGATGGAAAATGGAAGATTTTAGGATAGAACACCTATCTGCTATTCTCTAAATTTTCTTCATTTGGCATTATTAGCTGTATTATTTGTCATTATTAGCTGCCATCACCGCTTTACCAAGCATCACCACATCGGCGATAAACCCCTGCATATCACAAACCTTTGGCATATAGCCCCATTGCTCAAAGCCAAGCTTACGGAACAATCCTAAGCTTGGTTGATTATGCGCAAAGATAAGCGCCACCACGTTATGAATACCTAAGCTCGGCGCTTGCGTCAGCATCCAGCGTGTCAATAAGCTACCCAAGCCTTGACCATGATAATCCTGATGCAAGTAAATACTAATCTCAGTGCTGATATGATAAGCCGGTCGTGCATACAAATCGCTAAAGCTGCCCCAAGCGACGATTGGCGATACTGTTTGCCCCTTACCTCCACCGCCTACAGTTTCTGCTTCTTCGACAGCGCGAACAATATAAATAGGTCGCGTGGCACTATTTACATGCTCCTCAAACCAATCCCGACGCTCTTCACAACTGACGGGCGTTAGATTAGCCGTTGCTTGCTTACCGGCGATACTTTGGTTATAAATGGCTAAAATTGCGGGTAAATCTTCTTTATTAGCACGCTGTACCGTAAAGCCCTCATTGAGCTTATTAATTGCCAAGACAGGTGCCATCGAATGGGAGGCATCATGACAAGCAGCGACAGAGGTAGCATCAGGCATAGCGTTTCCATGATTATTAATAGTAAAAATGAATGATAAGTGATAAATAACGGCTAATTAGTCATTAATGTCTAATACTTAAGGCTTAGCCGTTGCACCTTTTATCTAATCTAGCTGTATATAGCGGAAGTCAGCAGAAGCAATTAACGAAGTGAGCAAGGTAAGCCAGATAAAAACCATACCTTTTAAGCTGTTAGCGTGGTTGTTTGATTATCAGCAGACTATAGGATGTTAGTATGGCTATTTTACTTTATAATGACTGATTTTAGACACATCAATGTTTGGTAGAGGTGTGTTTTTTCTTTTTTATCCGGTCTTATCTATCATAGCTGAAAATTTATGAACACCTATTTTCTTGAGCAACTGATGGCATCGCCAAGCGCTTTGTCTGCCAATATTAGCCCAGTAGATTTAGCACCCTGCGTGCTGACTATCGGTAATTTTGATGGCGTGCATTTGGGTCATCAAGCGATGCTTGCGCACGTGCGTGATATTGCCAAGGCGCAAAATATTGGCTCGGCAGTCATGATATTTGAACCGCAGCCGCGTGAGTTTTTTGCGCCAGCTACCGCGCCTGCCCGCCTCACCAATCTTGCCGAAAAGCAGGCTTTGCTGGCAGAGTATGGCATTGAGACTTTGATTGTCGCAAGCTTTGATGCGGAGTTTCGCTCGCTATCAGCGCAGGCATTTGCCGATATCTTAGCGCAGCGTTTGAATGTACAAGCATTGGTATTGGGTGATGACTTTAAATTTGGTCATGATCGTACCGGTGACAGTCAGTTTTTGCGCGATTATGGCTTAGATGTGACCAATCTGCATACCGTGATCGACGATAAAGGCAAAGGCGCGCGCATTAGCTCTACGCGTATACGCAACCTATTGTTGGCCGGTGACATCGATGCGGCTAATGCCTTATTGGGTCGCGATTATACGATGACAGGCGTCGTTGTTGGTGGTGATAAAATCGGTCGTACCATGGACTTTCCCACTGCCAATGTCGACTTAAAACGCATAAAACCTGCCCTACATGGCATCTTTGCTGTCGATGTCGTCAGCCTTGATGATAGTGGTACTGTCATACCGAACGGCTTGACCGCACTGACAGATAGCGAAAACCCAGGGGTTGCAGGTTTACGCCCGCATAGTTTATTTGGTACTGCCAATATTGGTATTAGGCCGTCAGTAGATAAAGAGCATGATTGGCGCTTAGAGGTACATTTTCCTAAGCTGCAAGCAGATTTATACGGTTTAACCTTACAAGTACGCTTCTTGCATTATTTACATGGCGAGCGCCATTACGAGAGTTTAGAAGCCTTAAAAGCAGGTATTCATAGTGATGTTATAGATTTACTCGAATGGCGTGCTAAGCAGTAGAATTAAACTAGTAGTTATGAGCCTATAAAAGTGTAATGTATAAAAAACCCACAGCGTGAATAACGTTTGTGGGTTTTTATTTACGTTGATACTTTATTGTTATCTTTAAGCATCAGGATGCATACGCACGTTTAAATCATCGATAACTTCTACCCATGCGGCGTCTTTATTCCATTCTTCTTGCAAAAAGGCACGCTGGTTGTCATTCCATACCGCCGCTTCGATTAACTTCTCTTCTTTTGCCAGTTTATTATTTTCGACAAAACTGTCAATCGCTTCATCCGAGCTATCAAGCCCTAACTGCGCAAATAATTCATTCATATTGTATTCAGGTTCACCCAACATAGTCTTTTCCTTAATGACAAAAGTTTAATAATGATTTGATTGTACTTATTATTTAAATTAGCCACTTTATTGTAGCAAGCTTGCTGCTAATAGCTGTTAATCAACGTTTAGCTAACGTTAGCAATTGTATTGATGGTTACGCAAGGCACAAAAAAGCCCTCTATCGTAGAGGGCTTTTCAGATTAAATTCTATATAACAGCTTGAGTAGATTGCCTACTTATGGAAGCAGGTGTGCTACTGCATCACGCTCTTCGCTAAGCTCTTGCTCAGTTGCGGCCATTTTCTCTTTTGAGAAATCTGATGACACATCAACGCCTTCTACGATAGACCAGTCGCCGTTAGCGCAGGTTACTGGGAATGAGTAGATTAAGCCTTCAGCAATACCGTATTCGCCGTTTGAGTAAACGCCCATAGATACCCAATCATTCTCATCAGTACCTAGTGCCCATGTACGTACGTGTGCAATAGCAGCGTTGGCAGCAGAAGCGGCAGATGATGCACCGCGAGCTTTAATAATCGCTGCACCGCGTTGTTGTACCTCTGGGATATAAGTAGCTTCGTACCATTCGCGATCGACTAAATCTAGTGCTGGCTTACCGTTTACAGTTGCAGACGTTAGGTCTGGATACTGAGTTGATGAGTGGTTACCCCAGATAGTCATGTTTTTGATGTCATTAACAGTGCTGTCTGTTTTCTCAGCCAACTGTGCCATGGCACGGTTATGATCTAAGCGAGTCATAGCAGTAAAGTTACGTGGATCTAAATCTGGTGCATTACGCTGAGCGATAAGCGCGTTGGTGTTGGCAGGGTTACCGACGACCAATACTTTTACATCACGGCTTGCAACGTCGTTCAATGCTTTACCTTGGGCTGAGAAAATCGCAGCGTTGGCTTCTAGCAAGTCTTTACGTTCCATACCTGGGCCACGAGGACGTGAACCGACTAGCAAAGCATAGTCTACATCTTTGAATGCAACGGTCGCATCATCAGTTTGAACGATACCGGCCAATAATGGGAATGCACAGTCTTCTAACTCCATGACCACACCCTTTAGGGCGTCAAGTGCTGGGGCGATTTCAAGCAATTGCAGAATAACTGGCTGATCTTTACCTAGCATCTCACCAGATGCAATACGAAATAACATAGCATAGCTGATATTACCAGCGGCACCAGTGACGGCAACACGTAAAGGCTGTTTCATTGACATTGAATACTCCCTAATTATAGATTAGATAATTCATGATTCTGATTGATGGTTCTGATTGAGGATGATCGTTTTAGATAGCGATTTACTCGCTGAATATAGCAGTCATAAACCGAGAGCTAGTGTAGCACCTCAGCCTATTAACCGTCTAGAGAAAGCGCGAACGTGATTGATAACTATGCTGGTTATATTGTTACATTTTATACGAACAGATGTTTTATCTTGCGATAAAAAGCTATAAAAATAAAGTCTTAGAGGGATATTGGATGTGATCAAAGAAAAGATTCAATAGGAATTTTAGCAGCATTATTTAAGAGAATTTAATACGATTACATAAGTTGTATTACCGTTAAATACATAACACTGCCGTTTTTGCTTATGGTCATTTTTGCTTATGGATAATCGCGCCCTAATTAATAGTCACGCACTGAAAAGCTAAAAGGATATACTTTGTGGTTCATTACTGATTATGACTAATGCCTACTTGCTGCTTACTTGCCGCCTGAGATAATAAATTTACTGCCACAGTTATCGACGACGTTGCTACAAGTGCCAAAGGCACTGCCTTCATAACAAACATGGACGTCCGTCAATACCATTTGACGACGCGCACCTGCCTGACAAATCAAATCAACGCTATCCGCTGACATACCACTGTTTAAGCGGGTCATTTGTCCCACAAAACGCGATTTTAATACCGTATAACTGTTGCCCGTATTCAATTCACTCGGCAGTTTTAAGTCGCCGGCATAGTTAGTGATTTGACGAAAATAATTACTGGCACTAAGCGGACTACAGACGCCATAGCGCTGCCATGCTTGGGTACGCACCGTGGTATCAGGCATGATACGATTGACGACTTTTAATTGTAGTGGCGTCAAACGTGGCTCACTACCACGCCCGCAGCGCTCGCCATAGCCCATATCTAAACCCGAAACGGTTAGCGAATAGCCTTCTAAACACTGGCGCATACGCGCGCGCGTCGGTTGTAAGCTGCACAGCGCTGGCGTCATCTCAATCATCAGCACACGCTGTCCCGTTTTGGTAGCACTTGCCGCTTGCGCTGGCAATACCATGGCACCCTGCAACAAAAGTAAAGCCGTAATAGCTATCGTAGCATTAGCAGCATTGCCTTTACTTTCATACTTTTTGCTGATCAAGCATTGATTAAAATGCTCCGATAGCCTTGTCTTTGACATCGAGCCCACCTTTGTCTGAACACATAACTGACGCCTAGCTTGCGACAATATAGGCAGATTGAAATATTTTTTAATCATAAGAGGTTAAAGCATTTAGCAATGAAGAAGATAGCTTCTAGAATTGGTTATATTCGGCATTAAGCCAGTTTGCTTTTAAAATATCAGTAGCCTAAAAATCAACCAACGAAAAACGCAGACGGTAATTAGAGTCATGGTAGCAAATTGCCTTTTTTAATCTATAGCAAAAACGTAAACAGTTTTTAAAAAGCGAATAACTGACTTTAAAAGGGCGATTTAAAACCCGTCATATATCAGCGCTATAAAAGCATTTTATATGAAAGCAATGTATATAAGAAAAGTGCATATAAAAGCCGTATCTATAAAAACCGTACCTATAAAAGAAACACCTATAAAAAAACCACTAGCAGCAAGCTGATAGTGGTTTTTTAGGGTAAGACAAAAGCATTAGAATGCCGCAGGAACCGTTCCCATACGCTGGCTGATAGGCTGATCACGACCTAATAGACTGCTATAAATAGTAGCGTTTTCCATCACATGTTTGACGTAATTGCGGGTTTCAGGAAAGGCAATAGACTCGACATACTGGTCCGCGGCGAGTGAGCCATAAGTCGGCTGCCAGCGTTTGGCATTATTTGGACCGGCGTTATAGCCCGCTGTTGCCAAAACAGGCTGGCTGTTCAATTTTCCAAAGATATCACCCATATACCACGTACCATAACGAATATTGGTATCGCCACTATTGGCACGGCTGGCGCTATAAGTCTCGCCTAAGTTACGCGCAATATATTTTGCCGTATCAGGCATGACCTGCATCAGACCGCTGGCGCCAACGTTTGAGCGTGCTGATGCCACAAAACGGCTTTCTTGACGCATGATGCCATACGCCCACGCCGGATCGATACCCGCCGACTGACTGTGACGGACGACCGCCGATTGGTGCGGCATCGGATGCGATAAAGCCAAGCTGTCTACCCTATCGGTATTATCAACAGCATAAATCGCCCGATCGAGCCAGCCCATATCATACGCTTGGCGCGCCGCAGCAATAATCAAATTGTCATCACGATTATCACGCGCTTTTTTCACCGCCCAGTTCCACTCACGGTTGGCATAGGCGCGACTGGCATCGGCATTGTATAAAGCAAATGCCCGTGCAAAGTGTGGGTTTTGCATGACGCGCGCGCGGTCAGCGGTACTGACATTGGGTAAATTACTACCACCTAAGCGACTGGCATCAAAACGTTGACCGACCTTATCCTTTGCCATTAAGCCATAATACTCATTACTTTTTGCCAAGTTTTGATACATCTTTTTGGCGGTATTGCGTTTGTTGGCATCACTTGATTGCTCATAAGCACGAGCCAGCCAATATTGCCATTGATTGTTTTTTTGCGTTTCGGCATCCATTTTTGAGATGGCTTCGACCACATCATCCCAACGACTAAAGCGAATCGCTGCCATGGCATAATATTCGGCTTCTTCAAAGCTAAAGTCATCATCTAAGCTATTACGGAACCAGTCAACCGCTTCGACATTAAAGCCGTCATCGGTATTATGATTCATGCGCTGTACGCCAAGAATACGATAAGCATAACGACGGGTGTCATCATTTAACAACTTCGCTGAGCGCTGATTGTCTTGCTTAATATCAAAGTCTAATTGTAGCGCCGCCTCACGATAGGATTTTTCTGCCAAGCGGCCCATCGCATATAAATACAAGTATTGATTGGTTTGGGTGTTTGCTTCGCGGGCAAAGCGGCTAAAAAACGATGATGGATTTAGCTGAATTTCACTTAACGACGAGTAAGGAATAGGCGTACCGAGACGTGAAGACAGCGCCATAATATCGCCCGTTTTGCCTTTACGCAGCATGCGCTTGAGGCGTGATACTCTATCTTGGTTGCTAATCAGGGCGTTATTATTCATCTCTAGCGCCAACTGGTCACACAAAGCTGGCTGCTTTTTGGTGGCCAGCCAAACGTCAGGCTTGGCTGCCATAGCACGCATGCTATCGCCGCCATTATTAAACCCAAGCGCAACCGCACAGCGCTCACTGTCATCAGCATTGGTAATCAAATTTGCCACTTGGCGTACGGCGGCATAATCATTGGAGCCCGCTTTGGTTTCCGCAAAGTCAGCCGCCAGTTTTTCTGCCATTACCGTATCTGGATATTGACGCACGAACTGCGATACCGCCGCTGGGCTTTGCGAATTCAAATCGACATTCATGCGCCAATAAGTTGGATACATGGCAAACAAGCCGCCACTCATCGCTTGCTCGTAATTATAAAGGGCGTTGATATCACCGCGCTCGGCTGCAATCGCCGCCGCTGTAAATGAGCCTACGCCATTATCTGCTTGATAGCTGCTGTTTGACGGCGCACTCTGTGGTTGATAGTTATCCGGCTGATAGCTTTGTGGTTGATAGCTGTCTGGTTTATAGCTTTCTGGCTGATACTTGCCTTCTTGCGGATAACTACTATCACTACCCCAAGTGAGTTCGGCACAAGCGACTTGCGACAAGCCCATGACACCCATCGCCGTCGCCAAACCCAAAACACTGCTTTTTAGCGCCGTTTTTTTCAGGCGGTCAGGCGTAATATTTTGGCGCTTGGCATTTTTATCCTTAATACCTTGAGCAACTTGCGGCTTTGTCATACGAATTCTCTTTATAATAAGTCTAAATAATTTGGCTAAATAAATTGTTTCAATATAGGTTTAAACGATAGGTTTAAATGATGTTTTCATCCTACTTAAAACGCTCATTTAAACAATAGTGCAGCTATGGTTACTTTCATCATACTATACTCGTTGCACATTCAACCATAAGCTTTACTTTTCGTTAATAAATCGGATAGCCCTGCGTAACACAGAGGTGCTACGACGCTTAAAAAAGTGACAATCGTAATTAATAGCATTTATTACTGAATAATACTAGGTAAGCATTTGATACTATTATAAATAATCTAGCATAATTATCCCGATAAGCGTACGCTAACTTTTCACATTGGGTCAGGGTTGTGATAAAATACGCCACCAGTTAATCGCCTACCCCGCTATATTTTTAGTCAATCATGGACTTCGCTTATGAGTGTTACTGTATTTAATCCCCGCATCGATGACGCTGCTGTTGACACAACGGTTACTGCGCCTGCCGTTACGGCACTCAAAGCGCCAAACTCTATCCAAAAACCAATCGCCCAAGCACCAGTCAATGGCGCGCCAAAAAAAGTCTTTGTTACCACCCAAGGCTGTCAGATGAACGTCTATGACTCTGGCAAAATGCTCGACGTACTTGGTGATTCACATGGTATGGAAGTCACCCACGATATAGACGAAGCCGATGTGCTGTTGATGAATACCTGCTCAATTCGCGAAAAAGCGCAAGAAAAAGTCTTTTCAGAATTGGGTCGCTGGCGCAAATTGAAAGAAAAACGTCCTGACTTAGTCATCGGTGTTGGCGGCTGCGTCGCCTCACAAGAAGGCGATAATATCCAAAAACGCGCGCCTTATGTTGATATGGTGTTTGGTCCACAAACTTTGCACCGTTTGCCAGAGCTGTATGACCAATCGCACGAGCAGCGTGAAATCTCACCTAAGAATCGCATCGGTACAGTGGATGTGTCATTTCCAAGTATCGAAAAATTTGATTTTCTGCCAGAGCCAAGAGTAGAAGGTTATAAGGCTTTTGTGTCTATTATGGAAGGCTGCTCAAAATATTGCTCATTTTGCGTCGTGCCTTATACCCGCGGTGAAGAATTATCACGTCCGCTTGATGATGTATTGGCTGAAATTGACAGCTTAGCCGCCCAAGGCGTGCGCGAGATTAACCTACTTGGTCAAAACGTCAATGGCTACCGCGGCGAAAAAGACGATGGCAGTATCTGTCGTTTCGCAGAACTGCTGCATTATGTCTCGCACGTCGATGGTGTTGAGCGTATTCGTTATACCACCAGTCATCCGCTTGAGTTCACCGATGATATCATCGATGCTTATGCGCAATTGCCAGAGCTGGTATCACATTTGCATTTGCCAGTTCAAAGTGGCTCAAACGCTATCTTAGCGGCGATGAAACGTAACCATACCATTGATGTTTATATCAATCAGATTAATAAGCTTAAAGCCATTCGCCCTGATATTCACTTATCAAGCGACTTTATCATTGGCTTCCCCGGTGAGACTGAGCAAGACTTCCAAGATACTTTAAATCTAGCAAAAGAGTTAAACTTCGATCACTCTTATAGCTTTATTTATTCGAAGCGTCCAGGCACGCCAGCGGCAGAGTTGCCGGATGATGTGAGTTTTAAGACTAAAAAAGCGCGCTTGGCTGAATTCCAAAAAGTCATCATCGACTCAACGCTCGCTAAAACCCATGAGATGGTCGGTACGACGACTCGTGTCTTGGTAGAGCAAATCGCCAATCGTCATCCAGACTGCTTAATCGGTACAGCCGATAATACGCGTACGGTCATGTTCCCTTATGACGTTGATAAAATGGATGAGCTACTCGGTAAAATCGTCAGCGTACGCGTGACTGATTTTGTTAGTCCACATATGGTGAAAGGCGAGCTAATCGAAGCATTGGCTTAAGTCTTTAGAAAAAATAAATCAATAAAAAAGCCGTTTACTATTAAATAGTGAACGGCTTTTTTGTAATTGATATTAATCTTAAATATTATTCGTCTTTTAAACCATAAAACCATTTAATACTTCAGCCAATAACGCCGCGGCAATTAAAAGAAAGATTACCCCGCACGCACGATTTAACCACGCTAAACGATTGCCAACATCGAGCCAACTTGCCAGCTTTGTACCGCCCAATGTATAAACGATTTGCCAAATCGTCTCGCTTAAGAACAACCCTGCCGTTAATAAAATATATTGCGGCCATAGCGGCGCACTAAAATTGATGAATTTAGGGAAAAACGCGGCAAAAAACAAGATCGCTTTTGGATTAGACAGCGACACCCAAATACCGGTACGAAATAAGGTCATATTGCTCGGCGATACTTTGACTGCTGCACTAGATAGTGAGCGTGGCTGCGGCGTTGTTTTATCAGTCACAGCTGACATCGTATCAGGATAGTCAGCCGCGACCTCCTCGCCCATTTCGCGGGCATCGCTCATCAAACTACTATCACCGGCATCGCGCCACGAGCTGATGCCCAAATAGATTAAATAGGCGGCACCCACAGCTTTGATAACAGTTAGCACCCAAGGCGATTGGCGACTGATTACATCTAAGCCTAGCAGTGTCGATAGTAGCAGTAAAAACAAACCCAAACTCAGACCTGCCAGCGTCCATAAGGTGCGCTTTACGCCATAATTCATACCATACTGGAATGCCAGCAGCATATTCGGCCCAGGGGTCGCTGAAATAAAAAACGTACTTGCAAAAAATACCGCAAACAGATGCCAAGACATCAACCAACCCCTACTTTTTATTAATAGAATATTTAAATGCTTAATGGTTAATACTTAATGGTGAAAAAATAAACACCGCCATAAAGACGGTGTATTTTATGCTCATGTATATTGCAAAAGAACTACTTGCTGCCTATTGTATCAATTGCTGGCACAGCTGTTTAGCAGCTTTTGTAAAAACTCATCACAGCGTGCCATCTCACTCAGCGCTACATACTCATCGGCTTTATGAGCCTGCTCAATACTACCGGGGCCGCAGATAATCGTTGGGATGCCACTATTGGTAAACTGCCCGCCTTCCGTCGCATAAGCAACTTTATGACGGGTATCATCGCCCGTCAGAGCCGCTATTAACGCTTGTAGCTCGGTGCTGTCGCTATCGGTCATCGCTGGGACACTTTCTTCTTGTAGCAGCTCAATACCCGTCTCTGGTGCGCGTGCTTGCATTTGTGCGTTTAGCTCCGCCACTTTGGCTTGAATTGGTACAAGGATATCGTCTTGCGTCATATGCGGTAGATTACGATAGTCAAAGGTAAATTCACACAGATTGGGGACAATATTGGTCGCGGTGCCACCTCTTATCGTACCCACCGAAAGTGTCGAATAAGGCACATCAAACATGGCATCGTTATCACTGCGATAGCTCATCTCTTCTGCTAATTCATCGACATACCCAATCAGACGACTGGCATAACTAATGGCGTTAACACCCTGCTTCGTCAATGACGAATGCGCTGACTTACCATGGACACGGCAACGGTAAACCGCGATGCCTTTATGCGCCACCACCATCGCCATATTGGTTGGCTCACCAACGATACAGTAGTCAGGTGTAATACCGCGCGCCTTTAAATCGGCCAATATCAATGGCGCACCCAAGCAGCCAACTTCTTCATCAAATGACAATGCCAAATGTAATGGACGACGCAATTGACCTGCGTTAGATAGCTTTACCGCTTGTGGCAATAGCGTCAACGCACAAGCAATAAAGCCTTTCATATCGCAAGCACCGCGACCGTATAGCTTGTCGCCACGAATGGTCGCTGTGAACGGCTCTGATGTCCAGTCTTGACCATCGACAGGCACCACATCGGTATGACCCGATAGCACCAGACCATGATTCACATCGTCAGCGTTTGCCCCTGCTGGCACCGTAACAAATAAATTGGCTTTATTTTTAACGTCATTAAAGGTCAAATCTACTGTTAAGCCCAATTGCTCACAGTAAGCTTGTACATCTTCAATCAAAGCTAAATTAGAATGACGACTGACCGTATCAAAGGCAATCAGCCATGTTAGCCAGTCAATGCTGTCAGTGGGATAATTGGCAGTAGGATAACTAGCAGTAGCCGTTGCTCGCTCTTTACCTTTATTGTGATTTATTACCGTCATAAGACATCCTTATCGTACTACAAGATAAAAAGACCCAGCTTTTTAATGAGCCTTTTTTAATGAGCTTTTTTGAAATGAACGCTGTTGTAGTGCTTTAATTTCTCCATCTAAGCCAGCAATCGGACCATCTACTGGTACATTCGGCGCAACTTCTTGAATGGTTAATGAATTGATGGGCGATGTTGATACCACGCCCATCTCATCCATCCATTCGCCCAACTGTTTTGATGAGCTGATATAAACGATACGCCTAAGTCCTGCCCAAGCATGCGCGGCAGAGCACATGGCACAATGCTCACCTGAGGTATAGACCACTGCTTTTGCCCGTGCTTCAGGGGTCATATTTTGAGCGGCCCATTTTGCCACGGCAATTTCAGGATGGTAGGTTGCATCAACCGTATTGGCGCGATTACGATCTTCACATAATATAGTGCCATCACCATCGACCAATACGCTGCCAAACGGCGCATCGCCCGCCTCTAATGCTTCCGTAGCAAGCTCAATACAGCGGCGCAAATAAATCATATCATTATCAGTAATCATCATAGTTTCCCTTCTGTTATTAAGAGGCGATGCTTATTAAGAACCAATGCTTATTAAGAGCCAATGCTGGCTCTTAAAATCCATCATACCTTTTTAGCAAATCCTAGCATTGATGATAAGTTAATTTTTATGACAGTTAATTTTTATGACAGTTAATTTTTATGACAGTTGGTTTTTATGATAGTTGGTTTTTATGATAGTTACTTCTTACGATGGCGTCTTTATTATGACGGACGGTTTTGATTCATCACATCAAGCACTGGCGGCATCGGTTTTGGCAACTTACCTTCTGCTTGTAGCTCTTTGGTGGTTTTGGCATCGATAGCCAGTCCAGCAATCAAGGCAATATCTTTCACAGCTTTACGCTTACGAGTAGCAAAACTCACTGGCACCATGCGCGCAAACTCATAAATATGCAGATAAGACTCTTCGCCACCTTCAAAGTCTTCGTCATCTTCTAAACGAATCCCGCCGATTTTAGCCAAATCCGACAGCATCTCGTTTTCATCGCTACTCAGACCACAGTCAGTAATACCAAAACCAGTCATAAAGCCATTTGCCCACTGTTTCAGAGCAATCACGCGCTCGTACAAGTCATGTTCATCATCTGGTACCAGCGGCGTATACGAATAAGCGTCGTCTTTGTCTTTCAACTGAAAGACGGTGTCTTCCGCTTCTCCAGTCAACAAGGTTAATGCTTCATCAGGTAATGGCGCAAAACTCAGCTCCTCAAACACCTTTGCCCATACTGGCTCATCAGGCGCATCACAGGCGGTCATCAGCCCTGTCATCAAGCCATGTACCTCGCTGATAGACACGTCAGTCCAGTCATCAAACGCAGTCAGCCATGTATTCCAGCCAGAGATATTATCATTCATAATAGAGGTCCTAGTTATTGATTAATAGTATTAAATATAGATAAACGCCGCACGATGTTATGAATAAGGCGGCGATTGATAGCAGTCACGAAACAAAGCGGCATACAATTACTTTGTTGATATAGATATTATGCGGTCACCTATGGCATTATTAAACGCAGAGAACAAAATTCATTCACGCTTACTTGTTAAGGATAAAAACTGACTATGTATGACCAACTTAGAATATTAGAAAAAATGGTACTCGACATCAAAAAACAGTATCAGCTTGTCAGTGCTGAACTTAGCAGCCTCAAGCAACAACCAATGACTGACCCAAAGGAGCTTGCCGCGCTAAAAACCAAACTCGACAGCAGCTATACAGAGCGTGACGGTGCCAAAAAACAATTGAGCGATTTAGATAAGCGTTATCAAAACCTTGCTGAAGCGCATCATATGATAGGCGAAGAGCAAGATAATTTGCAAAAACAGATTAGCCAATTACAACAAAAAAATAATGATCTACAGCAGCAAAATAATGAATTTAAGCAGCAGTACAGCGATATTAAACAGCAAAATAACGATTTGAGAAAGAAAAACGAGCTGGCAGCTGAGCGCACGCAAGTGGTATTAAAGCGCTTAACCCGTATTGATCAAGCAGAAAGTTAGGCACCGATGGCAATGAATCACGCGTAACTTGCCTATTTTTGCTAATTAATTTTTATTCATTAAATCGCCAAGTTTATCATTACCATATTTATAGCTGTGATAGTTAATTACTCACTTTACTGACATATATTGTAGGATTTATCATGACCGATGACCGCGCAAACCCTGTAGACAGTCAAAAACCAATGCCAAATAATTCGAATACTGATAGTAGTAATACAAATAGTAATAATGCGAATAGCGCCAGTGCAAATAGTGCGAGTGCAAATAGTACTACTACAAATAGCAGTACGGTAAATAGCAGCGCTGCCAGACCTGCTGCTAAAGCTGCAAGCGCTCCTGAACCGCAAATTAAAAAGGTCGATGTGGCGATTGCTGGCGTGACCTATCCGATTTATTGCCCAGTGCATGAGCAAGAAGAGCTGCACTCAGCGGTTTCTTATATCAATAACTATGCGTTAGATCTCAAACGCGATGCGCCAAGCCTCAGTCAAGAAAGCCTCTTAGTACTGTGCTGCTTGAACTTATATGAAAAAATCCATGCCAATCAAAGAAGTGAAGAAGATCGTCTGCAGCAAAGCAAACAGTCTGAAGCCTTATTAAATAAAATTATGAAAGACGCCCATTCTATTTTATAAGCTTGTACCGATATTAAATTGCTATTCTAAAAAGATAAGCGCTTAACTCATTGAAGCTAAGCGCTTTTTTTAAATGTAAATAACATCTTATTTACTTATGATTTACGACTTATGGCTTACAAATTAGGCATCTGCTTGATAAGTCTTACCGGCGTGAAAATCCGCTTGATGCTCATAATTGCAAAAGAATAATTCTTTATTACTGTCCATATCATTACCGCTGTCACTATTTACCGCTAAGTCTGCTGCTGAATTCTCTTCCAAAGAAACAGGCTTAGTCTCTAATACACCGCGATATTCAGCTAAACTGTTGCCACAAAAATTACACTGACGCGGCGTGGTCACATCGCCTTTTTTTGGCATCATACTTTTGGGTGCGCGTGGGTACATAAACTTATAAAAGCCCCACATCACAGCCCAGATAATTAGAATTACAATAATAACGGCCAACACGGCAGTGCTCCTTCGAATATGGTCTAAGACATTATAAACTTAACGCTGCAGAATAAGCGCATAAAAAACTGGCCACATGGAGCCAGTTTTTTATGTCGTTAATAAATCAAAAGCATAAATGCTCAGCGTGTCATTGAGCTATGACTGTCAAATATAACTTTCAAACTATAATCAACCAACTATAGCTGCAGCTCACTGATATCAGCAACGGTTAAGAATAAGGCACGAACTTGCTTAAGTAGCGCTAAGCGATTGTTCTTTAGTGCGACATCTTCACTATTGACCATGACATCAGCGAAAAACTGGGTCAATGGCGCATCTAAACTGACCAGCGTTTGCAATACTTGCGTATAGTCAGCCGTTTCAAGCAGCGGTTTAACTGCCTTTTGTGCTTGCTGAACAGCCTGATATAACTCTTGCTCAGCAGGTTCAGATAATAGCGCTTCATCGACATTGTCAGCGACGCTGACTTCTGACTTGGCTAAAATATTGGCAACACGTTTGTTTGAATCTGCCAACATTGAAGCTTGTGACACTTTACTAAAGCTCTGTACCGCGCGAATACGCTGATCAAAATCAAGCGGCATATGCGGATTAATCGCTTGTACGGCTTGAATGGTATCGACGCTAACGCCTTGCTCGGTATACATGGCACGATAGCGTGAATTTAAGAACGCCATCACTTGGGTAAAGGTATCGCCCATTTTAGCAATCTTGCTGCCATCGCTCGTGCTATAGCCTTTAATCGCTTGCTCAACGAGAGCCACCAAGTTAATCGGTAACTGCTTCTCAATGAGAATACGCAAAATACCAATCGCTGAACGACGTAAGCTAAACGGATCTTTTGAACCCGTTGGGGCTTGGTCAATGGCAAAAATACCAACCAGCGTATCTAAGCGGTCGGCCAATGCTAAACAAATACCAATCGGTGTGTGCGGCAATACGTCACCGCTGAACTTGGGCAGATACTGCTCTTCCAAACTTGCTGCGACTGCTTCTGGCTCGCCATTTAGGCGCGCATAATATGTACCTGCGATACCTTGTAATTCAGGATATTCACCGACGAGCGAGCTTGCCAAATCTGCTTTGGACAAAATTGCGGCACGTACCGTTTCATCAACATTAATATCGCGACCTTGCTGTTGCATTAAAGTAGCGATAAAAGCGGCAAGTTTCGCAATACGCTCAGATTTTTCCCAAATCGTACCTAGCTTATCTTGGAAGACGCGCGTTTTAAGGCTTTCTGTGAGCGCAAATAATGGCTGCTTTTGGTCTTGTAAGAAGAAAAACTCGGCATCGGCCAAACGCGGGCGCACGACTTTCTCATTACCTTCAATAATTTGATTGGGGTCTTTTGACTCGATATTGGTAATAAAGATAAAGTACGGCTGCAGTTTGCCCGCTTTATCGGTCAAGCAAAAATACTTTTGATCGGCTTGCATGGTTGAGATAAGCGCTTCTTGCGGTACTTGTAAAAAGCGCGCCTCAAAGTTTGCTCGTAGCGCAATCGGGAAATCAACCAACGCGGTTACTTCATCTAATAAATCTTGCGGTACGATAGCATCCGCATTGACTTCATCGGCCAGCGCTTTCACTTGGTTTTTAATCAGCATTTGACGCTTATCAAAATCAGCCACCACTTTTAAACCATCGAGCAGTTGCTCATAATCATTGGCGTGTGCAATAGTATGATAATCAGGGCTATGGAAGCGATGACCACGGGTTTGCGTACCCGTCTGATGTCCTTGGATAGTGGCATCAATAACCGTACTATCTTGCATCAATACCGCCCACTGTACCGGACGTACAAACTCATTGCGGCTTGCGCCTGAACGCATGCGTTTAGCAATTGGCAAATTATCAAGCGCCGTTTGGAATATCGCAGGTAGCAGCTCAGTGGTCGCTTGACCATGAATGACTTGCTCATAGCCGACATAATCACCTTTATCGGTGTTAATGGTTATCAGCTCGCTGGCTTCAATACCTAAACCCTTGGCGAAACCCATTGCCGCACGGGTTGGATTGCCATCGCTATCAAACGCCGCTTTAATCGCCGGGCCGCGCTTTTGCTCGCTACGGTCAGGTTGCTTATCGCTGATACCTTGAATCTGAATCGCCAAACGACGCGGAGCAGCAAAGGCTTTGATGCTATCAAACGTGATATCAGCTTCAGTCAATTGCTCAGTGACACTGGCTTGTAGCGCGTCACGTAAAGGCTTTAGGCTTTTTGGAGGTAGCTCTTCACACCCCAGTTCAAATAGAATAGTACTCATGGGATGCTCCTATTTATTGTTATTAGTAGTTTGATTGTCATCTGTGTTTTCAGTTATTTCATCTTCTTTTGGCAAATACTTATCGAGCGCCGCTTGACGATGCGCCTCATCAGCCAATGGGAAGCCTAACTTAGCGCGTGCTTCGACATAACCAATGGCGACTTTACGTGCCAGTGTACGCACTCGCAAAATAAAACGCTGACGTTCGGTCACTGAAATCGCGCCACGAGCATCGAGTAAGTTAAAGGCATGCGAAGCTTTTAGCACCATCTCATAGGCTGGTAATGGCAAACCTTCAGCAACTAGCTTATCCGCTTGCTGCTCATAAAAGTCGAACATCTGACCCATCATTGGCACATCGGCATGCTCAAAGTTATAGGTCGATTGCTCAACTTCGTTTTGATGGAAAACATCGCCATAAGTGACGCGACCAAACTCACCATCTGCCCACACCAAATCGTAAACGCTATCGACGCCTTGCACATACATCGCCAAGCGCTCAAGACCGTAGGTAATCTCGCCGGTCACTGGGAAACACTCAATACCGCCTACTTGCTGGAAGTACGTAAACTGAGTGACTTCCATACCATTAAGCCAAATCTCCCAACCAAGTCCCCACGCACCCAGCGTTGGCGACTCCCAGTTATCTTCAACAAAACGCACATCGTGCACCAGTGGATCGATACCAATGGCTCTTAATGAATCCAAATATAGCTCTTGTATATTGGGTGGATTAGGCTTAAGCACCACTTGAAACTGATAGTAATGTTGCAAACGGTTCGGGTTATCACCGTAGCGTCCATCGGTTGGACGACGTGATGGCTGCACGTAAGCGGCATTCCAGCGCTCAGGACCTAATGAACGCAAAAATGTCGCAGTATGAAAAGTACCCGCGCCGACTTCCATATCGTAAGGCTGCAAGATAACGCAGCCCTTGTCAGCCCAATAATTTTGTAGGGTTAGGATGAGATCTTGAAACGTCATCGGTTGAGAGTCTTTTTCTTGTGTCATCGAGGTTGTCGCTTGTGATGTCATAGTTTGGATTGTCATAGTTTGGGGCATCGTAATAAAGCCACGGTGGAATTAGTATTATGAAATAAAATATTGATAGCGCTCGTATAGCCTATTCGGCAACGACTCTATTTGCCTGCTCACCTTACTAAAAATTGACTATTTTATCTATATTTACCGCAATTAAATTTATCTCACGGGCTTAAATCGTCAGTTATACGCCTTGTTTATCGTTAAACTGTCCGGATAGGCGTTATTAAGCCTATAGATATAAAAGTAAGATAAAAAAATACCCAAATGCAGAGCATCTGGGCAGGAGGAAAAGTATGTCTTTGCTATCCTGATGAGTCAGGCTTTTTGTTTTTTCGGGGGCTATTGTTTTTTTATTGGCCTTATTTTTTAAATCTTGTTTTCTATGATTACTTTACTTTCATTGTACGTTAGAAAATTTGTGCTTTAGTAAATTTTAACTTTAGAAGCATCTTACTGATACGACTGATTGCTTGCCTTTGGCATGATTATCCATAGGATAATATAAATCAAAATACCTGGTACTGCTGCGCTCATCGTTGAGATAACAACGAATAGCAATCTCACCCATGTTGGCGACCAGCCGACATATTCTGCAATACCGCCCATCACACCTGCTATCATGCGATTATTTTGTGAGCGATGTAATTTTGCTAACTTAGCCAAATCAAATACCTCTCTTAATATTGGTTATATTTATTTTATAGCTATTATTTATCGTTATTTTTGAATATTATTTTTCAAAACTATTCTTAAATTCATATGAGTCTTTTCAACTTACGAATCAGTATAGCAACTATTCCTATTCTATCTGTTGAGGATGTAGACGTGCTTTGTGAATTTATGCTACCTAAGCTTGCCCTAACCTCTCATAACTGCTCGTAAACCCCTGATTTTAAATAATTATTTCAAAATGTTTCATAATTGACTTTGTTGCTGCTACCTTACAATTCTTGTTACAAATTCAGTAATCGTCGATTGATAACAGCTCAGTGAATCTTATAGATTTACTAGCAAAAATTGCGAATTATCTTCAATAATGACAAGAAAATGAATAGCTTGATGCTATTGCTTATCAATAAAAAACTCATAAACCACTGCCAATTTACAATAACCTACCTGTAAATCTGTTTAAACCTTTATACCATGCTGATAAATAACTAAAACAACGACTGTCGATTAATTGTTTTTAAAATAATAAGGATACCTATGTACGACTCAGGCTTAATGATTGGACATTTTGAACCGCTACATCTAGGACAGATGCGCAGTATATTGGCAGCAGCAGGACAAGCAAAAACCTTAAATATCGTGATTATGGCGCATCCAGCACCGCATTCAGACTTTAATATTACCTTGCAAGATAAAGCGCGTTGGCTCCAGATGGCGTGTGCTGATTTGCCCTTTGTCCATATTCATACCACTGATGAGATTGAGCTGCCACTCCATGAAAGCTTTGCCGATGTAAGCATCGATATTGTGGCGAGCAATGCCAAGCTGCAACGTTTAAAAGATGCATTAGGCCTGCCAACAGAAACGGTATTATTCGTTGCAGAGAACCATCCATTGGCGCAGATAGGCGTTTGTGAGCAGCTAATCATGCCAGTGCTCACCACGCCCCTACAGCCTGAATTCGACTCCTATGCGATTGCGCGTAATCCGGTCGCGCATTGGTCGGCGCTGCATCCACAAGTGCGCGGCGACTATACCAAAACCGTTGCCATCGTTGGCGGTGAAAGCTCAGGCAAGACCACCTTGGTGCATAAGCTTGCCAATTATTATGGAGCTAGCTTTGCGCTAGAGATGGGGCGGCTATACGTCGGTACAGATTTGGGTGGTAGCGAGATTGGCTTGCAGTACAGCGACTATGGTCCCATTGCGCTCAATCATGCCCAAGCAATCCGCGATGCCGCCGCTAGAGCAACAGCGCCCGTAACTATTGTTGATACTGACTTTGTCACCACTCAGGCCTTTTGTGAAGAGTACGAGGGTCGTAGCCATCCTTTTGTGGCTGCTTGTATCGATGAGTTTCGCTTAGACCATACGATCATGCTTGATAACAATACGCCATGGGTTGACGATGGCATGCGCTCATTGGGCACGCCTGAAGCACGCGGACGCTTTGAGCAGCGCTTATTAGATATTTTCGCCCGTCATGATATTAAGCCGCATATGATTGATAAACCCGATTATGATGCCCGCTATAAGCAAGCTTTGTTAATTATTGATGAGGTTATTTATGGTAAATAACAGTATCAAAAAACGAAAACAAAAATTATTGCTAGAAGTAAATGACTGTGACAAGTATTAGTAATGGCAAAAACGACATACTAAACCATACTAAAAAAAAGAAAAAAACTATTATAGCTTTTATACTTTAAGGAAAAAGGCGTTATGCGTATACAGCTCCTAGACAATATCACCGGAAAATGGGCGATACAATGGATTGTCATCTGGTTTATTTGCGGCGTGATTGCCTTGTCGGCAGGCTTTTGGCTGACTACTGAACACACTACCCTTGACTGGTTTTACTTAGCCGTGTCATTTATTGGTTTGATTTGCGTGGTGTCATTATCGTTTCGCAAAAACATCATGGGTAATGGTTTTGGGATGGCAGCGACCGCAGGGGAATTTGTCGTCCAAGCAACCTCTGGCGCAGTCGGTTTGATGCTCGCGCCACTCTTTAACTTTTTCAGTCATCTTTATGGGATTTTTTATTGGTCAAAGCATACTGATGCCGATGGCGATATGGTACCCAAATCTGCCAGTCGCTGGATTTGGCTACTGACCATTGCCTTTATGGTTATTGGTTTGGCGCTATTTCCTACCGTGAATGATTTACTTGCCAGCTATGGCTATGCGGTCGTTGAAGATGATAATAGTAAATTTTTAGGGCTTATCTCTTTCTTTTGGATTAACGTTATTGCCTTTGTACTGTCTATCACCGCGCAGGCAGCGATGATTCTGCGCTATTCATTCAATTGGTGGTTATGGATTTTATCCAACTTCGTTTGGCTGACCGTCAACTTAATGTCGGGCAATTATATCTTTGCCATTCAAACCATGGTTTATCAGGTGAACTCGTTTGTCGGACTGTATGAGTGGTATCGTAGCGAGCAAGATTCTGTAGAATTGGCAAAACCCGTACGTTAAGGGAAGATTTTAGTAAGTGACGAAAAATTGAAAAACAGGCAAATGAAGTTAAAAAGATAACAAGCTTTGACTGTGCGGTTTACCAGATAAAATAGCAGATTGGGCCAATTAGTGCTACAACTGGTATGAATTAGTAGAGTTTTCCATTTATCTGCTGACTGTTATTGCTTAACCGTCATTTATTTACTAACAGGGAGGTTAGTATGTCTCGTACGTCGCAAAATCGCATGTCTAAACGCACACTTGAGCAATGGCTCAGTGAGTATTCTGTCAGTCATCAAAATCTAGTCAATAAAAAAATCCATTGGTTATGTGTTCCGGTCATTTTTGTCAGTATATTAGGCATGGGCATGTCGCTCTCCGTCTGGTTTACCTTGGTGATGAGCGCTTTGGTATTAATATTCTATATGCGCTTATCAACGCCGCTGTTTTTGGCAATGGGTATTTTTATTCTTATTTGCCTATCAGTAATGACGTTATTACCATGGGGTTTTAAGGTTTGGGCAGCTATCTTTGTTGTTGCTTGGATTGGACAGTTTATCGGTCATAAAATTGAAGGTAAAAAACCATCATTTTTTGAAGATTTACAGTTCTTATTAATTGGTCCAGCATGGGTAGCTAATAGCTTGATGAGTCGTAAAAAAAGCCAATCCTAACTATTCACTACTGCCATTGTCTTTAAGCTCAATATTTAAAAAATCATGCTCTAACCATTTTAACCAAAAAAAAGCGCCACCCAACGGATAGTCGGATGGCGCTTTTTTGGTTTTGCTGCTTTTTAGCCTTAGGTATCAAACACGACCGTTATTTAGCACATGTTTGATACGCTAATATAAAACATACTATTTGCCAAATACTTGCATACGATCTGCAACGGGCTTAAATTCTTTGTCGCCTGCTGGCTGCTCAATCGCACCGAATACCATTTGAGCATTTAGTTCCCAATGCTCATCGATGTTCCATTCGTTGGCCACTTTTTTATCGATGATTGGATTGTAATGCTGTAAATTGGCACCGACATTGATACTTGCCAAGGCAGTCCAAATCACATACTGGTGCATGGCACTGGTTTGATGCGACCAAATTGGGAACTTATCTGCATATAAAGGAGCGGCTGCCTGCATGTCTCTGATGACGCTATGATCTTCAAAGAACATAACCGTACCAGCGCCCGCTTTAAAGCCATTCATTTTTTGCTTAGTTGCAGCAAATTGCTCTTCATTATCAACGATATCACGTAAGGTATCTTCGGTCATTTGCCAAAGCTTGTTATGGTCATCGCCAAATAAAACCACGATACGCGTTGATTGTGAGTTAAAAGCTGATGGCGTATGCAAAACCGCATGCTCGACCAACTTGACGATTTCATCGTTTGATACTGGCAATTGATTGCTCAATGCATAGATAGAACGACGCTTTTCAGCCAATTGCTGTAATGTTTTTAGGTCTGACATATATATTTCTCCATATGATTAATAGTATTTCAATCCAATGAAAATAATCGTTAAACCAGTAGGTGCATTGAATAACCTCAAAGCTCCTACTCTTTAATCTCAATTATTATATGGACGTTTGAGATAAATCCGTACTTTACTTTTGTAAAAAAAAACTTAATGATATATATCTATTTGAAAGGCAGTTTAACGAATAAAGCTTACCGTTAAATTAACCTTTAAAGACATTAACCTTTAAAACCTTCAGGCAACTCTGGCGCTGGCAGGCGCTTCATATCTGAATCGACATTACCAAAACGCTCATGACCGTTATTCCAGTCGATGATAGATTGCTCAATCTCTTCTTTATTGTCCGCGACAAAGTTCCACCACAGTAATACTGGGTTATTTAATGGCTCACCGCCGATAAACATCACACGGGTGCCTTTTTTGGCGACCAGCTTAATACTTTTATTGTTGGCAACATCGCTATCATGGAAGCGGAACAGTTGATCTTGCTCACAAATCTTGCCTTCAGACTCGATTTGTCCTTCTGTCACCAAGATTCCGTATTCAAAGCCCGGCTCTAAGTTAAGCGTGACCTCACCGTCTTCAACGAAATAGACATCGATACCAACCATTTTTGAATACTGGATGGTCGGCGCTTCGTAACGCTCACCTGATATGTTGGTATAGCTGCCAGTGGTTAGAATCATCTCGACACTATCTTCACGCCAAGTTGGCAGCTCTGGGTAATGATGGAAACTACGCTCGATTTGCTGATCCGTTGGCAGTGCAATCCACAGCTGTACCATACTCAAACCGCGTGCCGCATCTGCTGAGCCACCAGTATCTGGAAAGACGCTTTGCTCAGTATGGCTGATACCTTGGGTTAGACCGGTGCCCGCTGTCATGACGTTGACTTGGTTTTTGGTAATCACTTGCTCATTACCCAAGCTGTCTTTGTGCAGCACTTCACCATTTAACATCCAGCTAAAGGTTTGCAAGTTGGTATGCGGATGGCGACCGACTTGCATACCTGACTCATCTTCGCCAAATTCAGCAGGGCCAGCATGGTCTAAAAAGCACCAAGCGCCGATAGGCTTTTTGCCTGTATTGGGCAATAGACGCGCGATAGGAATACCGCCTACATCGGCCAAACGTGGTTCTAGGGTTTCGATACTCATGATTCACCTCTTATTATGTGATACGGGATGTGATGTAGAGATAATGGGCAACACGCTATAAAAAAATCAAAGTAGCGCGGCAAAATGATGTTTTTATTTCTACCGCGCTACTTTTAACTCAACATGCTATTTTTAACTTAAGTGCACCTTAATGTCAGCACCTTTTAAATTTAGCACCTTTTACATTTAGCATCAGGGATGCTTAAAAGCTCATTGGAACTTCCATTAGCAATACTTTAGCATCTTCTTCTACGTCCATCGCAAAGCTCTTAGTATCCCAAACGCCAAGACCATCGCGGGTATCCAAAGTATTGCCGTTCACAACCACTTTACCGCTAATGACAAAGATATAAACACCGTTATTAGGGTTTTTTAGCTCATAAGTTTGGGTGATACCTTTATCAAAATCGCCCATGCTAAACCAAGCATCTTGATGAATCCATACCCCTGCGTCGTCCGCATTGGGTGACAGTACTTGATTGAACTCGTTTGGCTTTAGGATATCGTCCATACGGATTTGCTGATAACGAGGCTCAACGTTCATTTTATTTGGGATAACCCAAATCTGTAGGAACTTCACCGCTTCGGTATCGTCGCCGTTCATTTCACTGTGCGTGATACCAGTACCCGCTGACATCACTTGGATTTCACCGGTTTCAATGATGCCATTATTACCGATGTTATCGCCGTGACCGAGCTTACCGGATAGAGGAATACTGATAATTTCCATATCGCGGTGTGAGTGCTTACCAAAGCCTTGACCGCCAATGACGAAGTCATCATTGATGACACGTAGCGCGCCAAAGCCCATACGTTCTGGATTGTGATAATTGGCAAAGCTAAAGGTGTGCTTGCTTTTGAGCCAGCCATGGTTGGCATCGCCACGAGAGTCTGCTGCATGATAGATGGTTTTCATAATTTATCCTTAGATATTAATAGGTTAAATGTCTATAAATTTATTATTAATTAACTTACTTAAACAATGGGTCTATTATAATTGTTGTCAGCTAATAGATAAACAATGATAATCGCAATTAACTATTCTTATTTTTAGAACAATAACGTCATAAAGATAGCGTAATATATGGATAACAGAACCATTTATATTCATAACAGAACCATTTGTATTCATAACAGAACTAGTAGCATAAAATGATACTATCGCTCATGTAATGATAACGAATGTAAATTGGGTCTATAAGATGTTAATCATACTTACGATATAAGGAAATTTAACTATGTCAGATATGGCAAAGACAGATGTGGAAAGTAAACAACCATTACATTATAAAGTTATTAATAATACCGAAAAGAAGCGTTTTGAGATTCATATCGATGACAAAATTGCTTTAGAGGATTATGAATTTTTCACCACGAGCGCCGGCGAAAAAGGCATTGAATATAAACATACCGAGGTGCCAGCAGAGTTAGGCGGCCGTGGTATTGCAGGGTATCTGGTCAAATATATTTTAGATGATGCGGCGGCGAAAAACCTGCGGGTGAAACCAACTTGTTCTTATGTAAAGTCTTATATCGACAAGCATCCAGAGTACCAAGACAACTCGGTCTTTCATAACGCTACGCCTTAAAACGCTACGCTTTAAACAGTAACTAGCTAAACATAAGCATTTAATTAACACGCAAAAAAAACGCCATATCTGACAGATATGGCGTTTTTTATGGACGATGCTTTCTAGTATCTATAATGTAAGCGCTAGAATAATTCAGTTAAAAACGCTTAGGCAATATGCTCTAAAAACTCTGTATCGCGTGCCCTTACTGATAGATACAGCACCGGCAATACAAACAAACCTACGGCCCAAAAACTCAGCTGCATATATAGCAGTGCGCCGACTAACGCCCCGACTAAAAAACTAAATACCAATACTGAACTGTGTGCCAGTTTTTTGCCATTATCCGCTGTGCGATTGACCAAATAATCGGTCAGGTTGATACCAAGTTGCGTAGTATTACCGGTCATCAATACCGTCGGACTCATATGCTTAATCACTGTCTTGCTGGCAGTATTACGAATCGCCAGCGCAATTAAACCTAATCCACCCGTTATCGCCACGGTTATATCACCGGCATCGACAAAGGGCTGATAGTACAGACCGGCAATCATAAAAGCGGTTAAGAAAAACGCTTCCGCTAGAAACAAATGGCTCAGCGTTAATTGTTTATTTTTACTATGGTCAATAAATATCTTGGTCACCATGACCGTCAAAATAAATAACGGTAAGGCGGCAAGCTTAATCCATAGACCCGCCTCACCCTTGACCAAGCCACTGCCCGCCATCACCAAGTTACCTGTGACATGAGCGGTGAAGAAACCAAACAAGGTGATAAAACCAATAGTATCAATTGCCCCGCCAACCACGGTTAATAGCACGGGCGTTTGATAGCGCTGCCAAAAACTTGGCGGCTTTGAATGTAACGGCTGTGAGTCAGATGAAGCTGATTGACGGCTATCACCTTTATTAGCAGCTTCAGTATTAGTATTCGCAGCATTATTAGAGATTGAGTTAGCCACCCGACTTGCCTGCAAACTGCACAAAATCAGTCACAAAGCCTTGTAAAAACTTCTGCGTGTGGGCGCTAATACTGCCATCTTCATTTAAGCTATCGGTTGCACGGCTGAGATGGATTTCTGGATCGACCATCAGTTGCGCCGAGAGCATTTGCATGCTTTTGCGCACATCAAGCCCACTATTGATACCACCAAAACTCCCCGGCGATGCCGTAACTACGGCAACTTTTTTATGCGTCCAGACACTTTCTTTATAGGGACGCGAGCCGATATCCACGACGTTTTTTAACGCGGCAGGCATGGTGCGATTATGCTCTGGGGTGACAATCAATACCGCATCAGCGTCTTTTAGCTGCTGACGGACACGCTCATAACTTTCAATGGTTTTATCATCATAATCTTGATTATAAAGCGGCAAGTCTGCAATGTGGACTTCCTTTATAGTGACGCTGTCAGGCATCTGCGATACGATATATTCGGCAAATTTACGATTGATAGATTCTTTTCGCAAACTACCAATAACTAGGGCGATGTTGATTGATGCGCTCACAGCAACTCCTGAATGATGATAAAACCATATGGATTAAGCATTTTACTATACTAAATTCTGCGCGTGTTGCTGCGATCAATTGAATAGGCACCTGCACCATGGGCAAAAATCATCAAGAAACCACCCGCCATCGCGATGTTTTTCATAAAGGGGTTCATTTGTGATTCATCAATCCAGAATTGGTGGAATAGCAATGCTGAGACAACGCTAAAGCCTGCCATCAATATAGCCACCAAGCGCGCTTTAAAGCCCAATAGGATGGCGATACCACCAAGTAACTCAACAGCGATGACCAAAGGCAATAACATACCTGGCACGCCCATCGATTCCATATAACCTTGAGTGGCAGCGTAGCCGGTAATTTTAGTAAAACCTGAAAAGATAAAAATCATTGATAAAAATAGGCGACCAATTGGGGCGCTAAGCTCTTGTAATTTGTCCATGATTATTCTCCAATAGTATGAAATTTCTAAACATAACGTGTTTATTTAAAAGACTTTTGTTTGATTAGGCAACGACATTATTGTAGTCGTTGCTTATCAATAGATAAACCGTGATAATTACAAATATGAGTTCTTATTTGGAGAACAATCAAGAAATGGTTTTATTGATACAATGATAAAAACAGTTAGTATTTGATAGATGGTATCAGCCGCCACAGAAAGAAGTATTTTTCGATACTGCCTAACCTCCAATACCATATCTCCAATACCATGATTTTTTGCTACACTTATTGTGTTGGTATATAAGATATACTTAACGCTAGCTTTTAAATGAAGCGCTTTTAAACCGAAGAATTTTAAACCAATATCAGTCTTTGAGCTGATAATTAAAACAGGCAGTATATTTACTCGACGATATACTGGCTTTTACCTACTCACTTAACAAAAGGATTGATTTATGATCACTGTAAATTCTGTTAAAAAAACAAATCGTGCGCTTGCTTTTGCTGCTATCGGTACGCTTGGTCTGCTTAGCACACTAGGTCACGCTGCGACTTATGAGCTTGACCCACATCATACCGCCGTGCGCTTTTCTGTAGACCACTTCGGTACCACGACCAATGCTGGCGGCTTCTATAATTTATCGGGTATTCTTGAATACGCCCCTAAAGAGAAAAAAGGCTTTGTCGGTATTACGATTCCTATGGGCAGCTTGAGCACAGGCATTAAAGCTTTTGACGGCCATCTAAAATCTGCGGATTTCTTTAACGTAAAAGAATATCCAACCGCTTATTTTAAATCGACTAAATGGGAGTTTGATGGCGATAAAGTTAAAGCGGTCAAAGGTGATTTAACCCTGCTTGGTAAGACCCATCCAGTGACTTTAAAAGCCACTAAATTTAACTGCTATGACAGTCCTTTATTAAAAGCTGAAGCTTGTGGTGGTGATTTTGAAACCACTATCGATAGAACCAAATGGGGCATCAATACCTTTACCGATGGCGGTATGATGAAAGACATCAAACTGGTCGTTCAGGTAGAAGGTAGTAAAAAAGCAGACCTTAAATAAGGGTAATTTAGCCATTTAAGATAGTGCTTTTAGATTGACCACAGTCTCGACTATTTGGTTTTTTGATAAAAGGCTGTGTTTTTAACTCAGCCTTTTATCTTTTGTATCGTTAATATTAAATAAAATAGATATATTAAATATATACTTAGATAAAGAGAACACTTGGGAAATAACCGTTTTATATCATAGTCATCATACGATATAGCAAAATAATAATATAGTAGAATTACTTTAAAATCGATACAGTGCGACTGGGATGAATTTTTCGTAGCCTCTGTGATAACAGCAAGCAAGGAAAATTTATACCAGTCGCACATAGCTATAACGTATCGCTTTTATTTTGAACTGACAATAGCTAAATAACAATAATGAGGTAGCTAGGATGGGACAACTAGAAGACATGGCGATGTTTGTTCGCATTGTCGAAGCAGGCAGCATTACCAAAGCTGCTGAACAATTAAATATTGCTAAATCCGCCGTTAGCCGCCGTCTTAAGGATTTAGAGACACGATTGGGCAGTCAGCTTATTAGCCGAACCACGCGCCAATCAAACCTAACCCAAGCTGGTGAGCAATATTACCAAAAGGTGAACAATATACTCAGCGAAGTTGACGCCCTAAATGAAGAAACCAGTGGCGCGCCGACGCGTATCGAGGGCACCTTAAAAATGACTGCGCCATTGTCATTTAGCTTGATGCATCTCAATGATGTCATCGATGAATATGCCAATCAGCATCCCAATTTGAACTTTGAGCTCGATTTTTCTGATCGCCATGTTGACTTGATTGAGGAAGGCTATGAGCTTGCCATTCGTATCAGAGAGCTACAAGATTCCAGTTATCAGGCCAAACGTTTGGCACTTATTCGTTATGCACTTTGTGCCAGCTCGGAATATTTAGAAAAGATGGGAACGCCTGCGACCCTAGAAGACTTACAACAACATGAGTTTTTGCAGTATGGTCTTGGTAAAACAAGCACGCTTACCCTGACGGACGCGCAAGGGAAAAAACACAACCACACCATTGATGCCAAAATCAAAGCCACTAATGGCGAGTTCTTGGTGGACTTAGCGGTAAAAGGTCAGGGTATTGTCTTTATCCCAACCTTTATCGCTTATAAACGGTTGGCTAAAGGGGAGCTTGTGCCTATTCTTGAACAATACCAATTACCCACACTCAATGCCTATGCGGTATATCCAAAAAACCGCTTTTTATCGCAGCGCTGCCGCTATTTAATTGATTTTATCGCTGAGCGTTTTGGTGATGACCCTTATTGGGATAAATTTTAATAGACCTAACTTAGTAAACTGAGCAGTTTTTTAAAGTCGTTATAAATATTAAAACAATACTGTTAGTATTATTTTAAGATATCCATCAGTCATAAGGAAATGCATTATGGATTTGCAAGCACTCGGCATGAAAGCCATTCACGACTTTGATGACGTTCGCCAAAGCCCGTTACCACAAGAGCGTCTAAAAGCAGCGCGTAAGCAAGCAAGCGCCTTTAGAGAGCGCTTTATGGATGAATCGCCGGTACAGTTTTATCAAAGCGCCGACATGGTGCGTGTTCCCTACCCCACGTGGTACGCCTACAGTGGCGTCTATACCCAAAGCACCTATAAATTCCCCTACATTCATATCCTCAACCGCATTTTTATCATTCAATATCATGACTTTTTGGGTGAATTAAAAACATTGCTATTCTCTCCTTCTGATATCAAAGCAGACCGTGAGACGCCATTTTTTAAACGTCTAACAGACAAAATGCCTAAATGGTCACTACTTGAAAGCGTGGTTGCACCTATCATTCGTGACGTCACTGGCGCCTTAGCAGAAGTTGGCTTGTCTCCAGAAGATGTTGATTATATAAGCTACGACCATCTGCATACCCAAGATGTACGCCGCTGGCTCGGCACTAAAAGCATCGGCACTAAAAATGTAGGTGAAAAAGATAAGCCTGCCTACTTTCCTAACGCCAAGCTATTGATTCACGAGCAAGAATGGCTAAGTACTACCTCTTTATTACCCGTGCAAGCAGATTGGTATTGCCCAAACGGCATCGAAGGCATCGATGCTGATAAAGTAATTAAATTTACTGGTAGCATCCAATTGGGCGAAGGCGTCGCGCTCGTACATACCCCCGGACATACCGAAGGTAACCATTCGTTAGTCGCACGCGTCCCAGATGGCATCAGAGTGACTTCAGAAAATGGCGTCGGCGCCGATGCTTATGCACCGATGAACTCAAAAGTGAATGCCATCCGCCGCTACGCTAAAGACACAGGCGTGGAAGTTATCCTAAACGGCAATACGCTAGAAGGTAGTAATGAGCAATATATCTCGATGGTCATTGAAAAAACCATCGCTGGTCCCTCAAAAAACCATGACTTCCCCAATTGCGCCTCAAGTAGTGAAGCGACCCCTTATTGGTTGATTCCCGGACATAAAGTCAGCCATTTAATCGGTGAAGCAAAATTTGGCAGCTTGCAGAACAAATCGGCAAAAAGTCGCTCATTGCAGAAGGAAAGCGCTTGATGGGTTATTTTACTAATAAAACGGTTTATATCACTGGCGCGGCCTCTGGTATCGGGCTTGAGACAGCTAAGCAGCTCATTCAACAAGGCGCTAACTTGGTACTGTTTGACGTACAACCGTTTGATGAGGTGCTATCAACCTTGCAAGCTATTAATAAAAATAACGCTTCGATTATCAGCTATGAATTGGACGTCACCGATGCCGATACAACCACTCAAAAAATCACCGAGGCGGCAAGCAAGCAGTCACCTGATATTGTCATGCACTTCGTTGGAATTACAGGTCCTTGGACGTTTGATGAGATGAGCCAAGCACAGTTTGAGCGTGTTATAAATATCAATTTATTTGGTACGCGCAACGTCCTAGCGGCCGTGCGTCCGTTTTTATCACGTGGCGATCAAGTCATGGTCACTGCTTCGATGTCATCTTTTACCGGCAGTTATGGCTACAGCTCTTATAGCGCCTCAAAGTTTGCTATTTGGGGCATGATGCAATCGATAAGCTTTGAGTGGAAACCTCACGGTATTGATATCACTGTTTTTGCACCGCCACCGATAGATACGCCGCTCACCCAAGCGGAAGTCGGCGTCATGGCACAAGCGGGTGTCGGTATGAAAAAGCTGGCAGGCGAGCTAAAAATTGAAGATGCCGTTAAATCTATGCTAAAAGGGGTAGAAAAGCGGCAGTTCCTAGTCGTACCCGGCGTGATGGCAAACTTAATTAGATTACAGCTGCGTTTCTTTCCGGTCAGCTGGGTGAATTGGATAGGCAATAAAACGGTGGCTTTTTCGCTTAGAAAATAGCGTTTTTTAAAACTGGCTTGTATACATTGAACTTTCACAAGTATTGAATTTCAGTTAGTCACTTAAAAATTCACAAAAAAAAGCGTCACCCAATTAAATATCTGGTGACGCTTTTTTATATGACGAGCTTTCTACACTAGCTATTACCGTTAATCTTAATTTTAGTCTAAGGTTTGCACACCGCCACCATTAACAAATAACGTCTGCCCACTGACCCACTCAGAGATAGGCGCCGCAAAATATAGCATCGCACCAGCAATATCATCGGCTTCGCCTAAGCGTTTGATAGGCGTATGCGACAACATTCGCTCTTCAATCTCAGGCGTCAATACGCTCTCTAACGCCGCTGAGCGCGTGGCACCAGGACCCACAGCATTAATGCGCACCTCGGGACCGAAATCATGAGTAAGGTTCGCCACCATATGATTAACCGCCGCTTTTGATGCTGCATAGCCACTCATATCTGGGCTTTTATTGACACTCGACATCGAGGTGGTGATGACGATTGAGCCATAGCCTGATTTTTTCATATGTGGCACGCATAACTGGCATAGACGCCACGCGCTAAAGACGTTCAATTCAAAGTCGCGACGGAAATCATCAACAGAGATTTTAAACGGATTTTCTTGACCACCGCCACCGCCGCCTGCATTACTAATCAGGATATTGATACTACCGAATACCTCTACCGTTTTATCGACCATCGCTACCAAGTCTTCGTCTTTTAAAATATTGCACTCAACCGCCAAAGCTTTGACACCGTAGCTTTCGATGTCTTTGGCCGCTTTATTGGCACCTTCTATTTTTAAATCTGCAATGACGATATTTGCGCCCGCTTGTGCCAAACGCAGTGCCGTTGCCTTACCAATGCCATTAGCGCCGCCCGTCACAATCGCTGTTTTTCCTGTTAAGTCAAATAGCGCATTAAATGATTTGTGCTCAAAAGCTTGCATGGTTAATCCTTATAATAATTATTAATGGAGGCGATATATCGTTTGAAAATTTTTAATATTTAATACATCAAGTAAGTATGCCAATTCAAAATCAAATAAATGTGTCCAATCATCCATATTTTGTAACGCTGCTACTTATACTTATCACATACGCTTTGTCACATGCACTTTGTCATAGCGTTATACATTAGCTTGCCAAATTTCAGGCATAAAAAAAGCCTCACTTCTTATTATAAGAAGTGAGGCTTTAGTGCTTTTGCAAGCCATATTTGGAGCGGGAAAAGAGATTCGAACTCTCGACCCCAACCTTGGCAAGGTTATGCTCTACCACTGAGCTATTCCCGCTAATTATCAAATCGCAATGTTGTTAACAACGACTACGTCTCGATAGGCTGGCTATTTTAGCAAATATTCTGAGAGTGTCAATACCTTTTTTCAAATTTTTAATCAAAGGCATGGTTTTTAAACCTATCTTAAGAGAAAAACAAGTATAGAGTATTGATTCTAAGTGCTATTTTAATTTACCTCATTAAAATAATACTTTCAAATAAATAGAGAAAATAATAGCAGTCTCAGCATTCTGCCCGCCTAACCTTTGCTTACAACATGCTGACAACGTTAAAACGCTAGTAAATTATAGTTTTTTTATAGAAGTTATAGAAATAAAAACGCTTGCGCGCAAACGATAAAGCGGCTTTAACTACTGTATCCACTTCCATCATTTCTTGTGCGAACTACGTACCTTTTAATATCACTTACTAATACCACTTACTAACAGCACTTACAATCCTACCGCCTATTGTTACTTTTTCTGTCTAGGTTTTAGGTTGTTAACATTATTATACTTATGGCTAATGACAGTTGGAGTAAAATTTCACTGTTTTAGTAGACGGGCAAACGGTAGCAATACTTCAATAATAAGCTACCCTTTCCCCTACTATTTTGATCTTGGCATTGTTCCACTTTATTTTTTTCCATTTACAGCGAGGACGTTTATTATGAAAAAACTGCTTACCACAACAGTTATGGCGGCATCATTGTCGGCATTGGCCATGACCGGTTGTTCTAGCACGACTAGCACTGGTGCCGTCGGCGTTGACCGTCAGCAGCTATTATTAGTCTCAAATGAGCAAGTATTGCAGCTATCGGCGCAAAGTTATGCCAAAACGCTGCAAGAAGCAAAAGCGCGCGGCTTATTGGATACCAATAGCGCGCAGCTCAATCGCCTAAAAAATATCTCGAACCGTTTGGTCGGTCAAGTCGGCGTCTATCGTCCTGATGCGGCAAAATGGCAATGGGAAGTGCATACCATTAAATCTAATGACTTAAACGCCTTTGTGATGCCCGGCGGTAAAATTATGTTTTACTCGGGCATTATCGACCGCTTGAATTTAACGGACGATGAAATTGCCGCTATTATGGGACATGAGATATCGCATGCCCTACGTGAGCATTCACGTGAACGTTTGTCACGTCAATACGCTACCCAAACGGGTATTGGTATGGCAGCGAGCATCTTTGGTCTCTCACAAGGGCAAGCGCAACTGGCAAACGTCGCGGGCGATTTAGGATTGAGCCGTCCGCACAGCCGTACACAGGAATCTGAGGCGGATCAAATCGGTTTAGAGCTAATGGCACGTGCAGGCTACAACCCACAAGCAGCGATTACTTTATGGCAAAAGATGCAGCGCGCCAGCAAAGGCGAGCCACCACAATTTTTAAGCACTCACCCGACCAGTAACAACCGTATCGCTGAGCTACAATCGTTGATGCCTAAAGTGATGCCGCTTTATCAAAGATCACGCCGTTAATGGATGATGTTTAAGCATTAAGTATCAATCTAATGACAAGTACGGACTAATGGTAAGTAATGATAAATAAGAAAAGCAGAGCGTCATATATTGCGCTCTGCTTTTTTATGCGTGCTGCTAAAATATTTTATAGTAAACTGACTATCGCATGGCGATAAACGGTCAGTTAGTGCAGCATAGCGGCACAGTAAACTGTGTCTGCTATAATAGGCGCAATCAGCCATTTAAATGGCTAAACCCTATAAGATAAAGGATGATTATGACTATCAATACGCCTACTAACACTCCGACCGCCGATGCACTTAATAATGAGCTACAGGCTTTGCAAGCGCAGCATATTGAGCTGGTAAATGAATCGATGAATCATGCGGGTTACTTTGACGGTAAAGAAAGCCATTTTAAACTGACCATTGTCAGTGATGCCTTTGAGGGCAAACGTTTGGTTGCGCGTCATCAGCTGGTATATGCTCTGGCAAACTCGCTACTGACCTCACAAGGTGGTCAAATCCATGCCTTGGCTATCCATGCTTATACGCCAACAGAGTGGCAAGGTCAAAGCCCTGAGAGTCCGTTATGCGCTGGTCAAAACAAAGGTTAGATGGCGGTTTTATTGTTTACTATTTTTAAACAGCTACCATTAAACATTATAATCAAATACTAACTTCTAATAATATAAATAAGCTGGCAAACGGCACCTTTAAAGGAAATCCTATCCAATGAAACATTTACATATGCTCATGGCAGTATTGTTGATTGCGGCGTTTTTATATCAAAGCTATCTGGTGTTAAGCGCAAACAAGCAAATGCCATTGGCGCTCAAAATCTCTACCCATATTCTCTATGCCGTTATTATTCTTTCAGGGGCTGGTATGCTCATGCAATTAATGAGTGCCAATGCGCCCGTGCAATGGGTTTTTGCAAAAATTATCTTGCTCGTTGCCGCCCTTAGCGCCAGTATCAAAGCCTTTAATAACAATGCAACACTGAGCCAAAGAAAAACCGGTATTCTGATTGCAGGTGTGGCTTATATCGGCATCGTGGTGCTTGCCTTTAGCAAACCGGGCAATTTGTTTTAAGCGTTGCTAAACGATATATTTTTCAATATCTTAATCGCTACTTTTTTGCTATCTTAAATAAATACGCTTTCTAAAATGTACTGTTTAAAACGTAACATTGTTAATTAATACCAAAGTTAATTAATGCCAAAACAGATATTAATTAAAGACAGCAGGCATTAATAAGCACGGTAAACATCCTCATTTAGCTTATGGAGACATTATGAAAACTCTTACTGCAGCAACACTACTGGCAACAGCTGGCGTTTTTGGTCTCTCAGGCTGCGCCTCAACGGGTAATATCACCCCGCAATATGTGCCACCAAGCACCTATCAAGGTTATGATTGCCAAGCGCTTAATCAAGAGTATAATCGCGTCAATCGCTATGTCGACGCGGCGCGCAATGAGCAATCAACCCTGTCCGCCTCAGGTGTCGGCGTTGGGGTTTCCGCTGGACGCTGGGGTATCTCACCTAATATCAGCTTTGGCGTTGGTCAAAGCAACAATACTAAAGCGCGCGATGCCAAGCTATCAAGACTGTATGGCGAGCGTGATGCCATCATTCAGTCTGCCCGTATCCAGCGTTGTAGCTTTGCCAATGGTATTAAGATTTATGGTGAGTAATGCTCGATAGCTCATTTTTAAATGTCCCGTGTTTAAATAGCTCCTGTTTAATAAGTCACGTTTGATAGTTTATTATTCCGATGACATTAAACGCTGTTCAAAAGAGAAAAGCCAATACGCGATAAGCATATTGGCTTTTTTGTGTCTAATCATCAAGAGTAAAAACTCAAGCAACGCTTATGCGTTTAAGCGTTTAAGCTTTTTACCCACTGCACAATTTGATCGCTAGGTAAGGCACCAGACTGTCGCGCGACTTCTTTGCCATTTTTAAAAGCAACCATCGTCGGCAAGCTACGAATATTATAAGGTGCCGCCGCTTGCTCGTATTTATCGGTTTGTATTTTGGCAAAAACCACTTGTGGCAACTGACTGGCCGCCGCTTTAAACTGCGGTGCCATCATCAGACACGGCTGACACCAGCTTGCCCAAAAATCAACGATGGTCAATACCTCGTTTTTTTGAATGACTTTATTAACCGTTTGGGCGTTTAGCTCATGCGGACTGGCCGTTAATAATGGCTGACCACATTTGCCACAGTTCGGTGCCGCATTTAGCCGTGTGGCGGGTATACGATTGGTTGCCTGACAATGCGGGCAGACCAGATGAGAGTTTTGCTCAGTCATTATACAACTCCTTTATACATAGCTTGGGCGTATGTCTTAATAGAGCGCCCATACTCAATGCTTGTGAATGGATTATTCGTAAGAATCTTAATCACACTTTTTTTTGGCTTTATTCCATTATGCAAACTTACAATGCAAGCTTATAAGACAGATTAGCATTAGGATAGCCACCACTCGTATTGTGCCTGCGTAACTTTCTGCGCTACTTGTATATTGAGGACACGCCCTAGTTACTAAAGCGCATTAATCGGTACTTTTAGATAACGGGTGCCATTGTCTTCTGGTTTTGGAAAATGACCGGCATCAATATTAAGTTGTACAGATGGGATAATGAGCCGCGGCATCTCTAAATTGGCATCGCGGCGCTCACGCATCTCAACAAACTCGGCTTCATTAATGCCGTCTTTAACGTGAATATTACCGAGCTTTTGCGCTGCTACCGTCGTGGTTGGACAATGCTTGCGACCTTGACTTGGATAGTCATGGCACAGATACATCAGGGTCTCATCAGGAAGTGCCAGCAGTTTTTGGATAGACTGATACAGGGTTTTGGCGTCTCCTCCCGGAAAGTCACAGCGCGCCGTACCCACATCGGGAGCAAATAGCGTATCACCGACAAAGACCACGGTTTTTTCATCGTCAGCGGCAAGATACGCCATATCCGCGCGCGTATGGCCGGGCACATACATGGCAGTAATCGTAATGCCGCCAAGTGCCAAGGTTTCGCCATCATCGGTCAAGATATCAAACTGGCTGGCATCGGTACGAAAGCTGCTATCAAAGTTAAAAATTTGCTTAAATATTTTTTGCACTTCAGTGATATGTTGACCGATGACCAGTTTGCCGCCAAGTGTCTCTTTTACATGTATAGCGGCCGATATATGATCGGCATGGGCATGGGTTTCTATAATATAAACCAGCGCCCAACCCTGCTCACGCACGAACGCTATTACCTTATCGACACTAGCGGTATCCGTACGTCCTGACTTGGCATCGAAATCCAGAACAGGATCGATAATGGCACACACTTGCTGCTGCACATCAGCGAGTACATGGGTGTAGGTCTCTGTGTCGCTATGTAAGAAGGAATGAACTTGCATGGCTACCTCTTTGTTTTTATATGAATGTTTTATTATTTAATGAAGTCTTACGTATAATAAATACTTGTTTATAATATTTGAATGTACATAATACCTATCTTGCATACCACTATAGCAACCAGCTAACAATTTATCAATTTATATAATGTAAATAATGATAACTTGCTATAAATCGCGATATCATTGATAATTAACTATATATAACCATATCTTATCTATAAACTTTGCCTTTTTTATCTATAGCTTAAATAAGGAGTTCGCTCTGACTACTTCAACTTCAGCATTGAGCACGTCTACTAATCACACTGGTAAACCTGTATTTGCCAGCGTAACAGACTTTGCACCCAAAGACCTTGCTGAGCAAATGCAACATGCATCTATGCAAGCCAGTCAATTGTTAAAGTCGCTCTCGCATCCTGATCGCTTATTACTGCTATGTCAGCTGACTCAAGGTGAATACTGCGTCAGTGAGCTTGAAGACTTAGTCGGTGTCGGTCAGCCAAGCTTGTCGCAGCAGCTTGGTATCTTACGTAAAGACGAGCTGGTGACGACCCGCCGCGAGGGCAAGCAAATCTATTATAGTATCGCAAGCGACGATGCGTTATCGGTATTGCAGTTATTGTATGAGCGCTTTTGTGCCAAAACAGACGCATAATTGGTCATTTAGTCTTTAGCTGTTCTTAAATTTATTTATTGTGATGACCTATTGCTATGCCTTCTATCGCCGCTCGTCTGATTCCTGCTTGGTTACGTCAGTACCAGCTGTCTGCCCTGCCGACTGATGTCATCGCGGGATTGGTCGTTGGGGTGCTCGTCATTCCACAAAGCTTAGGCTATGCGGTGCTAGCAGGATTGCCGCCTGTCTATGGACTCTATGCGGCTATCGTACCCGTTCTGGTGTATGCGTGGATAGGCTCAAGTAATGTGCAAGCTGTGGGACCCGTCGCTATCACCGCGATTATGACGGCAAGTAGTCTGCATCCTTACGCCAATGAGGGCACGCAGCAATATATACTAATGGCCAGTTTATTGTCATTGATGGTTGGGACGATGTTATGGCTGGCAGGTCGGCTTAAGCTTGGCTGGATTATGCAGTTTATCAGTCGCGGCGTATCAGCAGGTTTCATCAGTGGCGCGGCGGTACTGATTTTTGTCAGTCAGCTTAAGTATCTGACGGGGATTCCTATTGCAGGTAATGGCCTTATCGGTTATTTATCGAGTATGCAGATGTATGCCCGCCAGCTGCATCCGCTAACCTTAGTTATTGGCGTCATTGCTTTTACGCTGTTATTTGCCAACCGTTATGCTAGCAAATGGGTTTGGCGCTCTTGGCTGTCAGCCTCTTATGCTAAGTGGGCTGAGCGTCTATTTCCGCTCATTTTGCTTGCTCTTGCCATTGTGTTAAGCATGAGCTTACATTGGACAACGCACGGCGTGGCAACGATTGGTACTATTCCGCAGGGGCTGCCTACTTTTACCCTACCATACGTGCCAGATTTTCATGAAACGCTCAACCTATTACCAAGCGCCGGTTTAATGGCATTGATTATTTTTGTTTCAAGCAGCTCAGTTGCTAGCAATTATGCACGCCTGCGCGGCGAAACCTTTGATGCCAATCGTGAGCTTACTGGTTTGGGACTGGCCAATATGGCGGGCGGATTCTTTCAAAGCTTTACGGTCGCTGGCGGCTTTTCACGTACCGCAATGAATGCCGACTCAGGTGCCAAAACGCCGTTCGCAAGTTTAGTAACGATACTGATCATGATTGCAGCGTTAATCGCTTTTGGCAATTTATTAGCACCTCTGCCCTATGCTTTATTGGGCGCAACCATCATGGCATCGATTGTCGGTCTCATTGATATGGCGACTTTAAAGTCAGCATGGCAACGCGACCGCCTAGATGCGGCAAGCTTTCTAGCAGCATTTATCGGTGTGCTGATATTTGGGCTAAATACTGGCTTGGTTATCGGTTTGATGGTGTCGTTTGCCAGCCTAATTTGGCAATCGAGCAAACCACATGTCGCCGTCGTTGGTCAGCTAGCGGGCACAGGGCATTTTCGCAATATCAATCGTCATGATGTGGTGACGTTTAGCAATTTATTAATGCTGCGTATCGATGAAAGCTTGTTTTTTGGCAATAGTGAATCCGTGCATCGCAGGGTCATACAAGCGACGCGGCAATATCCCGAAGCGCATGAGATTATTCTTATTATGTCGGCGGTCAATCATATTGACTTGACCGGACAAGAGATGCTTATCAGCCTCAATCAAGAACTGTTGAATCAAAGAAAGCACTTAAGCTTTAGCTTTATCAAGGGACCGGTCATGGACATTATTGAAAACACACCGGTCATAACCCACCTATCAGGGCAAGTTTATTTGAGCACCATGGACGCGGTCAATGCACTTAAAGATGTTTAACTCATAAGTAACCAATTTTCCTCTTAAATCAATCATGACAGAGATTGTTTGTGACAAAACATCAGTGACAAAAGATAGATATGATAAAAGCTGTGTTATGCTAAATTACTATCAGATTTAAAACTTACTGTCTCTAGAAACACCAGAAATTCTAACGCCATTTAATATATGCGACTTAAGCTACTTATGACCGATGATTTAACCATTTATAAGCAAATTTACCCAAGCCAATGCGTCAAGATTGCCGAGCTTGGCTACCGCTCTGTGCTCAATATTCGACCTGACGCTGAGACAGAAACGCAGCCGAATAGCTGTGATTTTAGCAGTGCGACTGCAAAAGCCAACCTCACTTATCAGCATTTACCATTTGATGATGAGCGTTTAAGCATGGCGACTGTCGAGCAGTTTGCAGCCTTTTATCGCACCATGCCCAAACCCATCCTGATGTTTTGCGGCACGGGTGCACGCGCCAAATTACTGTATCAAAGTGCGCTGATGCAAGGCTTGTTGTAAAGAGCCGTTGTATTTTACTTAAGTGCTTTAAGCTAATCACAAAATTTCATTTTTACGCTAAAAAATAACAAGGAGCTCTTATGAGCCATCAAGTTAGTATTACCGGACAAATCACCCCTGACCAAGTACCTATGATTGCTGAAAATGGTTTTAAAACCATTATCAACAACCGTCCAGATGGTGAAGAACCAAACCAACCAACCAGTGCTGAGATTGAAGCCGCCGCTAAAAAAGCAGGACTTGCTTATAAAGAAGTGTCTTTTGCCGGTAGTGAGCTTAATCAAAACCATGTCGAAGAATTTGCTGACTTTTTTAACCAAGCTGAGCAGCCAATGCTGATTTTTTGCCGTACCGGTAACCGCTCAACGGGTATTTATGAGGCGGCAAAGCGTATGGATTTATTAGACGATTAATACGGATTTAAATATAACCGTTACTGCTTGAAAAACGCCCGTCCAAACTTTGGATGGGCGTTTTTTGCATATTACTCAACTATAGACTGGTCAATTCTTAATAATGAAGACATAATAAAATCCTACTGATATCCCTTAATAGGACTTTATGATGCAAAAACCGTTACTCATCATCGGCAATAAAAATTATTCGTCGTGGTCATTGCGAGCTTGGCTACTATTCAAGGCATTTAACATTGATTTTGATGAGCAACTGATTGAGCTGTTTCATCCATCAGCGACAGCCACTCTCAATGAGCATGCGCCAACCGGCAAAGTACCGGTTTTGGTTTATGGTCAAGACAACGATAATAACAGCGATAAGGTCACGGTCTGGGATACCTTAGCGATTACCATTCACGCCAATGACTATCTGACAGACTTAGATGTTTGGACAGGACTGAGTAAATTTCATACTAACAGCAATAACAGCAATACCAGCAATACCAGCAACAGAATAAACAGCGCTTATTGCCAAAGCATTATTGCGGAGATGCACTCAGGTCTAATGGGCATTCGTAGTGAGATGCCAATGAACATTCGAGCTACCGCGAAAATACAACCAAGCGCTGCATGCTTAAAGGATATCGCCCGTATAGAAAATATCTTTGCAGATTGTTTAAAAAATCGTCCAAAAGACAGCTATCTTTTTGGACTCTTCACGGCTGCAGATGCTTTTTTTGCCCCTGTGGTTCTACGCTTGCAGACTTATGCGGAGGCCTCGGGCATACCATTGCAACCAATAACCAAACAGTATTGTGCAACGATGTTAAACAATCCTCATCTACAAGCTTGGCAAGAAGCGGCACTCAATGAAACGCGCATTATTAAAGAAGATGAAGCCGGTGTATTACTCTCGGTAGCTGGTGTATTAGCAGATTAAAACTACATCAAACGCAAAATCAAACGTTTGCTAAATTTTTAATAACGCTTAAGATGATAGAAACACAAGGACTGTGATTTCTTTAGCAAGTTACTTTTAATACGCTTTCAATATGTTTTCAATAGGTCTTTGATGCGCCTCTATAATTAACAAGGAATGTTTCATGAGTAATAATGCGTTGGCGCTATTGCCGCTAGCACTTGCCTATATTATGTTTACCTTAGGAACGGGGCTTAAGCCAAGTGATTTTAAGGTCATCGTTAATCACCCAAAAGCGTTTATTGTCGGCTTAATCAACCAAGTCATCTTTGTGCCGTTGGTTGCGTTAGCGGTCGTCTTAGTCATGTCGCCACCACCTGCTATTGCCTTTGGTATCATGCTGATTAGCTTTTGCCCAGGCGGTGTGACCAGCAACATGCTCACCTACTATGCCAAAGGTAATGTGGCGCTGTCAGTGGCACTCACGGGCGTAGTGAGCCTGTTATCAGTGGTGACACTGCCTATCTTAATTACGCTAGCTTTTAATCACTTTATGCAAGATCAAGCAGGCTCTATCAGCGCACTAAAAATCGGCGTGGTGATGTTTTTACTGACTACCTTACCTGTAACCCTAGGTATGCTCGCGCGTTATAAATTTACTGACTTTATGGTACGTAGAAGCGGCATTCTAAATGGCTTAGCCAGTCTGTTTTTTGTCTTAATCGTCTTTGCTGCTATTGCGACCAACTGGCAATTACTACAAGAGCAATTGGCGTCTATTGGGTTTGAGTTGGTCTTTATCATTGTCATCTTGTTTGGCTTAAGTATTCTGACCTCTAAAGCCATGAAGCTCAGCTGGTTTGATACCAAAACCATCTCGATAGAAACCAGTATTCAAAACAGCACAACTGCGATTACCTTGGCACCTATCATTATGGGTGTCAGCACATTACCGGTCATCGCCCTACCTGCTGCGGTATATGGTGTGTTGATGTATGTGGTTGCGCTGCCCGTGATTGCGTTGATTCGGAATAAAAACTGATTGTATAAGCACAAAAAAAAGCCATCTCATTTGAGATGGCTTTTAACACTAACGGTAGAGCTAAATAACTTACTGCATAACTAAGTATTCAAACGCTGATAATGCGGCTTTTGAACCTTCGCCCATTGCAATATTAATCTGCTTAAATGGTACGGTCGTGACATCACCACAAGCAAAGATACCTTTGCGGTCGGTGCGGCAGCGCTCGTCAATCTCAATCTCGCCAAAGCGGTTTAGATCAACAAAGCCTTTGACAAATTCAGTATTCGGCACCAAACCAATCTGCACAAACACTGCTGAAACATCAAGCTCTTTGGTTTCACTGCTGCTACGGTCTTGATAAACGATAGACGTCACTTTACCATCTTGCGCTTTGATTTCTTGAGTCGCTGCTCCAGTGATAAATTCAATATTGGCTTTTTCTTTGGCTTTATTAATCAATACCTGATCCGCTTTTAGCTCATCGGCGAATTCAAGGACGGTCACATGTTTAACGATACCTGCCAAGTCTAGCGCCGCCTCGATACCTGAGTTACCGCCACCGATGACAGAGATGTCTTTACCTTTAAAGAACGGACCATCACAGTGCGCGCAGTAAGCAACGCCTTTACCGACGTTTTCATCTTCACCCGGGACACCAAGCTTACGCCACTGAGCACCAGTCGCCAAGATAATACTGCGTGTCTCAAACGTCTCACCAGTATTTAGATGAATTCGGTAGTTTTCATCATCCGTCTCGCTAATTTCTTTGACGCTGACATGCTCTTTGAGCGTAATGTCATATTCGTGTAAATGCTTTTCAAAGTTCGCCGACAGCTCACTACCGGTCGTTAAAGGTACAGAGATTAAGTTCTCGATATCTTGCGTGTCTTTCACCTGCCCACCAATACGATCAGCGACCATAGTGACTTTTAAGCCTTTACGCGCGGTATAAATCGCCGCCGCAACGCCAGCAGGACCGGCACCGATAATCGTCACATCTTGCTGCTCTAGCTGTTCAGCATCGTCATCAGCTTCGCTCAGTAAATCAGGAAACTGCTCTTGCAACTTCTCAATCAATTTAGCCGTGTCAATCAGACCATTAGCAAACGGCTTACCATTTAAGAACACTGCTGGTACGCCTTGGATGTTATTGGCTTCTACTTGCTCTTGGAATAATGCGCCATCGATCATCTCATTACTGATGTCATCATTGAGCAAGGCAAATTGGTTCAGCGCTTGCACCACTTCTGGGCAACTGTGGCACGAGAGCGACACGTAAGTCTGAAACTGTAGCGGCTTATTAAAACGCTTAATCAGCTTTTGAATACCTTCATCAAGTTTTAAGGTATGACCGCCAGCTTGCAAAATCGCCAAAATCAGCGAGGTAAATTCATGACCTCCAGGGATACCGCTAAAGACAATACCGGTATCGGTCAATGCGCCATCGATATGGCTGACTACTTTAAAGCTAATCGGGCTTGGCAAGCTGTCATCGGTAGCTGTACTGTCAAAATTAATCTTATCCGTGGTGCCAGCGATTTTAGTCAAAAAATCAATCAGCTCAGCGCGCTTGCTATGTTCGCCGCTACCCAATACAAAGGTAATTGGGCGAGTCATGTTTTCACTGTAGCTTTTGACTGCATCTAATAAACTTTTATCTATCATGTTTGTTCCTCATTATTATTAAATATGTAACGCCAGCTACGATGCTGAGCATTTGAATAGTGTTTGGTGATAAGTTAAGTCGCTGATTTAGAACGCTAAAAATACCGGCCTTATCACCTTTGATACGTCTATTATCAGGGGTTTGCAGGTTTTGGGCAAGCTGATAAACTCAAACCTTACGTTTTATAAAATATATCATAAACCAATATTATTATTTAAATTTAAAACCACTGATAAATAGTAGCCAATGATAGTCGTAGTATCTGGCAAATTTTTTCGCTACAATCGAGTGAGGCGAATAAGAAAAACTCTTATTTGTCCCATGGCAGATTAGCGGTTATCGCAGTGTATTAACAGCCCTTTCTGCTGCTAGTAAGTCTATGCACTTTTGAGCTGAATAACGATTTGGCTCAATGACATTCAAGTCTCACAATCATAGCAATTCATCACAGCACTCTTAACTAAAATGCGCCGATGCTTTGATAAGCTTGCGCTTTATAACAAGGATGACAACATGAGAAAGACTGATACATGGCAAGACAACAGAGATATTATTGCTGAGCTTAAGCAAAAAGACAGTCACTTTGCGACTATTTTTGACGAACATACGCAGCTTGATCAGCAAATCAATCAGCTGGATAAAGATTTGGTCAAGCATGCCAGTCGTGATGAAGAAATTGAGCAAATGAAACGGCGAAAGCTGCATTTAAAAGATGAGATTTACAAAATAATCGATAAAAATAAATTACAATCTCACGCTTAACTAGTGGCCAGTTTATACCGTTAGATATTATAAAGTCTTATAAGATTGAGACAAAAAAAGACCCCGTTAACATCAGTTAACGGGGTCTTTTTCATAGCACTTTATTTAGCATTATCAATCAGCAAATACCGCTTTAAATAATACTAAAATCTTAATCTAATAACTTTAGTCTAATAAAGAAAGACTTAGATTTTACCAACTAGATCAAGGCTTGGTTTAAGAGTTTCTTGACCTTGTTCCCAAGCTGCTGGGCAAACTTCGCCGTCGTTTTCACGAACATACTGTGCTGCTTTCACTTTACGTAGCATGTCTTTTGCACTACGGCCAATGCCGCCTGCATGGATTTCAGCAACTTGAATCAAGCCGTCTGGATCCACTAAGAATGTACCGCGCTCAGCCAAACCTGCTTCTTCAATCATGACGTTAAAGCCACGAGTGATACGACCAGTAGGATCGCCGATCATTGGGTAAGTTACTTTGCCGATGGCTTCTGAAGAATCATGCCATGCTTTGTGGGTGAAATGCGTATCGGTTGATACTGAGTACACTTCTACGCCCAAACCTTTAAGCTCTTCGTAATGAGCTGCCATGTCTTCAAGTTCAGTTGGGCAAACAAAGGTAAAGTCAGCTGGGTAAAATAGGAAGATTGCCCAGCTGCCTTTTACGTCTTCTGAAGTGATGGTTTTGAACTCACCGTTTACAAACGCATCTGCTGAAAACTCTGGGATTTCTTGATTGATAATAGACGCCATGATTGGCTCCTTTTTTTGATTGATTGTTGTTGAGTTAATTGATGTTTATTGTTGGTTATTTCTACTAACCCTTTGCTTAACTGGGCTACCTGACAAACTATACGCGAATTCTATGGTTAATCCAGTTAAAAATTTTTAATGTGATGTTTTGTTTTATTAAACTTGTTAAACTATTCTATCTGCTTTTTTATCCGTATATCGGCATTAAATTGCTATAGTACACAAGATAAACGAGTAAAACAAATTGCGTTAAAAACCCATTAACAGAGAGGTTTTATGATCACCTTACGTCAACTTGAGTTTGCCTTAGCGGTTGCCAAACATCGTCATTTTAAGCGTGCGGCAGAAGACTGTAATATCTCACAATCAGCGCTGAGCTTGGGTATCGCCGAGTTAGAAAAACAGCTTGATACGCAGATTTTTGAGCGAAATAATAAGCAAGTCTTGATTACGCCTATCGGTGAAGATATCTTGACGCGGGCGCAGCGCGTGTTTTCGGAAGTCAATGATTTGACCACGCGCGCGCATAGCCATCAGTCGCCGCTTGCTTACCCTATGACCGTCGGAATTATTCCAACGATTGCCCCTTATTTGCTGCCAAAAGTGTTGCCTGCGCTACGTGAGCACTATCCAGAATTTCGTATGACCATTGTCGAGCAGCAAACCGAGCGCTTGCTCGAGCAAGTGCGCTACGGTCATATTGATACCGCCATTATTGCGCTGCCGTATGCGGTCGATGGCTTGCATACTTTTGAGTTTTGGAGCGAGGACTTTTTTGCCGTCTTCCCAAAAGATGACGTCCATGCCAAACTTAAAACCATCAATGCTGATGAGCTAGCAACGGCCAATCTGATGCTATTAGGTGAAGGACATTGCTTGACGGATCAAACACTGACGGTCTGTCATTTTGACCGCGCGCAAATGAAATCGAGTTTTTCTGATGCCAGCTTAAACACCCTTATTCAAATGGCACTTGCCAATATGGGGACGACATTAGTGCCAGAGATGGCATTAGACCAGCTACATCTGCAAAATCAAAATGCAGTTGCGGTGCCACTAGCCGAGGAAGGACCGCATCGTCATATCGCTTTTGTCACTCGTTTAAATTATGCCCGCGTCGATGATGTCAATTTATTAGGCAAGCTCTTTAAACAAGCATTTGAAGATGCTGCTAGTAAAAAGTAAGCATTTGCTAATAGATTGCAGTCATTAAATAAAGGCTAACTATGGACGGGTTGTCACAAATAGAGACTGAGCTCGGTAAGCTTTTCGAGTGGCATTTAACGGCTATTAATAACGCTATCGAGCCAGCAATATTAAAAGCACTTTGGCAAGATATCGATATGCGTTATAACGAAAGCCAGCGCGCTTATCATAGCTTGCAGCATATTCAGCAATTATTTACGCAGTTTGAACAGATTAAGCATCATTTAAATGAGCCGCATATTATCGCATTGGCACTGTTTTATCATGACGTGATATATGAACCGACGCGCTCAGATAATGAGCTTAAAAGTGCAGAATATGCCGTAGATTCGTTAAGTCCTTATCTGACTGCTGAGCAATGCCAATATATCTACGCGCTGATAATGATGACGGCTAGCCATCAAATTGCCGACATTGATGAAGGGTCAGACAAAGCTAGAAAAAGCGATGCCGCCTATTTACTAGATATGGACTTAAGTATTTTAGGGGCATCTTGGCCTGAGTATGAACAGTATGCGCAAGCTGTCCGCCAAGAATATGCGCATATCTCAAATATAGATTATCGCGTTGGACGCATAGCAGTATTAACAGGATTGTTAGCGCATCCAACGCTTTATCTGACTGATTATTACTATGCACGGTTAGAAGAACAAGCTCGAGAAAACATCAAGCGTGAGATTATTTTGCTTGCATCTTAATAAACAGCTCACTGCCCTGCCGTGCAGGATATGAGTTATAACTTGTCTCCATAATTTCAATATCAAAATAAGGCGCAAAACGCTGTTGGTATTCAGCTTTTGTACCGCCAAACGGTGGCTCGTCTCGTCCAAAGTCTTTATCAAACAGCAAACCAACCAGCTTACCATTCGGTTTCAATAATGCTGCCATCTGCGCTACATATTCATCACGGCGCGCAGGATTTATCGCACAAAAAAACGTCTGCTCAAGCACCCAATCAAACTGATACTTCTCAGGCGACAATTCAAAAAAGTCGGCACAGATTAAATGCTCAGCTGGAAAGTCAGGATAGCGCTCCGCAAACGCTTCAATCGGCGCAGGCGCAAAATCAACCAAAGTAACATTGGTAAAACCTTGCTCATGGAGATAACCAACCTCGTAAGCATTACCTGCCCCTGGCACTAAAACAGCCTGACTTTTAGCAGATTCAGGCAATTGATCAATATAAGCTTGGAGCGGTGGCGACACTTGTCCCATATCCCAACCGATACTGTCTTGCTCATAACGCTGCTGCCAAAACTGCGCTTGATTGACGTTTTCCATATGACATCCCTGTATGTACGATAGATAAGAATATTATTTAAACGACATAATTTGTATCGTTATGATTAATCATATCAGTCTTATGGCGCTTGTTGACAGTACTTGTTGACAGTACTTGTTGATAATACTTGTTGATAATACTTGTTGATAATACTTGTTGATAATACTTGTTGATAATACTTGTTGATAATACTTGTTGATAGTACTTAGGTGAAGGGTTTAATCTAACTGTCCCGCCTTCCCTGCCAGTATATTATGCCAATGCTGATAATCAGGCATCGCGGTAGCCACCGTTTGCCAAAAGGCGCGGCTATGATTGGCATGATGTAAATGACACAGCTCATGGACGATGACGTATTCGGTGCATTCGATAGGATAAGCGGGCAGATAGACGGATAGCCAAATCCGCCGTGCACGCGTATTACAGCTACCCCAGCGCGTATGCATTTTTTTCAGGCGTATCTCATTGGCTGTCGCACCGACAATTGGTTGCCATTTTTCAAACAGAGAAGGTATGACTTCAGAAAGCTGTTGTCGATAGTAAGTAATTTTTTCATCATGATTTAAGGTGAACGATTGCTCTACGCCCCATAACAGCAGCGTGCTATCGGCAGTTGATGACTCTTTTAAAAATTCTTTTGAAGGAAGTTGTCGCCGCCTATATTGCTCTAATACTTGGCCGTGATTAGCGATTGCCCATGGCACACGCTTCGCCACAGCCTGTGCAGCTTGGGCTGAACTAATAAACAATGGCACAGAAACCATTAATTTATGCGGTTTTAAGCGAAAGTTGATATTTTTGACCCGCTTTTTGCTGATATGTAGCTTAATATCCGCTTGCGCCAAACCTTGAATAGCTTTTTTTAATAAAGGTGACTGGTATGCAGACGGCATATTCATGCTCAAAGCGCTTGTAAGTGATTGTCAAACGACATCATATGACATTTGCTGTCTTTAAGAATACGGTCGTTTTTCTCTACAGTATCCAATTGTGCCGTTGCCAAGCTATCAACAGTTAACGCCGTTAACTGACCTTGGCCATCACTAACAATAAAGCCTGATTGCTCATCACGACTATCTGTCTTATTAGTGCGCTGACTAAACAGTACTGCTACCCCTGCACAATCTGGCAGGCTAACATCAGTTATTAAGGTGCGAGTATTTAAGTCATAAAGCGCCGCACAACCGCCAATCGGCGTGGTTACGCATAATAAGTTACGCTCACTGTCGACCGCTACACTGGCGATATATTGATGGAAGCGTTGCCACTGGTTATTGGGCATAATAAGCGCTTTAAAATCACTATCACCGCGTTTATGCGTCAATACTAACGGCACATTAATATGCTTTTCGCCTTGGAATTGAATACCTATCATCACCGTTCCATCGTCATGCATGGCTAGATGACGTACGCTCATTTGATTGTGTTCAGGCGTAATCTGCTCAAGCAAAGCGCCAGTATGACGATTAAGGTAAACCAATGATGGTCGCATACTGTCTAAATTAAGTTCTTCGCGCGACGCTTGCTCGGTTTTGATACCACCATTCGCAATCACTAACGTCTCACCATCGGGATGCATAATCAGCTCATGCGGACCAATACCATACGAGTCAAATTCTGCGATTTTTTTATATTTATCATCAGCATCATAGATACCGATTTTACCCTCTAAACTTAGGGTGTCATTTTCGGTCACATAGAGCAATTTACCGTCTAGGCTATAGCAAGCATGCCCATAAAAATGCCGATGAGTAGATGCTTTAATAGCAAAATTTACTTGTCCGCTCGCCGTGTCTAATACCCAAAACTTTTCACTCGGACGCCGACCCATGACCACGACATCGCGATTTTGGTTATGATTAGCATTTTGGTTGTGGTTAGAAAAGTTACTTTCGCGGTCCAAAACAGGCTGAACAACAATATCGTGGACACGTTCAGGCATGGTGGTTTGCCAAACGATTTGTCTATCGGCATCGATACCGACCACACCAAAGTCATTTTCATTATGACAGGCATCAGCGCCATCATCATTTGCTAATACGACACTTTTTGGCATAGAGGCGACACCGCTAACCCAACAAACGGGGCGCGGTAGTACGGTGGTGGTATGTGCGGCGCTAAAGTCAGCTAGGCTATTATTATTGGCATTTTGCCTAGCATCTATCGGTAAACGATAAGCCTGTTGCCATGCAACTGTAGCTTGCTGATAAGCGTGACGAAACTGCACGAGCTCGCGTTTTGATGTTGCGATTAACGACTGCAACTGCGAGCGCATACCTACTACATAGTCCTGCAAGCTGGCATCAGGGTGACGCTGCTTACGATAACGATGATGGACACCGACAAGCGCAGCTGTACCCATGACAGCAGACAGCATGGTCAATGCGGATGTTACTAGCAGCTCATTATTAGGCTGCTTATTTTGTGGCTGCTGCTGTGACTGCTCTTGCGATTCATTTGCTGTTTTAGTATCGATAGAGTGCATTTTTTTAATCGCCATCAGTGCTATTAAAGCCCACACGGATACCGAGGGTCGGAATCAATTGGCGTTTAATAATGCGCGTAATGGTCGTCAGCTTGTCATACAGCTCTTGCTGGGTAGCTTTATCAGCCGTCGCTAAGTCTTCTGGCATTTGCGCCAATAATGTGGTCGCATCAGCAAGCGCGGTCGATAGATTATCTGCCACTGCGTTTTCATTATTGCCCCCAAGAATAGCGGTTAAGACGGGATCGGTCATTGCTTTATTTAGCGTGGCCAATTTAGCATTGATAATCGCGCGGCTTTGCCCTGCGGTCGCAGCTGGCAGGTGACCTTTTTTCTTACCGGTTAAGCCTAATGGCTGATCAATGGCATTGGACTTCATGGTCTCAACCAATGACAATAAAGAATTAAACCATTGGTTTAAACCTTGATCACTCTCAGCGGTTTTATCAATCGCTAATAAAGTGATTGAGTTTTGCTGCCAGTTTTTCTCAATATCTTTAAGACGCGTGCTTAAGGCACTGCTTGCGCTCATTACATAAGCACATTGCCCAGCATTCAAGCTATCATTGGCATATAACGCTTCTTCTAATCCTGGTATACCTTGGACAATAGCGCTCTCGTTAGCCAGTTGCTCAGCGGTGAGCTTAGGATTGGCAGCAATGAGATCGGCAACACCACCATGTACCAGACCGCGCTCATCAGGATAATAATTGATATATAAATTACTCATGCTTACCGTCGCTGGACCGAAATTAATCATCTCAGCGCCAGCCCATGCTTGCGCGAGCACCAACCATTGGGCGCGCAGCGCTTGCAGCTCATTACCGCTGACTGGCGCGTGCTGACAATGCTTTTGTGCCAACTCATGCAATAAATCACTCTGCTTCGCGGCATCCGCATAAGCGGGAATAACAATATCATTTGCCACATGGGTCAAATAGGTCTTTTCAGTATCAGCGCTAATATCAACAGCGATAATCTTATCTGTACTATTGTCTTTTTCAGCTGTAGCCGTAGAAGTAGCGCTCTCTTGAGCAACTTGGCTGTCTACTTCTGGTGCTTTGCTCTCATCAGCAGGTTTGACGCAGCTGATAAGGATACCCGCACTTAGTGCTGATAGTGCCATTGCTAGAGCATGGTTTATTTTCATAGATTTCTCGGTATTTATATAGCTATTAATATAAGTAATTATTTAAATCTGTACATTTAAGGCGGGCAATTTTTAAATGCCTTTTAGATGGTTTTTAAATGGCTTTTAAAGTGTATAGCCTGACTTTTATAATGACTTTAAGAACGCATTTAATTCACTGCGCCCTTGTTTGTCTAACTTTAATACCTTTTGTTTCTGCTTTTCCGCTTCGCCGCCATGCCATAGCACCGCCTCCATCAGCGTACGAGCGCGACCATCATGTAAAAATGTCGCTTGCGAATCAACGGTTTGCGCAAGCCCAATACCCCATAATGCAGGCGTACGCCATTCATAAGAATTGGCTAAAAATTCAACTTGTAAGTCTTTCGATGGCAGCTTGCCAGCGATAGTACGATCAGCAAGATCATTTCCCATGTCATGTAATAATAAATCAGTATAAGGATAAATCACTTGCCCATGCTGCTCAAGATGGTCATCGTCGGTTTTTGGCAACTGATATCTTGGCGTATGACAGCTTTGACAGCCCATATCATAAAAGCGTTTTTTGCCCGCCAGTACTAGCTTATCGTCAGCATTACGGCGATGGGGCACCGCTAAATTGCGGGTATAAAATTCAACGAACTTTGCCACTTCATCATTGACTTCAACCGGTGGTTTGCCATTGCCTTGCTCATCAGCACCCGTTGCCGCGTTTATACAAGCGGTCTGCGTGGGCATGCAAGATTCATGCGGACGGATATTGGAGGTCAGTCCCATATCTTCATTAAAGGCACTTTGGTTTTGGGTAATCAATTTGGTTTGCCCAGCTTTCCAACCAAAACGACCTAATGCCACTTTGCCCGTTTGTGGATCCATAACCCAGTTGAATTTGCCGCTGATATCGCCATTGGCATTATTTGTTTTTATCGCTTGTTTTTTAATGGCTTCGTCTGGGATTTGCTCGAGTAGCCCAAGCCCAATCATAGGTAAAGCAACACGCGGCGACACCATCAGCTCGTCATCAAATGCACCATAACCGGGTTTGGTCAAGTTAAAGGTTGGCGACCGCAACGTCTCGACATGACCATCAGCAAAGGTGACGGGCTTGTCTGTCCACTGTACCGCAATGCGCGCCTCAGCAGGTACACCTTGAATACCGCGGTCCTGCAATTGACCGCCATACATAGGATGCACAACTTTTTCTATCAAGGAATTCTCTAATTTTTGGAGCTGCTCCTCGGTAGTAGCAGGCATAGCAAGGCGGATAAGCAAGCTATCAGCATCATCCTCACTGCTCATCGGCGCATGACCGCGACCGTCTTTGATATGACAGGATTGACAGGCAGCGACGTTAAATAATGCACCTAGACCATCGCGGCTATCGGTACTCGCCGGCGCAACCACCCACGGTTGCCTAAAAAATGCATTACCGATAAAAAAAGAACCTTTACGTGAAGCGGTTATATTTGAGGAAGGTTTAGAGTAGCTCTCGCTAGTGGTGATACTAATACCGGTATCGCCGCCTTGCTTAATCTCTTGCGCATCAAAGCTGGCAAGCTGCTGCATAGGCACGCCAGCTAACGTCTCAATAGTCTGGACACGTTCAAAAGTGATTGCTTCATAATGGCTGCTTTCCGAGGGTTTGCCGTCATCTGTAGCAGATGCAGCAACATTATCACTTGGATTATCACTTGGCTGACAGGCGCTTATGGATAGCGCACATACTATTCCTAGCGATAGCTTCAATGGCGAATACTTAAATATTAAAGAGGAATAAAACGCGATAGACTGTTTAGCTTTTAACACATTACTGCTGCTCATAGGGAACCTTAGTTCTAATATAGAACCATTAAAATCGCGTGCTATAATTTTTTCACTTCTATTCGATAAGTATTTCTATTCAATATAATATTCACTGCGCTATGACATATCTGGCTATCTTAATACGCTATAAAAAAACACGCTGCCAACGGTAGTCGACAACGTGTGTATTATACCTAAATTATTTTTCTATGAAAATAATTCTCATTCGCTTATAGTGACTTATTAGGCATATAAAACCAAGCCTATAAATACAGCGACAAACACACAGCCAATTGACGGTATTAAATACGCATTGTCTTAAAACTGTGAACCTGCATCAGCATCTAGATTATCAATACCAACGGCTTTTGCGGTGTTTTCAATACCAGCGGTTAGCTCTTGTAAGCTCGTAATGCTGCTTTCAATCCAACCACGGCGTTTATTTTGCTCCTCAGCAGAGATACCATGCTTGCTTGCTTGTCCTACTGTGGCAATCATTTGGTCGACCTTGATGCCGTCTTTTTCGCCTTTATCAACAATTACCTTAAAGGCCGCTTCTACTTTAGCAAAATCAGCCGCGAGCTTATCAGCCGCCTCTGTATTACCGGTATCAATAAGATAGTGTTTAACGCCGTATCCGCCGACAGTCTTACCGGCGACGGTTTTATAGCTACCATTAAAGACATTTTGAATACCGCGGGCATTATTGGCATAGCTTAAATGGGTTAAATCACTAAAACATTCATGCTCATCTTCGGTAGAGCCGGTGACAAAGGCCACTTGTATGCGCTCAGATGCCAGCTCACCAAGTGCTAAGCTGCCCATTTGGTACATGATTTGACGTAGACCGTTTTTGTCTTTACGTTCCATCATGTCGCTACGCAAGGTGTTTTCGCTATCAGGTTGCCACTCAGCTTCCATCGCAGTCAAATCATCAACCAATAACTGAGTAACCGCTTTTAAATACTGCCCACGGCGCTCGCAAATACTGGTATCAGTATTGACCGTGTCACCGCTGGTGCATTCACCGTCGGTTGTTATATAGTCGCTCACTGGACGGTTGCCTGCGCCCTCACCGACGCCATTGGTATCTTGACCCCACAGCAGAAACTCAATCGCATGATAGCCGGTGGTAACATTGGCTTCACTGCCACCAATCTCACTCATCTCAGCCAATAATTCAGGCGTAATGGTGGTCGTATCTTGTTTTAGGCTACCGACTGTAATGCTGTCACTGTTGATAATATTGTCCTGACTGTTATATTCGCCCTCATAACTGTCACTCACATAATCAATCAACGCCTCATCAAGCGGCCAAGCATTTACCTGCCCTTCCCAGCCATCGATACTGCCAAGCGCACGTTTGTCATTAGCCGTCACAAAGCCTTCGTCAAAGCGGAATATTTCAGTCTGCGAATAAGGCTGGCGCGCCGCTTTATAAGCCGCTTTTGCAGCATCAAGATTTTCTTGGGTCGGCGTTTCTACATAAGTATTAACCGCTGTTTGTAAAATTTTGGCGGTTTCTAAAGAGTCCTTGTAGGCGGTGTGCGCCATATCAGCATAGCTAATCAGCAAGCGATCGATATGCGCTTGGGCAGCCGCTGACGAGGTTTTATTGTCTGTTTTTTCAGTGCCTTGGACGTCAGCTTGGGCGTCCGTACTTGCAGTCTCATCAGACTGCTTGCTACAACCTGATATCATTAATATCACTGCCAGAGCAGCAGCTAAAGTAGTCGGTAAAATTTTACGGCTTGGCGCTGGGCTGATATTCATACACGTCCTCGATGAGATACACTAAATAAAATAGCAAAGTAGAAGTCCAGAGAGTTATAAGGAGAAAATTCAGCAAGATAAGTAGCAAATATTGATTAGAGTAAAACTGTCGATTTCACAATATCATTACATGCTAGCAGAATTTAATACTTGCGAATTATAATGTTATTGATAACTATTATCAAATATAATTTTGAAAGCTTAGATAAGTTTTAGGACAAATTTCAGGCAAAAAAAAGACCAGCTTTGCGCTGGTCTTTTTGTCTCATTCTTTATTTTTTCTTGATTTTTAGTCAATCAATTTTTTAGTCAATCAATATTGATTAACGAACGCTGTTTGGCGCATTAACGGTTAGCTCTACACGGCGGTTTTGTTGACGACCATATTCACTGCTGTTATCAGCAACTGGACGCGACTCGCCATAAGCGACTACGTTGATACGGTTAGAAGCTACGCCACGTGCACTTAAGTAGTTCGCTACTGCATAAGCGCGGTCACGTGATAACTTCATGTTATAAGCATCAGCACCTTTACTGTCGGTATGACCAGCAATAGTAATGGTGTTTTGGTTATATTCATTCATTGTAGAGGCAAGCTTATCAAGCGTTGGTCTAAATGATGGGTTTAAAGACGCATCATCAAACGAGAACGTGATATTACCCGGCATAACCAAGTCAATGTTACCATTAGCATTCGGTGTAACTGTCACACCAGTACCAGCCATTTGCTGTTGAAGTTGCTTGGCTTGACGATCCATATAGTAACCAACGCCAGCACCTAGTGCAGCGCCAATAGCAGCATCACGACCAGTTTTGTCGCCACCTGTTGCTTTTGAGATAGTCGCGCCACCAGCTGCACCAGCTAATGCGCCAAGTGCAGACTTGTTAAGAGTCTGTTGGCCAGTGTATGGATCTGTAGCACAACCGCTTAGAGCCAAACCTGACGCCACTGCTGCAATCATTAATGTATTACGCATAATATTTCCTCTTAAGTTAAAAAAATCGATAGATAAATTTGCTTTTTATAAATATTGCTTATGACCATTATTGGTCAGCAATATCGTTTAGATGTTTATCTACACTTGCTATTATTATGGCAATTGCCATCCATTTGTGTGTAATATTTTGTCACATCTATGTATGAAAAGTGCATAACTATTTATGACTTATTGCTTAGCAACAGAGCCAATTTGCTACCGCAAGTCACGTTTACAGTCGTACACTATAATATTTTTCTGCTAAAATCAGCCAACAAAATGATTATTGCATCAACAATACTAAAACCTGACACGCAATAATAACTGAACTTAGTTAAGGTGTTAAGCAGTTCAAAATGATAAAAATGCTATTAAAAAGTACGTTAGCTCAATTAAATATAAGCGCTTGTTAAGAGAGGCTTATTTATATCATTGGCTTTTATATGGCGAAATTATTACTAATAAATAAGAATCCATATTAAGAATACATTAGTTATATATTTTGAGGTTGATTAAAAAATTCTAAAAAAGTTGCGTGATTAACGAAATGAATAGGAAGGGATTGGATATGTGCTTAAATTCTGCCATACAAAAAATACACGAACGTACGCCAAAATTAGCAAAAGCCATGTCGCTTGCGACAGCAACTGGGGTCATCGCTGCCAATAGCTTTGGCGGTAGCATTCCATTATGGCTAATGGGGGTTGGTAAAATCATCACCGGCGCTCCTATCGCCGATAAGACAGTGATTAAAATCGCTGAACACTGGATTAGCAGCAACAATGCGCTCATCGACAATATGTTGCCGCGTAAAGACTGGCGCATTCATTTGCCAGATGATGTCCATATGGACGGTAAGTACCTGCTGGTCAGTAACCATCAATCTTGGGTGGACACCAGCATCGTGCAATATATCAGTGAAAAACGCTTGCCGCTGACCCGCTTTTTTACCAAATTTGAGCTGATTTATATTCCTATCGTTGGGCAGGCGTTTTACTTTTTAGACTTCCCAATGATGCGCCGCCACTCTAAAGAAGCGGTTGCTAAAAACCCTGCCCTTCAAGGTAAAGATATCGAAGAAGCAAAGCGTGCTTGTGCGTTATTAAAGGACAAGCCCTTTACCTTATTGAACTATTTAGAAGGCACGCGCTTTACCCAAGAAAAGCACGATAAACAAAACTCGCCCTATACCCATCTATTAAAACCGCGCGCCGGTGGTTTGTCGCTGGCTATTAACGCCTTGGGCGCTGACATGGATGGTATCTTAGATATGACCATCGTTTATCCTGACGGCGTACCAACCTATGGCGATTTGTGGAAAGGGAATATCAAACGCTTAGGTGTCGATGTCCGCCATATTAAGATACCTGACGAGCTGTTTGCGGGTATTCAAAACGGTGGTTATGAAAACGATGACGCAGTCAAAGCGCAGATGTTTGATTGGGTCGAGCACATTTGGCGTCAAAAGGATCAACGCATTACTGAGATGCTTGCTGAATTTGATGACACGGCGGTTGATAAAACGCCTTAGGATTAGAACAAAATGTAAAATCTCTATTATTAAGATCCGTTGCTACTGTCAGCGGATTTTTTCTATAAAAAGATAATGGCTAAAATACCAAATTATAATGGTTGATGGCTTGTTTTTTGGCATGATTCATTGATAATGTGAATAACCATTAAAACTCGTTACTTATTTGGTAGTGATTGGCCGAAAGCCACTCACTACTGATGCCATTTATCACTTAATAAGGTATGACTGTGTCCGCCTCTTCTACTAGCAGCGCCCCTATAGAATCAACGTCCGCGCGCAATCAGTCCTCAGACTTATCGAATAGTCCACCACCAAGACCGAATCGTCCCAAGCCCAATCGCTTGAAGCTGACCTATGATATCGTGATGATTATCGCCATCAGTATTGATTTATTATTAATCGGTATTGACGCTATCTTGATGAGTAGTTTTAGTCATGATGCGGCGCAGTGGTTGACCCTGAGTGAGGCATTAAACTGGTATCAAAGTAATATCCACGATTCGTTACGGACAGCCGGTGGCTTCTTTACCTTATTTTTGATTGTAGAGCTGCTATTACGCTGGGCGATTGCTATTAAAGAAAAAGTTTATTACCGCTGGTTCTTTTTCCCTTTTGTCCACTGGTATGAAGTGTTAGGCTGTTTCCCGCAGCTGCGCGCGCTGCGTTTATTTCGCGCGGTGATTATCGGACGCCGATTATATCAGTTGGGTTATCAAGTATTGCCGCAGCCGTGGATTAACCGCATTAACTTTTATATCGATTTACTTTTAGAAGAGCTGTCTGACCGCGTCATCTTAACGACCATTCAGACCTTTCGGCAGCAGCTCACCGACCCTAAAATGCATAAATCGTTTATTGAGTCGACCATCGCGCGCAATCGCAACGAGATTGAGGCGGCGGTGCTATCGCTGCTACGTAAAGAGCTGGCGCCAAAACTCCAAGCACTGACCGAATCATCAGGCGGCGGCACCATTATCGCCACTGAAATGGGCAATGCGATTAAAGAGGGGTTGGCCAATACGCCTGAGCTACGCCGCTATCTGCGCATGATACCTATTGCTGGTAGCTTAATTGAGTCTCAGCTTCAACATGTCGGGCATAATATTGGTGAAAATGTGGTATATGCGCTTAATGAGCGCCTGCTTGACGCCGAACGTCTCGATGCTTTGATGGTCGCTATTGCCAGCGGCGTCGCTCAAATCGATACCGATAACAGTGCCCTTGATACATTAATCTCAAGTATTATTGCCGACAGTTTGGATGAGTTTGAAGCACAAATAAAGGTGCAGCAGTGGAAGCATCAGGACATGCTTAGGTTGTAGCATTTTTAGTCAAAGTGGGCTTAGCAAAAACTGGCTTAGCAAAAATCGGACTAGGAAGAACTGACTTAATAAGAACTGGGTTTTGATCGCTATATTTTTATATAGCGATAGTTTTATATAGCCATACTTTGATAATAAAAACGGCACCGTGAACACCGCAATACGACCATTTTTGAGGATTTATATTATGACGATTTCAGACAATGACCAGCATGCCCTCGCCTCAGCCAACACGCCAGCGTTAGCTTTTTATGGCAAGATGCTGACCTTTTCACGGGTACAGTTTAGCACCGATGATTTTACAGCGATTGCCAGCCAACTTGAAACCACTCTGAGCAATAAGAACAGCAATATACCGGTATTGATTGACAGTGAGGTCGAGCAAGATTTATCGGCGTTGGTCGAACTGCTTTGGTCTTGGGGTTTGCAGCCTATCGGCGTGGTCACAGGCTTGCTAGACGCGCAAGCTCGCGAGCTACGCTTGGCGATATTCCCCGCTGACGGCAAACGTATCGAGCGTATTTTACCGAGTAAAAAAGCCACTACTCAGCTGAGCCAAGTAGCAGCCACTGTGCCCAACAACAGTGCTGACTCTACCACCACTGCTGATAATACGGGTTCAACAGTAGACAACCAAGCGGTTGCAGCAAGCGCAATACCTGAAGTAGCTGAAACTACCTTGACTGCTGAAACGCTTATCAGCGCTGAGCAAATTACCAGCCTCATCTATGATCAAATGCTACGCTCAGGACAAAGCCTCAACCATGTTGGCGGCGATTTGATTTTAACCAACAGTGTCAATAGCGGCGCCGAAGCCATTACCGACAACAACTTACACGTTTATGGCCGCGCCCAAGGTCGTTTGGTCGCAGGGGCAACAGGCGACAAAGACGCGCGTATTTTCTGCCAAGTATTTAACCCTTCATTAGTCTCCGTTGCCGGTACGTATTGCTTACGCGACAACCTACCCGAGCATGTGATTGATAAATCGGTTGAAGTACGTTATTTAGAAGGTCAAGGCTTGGTCTTTACTGTCATGGACGACGCTTAAATTAGCTATGACACTAAGATTATCCAAAGACCTAATTTGCATTTATATTACGACATTCATATCAGCTTAGAAAATGGATAATAAAGACTAAATTGGCGGCTAAATAGTATGATTAATATTGTAGTAAGTTTACTTAACAAAACTGCGCTATGATGAATTTTTAGCTCTGCCACTATTTACGTTAGACTATATGTACGGGCTTTGAGCGCAGATACTAGAGCGTTTTTTAGCTGTCTAATCTGTTTGCTTATAGCAAGCATAAATGCGATATATCAGCTGTTTTTGTGCTTTAATATAGACTTGCTATAAGTTTTTGTATATTTATGCTAGGCTTACGCTCGCAGATAGCACATATACGCTAGGTGAATGCCAAGCAAATGTGCTACTTTATATCTATACTGTTTTGTATAATAAATATCCCATCAATTCATAGGAGTGTGCCATTGTGGCGAAGATTGTTGTAATCACTTCGGGTAAAGGCGGTGTGGGCAAAACCACAACCAGTGCTTCTTTTGCCGCCGGTTTAGCATTACGTGGCTATAAGACAGTTGTTATCGATTTTGATGTAGGCTTACGTAATCTAGACTTGATTATGGGCTGCGAAAATCGAATTGTTTATGACTTTGTCGATGTTATCAATGGTAATGCACGCCTATCCCAAGCGCTAGTGAAAGATAAGCAATTGGAGAATTTATATATCCTACCTGCCAGTCAGACACGTGATAAAGATGCGTTGACGGACGAAGGTGTAGCAGAAGTCATGGACGAGTTGTCTAAGCAGTTTGACTATATCATCTGTGACTCGCCTGCTGGTATCGAACGCGGTGCGCAGCTTGCGATGTATCATGCTGATGAAGCCATCATCGTTACCAACCCTGAAATCTCTTCAGTACGTGACTCGGACCGTATCATCGGTATCTTGCAAAGCCAAACTAAGAAAGTGGCGGAAAACCAAGGGACGGTACGTGAGCATCTTATCATCACACGCTACAATGCAGACCGCGCCGCCGCTAACGAGATGATGGATATCGATACCATCTCTAACGATATTCTAAAAGTGCCGTTACTTGGCGTGGTTCCTGAGAGCCATTCAGTGCTTGAAGCCTCTAACCACGGCGAGCCAGTGATTCATTATACCGACTCTGTTGCTGGTCAATGTTATGACGATATCGTTGCCCGTTTCTTAGGGGAAGAGCGCCCATTACGTCATATTGATGTGAAGAAAAAGAGTCTATTACAGCGCTGGTTTGGGGGTTAATAATGAGTAAGAAAAAAGGATTTTGGAGTAGTCTATTCGGCACCGATGACAGCAGTAATGCTGGTAGTGCCAATATGGCCACTGAGCGTCTAAAGGTTATCGTTGCAAGCGAAAATCGCTTAAATAATCGTTTGACCGCTGACCGTATCGAAAAAATGAAACGTGAAATACTAGAAGTGGTTAATAAATACGTCAACGGCGTTCAGATTGATGATGTCAATATCAATCATCGTTCTGAAGACAGCTTAGATGTGCTAGAAATGAATATCAGCTTACCTGAGCATAAAAAGTAGATTTTTTTACTTTATTGCTCCATAAAAAAGCCCTAAGCATCATACTTAGGGCTTTTTTTATGCTTACTTTTTATCTACAAGCCTTTATTTTATACGGGCTATCAGATTGTCTTTTTTGATAAACTGATGGTATAAAGCGGCGCCAATATGAATCAAGGTAAAGGCGATAATCATTGGCCATAAAATATCTGTATGCCAGTCATTAAAAAGTCGAGCCAAGCCTCTATCTGGTGTGACAAAGACAGGGATTTGAAATAAGCCAAAAATATCAACGGCTCTACCGCCATAGACTGACATCAGCAGCCCTGCTGTTGGCATAGCGATCAACAAAGCGTACAAGAAAAAGTGTGACAATTGTGAGAGGAGCATCTGCCATTTTGACATAGCAACTGCAGGCGGTGCTTTGGTAAATATACGATTGATCACGCGGGCAATCATCCAAAACAATAAACTGATCCCAAACGCCTTATGCAATCCGATATAGACCTTACTATCCAAATTGCCATATAAAAATATCATGACCCAAGTGACCAGCAATAAGATGGCACTAATCCAGTGAAAGATTCGACTAGCAACCGACCACTTTGTCAGGTTTGAATTGATGGTATTCATAGCTTACTTTATCACCCCTATTGTTCATTAGTGCTCAATGATGCTCATTCATACTAACTGGCGCTGACTGATACACTGATATTGGCAAACAGCGATTGGCTGATAAAAACACGTGCTAAACACTCTCAAGGCTAATGACAAAGATTTTTATGAGAAGCCTAACCTTAAGCAAACTAGGAGTCTAAATCAACCAATTGGTGTGCTATTTTATCTAAATCTGCTACCAAGTACAGCGTATTATCAATCATCACGGTTTGAAAGAGGTAGGATAGCACATCATCTTCTTGTACGCGTTCATCAACATCATCGATTTTGTCGTCTGTCTTAATAAAATACTCAGGAAGGTCGATATCTTTGACATCAGAGATACGCGCCTGTAGTTGGCGTAGCTCGCCTGTAGTTTGGAGTGCGATACGATGGGCGAAGGTATTACCTTCTAAGACAATCATTTTCTCTGGTGTTTGATGGCGTGGCAATAAATGGAAGACCGCGACTGCTTGCTGTTGCCACTCATAACTATCGGTATGTTCGCTACATTCCTCGACACTCAAAATCAAACTGCTAGGAATAATCCAATCCGGTTGGTTAACTGCTGGGACAACCGTCACGTCGAGCATACCATTGTTAGTGGTCAGTAAGCTCACCGCCTCAAACGAATGCTTTAGAATCTGTTTCATAAGTTGCTCACAATAAATGAATCTAAAGGGGCGCTCACCGCCCTTTCAGTAATATACTCAGTAAGTTTTTCTGCTAATGCTGTCGGACTGCCGACAAACTGACAGTAGCCTGAATCAATAATCGCTTGCGGCTGACTAGGACAGGCACTTAAGCTTGGCTCTTGCGCCCACAATTGACTGTCATTGTCTTGGATTAAATCCAAATACTGCGTACCATCGTTACCCATCCCTGAAAATATAATATTGATAAGTTCACTGCCATAGACATCACTGGTATTTTTAAGAATTTGCCCGATAGCAGGTTTATAATCGCCTTCCCAAGCCTGGTCTAACAAGATGATGCGACCGGTTGAATCACAGACAATTTGTTTATCAATAGGTACTATAAGACATTGCCCAGTGCGCAAACGCTGCGTTGAGGTAATCAGCTGACAGCGCCACTCATTATGACGATTCAATATACGCGGTAATGTACTAATCATGGTTTGGTTAAAGTGATGCGCCAATAAAATACTTACAGGCAGTAAAGGCGATAAGTGGTCTAAAAACTCTTTAACGGCGCTAGGGCCACCCATTGAAGCCCCTAAAAACACCACATAACGCCAGTCATTGGCCTCATTTTTATAGGCAGTGTTTTTATCAGTAGCATTATCGTCTAGCATCGGCAAAGCCAACATATGGGCAAGCTTACGCTTTAGTTTACGCTGCCACTTGGCATACTGCTGTGCTTCATTAAGATACGGTGCTTGACTGAACCCTACCAACACGGCGGCAGCTTGAGAGGCTGCCGTTGCTGTCGCCATATGATGGTCATAATCACCGTCGATTAACCAAATATCGATAGAGCCTTCATAGCTCTCAAACTTGTCTTGCAATTGCGCCCGCGATACGCAGTCAACCAGCTGTAAACCACAGCTACGTACCGTATCAGAAAAAGCCATACGCTGATGATGGTCCTCTGCAACCACCAATACCTTGATATCACTTTTATGTTTGTCTTTTAGCGCCAAGGCACGTAAGTTATCCTTCATTGACTAGGCTAGCCTCTTTACCCAATAGGGTTTCAATCTTACTAAGAAGCTGATTTTCTTGGAAAGGTTTGCCCATATAGTCATTAACCCCAATCTCAAGGGCGCGCTCGCGATGTTTTTCGCCCGTACGCGAGGTAATCATAATAATCGGCAGATGTTGCAGACGTCTATTATGGCGGACTTGTGTCGCGACTTCAAAACCATCCATGCGCGGCATCTCGATATCGAGTAGCATCAAGTCAGGTGTCGTTTCTTGTAGAATCTCAAGCGCATCGATACCATCTTTGGCAAGCACCACAGTGAAGCCTTGGCGCTCTAAGAAACGTGAGGTGACTTTTCGTACTGTAACGGAGTCATCGACCACCAAGATAGTCGCTTTGGACTCTGTCGTGCTGCGCATGCTCACAGCAGGTTTTGCGACTTCTTTCACCAAGGTGACATTACGCATCAAGGCAATCAAATCAAGGATGAGCATGACTGAGCCATCACCCATAATAGTCGCTGCTGAAATACCTGATAAATTCGAGAACTGTTGTCCCAAAGGTTTTACCACAACCTCAATACGCGAGCCTGCGATTTGGTCTACCTGTAGCGCCATATTCTGCCCACTACGGTTTTTGATAATGATAAGTGGCACGCTAGTATTGGTATTGACGACCAACTCATTTAACTTATTACCAGATAAAATCTCATTTAAATAACGGACGCGATAATCGGTATCTTCAAAGTTAAGCGTCGCCGCACCTGATTGATAATAGTCGTATATTTTTTCCGGATTGATACGCACAACCCGCTCAATCTGCACCAGTGGTATGGCATAATAGCGGTCTGCTGCGCGCACTACCAAGGCATCAGAAACAGCAACGGTGAGCGGCACACGCATGGTAAATCGAGAACCTTTACCCAGCTCTGAGACGACTGATACTGCGCCGCCTAACTGACGAATCTCACTGATCACGACGTCCATGCCGACACCGCGCCCTGATATTTGCGTCACCTGCTTACTGGTACTTAAACCGGCATTAAAGATGTACTGTATAATATCAAGGTCGCTTAGGGTACTGTCGCCGGCATCAATCAGACCTTGAGAGATAGCTTTATTGCGTACTGCTTCTACATCAATCCCACGACCGTCATCGGTTAACTGGATGACAATTTCACTGCCTTCACGCCGTACTTCTAAAGTGATTTGCCCACTACGCTCTTTACCCGCTTTTAGGCGTGTGGCAACGTTCTCAATCCCGTGATCGACGGCGTTACGTAACATGTGCTCAAGCGGCGAGGTAATGCGTTCTAGAATGGTTCTATCCATTTCATCATCAGCATTGATAATCTTGAGCTCAACCGACTTATTAAGCTCATTGGCTGTCTGACGTACGATACGCTCAAGCCTTGGCGTTAGACGGGTAAACGGCACCATACGCGAGTTCATCAAGCCATCTTGGAGCTCGGTTTGCGTTCGTGATAGTTGTAGCAATAGACTTTCACTATCACGGGTTTTTTCTAATAAGGTGTTATTAATATCGACCAAATCTGACGCCGACTCTGTCAAAGATTTTGACAGCTGATTCAATGAAGAATACTGATCCATCTCTAGCGGGTCAAAACCTTCATGATTGACCAATTCGTCATCGATTTGCGATAAAATCTGCGCCTCAAGCTCAATCTCCATCCGGCGTAACTGATCTGCTAAGCGCTGTACGGTAGTGCCCATCTCTTCAATACTATTGGTCAAGCTACTCATGCCCATATCGATACGCGCACGGTTAATCGCCGACTCGCCCGATAGGTTAATCATATGCTCAATCAGACCACCTGAGATACGAATCATCTCGTTATTATTGGTGTTTTGCTCTTGCTCAGCGGTATTAGCCACCATCAGCGGCATCTCACTAATATCCTTTTGGATATAGGTCGACTCTTGCTTTTGTTTCGCCAAAAGAATGGCGTCACGCTGCGGCTGCAATGACTCTTTCGGTATCTGCTTTAAGCTATCTGGGTTTTTACTAAATTGCTGTAATGCCTCAATCAATAAATCCGGGGTTGGCGGATTCACCTGTTGCGACAGAATAAATACGGCATCTGCAAGCCAATCATGACAGGCAACTAATAGCTCTAAGACTTTTTTGGTAGCAGGACGGCGACGATCGACGAAATCTGTATATACCGACTCCATTTCATGTGCAAGGTCAGCAATACCACTAGCGGTCACCATACGCGCGCCACCTTTAAGGGTATGCAAGTCGCGTTGTAGTGCCTGCAATGCCACCGTATCATTTGCATCACTTAAGAATGATTGCAGATATTCGTTACGGTTGGTCAGGGCTTCTGCTTCTTCTAAAAACACTTCCAAAATATCAGGGTCAGGTAAGCCATTTGCCCATGATTGCTTGATAATTCTATCTAAACTTAAGCTATCTGCTGCTTGTTCTATACGATGAATATATTCATCTGCCAGTACTTGCGACTCGGTATCGATATGGTTTTTCGGCATCGGTACAATAAGTTGGACGACATCTGGCAATGCCTTCGCTTTTTCAAACTGTTGTAACTGCTCAATCAACTCAGGCGCAAAAAACGATTGCTGATAGCGGACAATGTGCGCCACTTGTAATGACAACGTATCTTGCACGACCTGCATAATCTCAAGCCACTGTGCGGTTGGCATTCGTCTTTCTTCTACAAACGCCTCGTAGATACTCTCCGCTTCATGAGTCAAGTCACCAATACTACGGATACCTGCCATGCGCGCGCCACCTTTGATGGTATGCAGATGACGCTGTAAGACTTTTAGAGTATTGATATTACTAATGTCGGCGCGCCATTTACTAAAGCTGTCATTGAGCGCGTCATCAAGCTCTTGCGCCTCTTCTAAGAAGATTTCTAATAGCTCGATATCGGTATCGATGGTTTCAAGCTCTAGCTCAGGCGCGGCGATACTATGCACCGAAGCATCAGCATAAACCTCTGCAGTAATATTAATGTCAGTTTCAGTTTCAAATTCAGCGTTGATGTCGGCATCATCAGCGATCATTTCATTATTACTGTCATAGCGCTGAGCAATACTTTGTAGCTGCTGAAGAACTTGCTCATCAATTTTTAATGAGCTGCTACCTGCCAAGGCATCAAATAAACCGACCAATTGCGCATGTCCGGCCAGTAAAACGGCTTGAATATCAGCATCAATTGACTGTTCAGGATGATGACTTAAATAAGCATAAGCCTTGCCCAACTCATTAAGGATGGCAGTAAACTTTGGAAACTCTTGGGCTTTATCACTTAAGTATTTTATTTGTGCCATTTGCTGCGCAATATAAGCTTGGACTTGCGCACTTTCTGGATGAGTCAAAGCGGCTTCTAGCTGCCATTCAGCATCGAGCAATTCATTGATATTATCATCCAACAATTGGTTTATCGTTGGCTTATTATCAGCAGTGCTCTCGCTATCTTTAATAGCATACTGCTCACCAAGCATCGCTTGCAAAGAAGCAATATCTTGCTGGCTTTGCGTCTCTTCTAACGACACATCTTGCTGCTGAATGTTTTGTTTATAGTTGTCCAAATAGCCATTAATCAGGGTTGCAGACTGGGCGAGCGCCTTTAAATGCTGCGCACTCATCGGCGTATCCTGCTGCTGTAGCAGCTCTAAACTCTGCTCTATGGTCGCACTAACCTCGCTAATTGCTGTCAAAGCACTAGATCCAGAAGCAGCCCTTAAGGTATGGAATGCCCGTACAATCTCATCGCTTACCGCCACATAAGGCTCGTCTTGATGGCGACGAACAAAGTCATTAACGCTCTCTAATAACTCTTCTGCTTCTTCAATAAAAATGTCAAAAAAGGCTTGTTCTTCTTCACTTTGAGGGGTCAAAACGATGGGCGCTTCTGCCATTTTTTCATTCACAGAATTAATCGTTTGCAACATGCTGTCGATATGATTGCTATTGTCAGCATTGCTCTCATCGTCAAAACCATCCTGAGCACTTTGATTTGTACTTGGTGCAGAAGACGGTGCAGGAGTGCCTAATAACTGTTGGTATAGCGCAGGGTAGCTAAATTCATTACCCAACTGTTTACTATAAGCCTGCGCACAAGCCACCCATAAGGGCATGATAGCAGGGTAGTCTTGGCTATCGTTCTCAAAGGTGGTTAATAACTCAGGATACACGCTCAGCACATCGCCAATCAGCTGCTGTATGTCCGTAGAAGCCGTAATGCTATTATCTAAAATACGGTTGAGCATATTTTCTATCGACCACGCCAACTCAGCACTAGTATTAGCACCAACCATACGCCCCGACCCTTTTAAAGTATGGAAACCGCGGCGAATATCAGTCAACTGGGTTAACTCATCTGGAGCAAGCTGCCACTGCTCATATAAAGGCACGATTTCATCCAAGACCTCATTGGCCTCTTCTAAAAAAATCTCTTTAATATCGGGATCAGCATCGTCAGCATCCATCGGTAACGGCTGGGCTGCTGACATAAATGGTTGCAGTGCCGCAGGGATTTCTAATTCTATCAATGATGCAGAGATATCTTTTTCCTCTGCCAGCGAATAATTAACGTGCTCTGTCGTTCCTAGAGTATCGGCATGCTCAATGTCTAAGCTTGTTTCGTTTAACAACAAGCTCTCTTCTAGTAAAGGACTATCTTCCTCAACGTCAGCGGTAGAAGATATGACTTCAGATGTTTCTAGCCCAGTATTGATAGGTTGCTGGCTCATTAGGTTATTGCTTTGCACAATAGTAATAGCAGGATCAAAGCTTGGTAATTGCTGTGCTTCAAAATCACTCAACATCGCTGGTAGACGCTGGATCGTTTCTGTCACTAATGCGACGACTTCATCGGTCACCGGCAGTGTTTTTTCCAACAGACGATTGAGTAGGTTTTCAATTGACCATGCCATCTCACTGATGCTAAAAGCACCAACCATACGCCCTGAGCCTTTTAAGGTATGGAAACCTCGTCGCACTTCCGTTAACGGGGTTAAATCCTGTGCGTCTTGCTGCCATATCGGTAAAAAATCTTCTAAATCAGCAATAACCTCTGCAACCTCTTCGATAAAGATGTCACGAATATCTTCATCGATATCAAAGTTATCAGGCTTGATTTGGCTACGGGCGCTTAATAAAGCGGCACTTTCTGCTTCATAAGTGTTATTAAGATTATTAGCGTTATCACTATTACCACTGGCCAAATCGCTCTCTAAAACTGAGTCGATAATGTCGTCATTATTAATAGGCGCAATTTCACCACTGTCGTCGTAGCGCAGTACATCACTCGCCGCTAATTTTTGCGTTAAAAAAGTATCTTTTACTGTTTCAGGTGCATCGATATAGCCAGTAAGCAACGTTGAGGCTTTATCAATATAGACATTTGCTTGTTCTAATAATGCTTGATTAAAAACTTGCTGCGCCAGATAATCGAGTAATAATTCAATCGATGTTAAACCTTCTGCCACTGCTTCAGTAACATCCCAGCTGAGTACATTAATCTCATGGGTGCTTAATTGATCAAATATATCAGCTATTTTATCCGTCGCGTGACGGATTGATGGCAAGCCCATACTATCAAAGGCTTCGCTAATTTTAGTAAAATCTACTGAGTCTGATAATAGTTCGATGTTTTGGCGCTGAATATAGTCATTAAAGCCTTGCTTAACGTCTTCGACAGCAATACGCAACTCACGCAGGTCTTTATCATTTGCCTTAATTTGGCGGTTATTTTCTGTTTGTAAACCATCAATACTATTAAAATCATCAAAATCGTCATTCGTAATGACTGCAGGTTTAGAGGTAAACGACGCAGCGTTTCCTATTTTGCTAGCAATGACTTGTTCGGTATTGTAGACAGCATCGTATAATTCTTGCAGCTGGCGCTCAATTTGCGTATGTTCTTGTATCAATTCTGCTTCTGCAGATAAACCACGCTCTATATCAGCTAGGATTGCGGCAGTCTGTGCAGAAAAAAACGTCCAACCGCGACTCTCAAGTTGGTTATTTATGTGTTGTAAAGGTTTTAATAGCGTGTGAGGTTTATCAAGATTAAAGATAAGACTTTCAATTTGACTGAGTATGCGCGGTAAAAAACGTGATTCTACATCCGGCTGCGATACGTTATGCAATATAGATTGAGCGTTTTCACTATGAGTGACAAGGTTACTTAACTCAATATAAATACTGGTTATTAAATTATTAATGATATCCGTCGATATCTCGTTTTGCTGCGCGCAGGACTCTATTAGCGCATCTAACTGGCTTAATAACGCGGCATAATGTTTAGGTTTTGGGCTTTCATTGTCTGCTAGGTCATGTAGCCAAGTTTCAGTCAGATACCAAAGACGCTGTAAATCTGTATCCGCGGCGGTTTGCCATAAATATTGACTGACCTTTTCTAAAACCGTCAGTATAGAGGGAGTGTTGGCATTAGCTGCTAGTAATGCTTGTACTTGCTGACGCCAAACCAATAACAACTGCTGATATTGCTCACGGTCTAAATTTGCCGCTGTCGTAACATCAGGTACTGTAATATCAAGGTATTCAGTATCCATCATGCTAGCAGAATGCTCAGCTTCAGAGGCTAAGAAGGCATCTGCAAGATGGTCAGTCACGACACCATAATGCGCTAAGACTTGTGTCAGCTCAGCCGAGGTTTTATTCAGCAAAGCAGCATGGTAGCTACCCGTGCGCGCGTAGTGTCCAAGCTCACGCATGAGTAATCGATGAGCTATTTGACCAATACAGCTTTTATCCGTACCACATGCTACTTCAGCAGCTGTTTCTGACTCTGTTTCAGAAGCCGTTCCAGAATTTATTGCAATGTCGTCTGCAAGAGTATTTTCTAGGTCAACGACATTACCTATTCCTGCTAACAAACTGAGCTTAGTCGCCAAACTTGCCAATGCAGGCAAGTTGAGCATGGTTAAGGCACCACTAACTTGATGATAATTATGTGACATTTGCTCATAATCAGCGCTTTTTTCACCTAATTGCCAGCCATCAGCTACCTGTGATAATTGCTGATTAAATAGTGGTAATAACCACTCAAACGTCACCATGTCATTGGGCTGGTTTTTCATAGATTTATCCTAACTCGTCTAGGCGCTAATTTAGGCACTGATTTTTTGCCACGCATTAATCTGTGGGTGCGCAATACGGCGCATGTTTGATGGACGCCAAAATAACGCCTCACCTGGAGCCAATATAATGTAACCGCCTAGCGCACACTGCTCTGATAGCCGCGCTAAAATATCACGCTGATCAAACTTACGAAAATACAGCAGCATATTTTGGCAGACAATCACTTGTTGTAAATGCGGGGTTGGCGGATCTTGATTGATAATATTATGTAAAGTAAAGCGTACCTGCTGTTTTAAGGTTGGCATCACTTGCCAGTGGGCATTTACGCTATTTCTTATGATTTGCTTAGTATCAGTCGCTACAGGGGCAAAACGTAATGCTTCGATGACGCTTGCCTGACGCAGTGGCTGGATAAATTGCTGACAATGCGGCGGAATTATAGCCTGCTGCCTTTTATCATACTGCCCTAAGCGTGCTTTTTTTAATGCTTGTTCGCTGACGTCAGTACCTAATATAGTGTAATGAGTCAGATGCTTTGCCGCCAAGCTCATTGCTAGCGACCAAGTCTCTTGCCCACTCGCACAGCCGACGCTCCATATACGAAACAACTCATTAGCGCCAATATCGTCACTGCTATTAACATTACTGTCATTTGCTAATTGCCGCCGTTGATGCTGCAAAGCACACTCGGTGACAAATTCTATAGAAGGCTGATGGCGAAAAAAGCGACTTTCATGAATCAGCACCTTATCCAACAATTGCTGACGCAGCTCATGATTAATCGGTAACTGCTGCCATAACTGTAGAATAGTGAGCCCATACGATAGTGCCGTTTGGGTGACGGCATTGACCAACCACTTACGCTGAACATTCGGTAATATAAAGCCGATTTCTTGCTCTATATAACGTTGCCATTGCTCTGTATCAAAAGCAGCATCCTGTCTTAAAGCCTCGGCCGCTAAAGCGTCGGCTTTATGAATGAAAAGACTGTCTTGTTGCATATGATTATTCATGTGACCTGCTATTAATAGTGTTGCCTTAGATAAGGATAAGATAATAACTAGAGCAACTATTTGGTTAACATTTCAATATAAAAATCATAAATTAAGCGCTAATGACTCAATAATAAATGGCCCTTAAATACTGGCTGACACTCTTTCATCAATATCTAAGTACTCATCATCCGTCTGTTCTGTATGTAATTGCTCATCATCATTAGAAATCTTGAAGCCGGTCACTGACTCTTGCAATGCTGCTGCCATTTCACTCAGCTCACCAATAGAGCGCGCCGTTGCCATCGAACCCGATGACGTTTGCGAGGTAATATCTTGAATGATATTCATCGTATGCGAGATATGACCTGCAGACTCTGCCTGTTGCATAGCGGCGTTGGAGATGTTTTGAATCAGATCCGCCAAGGTATTAGAAACGGTTTGCACCTCTTCTAGTGCCTCACCCGCATCTTTTGCCAAACGGGCACCACGTACCACTTCAGAAGTCGTTGATTCCATCGACATCACCGCTTCACTGGTATCGGCCTGAATGGTTTTTACCAGCGTTTCGATCTGTTTGGTCGCGTTGGCTGAACGCTCAGCAAGGCGCTGAACTTCGTCGGCAACAACCGCAAAGCCTCGACCAGCCTCCCCTGCCATCGATGCCTGAATTGCAGCGTTCAATGCCAGAACGTTGGTTTGGTCAGCAATATCGTTAATCAGACCAACGATATCACCAATCTCTTGCGAAGATTCACCAAGGCGTTTGATACGTTTTGAGGTTTCTTGAATCTGGTCACGGATAACGTTCATACCTTCAATCGAGCGCTGTACAACTTCCGCACCGTTGTAGGCAATAGCAACTGAACGCTGTGCAACCGTTGCCGATTCTGCGGCGTTATTTGAAACTTGGTCAATCGATACCGTCATCTCATTAATAGCCGCTGATACGCCAGCAATCTCTTGCGCTTGGTGCTCAGACGCCTCAGCAAGCTCAACCGCATTCATCTGCGTTTGCTCTGAGGACTGCGAGACGCGATCAGCGGTACTGTTAATAACCAGTACCAACTGACGTAATTGGTCAATTGCGAAGTTAACAGAGTCAGCAATCGCACCGGTAAAGTCTTCCGATACGGTCGCATTTACCGTCAAGTCACCGTCTGCCAAATCACCTAGCTCATCCAGTAGACGCAAAATCGCAATCTGGTTACGCTCGTTTTCTTCTTGAATTTGGCGCGCACGTTCAGACTCTGCTTCCGCTTCTTGGCGACGACGCAAGGTCTCTTTTTCAATCAATAAACGTTCTGAGCCGCCACGTTGTTTTAGTAGCTGGAACAACGCGAATAAGATACCAAGCACACCTAAGACAAATACAATCACCGGCAAGACAACTGATTGATTAAAATTCGTTAAATATTGGCTGACCGATGACAATGAATTGACCAGCCAAAACAGACAAGCCACACTTACTAAAGCACAAAGCCCTAATAACAGCTTCCATTTACTATTAGCATCTGTCGTTGTTTTATTCTTACCAGCTACAGGGTTGTTTATAACATCACTCATCGTGCCTCTTCCTTTCAAACAATCGTCAAAGTCGTATCGTGACTGACTCTGAAATCATATTGTCATCAAAACAACAGTGATTAACAAAGCCTGTATGAATGCTGACATATCACTAAACCATGTCAGCCCTTGTTCTTTTATTCTTGCTTTAACAAAAACCGCTTATCAAAAACAATTAAGTAATAAAGACCGCTATGCTTATATGGCGGCATCGGTATACTGCAAATCTTGTGCAAGCAAGCTTGGCATAAACACATACCAATCTTGCTCATCCTTAAAAAACTTGCCATGGTTATAAGGCGCAAATGGCGAGCTGGGCTCAAGCGCTTCTGGACGATATTGATCTTGAGTGAACTGCTCAATACCCAAGACTTGATCGACCAGCAACCCTGAGAACACATTATCATGGTCAATAACGATAACTTTACGTTGGCTCATTTGCGACAACTGACTAGGCACTTGTAAAAAACGCGACAAATCGGTTAAAGGTAACAAGCGCCCACGAATATTGGCGATGCCAAGCATCCAAGGCTTTACTAAAGGCACGCTGGTATATTCTGGCATGGTCAATATCTCTGATACCTGACCCATTGGTGCCACCAAACGCTGACCACCAATCTCAAATACCACACCTTGCCAGTCAAACTCTTTGCCTCCGCGGCGACCACTTTTGCGCGCGCGTGCTAAGTCTGCTATCCGTAGCAGTTCAATAAACCCTCTGGATGCCACAAGCTACTCCATTACTCTACGAATTATCTGGACCAGACCACTTTCATCAATCGGCTTAGTAATATACTCTTTAGCGCCTTGACGCTTACCCCACACGCGATCAGTTTCTTGATTTTTGGTACTAATCATAATGATAGGAATATGAGACGTGGTTTTCCCACGGGTAATCTTACGAGTTGCCTGAAAGCCGTTCATTTCAGGCATCACCACATCCATTAAGATGACATCTGGCAGGTGGTCAATGGCCATCTGACAGCCTTGCTCACCGTTTGTCGCTTCTAATACTTGATAGTTATTCTTCGCAAGCATGTCGCGAAATTTCGCCATCTCAGATGGCGAGTCGTCAATGACTAAAACAGTAGTCATAGGTGTTTCCTTTATTTTCGATGATATCCATTAGGATATATTATTGATACAAATCGATTAAAATAAGTCGCTATGAGTCAGTGGCCGCATTATTCTCATCAGGGTAAAAATTAAGCAGCAAACTTGCATAACCAACTTTCCTAAACAGCGTCTGTAAGCATAACTGTAAAGACAACTTATCTGCTGATTAGCGACTTATATTGGGTTTTTATAGCAGGCTATTATTTATAAGGGGCTATTTATAACAGCTTATAATAAGTTTTAAAAAACCTACCGCTATGAGCGATACTGGTTAATCGCCTCAAAAAGCTCATCTTTACTAAATGGCTTGGTCAAATACTCATCAGAGCCGACAATGCGACCACGGGCTTTGTCAAATAAACCATCTTTCGATGACAACATAATTACAGGCTTGCTGGCATAATCAGGATTGTTTTTTATCAATGCGCAGGTCTGATAACCATCTAAACGTGGCATCATAATGTCCACAAAAATAATATCTGGGTTATGATCGACAATCTTAGCCAAGGCATCAAAACCATCAATGGCGGTTACAACTTCGCAGCCAGCTTTTTGCAATAACGTTTCTGCGGTACGGCGAATGGTCTTTGAGTCATCAATCACCATTACTTTTAAACCATCAAAATTATTTTCCATTATCTCTGTCCTATTAATGACTATTTATTCGTAATGCTATCTATAAGTACAGATTATCACTCTAATCTGCCAATCTAAGCTATCAATACAAAACAATAAGCGGTTATCTTAATTTATCAGTGAACGTATTTTATCTAAAGATAAACAGCAAACCCTGTATTGTGCTCGATCATAATAGCTAAATTTTCACCATCAGTATCTGCCTACTTACCAGCGCATTACCATCAGTCACTATACGCACTTTATGGTAAATATTCTTAGCAAATTGCGCGGTATTTTAAGTGCTATTAAGCGGTGATAATACCTATATCAGCGTTGCGCAATCATATTATTCAGTCATCGATACAAATCCCAGCTAACCGAACTGCGAGCCTTTTCAGCAATCTTTCATTAAAGCTTAGTTATTAAAAGTAGTTCATTCTTACTAAAAGTAGTTGCTGTTACTTAACAGGATTTGATTTAGATGACAATAAAGCCAGATACGATATTTGGCGTTGCTATATTTTGGCATTATATAGAAATAGCGTGCACCTTACCGAATAATTTTCTTTTGTCATAAAAATGTATCAATATATTTTATTATGTTTGTTTTAGCACAGTTGCAATGCCTTTTCCAGTCATTTAGTGAATTTATGTTCAAATAAATCAGTGTAAATTCATCGCTCTAGCGCAACCCCTTTATTTTCGGCCTGTATTATTAGCGCTGCCTATCAACGCAACATTCAACTCAATCAATGCCCATTAGAAAAGACAGGCTAATCATTTCACCGCAGCAAAATTCACTATATAATGAAAATTCGTTGATAATGGTGACTGGTATGACAGATTCTATGTGCTCAAGGCGTTTAAGCACGATATTTTCAAGTGCGCTATTTCTAGCTTCTAGCCCTTTAAAAAAGAGCTTGTACCTCTTAAGTGCTTTGCTCATTATCGCCTGTCAACCCTCCCCTCCGACATCAGAGCCCGTCACTGCCGAAAATAGCGAGACGGTTAATACGCCGCTTTTGATTCGCGCTGATAGCATCACGATGACCCCTGACCATATCCTGAGCGTCAAGCCAACCCGTTATCAGCCAAGTCTTGGCTTAGAAGGTGAAATTGAGCCTATTAAAAAGGTCAATCTGACTGCCGGACAAGCGCTGACGGTAGAAAAGGTATTGGTGAAAAAAAATCAATGGGTAGAAAAAGGCGCGCCCTTATTTATTGTTCGTCGTCAAACGACCGAGATTCAACAGCCAGCTGATGTAGCAGTAGCGGCTACAAACTCAGCAGAAACCGTAGAAATTAATAAAAATTCTGATATTAAGCCTGAGCAATCGGCTGTCAATAATCAAAATTCGGCAGATAATACCGTTATTGATAGCGAAAATCAGACAAAACAAGCGGTAAAAAATGACGCAGAAAGCGATGCGAAAATGACTGCCGCTAACAGTAAAAATCCAACTACAGACAACGCTATTAGCAGTGGCAGTAATGACGAGCTTAATAACACTCAAGAGGCTGCACCATCAGAAAAATCATACAACTTGATCACGGTGCGGGCGAGTTTTTCTGGTCGTATAGAAAAGCTCTACATTAAAAACGAACAGAAGGTAGAGCCGCATCAGCCTTTATTAAAGCTCAGTGACGAGACGGAACTGCATTTTATTGCCACCCTTCCCATTGACGCTGAATCGCAAATCTCTGTCGGGCAAACGGTGAATTTTACCGCCGAAGGTTTAATAGATAAATTTACCGGCCAAGTGAGTAAGCTGACCACCACTCAGCAACCCAAACAGCTGTTGGTTGCTGTCAACGTGGTTGATAACGAAGTCAGTCGCAACCAGATAAGACCTGATATGAAGGTGACAGGACGTGTTGACTACGGACAGATACAGGTCGGTACCACTGTCCCTAAGCGTGCCCTGCATAATGTAGATCTCACTGTGCTGCACAAGCCGCCTTATAAGCCGCTGCGGCCTTTAATCGCCAATGTATGGATTATCAAACAAGACCAGCGTTTGACGCGCCAGCCTGTCGAGGTCATTGAGTATGACCCGCTGACCAAACAATATTTAATCGCGGGCATTACCAATGACAGTTTGATTTGTTTGGCAAATTTACCGGTTGAGTCTGAAGGTAAAAAGGCCGTAGTTTCATAAGCATTGAAGCAACTAGTTACATTGTGTAGAAACATTAACAAAGCATGTCTTGTTTAATAACATCCTGTTTAGGCAATATAGCGTATGCTAAATAGCAGTGATTGAAAATTAAGGGCGCAGTACTTTTAAAGCAGTACTTTTAAAGCAGCACTTTGAAAATGCAGGTTTAAAGCAGTACTTTTTAAAATGCAGATTAAACAAACTATAACAACAACTAGAGGAAAAATTATGAGTAAGCAGATTTTACTAATTGAAGATGATCCAGATTTAGCCGAGTTAATCAGTGATTATCTGACCATGAATTATTACGATGTACACCATGCAGGATTGGGTCAAGAAGGTCTAGATTTATTAGACACCAAAGAGCGTGATATTGACCTAGTCGTACTGGACTTGATGCTTCCTGATATGGATGGGATGCAAGTTTGCCAAAAAATACGTGGCAACAAAAACAACATGACCAATAAAGTGCCGATTATTATGCTGACGGCAAAAGGCGATACCACTGACCGCGTATTGGGTTTAGAGATGGGTGCCGATGATTATATCGCCAAACCATTTGAGCCACGTGAGCTATTGGCGCGTATTCGTGCCGTTATTCGTCGTCATGAGCAGCCAAACCAAGCCGACAGTCAATCAGACAGCCTGACTTTCGGGCGCTTGAGCGTCTTTCCTGACAGTCATGAGGTCACTATCGATGACCAACCGGTACGTCTAACGACGCATCAATTTCAATTGCTGCATTATTTTGCCACTCATTCTGGTAAAGTACTAAACCGCGAGCAATTATGGCAAGCGATGCCAAATGATGACAGCTCAGACAATATTGATCGCGCTATCGACGTGCATATTTCGCGTTTGCGTGCGCTTATTGAAGACAATCCACGTCAGCCAAAACGTATTATTACCGTACGCGGTGTGGGTTATCAATTCGCAACCGATCAAGTTTAAATGGCGTATGTAATCAAACGACGTTAGGTTAAGCGATAGTGCCAACAACACCGATAAAACGGTTATGAGCGTTTGATAATAGAGATGATTTAATGCAACAACTGGGTTTTCGTTCCGTATTTGCCAAGCTATTTGCCAGTGTCATGCTGGCACTTATCTTATTTGCGGTAGCGATGGTGTTATTGACGCAGTTGGTCCATGACAAAGACGCTGGCATTCGCTCAGAAATCTTAGCCACGCAAATCTTGGGTCAAATAGACCCTTTTTTGCATGAGCTAAACATCGCGGTCAGCAAGGACAATCGCTTACAGTCGCGCTTTATGCTGGCGGTGGTCAAAAAAAGTTTTGATATTTTTGATGAGTCGTTGCAGGCAAAGATGGGTTTGTATGACAGCGAAGGTCATTTGCTTATGCAAACCGACAATAGCGATTTGCCGTTAGAATTGCCGGCGCCGCCCTCTTTATTAGCACGCGTTTTTCCATCATTTGCTGAAACCTCCCCAACCAAGCAAGCCCAAGTCTATAGTAGTACGGGCTACACACTATTATATGAGTCACGCTTAGCACCTAAAAAGCCTGTGCTCTCAGCGGCGCTAAACTTATTTACCGGTACCTTATTGCTGCTGATTATTATGGCAGGCGTGCTTTGGTGGATTGCTCGTACCATTACTTGGCGTATCAATCAGATGAGTCAGCAGATGGCTGAACTTGGTGATGGCGACTTTAGCGTGCGTGTCAATGCACGCGGTAATGATGAGATTGCCTCACTCGCCCGCGGTTTTAACCAAGCGGCACAAAAGATTGAGCACCTTATTAATGCCAATAATCTATTGTTGGCACACGCCTCGCACGAGCTGCGCACGCCTATCACCCGTATCCGTTTACAGATTGAGATGATGGATATGCTAGCAGCAGCCTTGCCGAGCGATACCAAAGAAAAATTTGATAAACGTGCCCATGCGATCAATCGTGATCTGTCGGGATTAAATGATTTGGTTGAAAGTATCTTGCTCGTCAGCCGATTAGACGCCGGTCATGCGCTACAGCAAGTTGAACATTTAGACTTATATGACTTGGTCAATCAGGAACGCCAGCATTATCCTGAAGCGACGTTGATTGGTGAACACATCGTCATTGACGGTCAATCATCTATGCTTACCCATTTAATTCGCAACCTACTGACCAATGCCATGCTACATGGCAAGCCGCCTGTTACTGTATTGCTTTATGGCGTGCAAACCTTAGAGGAAGCCAATGATATCCCTGACTTCCTACTGCAAACCATACTGTGCAGCAGCTTTGTCGACTATAACAGCTCCGACTTTGATTCTTATGAAGAAGTCACTCATAGCGTTAATCAGCTTGAAAACGCGCAAAACAATCAGCATGGCGATAATGACTCTATTGACGCTAGTGACAGAAAACCTAAGCCAACGTCAGCAGAAGCAACAGAAATAGCATTATTACCCGCCCCCGCTATTTATAAAAATGGTGAAAACGTCACGGCGCTTACTGATGCTCAGAATGAAATCATTGAGGTTGAGGGTGATAGTGATAGTGATAGCGATAATGATACGAGCTTAGTCACGGATAAATCACAGCCTTCAGAACTTATTGACGTACCTAGTAAGGTAAACACTGACATAAGCAATGCCATAAACACTGACATAAGCAACGCCATAAACACTGATATAAATAGTAATGATGAGTCTAAAACTATTAATGAGCCTTCGCTTAGATCCAATTATCAACGCTTCACGAGCGATTTAACCGATAAAATTAAAAAAGTCATTTGGCGCGCGGTTCCTGAAAATCAGGAGATATCACTTCTCAGTATTGAAGACAATGCTATCAATCAAAATGCAGAAAACACCGATAAAAACAATAGTACTGAGAAAAATGACGCTAAAGATAACTCTAAGAGCAATAATAAAGAGAACGCCAAAGATAATGGCGAGACAGCAAATACACCACGTAAAGAAGGTTTGTTTAGTAAGCATCTAAAGAAAGCAAAAACCGAACCAACCCGCCCGCTACCAAAATATGCCGTGTTGGCAGTGATTGATGAAGGCGACGGTATCCCTGAGAATAAACGCGAAGAAGTTTTTAGTCCCTTTGTACGCTTACAGCAAAAGAATAAAGGCTCAGGACTTGGCTTATCCTTGGTTGCCCAAATTGTCACCGCGCACCAAGGGCGTATCCTCACCGACACCATTAATGGTCATACGCGATTTTTAGTGGTGCTACCTGTGAAGCACGACCCTCATTATCATCATGAAAGCCGTGATTAATCCTATAGCTCAGTCTTAAAAAACTGCGTCTTAAAAAACTAATTCTTAACAAGCTCAGTGGCAAAAAACTTACTGCTAAAAAATCAGTGCTACAAACATGCTTGAAAATGCCTGCTGATGTTATATTGCTTCTTTATTTCATAACCATTTATTCGAAATGACGATAAATTTACGCGCTACCAGTTTTGATTGCTTGGTTACTTAATAGCAAGCAAGCCAAGATTATCCTTAAGTCATGGATGTCCATATCCAAAACACTGCATAATATGCTATATTAGCGCCCCTTATTATGGGGTTATTGAATGTTGTTTTTAACTGTGCTCTTTACGATGTAAGAGACCCTACAACCGCTTCATGACTATTAAAGTATTTATTGAATTTTGAGCCCTCCATGAGTGACATGATTGTCTTAAACGATGTGACCAAAAGTTTTCTAAGCGACCGGTCTATAAAAGATAAAGACGGCAAGCCACATTGGTTTACTGCTGTCGAGCCGACGTCTTTAACTGTGCAGCAAGGCGAGATATTTGGCTTGATGGGCTATTCGGGCGCGGGTAAATCTACCCTCTTACGCCTGATTAATTTGCTTGAGCGTCCAGATTCCGGTCAAGTCATCGTCGATGGTACGGATTTGACCACCTTATCCGCTAGTGATTTACGTATCGCTCGCCATAATATCGGTATGATTTTTCAGCAGTTTAATCTGATGTCCAATCGTACGGTCTTTGATAATGTCGCCTTTAACTTAACGGTGGCAGGTTATCCGAGCGCCGATATCCATAAGCGCGTGATGGACTGCTTAGAAATCGTCGACTTGATCGACCGTGCCGGGCATTATCCCGCGCAGTTATCAGGGGGACAAAAGCAGCGTGTCGGTATCGCGCGCGCCATTGCGCCAAGCCCGAAAGTATTATTGGCGGATGAGCCGACCAGTGCGCTTGACCCTGCGACCACGCGCAGCTTATTGACTTGTCTACGCGATATCAATGAACAGCTTGGCGTCACCATCGTCATTGTCACGCATGAAATGAGCGTGATTCGCAGGCTATGCGACCGCGCAGCGTTGTTACATCAAGGGCAATTGCTTGAAGTTGCTGATATTCGCGACGGTCTGATTCAGGCCACCACAACGATTGGCAAAGGCTTGGTTCACGAAGACTAAGAGGTAGGAGAATAGACATGTTAACTGGTGCTGAATTATCCGCCTCGATAGACAAACTGCTCGCGCTGCGCAAAGAGATTTGGCAGGCGTTTGTAGATACCTTTATTATGCTTGGTATCTCAACGACGGTCGCCATAGTGATCGGCGGTTTGTTTGGGGTTTTCTTATTTTTATCTAGTGATCGGCAGTTTTTGCAAAACAAGACGCTATACGGTGTGCTTGGGGCGATTACCAACTTTATGCGCGCCTTCCCATTTGTGATTTTGATGATTGCCATGAGCCCTTTTACCAAAGCCATCGTTGGCACCGGTATTGGACCGATTGCCGCCTCTTTGGTACTGGCGATTGCGGGTTCCTTTTACTTTGCACGCTTGGTTGAACAAAACCTGCGTGAAGTGCCACGTGGTATTATCGAAGCAACTGAATCGATGGGCGCCCGTCCTTTTACCATTATCAAAGTGCTGCTTAACGAAGCGCGGTCTGGCTTGGTATTGTCGGTCACCATTTTATGTATCAGCTTACTGTCGTTTTCGGCAGCTGCCGGTATGATTGGCGGTGGCGGTTTGGGTGATTTGGCGATTCGTTATGGCTATTATCGCTATCAGACTGAGGTGATGGTATTTATTGTCGTCATGCTGTCGATTATGGTTATCGGCATTCAGGCCTCAGGTAATTGGATAGCCATGCGTTTGGATAAGCGCTAAATTTTATCTATAAAATAAATATAAACAGTATTAGTCATTGGCTCTTAAAGTACGCATATTAAACGTTTGATATGAATAATGCTCAAGCTTTAATGCCGATTCATCCTAAGCAAATGCTTGACTTTGTAACTGATTCCCTTTAATTTTGATACTATCTTAACAACCCTTAACTTAGCAGCATTACTATTCATAATGTTGCTTTTTTAATGCGGGTTTTAAATGTTGATACTCAATCCCCTATTCCCATCCCTTATTAAGGAAGTTTCATGAAATTAACAGATATCAGCCGTCAAGTAGCCACAGCATTTGCTGCGGTTGGCGTATCAGGTCTTGTATTGGTCGGTTGCAACAACTCATCAGCGCCAGAAGCCAACAAAGAGCCAGTCACTGAAGGCGCAACGGAAACAACGACCACAGAAACAGCCGCGACCAGCGATATCGATCCTGAGCATAGCAAAATTGTCATCGGCACCACCGAAGGTGACTTTGCCGATATGGTACGTAACCAAGTAAAAGGCTCGTTAGAAGCACAAGGTTATGAAGTTGAGCTCGTCACATTTACCGATTATGTGCGTCCAAACATCGCCTTGGCTGATGGTGATTTAGACATCAACATCTTCCAGCATAAGCCTTATCTTGATACCTTCAAAAAAGAAAATAACCTTGATTTGGTTGAAGTCTTCCAAGTACCAACAGCCCCACTTGGCATCTATTCAGGCAAAAAGACGAAAATCGATGAGGTCTATAAAGGCATGAGCGTTTCTGCGCCTAATGACCCAAGTAACTTTGCGCGTGCGTTAGTGATGATGAATGAGCTAGGTTGGATTACGTTAAAAGACAATATCGACCCATTGACCGCCTCAAAAACCGATATCGCTGATAACAGCAAATACGACATCAAAATCGTTGAGCTAGAAGCTGCCCAGCTACCACGTGCGCGTGATGAAGTTGACTTTGCTATCATCAATGGTAACTATGCAACTGATGCCGGTATCAAGCTGACTGAAGCGCTATTCCAAGAGCCAAGCTTTGCTTATGTCAACTGGTCAGCTATCAAAACTGCTGATAAAGACAAAAAATGGGTAAAAGACGTGACCAACGCTTATAACTCAGAAGCCTTTAAAAAGTATGCGCATGATAGTTTCCCAGGTTACAAATACCCAAAAATCTGGGGTACTGATACCGCTGCTGCCCCTGCGACTGCTTCTACAACAGCTACTGCTCCTGTTACAGAAGCTGCTGCTCAGTAATTGCTTGCCTCATGATTTGAGATAGTTTATGCCAATAAAGTATCTTAAAAATTAAATAGAAAAAGCCCATTATTAAATAATGGGCTTTTTTTGATCTGTATTTTAGTAATGATAAACAAAAAATAATTTAAATGACGTTACAGCCTGTTTGTCGTTTGTAGGAAAGCGTCACCCGTCCTTTCACTTACCGCTACTTTTTTCTATAGTGGTTAGGTTAAGCTTAATAGAAGCTGAGGCTAATAGAAATTGAGAACATTATATTTCTGATTAAATCCTATATTAATAAATATAAAAGCTATTAATAAATCACAAAAACAACAAGGACAATAATATGCGTGCTAAAACTTATAATATTCGCACCGCTGGACAAGCGAACATTCCGGTACTCGGACTGGGTACATGGCAATCAACGGGACAAGACTGTATCGATGTCGTCAGCCAAGGCCTAAAAATGGGCTACGAGCACATTGATACCGCCCAAGCTTATGATAATGAAAAAGAGGTGGGAAAAGGCATTAAGCAATCAGGTGTTGCTCGCGATAAGTTCTTTTTAACGACCAAAATATTCCCTGATGACATGAAGTTTGAGCCAGAAAAGCTTATTGCTGCTGCTAAGCGTTCATTAGAAAACTTAGATACCGATTACGTTGATTTGCTGCTACTACATTGGCCTGATGATCGTGTGCCTTTATCCGAGACCATCCCCGCGCTTTGTGAGCTCCAAAAACAAGGGCTGACGCGCAATATCGGGGTGTCTAACTTTAATATCGCCAATATCATCGAAGCCAAGCGCTATGCTGATGTGGCTATTGCGGTCAATCAGGTGGAGTTTCACCCCTTTATTAAGCAAAAAACGTTGCAGACCTTTTTAAATAATCACCATATTTTATTAGAAGCGTATTCGCCGCTTGCCCGCGGAGATGTGTTTGATAATAAAATCATTAAAGACATCGCTGATAAGCATGGGATTACCCCAGCACAAGTGTCGCTGGCGTGGATTTTATCCGACAAGCAGCGTCTTGCGATTCCAAAAACGTCCAATCCTGAGCACTTACAAGGCAACTTAGATGCTGTCAAGGTAACGCTCAGTGCAGATGAACTTGAGAAAATCGGCAGCTTAGCGCGTAGCGACGGGCGTAAAATTAAGCATCCGGATTATTCACCAGAATGGGATGATTAATAAATAATATTTATTTGAATACTAGCAACAAAAAAGCCAGTGATAAAGGTCACTGGCTTTTTTATATTTAACGCTTTTTACGATAACTATTGATAATTATTATTGTCAGCGCGATTACTGCTGTAAAGTCTTGGTTTCATGTACTTTTTCAGCAGGATTATATTGCTCAGAAGAAGGGATTGCGCCATTACGATTGTTCTCTTTCATCGATTTGGCCACTTCTGGCGGCATATAATTTTCATCATGCTTGGCCAATACTTCGCCTGCGACAAAGGTGTCGCCTTGCATTTTACCGGTTGCAACCACGCCTGAGTTTTCAGCGAACAAATCTGGCAAGATACCTTGATAAGTCACGGGCACGGTCGATTCAAAGTCGGTGATAGCAAATTCAATGCTTAACGGGTCATCTGGCGCACGTTGGACACTACCAGCAACTACCATACCGCCAGCACGGATACGCTTATCCTGCGGCGCTTCACCTTGTGCAATGGCGGTGGCGTCAAAGTAGTAATCGGTCTGTTGCCCAATGGCATAAATCACCAACACCACGGCAATCGCCGCCCCTGCAAGCGTAAACATAACCCACATCAGTTTTTTGCGACGAACTGCGTTCATACCTCTACCTCATTGATGAGTCGCTGTTTTACAAACTGCTCGTCTGCAAAACAGAAAATATTAAAGAAATTCCTATTAGACTGACTTGATAACAAGCCCGTCCAACCGTACTTTTCTAATACCTATATGGTAGCATTTTTTGCCCAAATCAATAAGCCCCCTCGCAACTGATGAGATCATATATTTACTATTGGATAATAATAATTTTATAAGCTAAAAATTTGATATTAAAAAGGACTGTTTAAGGAGAATTGTTAAGAGGATTGTTTGGTCGCAGGATTAGGGGTTTTAGCAGCGCGCTGTGCTTGACGCGCTTGCTGAATCGTTAGCTGCTTGATAAGCGCTTGCCGCTGACGACGGCTATAGATGATAAAAATCAGCATCATGCCGACCGTAATTGCCCAGCATGACCAGACAAACACCCCATGCTCACCCATGGCGATAAACTCAGAGACGCTATAAAAGTAAGGCTGCATCATATTTCCCTAGCCGTTATTTGGTTTGTTCATGGTTATATTTTATGGGACTATTTATTTTGTCCACGAACGTATTCTTTTACCCACGCTTTACCTTGGTCACGGTATAAAATCAGAGTATTGGTACGATAAATAGCCAACGTTGCAACCAATAAATAACTGCCAATAATCATCAGTAATAATGGCAGCCACATATCCGCCGACATTTTTGGTGCTGCAGTCAGCGTAAAGGTTGAGCCTTGGTGCAAGGTATTCCACCACTGTACTGAGTACTTGATAATGGGTAAGTTGACAGCGCCAACGATGGACAAAATAGCCGCCGCTTTACCACGATTGGCGGTATGTTCGAAGGCGGCAAACAATGCCATTACCCCCGCATACAAAAACGCCAAAATGAGCATAGATGTCAAGCGCGCATCCCAAACCCAATACGTACCCCACGTCGGTTTTGCCCAAATAGAACCGGTCAGCAAGCTAATCACACAAAGCAAAAAACCCATCGGCGCTAACGCTTGCGCCACAAGGCTCGCGGTTTTAATTTTCCATACCAGATAAATCACACCCAGTACGGCTAAAGCAAAGTAAATGGAGATAGCCAAACTGGCGGCTGGTACATGGATAAAGATAATGCGATAGCTATTGCCTTGCAGATAATCAGGCGGCGCAAATGCCAAGCCCCAAACGCTACCGATGAGCAGGCAGAGACCGGCTAGTATCGCCAGCCACTTAACCCAAGGCGCAAAGATGCGAAAGAACTCCTTAGTACCCACTGTGGTCAAGAAAACTTGCCAGATGCGTTGCCACAGGCTAGGAGATGAGACATTATTCAGGTTGGGCATGGGAATAAACCTATTACGCAGCTAGTAGTTATCGAGTAAAACGCATGATTCATACGACTACCCGCTAACTTGCTGGCGTTGAACGCTGGATAGAATCTACACGTGACTGTTTGTTTAATAGACTATTATAGCAAAGTTGCCGGTTTTCACCATGCTGTTAATATAAAGGGTTTTAATGAGAAAAATAATGACATACCAGCATGGGTTTTTAATTAAGCCATGCCATTTTTAACGTCATTGCAATCACCCATGGCATCACCAGTACCGAAATAATACTACCTGCCAATAATAAAGCCAAAATCGGCAAGCCATTGAGACCTGTGGCAAATAAATCAACCGCACCCGTGGCAAAAATCAATACCGGTAATTGCATTGGTAAGGCTATCAAAGGCACTAACACGGCACCATTTTTTAGCGATAACGTCAGACTACTGGCAACCGCTGAAAGCATAAGCAGCATCGGACTGCCAGTGATAATAGACGCCATCAATATCCACGCCTCAAACCAGCTCAGCTGAAATAAAGGCACGGCAAGCAAACTTAATACGGCCACGATACCACTACTAAAAATCCAATGGATAACCAAACGAATCAGCACCCATAATGGCAGCGACGCTTTGGCGACGACCAATTGTGCCAGCGTACCATTATCAAGGGCAGGTTTAAACAAACCGTCAACACCCATCACCAGTGACAATAGAGCTGCAATCCAAACTGCCGACACCCCAAGGCGTTGTAATAAAGCAGGCTCGCTACCAACGGCTAACGGAAATAAGGTGATAATCACTAAAAACAATACCAGAGGATATAACCACTGTACTGCCCCTTGCTGCTTGACCTGCCATTCGCGCCGCCAAAGCTGCATAAAGCTGATAGCGCGCGCAGCAGCTGCACTAGCATTCGAAGTATTAGCATCCGAGCTTGTATTCACGGTTTTTACTGCACTGTCTGTGTCTATCATTTATTCGCTCTTCCACTAATGCTTGTCGCACTTATATTGACGCTTGTTGCAGTTAGATTGATGCTTATGGCAGTTATATTGCTAGAATTTACACCATATAATCGGACAAATCGAGTACTTGATTGGCAACGCCGACGGCCTGATGACTGGTCATTAATATCGCACCGCCAGCCGTGGCAAATTCGCGCAATCTGTCTTCCATGCGCGCCACCATATCGACATCAAGCGCGGTAAAGGGCTCATCAAGCAGCCATAAAGGGGTGACGTCCGGCGTTAATAAATACAAGCGTGCAAGGGTAATGCGCCGCGTCTGTCCCGCAGATAAATGGCTTGAGCTGATGGTCTCAAAGCCTTGTAATCCTACCCACGTAAGGGCGTCATCAATATCAGCCGTACTTGGGCTAATGCCATATAAATTGAGCAAAAAGGTAAGATTTTGGGCGACGGTCAGGTTTGGATGAATGCCCAATTGATGCGACACATATAAAGGCTGCACGGGTAAGCTTACTGCTCCTTGATAAACAACTTCACCGCTTAGCACTGGCAATAATCCAGCTAATTGCATCAGTAGCGTCGTTTTGCCCGTACCATTAGCACCAACCAAGTGACAGATGCTACCGGCAGCCAGATTGAGCGTCACCCCTTCACATAAAGGAGTTTCACCGCGCTGAACCGTCAGCTCATCGAGCGCAAGTAAAGCTGTATTCAGAGCTGTCATCCAAACCTCTCATTATTTATTAAGCAGCAGGCAATATTCATCACAAACACAGATGAGGTTCATGGCATAATACTTTATGCTTACCACAACCACACAGTATAACAAATTGTCGATTACTATGACCTCAAAACCTATGCAGACTTCAAAAGATATTCAAAACCCAGCGCAAAAATCAGACACGCCGATGCTAACCCTAGACAGCTTAATCGAGGCACAAGTTGCCTTTATGCAGCAATGGCTATGTACACAAGCGCAGCCGCTATCAATGCAAGCTTGGCAGTGGTTTGGCGAGCAGCCACTGAGTAAATATATCAGTAGCGATGATTTGCAGCATCTTATTAATGACTGGCTTCTTAAACAGCCGCTCAGCGAGGTGGTACGTCGCGATATTCGTGATATTTTGCATACTATTATTTATCATCCCGTTAATGATAATGTGCCTTTATCAGAATTGGTCGATGACACGCAAGTTGAGATTCTAGCCAGCTACGTCGGTAGTCATGAAGAGCAGCGTAATATCTTGGTTCATACACTGGTCGGTAATGAAACCTTTGCAGACTTATTAACGCAAACGCTGTATCACGCTATCAATGATTTTATGGAATCCACGCTAGATAAAGCCGGTGCTGCCGGTAAACTCATGAAGTTTGGACGTAGCTCGTTTGAAAAAGCAACCAATCGCAATCTTGATGAAAAACTGCAGACGTACCTGCATCGCAATATTAAAGATTTAGCGCATAAAGCAGAAGCCAATGCCCAAGCGCATTTATCCAATGAAGAGGTTGCGCGTTTATTGGTAACCGGTTGGGGGCGCATCAAAGAAAAGCCGATTAGCGAAATCCAAACTTATTTACGTGATGAGCCTAACGATAGCAGTATTGAGCATATTGAAAACAGCATCCAACAAAGCTATAACCGTTTGCGCCTATCCCCTTATTTACACAGCCTTGTGGCAGCGGGCGTCGATACTTGGTATAGCAACCATCAGGCCGATAGCATGGCCAATATCGCGGCAAGCCTACATATCGATGAGCAGGCAATAATGCAATTGAGTACTGCCCTGCTCCCTGTCGTCACTGACGCCCTTGAAAGCTCATGGGTTACGGCGCATATAACAGATATGCTGCAAGCGTTTTACGCCCAGCCTAGTATCAAAGCAGGATTGATATTTGGCAGCGATTAATCTGCTGTTGTAGCGTACGGTTTATGATTTAGTTTTTAAATTTCACCTTTTATTAGTTAGCCTACTATCCTATGAGCCAATCTCCTAAACTCAGCTTATGGCAAAGAATTAAACAGCTGCTTAACATATCGGCTGTGCAGGCTATTATTGATGATATCAAGGCGGCTAAAGACTTAGACTTAGATTTGGGTTCAGATTTAGACATAACAGAACAGGATAATAATAACTCTCATCCTTCAAAAAATAAGAAAGATAGTATTCAAACTCGTCCTAAAGACAGTGACAATGACAATGACAATGACAATTATGATACGGATGTCAGCGGCTTTAATCCTGATTTAAATAATAATTTAAATCGCAACATAAACCACAGCTTTGATGACCGTTCCGATGACGTCATTTATAACAGCCTTAGTAGCAATATTGATAGTAGGTTAGATAGCAGCACTGATACTGATACTGATACTGATACTGATACTGATACTGATACTGATACTGATACTGATACTGACGCTTATTTTGATAATGATATCGAAGGTATGACAAAGCAAAATAGTGATGATGACACCCCGATTGTCAATTATCTTAAGCAGTATTTTGACGAGCAACAATGGCACTATAACCATTATCGACCTAGAACCAGTGGCAATAAAAATATTGACAGCCAGCAATCACACCATTTGTCTTTGAGGATGCGTAATAAAAAGCTTGATTGCGGCTATCTTTTTCGTGTGCAAGAAAAAAGCAACTTACTGGCGGTCTACGGTATTTTGCCGTTTTTGATACCCGAAAGCCATCAAAGCGCCGCCATGTTACTGATTACCCAAATCAATTACGACATGCTGATTGGCAATCTTGAGATGGATATCAATGATGGCGAGATACGCTACAAAAACGCCATCGATGTCGAAGCGGTCGGTATGGATGAAAACACCATTGAGCATTTACTACAAAGCGTCATCGCGATGACCACGGTTACTTATGAGATATTTAGTGACTTGGTCAACAATCAAAATCCTGCTACAGAATTGCAAGACTTACTGATGACGCTACATCAGCAAGAGGATGCACGAACTTTTTTCTTACCAACCCAATTTGTTCAATAATCAATCAAACTAGATATCTGTGCTTTTATAACTTCTCATTAGTATCTTATTCTCAAAAGCCTATTTTCAAAATCTTACTTTCAAAGTCATTAAAACCCTTTAGTCTTAAAAACTCTCTCAAATAGAAACCATTTAATATTATGCTAAAAATTGCTTACTCTGACATTTTTCGTTATTCCGTACCCGAAAAGCACCGCTTTCCCATGCAAAAATACACCATGATTCCTGAGCGCTTATTGGCTGAAGGAACCATCAATAATGAGAATTTTTTTGCTCCGAAACGTCTAAGTGAAGAGGAAATTTTAACCACCCATACAGCGGACTATTGGCAGCAGCTTAAAACCCAAACCTTACCACGTAAAGAAGCGCGCGCCATTGGCTTTGAGATGACACCAGAATTGGTAGAGCGCGGGCGTTATATTGCCCATGCCACTTATGAATGCGCGTTATTCGCCCAGCAATATGGCGTGGCGATGAATGTCGCTGGTGGCACCCATCATGCCTTTGCCAATCATGGTGAGGGATTTTGTGTTTTTAATGATGTGTGTATTGCCAGCAATTTATTATTAAATCGCGGACAGGCGCAACGAATTTTAATAGTTGATTTAGACGTTCATCAAGGTAACGGCAATGCCAGTATCATGGCGGATGAGCCGCGCGTTTTTGTCTTTAGTATGCATGGCGCGAAAAACTACCCGTTTCGTAAACAAGTATCAGACTTAGATATTGAGCTGGATAATGATACGGGTGATGTAGAATACTTACAGATATTAGAGGATACGCTGCCGCGCTTAATCAATGAATTTGCGCCAGATATGATCTTTTACCAATCTGCGGTCGATGTATTAGCAACTGATAAATTGGGCAAACTTAGTCTGACGATAGAGGGTTGTAAGGCGCGTGATGAGTTTGTCCTACAACAAGCTAAAGCGGCCAATATTCCCGTGGCTATCGTCATGGGCGGCGGCTATTCAGAAGATATCGAAGATGTGGTTGAAGCGCACTGCAATACATTTCGTTTGGCACAACAGCTGTTTTTTGCAGAATTGATTGAGTAATGTGCAACTGAGAAAAAGGCGCGACAAAATAACGTAAGAAAATTAGAGAGATTAGCGAGAGTCTAGATGGCAAAAATATTGATAGGCATAGGCATTTTTCTGGTTATTATCGGCGTTATTTGGCTGCTGTTTCCAAATGCGTTTTCATGGATAGGCAATATGCCAGGCGATATCAAACACACTTCAGGCAATACCAGAATATATTTTCCAGTCGTCACCATGATTATCATCAGTATCGTTGCCACCATACTGTTAAATTTGTTTAATCGCTAAACTTATTCAATCGCTAAGTTTATAGCAACGCCGTTATCCCCTGCCAACCCACGCGAATACCTAGCACGATGAGAATCAGTAAAATAAGCTGGCGAAAGCGTGCTTGTGGCAAGTAGCGGCGTAAGCGAATACCAACTAACAGCGCGGCGATAGATAGAACACTAAGCAGAGTAATCAGCTGCCACTCACCGTGACTGAGCGCCATGATAGGCTCACGCAAGACAATAATCTGGGCAATTTTACCCAAGAAATAGCACATGTTGCCGACTTTGGCGATGGTATGCTTATCGTCACTTGCGGACAATAAATACATCATTAATATGGTCGACATGGCATTGGTCGCACCGCCAATAATGCCTGCACTCAGACCAACGATAATCAGCACAGGCTTGGTATTGGGCAGACGAACTTGCTTACCGAGCAAGCTACTGACGACATAAAAGCCAATAACCGCTGCCAATACCAATAAGATATAAGCGCTATCGACCCACAGCAACAATTTTGCACCGAGCATACTACCGAGCAGGCTGGTGAGTGCCAACAACCAATAGCGCCTGCCGTAATAGATGAAATTTTGCCAAATAGTACGCCCGCCACCCGCTAGCCAAGTCATGGCATTAAGTAATAATGAGGGAAAAATCACTAGAACAATAGCATGGGGTAACGGATAGATACTGGCAAGCGCGGTGGTGGTTACTAACGTCACACCCAATCCGCTAATACCGTGCAGCAATGATGCCAGTGCAAAGATTGCTATCAGTAATAACGTCTGGGTGCTATCGTTATCCATCATATTCGTCATAGAAACTTACGACCTAATAGCGATATTGACAACAGATATCGACGACAGTAGAAACAGCATCACGAGGCGGTTTCTTATGATTGGTTATGATTGATGACGTTGCCAAATTGTTTCGCCAATAATAGTAGCCAGCTGCTTGGCTATCTCATCTTTGCTCGCTTTCTCAAGTACTACGCTATCGTGCTCATAACGCTCTGAGAAAAATACTTGCATGGCATTATCATCACTGGCAAAACCAATATCTGCACGTGAGACGTCATTACAAGCGATTAAATCTAAATCTTTAGATACTAGCTTGCCACGCGCATAGTGCTCGACATCTTGCGTTTCTGCTGCAAAACCAACGACAAACAGCTCAGGATGGGCAAGCGAAATCGTCGCTAGGATATCAGGGTTTTTAACCAAGCTTAGCGTCATGGCATCTTGGGTTTTTTTGATTTTTTGCGGCGCCGCTTCTTCAGTACGATAATCAGCGACCGCCGCAGTGGCGATAAAGATATCAGCAACTTTTACGCTGTCATCGGTGATAATCTCAGCATGTTCATGTTCATGTTGATGCGCTTCACCGCAATCACAATCGCCATGCTGATGAGCATGGTCGTGGCTGTGTTCATGAGAATGATCGTGAGAATGGTCATGATCTTCTTCAGGCAGATACTGTAGCGCGATATGCGTACCATCGACACATTGCTGCGCTGCTATCAACATGTCCTTAGCTGACAGGACATCAATGCGCGTGACATTGAGCGGTGTTGGCAGCGCAACTTTGCCACCAGCAATCAAAATAACCTCTGCACCAGCGGCCACACAAGCACGCGCTAAGGCAAAGCCCATTTTCCCTGAAGAATGATTGGACAAATAACGCACCGGATCGATGGCTTCTACCGTCGGACCTGCAGTAATCACCACGCGTTTACCTGCCAATAACTGCGGCGTGGTTTGCATGGCATTAAAAAGCAGTACTTCGGCTAATAACTCTTCAGGCTCAGGCAAGCGCCCTGCTCCGACATCACCGCATGCCTGCTCGCCGCTGGCTGGTTGGATAATTTGGTAATTCATATCGCGCAGGGTTTGCACATTCAGATTCACCGCCGGATGCGCCCACATTTGCTGGTTCATCGCTGGCGCAATAATGACCGGCGCTGTCGTTGCAAGGCAGACAGTGGTCAATAAATCATCTGCCATACCCATCGCAAGCCGTGCCAAAGTATTGGCTGAGGCAGGTGCAATGATAATTAAATCGGCCCATTTAGCAAGCTCGATATGACCCATCCCCGCTTCTGCTTGCTCATCAAGTAATGAGATATGTACCTCATTGCCCGTCAAAGCCTGCAAGGTAAGAGGCGTGATAAACGCTTGTGCGCCTGTGGTCATAATGACGCGCACATCAAAGCCCGCCTTGATAAGTAGACGGGCAAACATAGCAGATTTATAAGCGGCGATACCGCCGGTGATAGCAAGCACAATATTTGACATAAGCATGGCATCAATAAAAAAATGAAAGATAAAAATTGCGCTTATAGTAACAATTATGCGATAAGTTAGGGGAAGTTTTGTAGATTTATCTCCGTTATCTGACACTTATCCCCATTATGAAGGAGTGACAATGGCAATTAAAGACTGGCATGAAGATGATAGACCGCGTGAAAAACTGCTGAAATTTGGCGCCGCTCATTTATCTGATGCTGAGATATTAGCGATATTTTTGCGCACAGGTACCCAGTCGCAATCGGCCATTGAGCTTGCCCGTCATTTAATAGACCAGTTTGGGAGCTTAGCTGAGCTGTTGGCCGCGCCGCAAGAGACGGTACTTGCTTGTCACGGTATTGGTCCTGCAAAATACGCCCAGATACTGGCATCGCTTGAGATGGGCACGCGCTACTTAGACAGTCAGCTTAAGACAGGTCAGGCCCTTGGACGCTCGCAAATGGTCAAAGACTATATCAGCACCCAGCTGCGCGGTGAGCACCGTGAAGTCTTTGCCGTACTATGTCTGGATAATGCGCTGAATCTAATCAATTTTGAGATACTGTTTACCGGCGGTATCTCTTCTTGTTCGGTCTGTATCAAACACGTTTTGCGTCATGCGTTGAGCCATGCTGCCAGTCAGCTTATCGTCGCCCATAATCACCCGCATACCAATGCAACCCCTTCAACGGCCGACAACTTATTAACTTACGAGCTAAAAAAGGCTTGTGACTTAATAGATTTGTCATTGGTTGACCATATCATTGTCGGACGTAATGATACCTTATCTTATGCCGAGAGCTGCTTGCCACCTTTTGGCTAAAGATCGATAACAGCTGGTTATATAAGCAAAGCTTGATACATATTATCGACACAGCGTAGCATTTTGGCTCTTGATAGTTATAAACAACTGTTTCATATTGGTAGTTAACTTTATTTTTGCTGTGGCAGTTATCGGTAAGCCTACTATTGATAGATTTATTTAGTCGTGGGTTTACCCTTATTAATTTTAAAAACTGCTAGAAAAGAAGTACCAAACAGGCATTTATTTTGTCATACACATTAACTTATCGCATAAAAAATCTGATGGAAAAATAAAATAACAATTAGAATTATTCCATCAGTTTTTATTCATTTAAATTTTACGCTTGTGCATTCAGCGTTATAAAGGAGACAGTCATGGCCATCGGCTTATTTATTTTGGCAGTAATCATTCAGTTAGCCATGGTCTTGGCCATCTTTTTATTATCCTTATCCCGTGTCACCGGTAGTATCGTCGCCCTCGTGACCGTCCTTGTCACCGCCTTTATCAGTCCATGGTCGCTCATCTTAGGCATACCGTTAGCGCTATTATGCTTAGTATTGCTAATCGCGCCGCTGCGCCAATCATTGATTACTAAGCCTGTTTATAAAGCCTTGGGCGGTGCGATGCCAAGCATGAGCGATACCGAACGTGAAGCCCTCGATGCCGGTACCAGCTGGTGGGAAAAAGAGCTGTTTATGGGCGCGCCAGATTGGGACACCTTTGCTAAGTATCCGTATCCTGAATTATCAGAAGAAGAGCAAAGCTTTATTGATAATGAAGTAGAAGTGCTGTGTGCCATGCTTGATGAATGGCAAATCCATCATGAAGATAAAGAGCTGTCACCAGAGGCGTGGCGCTTTATTAAAGCCAATGGCTTTTTGGGTTTAATCATTCCGAAAGAATATGGCGGATTAGAATTTAGCTCGTATGCTCAAAGTCGGGTGATGAGTAAAATCGCTTCGCGCTCACCGACCGCTGCCGTTACTTGCATGGTGCCGAACTCGCTCGGCCCCGGTGAGCTGCTGATGCATTACGGTACCGATGAGCAAAAACAACGCTGGCTACCAGGTTTAGCCAAAGGCGAAGAAGTTCCTTGCTTTGGTTTGACGGGTCCTGAAGCGGGCTCCGATGCAGGCGCGATTCCTGATACGGGTGTGGTTTGCTATGGCATGCATGAAGGCGAGCAAGTGCTCGGCCTGCGTATGAACTTCTCTAAGCGCTGGATTACTCTAGCGCCTATTGCCACCGTCGTTGGTTTGGCCTTTAAGATGCATGACCCAGAAGGTTTGCTTGGCGACCCTGAAAAGACCGATTACGGCATTACCTGTGCGCTCGTTCCTGCTAGCCATGAAGGGGTTGTTACCGGTCCGCGCCATAATCCAATCGGCTCGCCATTTATGAATGGTACAGTCGATGGTAAAGACGTCTTTATCCCGCTAGATTATATTATCGGCGGCGTTGAAAATGCCGGTCGCGGTTGGCGTATGCTGATGGAATGCTTGGGCGTTGGACGCGGTATCTCTTTGCCAGCGCTATCGACCTCTGCCAGTGAAGTCACCTATTTGACCGTTGGCGCATTTGCAAAGGTTCGCGAGCAGTTTAAAATATCTGTTGGTAAATTTGAAGGCGTGCAAGATGCCACCAGTCGCATGGCCAGTAACACTTATATGCTCGAGGCCTTTCGTCATCTAGTCACCTGTGGCTTGAACCAAGGTGGTACGCCATCGGTGATGACGGCAATGGCAAAATACTATGCCACCGAAACCATGCGTATGGTGGTCAATGATGGCATGGACGTGGTTGGCGGTCGCGCCGTACAGATGGGACCGCGTAACTTTTTAGCGATTCCTTATCAAGCCATTCCCGTCTCTATCACCGTTGAAGGGGCGAATATCTTAACGCGCTCATTGATGATTTTTGGTCAAGGGGCAATGCGTTGTCATCCTTATCTATTTGATGAGCTGCAATTATTGCAAAGTGATGATAAAGAAGGCGCGCTCAAGCAGTTTGATAATTTATTCTTTAAACATTTAGGCTATACCTTTAATCGCGGTGCCAAGGCATTTGTCGCAGGCTATGTCGGTGGCAGCAGTCATGCACCAAGCTTTGCCGATGGCTTTACCCGTCCTTATTATAAAGACATCAACCGTTTAAGCGCAGGCTTTGCCCTAACCGCCGATATGTCTTTAGGTTTATTAGCAGGCGATTTAAAACGTAAAGAGATGCTGTCTGGGCGCTTAGCTGATATCCATTCGCATCTATTTATCTGTACAGCGATTTTACAATTTTATGAATATGGCTCTAAATCTAAAGCCGAACGTTTACATGCAGAAGTGGCACTAAAAAATAGCCTTTATACCATTCAAGAAGCGTTCTTGTCTTTATTTGCCAACTTCCCAAATCGTATGGCGGCAAGCTTAGTCAGCTTTGTCACTTTCCCAAGTGGGCGTATCTTTGCGCCGGTCAGCGATGAGCTAAAACGCCAGTTGGGCGATACCTTTATGGATGATTTTGAAGCCAATCCATTCCGCGATTATCTTAAAACCATGGTGTATTACAATACTGAGCCTGATGATGTCACCGGACGCATGGAACACGCTTATCAAACGCTGCTTGACGTTGAACCTTTATGGCAGAAATTTAAAAAGGCGGAGCATAAAGACAGCTTTGAAGGTCTTACCTTTGAAGATCATGTGGTCTATGCCAGCCAAAACGGCGATATTACCGAAGAAGAGGCTGAAGTCCTTATTCAATATAACGCCATCCGCTATGATTCGTTATTGACCGATGTGTTCGATAAGCATTTATCTAAAGCGCAAGAACGCACCAATCCGCACAGTTTAGAAAATGCAGTTTATAAGCTAACGGATTATGCGCAATTGAAAAACGATGCCCAAATAAGAAACGGCATCGCGACTGCTAGTACTGCGCAAACAGCTGAGCCAATGACTGATAACCTTGAGCCTACAGCGGATGATAAACAAGAAGCAACCGGTGATGCCAATCCTGACCATGGTTATGAAAGCGATGGCGATGTCAAAATGGTCAGTGAGCAAGACACCGTAAAAGAAGTTCAGGCACAAACCGATTTTGCAGAGTCAAACCCTGAAGCACAAGCGCTTGACCCGCGTCACCGTGATGCAGAAACGCACTTAAGCGAGCGCATGGGTCATAATCACCGTTTGAATCGAGCGGCTGATACTCATGCTGATAATGCAGACAGCTTAGACAGCTCAAATGGTCTTGAGAATTCAGAAAGCTTGCAAGCAAAAACAGACCGCTTAGACAAATCGTCTAACGCTGATAACAAATGGCAAGATGGCTTACGTCGTGACGAAAACGATAAGGTCTAAATAGCTAAAAACCAGCACTTTTCTAAAACTTGTTTTTCAACTTAAGCGAGATTATCCAACATGGATAGTCTCGCTTTTTTTGACTGCACTATGGCTATTACACCTAAATCTACGCCAAAAACCCTTATGTTATTCAATTTAATCTAAAAATTTTTGCCGTTAAATAAATCCTGACCACAGCAAGGCGACAATGTCACGTTATTAAAGTCATAAAAATTTCTTGCAGTATCCCCAACAATTCTTTTATATTGTCTCCAAAATCTGACTTAAATGACAGATAACACACTTATAGACGTAATAAACACAGTAATAGACACGATTTTGCCGCTTATACGGCCTGATATATCGTGTTTATTGCTGTGCATTACGGCAACCAAGGACAGTAGTTATGTGGAAAAATATGGGGCTGACTGGCAAAATCATTGTTGCCATGGTGCTGGGTATCATACTGGGTTTATTTATAAACTATTCGGGATTGAATGCCGAAGGTAGCTTTGTTAATACCTATATCACCAATGGGTTTTTTGCCATTATCGGCAAGTTATTTGTTAACTCGCTAAAAATGCTGGTTGTGCCCTTGGTACTAATCTCGCTTATCTGCGGGGTTTGTGGCATCGGTGACATCCGCTTGCTTGGTCGTATCGGCACCAAAACCTTTTTCATCTATATGATGACAACGGCACTGGCAATTGCGACTGCCATCGGACTTGGCGTACTCTTTGGTATCGGTAAAGGCATGGATATCAAAACGGATGCGGCGTTTGAAGCGCAATCCGCACCGCCATTGCTTGATGTGTTCTCCAATATTATCCCATCAAACCCCATCAGCGCGATGGCGAATGGCGATATGCTATCGATTATTTTCTTTGCTATCTTAATCGGTATCAGTATCTTGATGGTTGGTAAGCCTGCTAAAGGCTTGGTGCAAAGCTTGGAGCTTATCAATGAGGTCATCTTAAAGATGGTGACCATCATTATGAACCTCGCCCCTTATGGTGTTTTTGCGCTGTTAGCAAAAGCCATGTCTGAGCTTGGCTTAGACCTTATCTGGTCGCTGCTTGGTTATGTCGCAGTATTGGTTGGCTCGCTTGCCTTCCATTTCTTTGTAACCATGATGATTGTCCTGAAGCTGGCTTCAGGCTTATCGGTTAGAACCTTTTTAACAAAAATGCGCGAAGTACAGATTTTTGCGTTTAGTACCTCAAGCTCAAACGCGACGATTCCAATTACCTTGCGTACCGTGACCAAACGTATGGGCGTCAACAACTCTGTCGCCTCGTTTACCGTGCCATTTGGTGCTACCATCAATATGGATGGTACGGCTATCATGCAAGGGACGGCGACCATTTTTATTGCCAATATCTATGGTATAGATTTGGGCATCACCGAATATCTGACCGTTATTTTAATGTCGGTACTTGCCTCTGTTGGTACGGCGGGCGTTCCTGGTGTTGGCCTAATCATGCTCTCGATGGTATTTGCGCAAGTAGGCTTACCAATCGAAGGCATTGGTCTTATCCTAGGGGTTGACCGTATCCTTGATATGTTGCGTACTGCCGTCAACGTCAGTGGCGATGCCGCTGTGACCGCTATCGTAGCAAAGTCAGAAGGCAAGATGGATTTGGCAATTTATAACGACCCTGATGCGGGTGCAAAAGACGTATTCGATGGTCATATCGATGAAAACAGCGAGCGCGAATTCTCTGAAGTCTTTAGCGATGGCATTATGGGCAGTGAATACGACGATGTTAAGCGTGATTAAATGAAACGCGGCTAGCTTTAATACAAAATAGCCAATGATAAAAGTTTAGAAATAAAAAAACCTCAGTTCACAATCGGCTGAGGTTTTTTTCCGTCTTGAATAAGGTTTTTGAAATTAATATATAGACAAAATAACTTAAAGCCATGACGTTACTGCTGGAATAAATTTTTTGAAGCCTCTGGAGTGCGAAGCACACAGCAAGCGAAAAAAATATTCCAGCAGTAGACGACTATAAACAAAGCGCTTTTAATTGACACAGACTATCCCAGCCTCAACATAGCTAACCTTAACCAAACACATATTTCGTCAGCATCGCCATACAAACCAAAACAATCATTGGACGAATAAGTTTACTACCGCCTTTGACAACCATATGCGAGCCAAAATAAGCCCCTATCGTCTGCCCTACCATCATTGCCAGTCCCACTTTCCACAACACATTACCGCCCAAAATAAAGAAAATAAGCGAGCCAATATTGGTGGACAAATTCAGCACCTTTGCCGCCCCTGTTGCTTCAATAATTTGACGTCCACGCAGCGCCACATTTCCTAAGGCAAAAAACATTCCCGTACCCGGTCCGATATAACCATCATAAAAACCTATCAAGGGTGCCACTACTTTTTGCCACTTGCTTTCTGAGATGCGCGGTGCGGCTTCCACTTCACCCAGTCTTGGGGCAAATAAGGTATAAATACCAATCGCCGCAATCAAAAACGGAATCAGCTTTTCTAATAAATCAGGCGGCGACAACTGCACGGCAATCGTACCAAGAACAGAACCGATAAAAGCCGCGATAATCGCCGTTTTTATATTCTTCGGTTTGACGACACCTTTTCTAATCATCGTAATGGACGCCGCAAGCGCGCCTGATGCTGCTTGTAACTTATTCGTCCCCAAGGTTAGTACGGGTGGAATATTGGCAAGCAGCATGGCTGGAATGGTCAATAAACCACCGCCGCCTGCGATAGCATCGATAAAGCCTGCCAGCGCGGCCACGACCGTCAGCATTAAAATAATCTCGATAGAGAGCGATATGTCCATGACACCGACCTTGAAAATTTATGACATAAAAAAAGCAAGCCTGAAAAAATCAGGCTTAGAATACGTTGGTTGATAAAATAGCGGCTATTTTTTTAATCGATACCACTCTTTCATCAGTACCAAACTGGATATGAGGATTTGCTTAACGGCGCTCATTATAAAGATAAAAATGTAAAAAAAGCCAAAAACCTAACAAAGTCTGCTAGATTTGTCATATCGACTGTCTTATCGATATATCCTTTGATAATCGTTGAGTCTTCAAGGAAGAAGCATAAAACCGTTAACGTATTTAATTGTTTATATGAATAAAATTGTGAGAAACTAGAGACACCTATTTGTTATATCAATCTATATCACTATTATCTATGTCATTATTAATGGTGGTCTATCGCTTAACTATGCTGAGTAGTCCTGAGCTGAGCTGAGCAGAGCTAAGCAAACCAAACCAAATAACAATAGGTACTTGAAGTTCTTGAATGATTTAGCACGTTTTATTTAGTTAATGAGGATAATATGGCAATACAAAGAATCAAAGCATTTTTCAACCTCGAGGCGTCAGGCGGCATTGTCTTAGCGCTGGCAGCTATCGCGGCAATGATTATTGCCAATACCCCTCTGAATACTTGGTATGAATCCTTTATTCATGCCCCCGTTGTCATTCAAATCGGCAGCTTTGCGATTGCAAAAGACGCCCATCATTGGATCAACGATGGTTTGATGGCAGTGTTCTTTTTCTTAGTCGGTCTTGAGCTCAAGCGTGAAGTGCTCATCGGCGAGCTCTCGAACGTCAAGCAAATTATCTTACCAGCTGGCGCGGCATTGGGCGGCATGATTATGCCTGCTATCGTCTACTTGCTTTTTAACTATAATGAGCCTGAGTTTTGGAAAGGTTGGGCAATTCCGGCGGCGACCGATATTGCTTTTGCCCTTGGCATCTTAAGCCTACTTGGCAATCGGGTGCCAAACTCACTCAAAGTCTTTTTGGTATCCATCGCTATTTTTGATGATATTGGCGCTATTTTAATCATCGCTTTATTTTATACCAGCGACCTATCACTTGGTTCATTGGCTATCGCCGCTTTGTGTTTACCGTTCTTATATCTACTCAATCGCCGTAACGTCACCAGCATTACCCCTTACATATTAATCGGGGTAATTATGTGGATTGCCGTGCTCAAATCTGGCATTCACGCGACCTTAGCTGGGGTGGTACTCGCGTTATTCATTCCGTTATTTGACCGTACTGACCCTGAACATTCCCCGCTTGAAGAGCTTGAGCACGACTTACAAAACACCGTATCTTACGGAATTTTGCCATTATTTGCCTTTGCCAACTCAGGTATATCGCTCAAGGGCGCAGGCTTTGCAGAGCTATTTCATTCCGTACCCTTGGGTATTGCCGCCGGACTGTTTATTGGTAAGCAAGTGGGCGTGATGCTTATGTGCTGGTTAATTTTCAAACTGGGTATTTCTACCATGCCAAAAGGCATGAACTTTAAGCAAATCTACGGGGCAGCGTTACTTTGTGGCGTTGGCTTTACCATGAGTTTATTTATCGGCGGCCTTGCTTTTGGTGGCGCGACACCATTATTTGATGAGCGCTTAGGTATCATTATGGGTTCAATCGTTTCTGGTATTGCCGGTTATCTGATGCTAAAAGCCACTTTAAAAGACGATGTTAATAATACCTCAGTAGATTTAACCCATCACTCATAATGACTGATTGAGTAACTTTATAATAAAGTTGCTCAAAGCGTTTAATCTTGGTTAATAAAAAGCAGTTGCTAAAGAATGGCTTATAAAAATGGATTCCATCGATATTACTAAAAAAACCGCTAAAACAATTGCTGCCAGTGGTCGGGGAAATGCTAATTCCAATCAAGCGCCTGATTCTTATCAGCGTCATGGGCGCACGACGGCGATTGACGACCATAGTGACCTGCAAGTCTTAAAGCGCATCAAGCGCTATTTATTGCCAAAAGACTTTGTTATCTCGCAAGGTTTATTAGAGGAAATGGTTGCGGGTTACGATATCGGTGATCCAGTGGCAGATGCATTAGCGGCTGATGGTATTCGTTTTGCAAAGCCCTTACAGCAATTTATTATCAGCGACAGTAACAGTGGCAGTAACTTCGACGCTAACCTTACAAATAACCCTGCATTTAACGCCTTAACCGAGCAATTTAGCAGCCATCCTACGTGGTTTGACCCCAAGCTTGCACAAATCGGTGCGGTTGCCTATCGCCGTTATCCGCTTATGCTGATTTGGTTATTACGTAACGTGGCGCTAATGGCAGGATATAGTATTCCTGCCCTCTCCCTGCCGCTCATTCAAACAGGCGCATTGATGCACGATGCTCTACCGCGTTTGATGCGTACCTACGCTTATATCCTAGCTGTCTCTGAGCATCCTCCATTACACAAGTCGCATACGAGCGCAGGCAATCAGCGTCAGCCTATCGAGCAGGTATTGGCGATTGGCTCAGAAGGTTGGCGGCAGTCTATCAAGGTGCGGCAGATTCATACCCTAGTACGGCAAAACCTGCTTAAAGGTAAAGGCAATCCGGCTAAGGGCGTCATACCCAACGCCGAGCAGCACCATAATCCAGATGGCAGTTGGAATAGCGCCTATTGGGGTATTCCGATTAATCAAACCGATATGATTGCTACCCATTTGCAGTTTTCATTGTTGATTATGCGTGGGTTACGACTGCTTGGCGCTCGTATCAGTACTGAGGAAGCCGAAGGTATCCTGCATTTATGGAATCTTGCCAGCTATTGGATGGGCGTTGATTTACAGCGCTTGCCTAAAGATGAAGCTGCTTGTTGGGAATGGCTCTATACCTATTTATCGATTCAGCAGTTGGATTTTAAAATGGGCCAGCCGCTAGCAAAAGCCCTGCACGATTTGCCGCGGCAGCTGATGGGCGAGGACAATCGCCGTGGACGTTTCGTTGAGATGGTCAATGCCAGTGTCACCCGTACCTTGGTCGGCGATGATATCGGCGATGGGCTGGATTTACCAAAATCAAAAATCCGTTTTGGCGTTTTATCCTCAGTACCCATTCTTTTCGCCCTCGATACAGCACGTCAGCACAATCAAACGGTGGCTGAAAAGTTAGAAGCCTTCCGTGCCAAACGCCAAGACAATATGAATTGGTGGCTGAAGAAAAATGACGATTATTATAAATAAAGGATGATAAATGCAGAATAATAAAAGCAGAAAAACCGCTCAACATTAAGTAAATCTATAACAAATAACAGTATTAAAATCTATAAACCATAACTACAAAGCATATGTCGAATATTATTAGTAGTAAATAGAATATGTTAAGCCATTATCAACAGCGTCTACAATAACTATAATAAATCCGCAAAAGACGCGCTTGGTTTAACTAGAGAATAGTGATGGTGTAGATCATTCAGTCCATAACCTCAGCCACTTTACGGGTTAATTACGCGTATTTTGGATGCGGTAATACCACTCAAGCTGCCTATCAAAGCCCGTCTCTAACAAGCTGGCAATGACGCGTCCTGTCAGACCCCAAACCGTTTCACCATCAACCTGCCAGCTGGGCGTGAGAATGGTCGCGGTCTGATCTTGCATCGTATACTCTACCGCATATTCTACGGTAGGCTGAGTCAGCAAGGTCTCAAAATCTGCCCAAAAAATACGTGAGATTTCGCCAAGCTCAGGCACTAACAATAAATCCGGTGCAATCAGCGCCACAATAGGACGGACACTCATACCGCTTTTAGAAGTTTGAATCGGTAATTGACCAAGTAGCTGCACCTTATTGGGCGGTAAGGCGGTCTCTTCACAGGCTTCACGCAAAGCGGTGACAACATTATTACCATCGCCGGCGTCATGTTTTCCGCCTACACAAGAGACTTCGCCGGCGTGACTGTTCATATGCGCGGCGCGGCGCGTCAGTAGCAGTTTGGGATGGCGTTCATGGGTGATGGCAACCAATACCGAGGCATCGGCAATGGGTGTCTGATATAAGCTATCTAAAATGCGAGCGCTACGAGAGGTGTTAGAGCCGTCGTACAGCGCCGGACTGGTGACCGCATTTAAGGTTTCATGCTGCACCCGTTCCGCCAACTTTCGAATGGTCGGATAGCGAATAAAGTCTGGCACAGCGACTGAAAACTCATCAAAACGTAGCGACTGCGGGGGGAGTAACATTATTATTGCCCTATATTTTTATCAGTATGAAGCATCAATGCAATTAACTATAAATAGCAATTAAATATCAATATTGACTACTCAAGTATCAATGTCAAAAACCAAATGTTTTTAGGATATGCTCGTGGATAAGATTTTTTCATTAAATAAAATGCAGGGCAAGACTGATGATTGCCCGCAAAGATTGCCATTAATCATCATCGCCATAGCTTGGGTTGGCGGTACGTTTGCCACTGCCATACTGGCGCTACTGGGCAATTGGCAAAATGTCGCCATGATTTTGGGCTCATTTGGTGCCAGCTGTTTGCTTATTTTCGCTTATCCCGAGAGCCCCTTTGCACAGCCTAGAAACATCGTTGGCGGTCATCTTATCACCACTTTCACGGGCTTATCATTTTTGACCTTGTTTGGTATCGAATGGTGGAGCTTGTCGCTGGCAGTTGGTACGGCGATTGCGCTGATGCTATTGCTGCGCGTACCGCATCCACCGGCTGGCTCCAATCCATTAATCGTTATGCTTGGCGGCGTCAAATGGCACTTTTTACTTACCCCTACTCTGGTCGGTGCGCTCGCCTTAGTGGTGGTTGCCCTCATTTATAACAATATCGGTCGCGGCCGCCATTACCCACGTTATTGGTAAAGCTATCCTTCAAGGTAAAGCTATCTTTTAATAGTTAGCGTGAGTCTAGCCTAGCGCAATCTGACTAAAGCTGCATAGACTTTATGTGACTGGACTGGATTAGGCGGCGTTGTCTGTTGCGCTTAACAATGTATTTATTAATCAGGGCAGCTTTAACGGCAAGCAGTTGCGCAAACCTGTAGGGTTTTTATTATCACTGCCAGTGCGATGAGAATTTGTGTTATCTTAGGCTTAATGGCTATTATCAAATAAAAATTGATAAGCTAAAGTCATACTATTTTATAAAACAAGAATTATAATTCTTAAAATACCGAAAACCTTTTTCTCATTTCTCCTTTTCATTATATAAGGCAGTTGATATGCGCTATTGTCTACAATGCGGTCATGAAGCAGAACGCAAAATACCAGCCACCGATAATATCCCGCGCTTGGTATGCCCAAATTGCAATTATATTCATTATGAAAACCCAAAAGTCATTTGTGGCTCATTGGTCGTACATAAACACCGTGTACTGCTATGTCGCCGCGCGATTGAGCCACAATATGGCTTATGGACGCTGCCCGCAGGCTTTATGGAAAATGGCGAAACCATGGCAGAAGGCGCCGCCCGAGAAAGCTTTGAAGAGGCGGAGGCAGTCGTTACCAATCCGCATTTATATTGCCTCTATGATATTCCTGATATCGGGCAAATCTATAGTATTTATATCACCGAGTTAAAAGACGGCGCTTACGGTATTGGCTCTGAAAGTCTCGACTGCGCTTTGTTCACCGAAGAAGACATTCCATGGGATAAACTTGCCTTTGAAGCCGTACGTCGCACTTTAAAAAGCTACTTTGCCGACCGTCAGCAATACGATAACCATGAAGATTTCCCCATTCATCAAGATATGATTGGCAAAGACCAAGCGATTAAGCGCTATTAGCCACAATCTTATAAAAACGCACTTTAATAAAGCGCTTGAATAACAACCTGCAGACTAAATAGTAGCAAAGCGGCTTTACAAAAATGCTTGGTAAAGACCATTGATAAGAATTATGCTAAGTTTCGAATATAGCGACTTATCAATGGTTTTTTATTGCCTAAAATTAATCGTTTAAGCTTATTTGCGAGGATGCCATGCTGACTTTATTGCAACGTGCTTTGCCCCTGTTCCCCTTAACCATTGCCATGACTCTTATCAGCATGCCAAGCCATGCCGACGATGCACGCTTAACGGCCAAACAATCAGACCCACAAACCCTTGGTTGGATGCAAGGTTTTCCGCCGCCCCAAGATAAGCTTATTGCGCAGCCCTCCTCTGATTTCTTTAGTTTCCCAAAACTGCGTTGGACGGTCTGTCATATCCGCGAGTTGATGCCCACCACTGACGTCAGTCGCGGTATCGGCGCACCCTCCAAGCTCAACTACGAGTTAGATAAAAACATTGATGACATCACCTTTACGCCCACTAATAGTAAGCGCCCGATGACGTGGAAGCAGTCACTGGATGCCAATTATACTGACGGCATTATGGTCATGCATCATGGCAAGGTAGTGTACGAGCGCCAAAATGGTTGCCTCAATAAGCTTGGCAATCATGCAGCGATGTCGATGACCAAATCCATGACTGGGCTGCTAGCAGAAATCCTTGTCACCGAAGGTAAGCTTGACGATAAGGCGTTAGTCGCATCTATCATTCCAGAACTTAAAAACAGCGGCTTTGGGGATGCAACGGTCCGTCAAGTGATGGATATGACCACCGCCCTCGATTATAGCGAAGACTATGCTGACCCTAATGCCGATATCTGGCAGTATTCAGAAGCAGCAAGCCCACTACCGAAACCAAAGGATTATAGCGGGCCTAATGGTTATTTTGAGTATCTGCAAACGGTGAATAAAAAGGGTCAACATGGGGCAGAATTTAACTATCGCACCATCAATAGTGATGCGCTTGGCTGGATTATCTCGCGTACCACTGGCAAAGCGGTCAATGAGCTACTCTCAGACCGTATTTGGCAAAAAATCGGTGCTGAACAAAGCGCCTATATGACTGTTGATGCTAAAGGTACGCCATTCGCTGGCGGCGGTATCAGCGCAGGCCTGCATGATATGGCACGCATTGGTAGCTTAATGCTCAATAAAGGCGAAATTAATGGTGAACGCTTATTCCCAGCGGCGGTCGTTGATAATATAGAAGCCGGCGGTGATAAAAACGCTTTTGCAAAAGCGGGCTATAAACAGCTAACCAACGGCAGCTACAAAAGCATGTGGTGGTTATTTAATAATCCCACGCCCATCTATGCGGCACGCGGCGTCCACGGTCAAACCATTTATGTTGATCCCGCAGCCGATATGGTTATCGTGCGTTTTGCGTCATATCCAGATGCCAGTAATAGCAAAATTGACCCAACCTCACTACCCGCTTATAAAGCGCTGGCAAATTATTTAATTAAAAAGTAAGCCTTTAAGAAATAGCGCTTTAAAACACTAACCCAAAATAAAACCGCCGCTTTCATTTTTAGCGAAAGCGGCGGTTTTTCATAGCAATTAAGTCAATAGACTTTAAGTAAACTAGCTTTTAATTTTACACACTTTAAAGCCAAGCGCTTTCACTTGCTCTTCTTTATCATAAGGTGCTAGTACCGCACGGACATGCTTTTGCCCTTGCAGGTATTGCTTAGCAACACGCTGCAAGTCAGCAACTGTCACGGCCAATATGGCTGCACGCATTTTACGTTGCCAGTCGACACCGCGATGATGCAGATTGGCAAAGCAGGCTTTGACCGCTTCACCTGCTGGAGAGCCTGGTTTATCCATACCTGAGATAATACCTAAGATGGCTTCTTCTAATTGCTCATCGGTTTGCGGCTCATTTAATAGCCATTCGATACTGGCATCGAAATGCGCAAAGGTCTCAGCACACTGCGGATCGCGGTAGCTAAAGAACTTAAAGGCGCAAGCATTGGCATCGTAGCCTGCACCGCCACCATAAGCACCGCCGCGCTCACGGATAGCACTATGCAAGTAACCATTACGCAGATAAGGCGCTAATACCATCAAGGCAGCGGTATCAGGATGGTCGGCTGCTGGCACGGTATATGCGCTAGCATTATGATAGACGTTGGTCGGAACTAGCCACGCCAAATCTTCAACATCGAGCGCCACACCACTTTCTATTGCTTTGACCGCGTCTGTTTCGCCATTTAACGCCGCATCAAGTTGCAACTCGGCAAACTCGCTTGGGATATTGTCTTCAATACCCGCATCAGAGTTTGTGATTTTTTCAGCAATTTTTGGCGCTTGGCTGTCTTTCCAGCTATCAACGATTAAGTTACTTAAGCGTTCGGTTTGCTCAGCTTCACAGATAATAACGGCGTGCTTAGGCAAGCTGATTAAACGTTGATGTAAATCCATCAAGCTGGTTGCCAATTTATCCCACTGTGCATCATCAGTACTGGCATGGGTTAAGAAGTCTTTTAGCGCATTCAATGCTGGCAGACCGCTGCGCACATATTCTAACTGTGCTTGGCGACTCATGCCGCGACTGGCAGTTTGCATCGCATACGAATGCCCTGAACCGGCAAGGTTTGATTGCCAACCTGCTTGACGCTGCTGCAAGATTTCTTTGATACGGTCATGCTCACTAAAGACGCTATGCTCCATGACTTCTTTGAGCAAATCAATCGCTTCAGGTTTACGATTTAGCGCGCGCGTTGCCACAACAAAGTAGCTGCTAATCGCTTGGCTGTCATCGATGTTGGTACGTTGACTGATACGCGCCGTCACCCCTGATGAATGCGCCGCTTGCTTAGCTTGCATTTCATGAGCGCTTAGCGAATCCGTGCCCAGTTCTGACAATAAACTCAGGTAAATAGGCAACAATGGATGATTAATCACTTCATTAACGGGTAGCTCGCTGGTGTCCTGATTACCAATCGCATCGGTCAACGGCACAATCACTTGATAATAATACAAGCCATTGGTACCCGCTTCATATTCAAATAAGGTGCTGTCTTGCCCGCTTAAATTCACTTGTTTTTGCGTGCCTTGCTTAAAACTAATATCCGTTGGCACATCTTCTAAACCAACTTTTGGCAATAGGCTTAAATCATCAGGTGCTGCTTGGCGCGCTGCCAAATCAAGCGCTTGTTGTTTTAAGATAGCTTTATCATCAGCGGTCAAATCCATCGCAATCGTATCAAGACGGGTTTGCTCAGCTGCTGCAAGGCGGGCAGTTTTTTCGCTGTCAGGTGTCAAAGTGACACGGACACGATGCTGATTATCAAGTAAATGAGTCTTGATTAGATTCGGTAACCACTGCGCATCTTTTACTTGTTCACGTAGCCACTGCAAATGCTCGTCGACTTCCCAGACATCGATAGGGTTGCCATCATGAATCGCCGTACTAAAGCCTTCTAACATAAGATTCAAACCATACGGCATGCTATCACCGCCGATATGGCGCTGATCAATCTCAATTTGATGCAAAATGGTTTCAATGGTTTCATCATCAATCGGTTTGCTCGCGACCTCTTTAAGCAAATCAATAATGCCCTGCTCCACCGCTTCGGCATGCTCAGGGTTTGAACCGCGCAGACCGGTATAAAAGACCATTTCATAATGACTGTCGTCGAGTCCCAATAGCGGACTTGGCGCTTTACCAAGTGGATGGCTGTCCAAATACGCACGCAATGGCGAACCAGCATGCTCAACCAATACCCCTTCTAATAGACGTAACGCCAAACGCTGCTTTGGATCAGTAATTGATGGTAATAACCACGCCACCACGTGATGCGTTTGGTCAGGACCGGCTTCATCTGCAGTATAAGTATCAACCGCGCTAATCGGTGCAGACAGGCGTTTTTCAGGACGCGAGACGTGTTTTTTGCCTGCTTCAAATTGAATCAAGGCATCTTCATGGATTTTCGCCTGCGTCTCAGCGACCGGAATATTACCAAAGCTCATAATCACGCTGTTTGATGGGTGATAATGGCTTTGATGAAATTCAACCAGCTCATGATGGGTCAAGTCAGGAATATCAGCAGGATCGCCGCCCGAATTATAATGATAGGTTGTCGTTGGGAACAAATGATGGGCGACCGTATGATATAACTGGTCAATCTCGCCGCTCATCGCGCCTTTCATCTCATTAAAAACGATACCTTTAAACTGCGGCTTATCATTTTCGTCTAACTCGACACGAATACCTTCTTGGGCAAAATCAAGCGGATGAATATTCGGGAAAAATGACGCATCAAGATAAACGGCAAGCAAGTTAAAGTAATCGTTTTTATTTTGCGTCGCATACGGATAGGCGGTCCAATCGGCAGCAGTCATCGCATTCATAAAAGTGTTTAGTGAACGTTTAATCATCGAAAAAAATGGGTCACGTACAGGGAATTTCTCAGAGCCACATAAAGCCACGTGCTCTAGAATATGCGCCTCACCTTTTGAATCCATTGGCTGAGTGCGAAAGCCGACCAAAAAGGCATTTTCATCGCTCGGATGTGCCAAATGGTAATGCATGGCCCCAGTCTTAACATGCTGACTGATCAGCACATCCATCGATAGCGCCTCAATGTGGCGATGCTCAATCAGCTCAAACGCTGGATGTAGCGTTAAATCCGCAGTAAATGGCGTGTCAGTCATAGTTATCCTTATCAATGATAATGTATATCGTGCCCTGATTTTCAGGGCTCATAAAATGGTGTCTATAGCGCTAATAGATGGGGCTTACCTATGGATAAGTCAAGCTAGCCATATGGTAATAACGGCTCACTAGGTAAGATTTATCAATGAATATTTTAAAAGTAGTATTAAGGCAATATCCATAATCAAATAATGGTTTTAACCCTTAACAAAGGTAGCCAGCACTGCTACTATAAAGTTAACTACTATTTAGGAGCCCCTGATGAGCTACCAACATATTTTACTGGTCACCGACTTATTGTCCGATGCTGACGAGGTTGCCCTAAAAGCCAAACGTATCCTTGCAGGCTCGCCTGAAGCTAGGTTATCTGTCTTACATATTGTTGAAGATGATATGGTGCGCTTCGGCTTTGAGCTGGTGCCTGCTTCTAGTTTGTCAGGTGATTTCGATGGCGAACATTGGCAAGAAGCACGCACTAAATTGGCGCAATTCTTAGAACGCAATGAGCTAAACGCGGTCAATTCTGAGGTCACTGCTGCTATCTCTAACAGTAAAGGCATCGTCAATTATTGCCGCGAAAAAGAAGTCGATTTACTGATTATCGGTCGCCATGAGCGCCGCGGTATCGCCGCTTGGTTAGTCAAGGCAACCGCCGACAGTATCTTGCCAAACGTACCTTGCGACAGTCTCGTGGTAAAACTCGATCAGCCCGTACCAAAATAACGAGATAAGCAAGCAAGGCACTAAAAAAGCTACTGTTAAGCGTAACAAATATCCTTATAAGATATAGACAAAGATAGCTCAGCAGCACTTAACAGAGCTCGGTAGGAGTGCTATAGTAAATACTATCTGACATGAGGAAGACGCTATGAGTTACGAACATATTTTATTGGTCACCGACCTAATGTCCGATGCTGATGTGGTCGCCCAAAAGGCCAAACGCATCGTTGAGAATCGTCCTAACGCCAAGCTATCGGTGCTTCATATCGTTAAAGATACTATGGTTGGCTTCGGCTATGAGCTGGTGCCTGCCTCAAGCTTATATGATGAAATTGACGATGAACGCTGCCAAGAAGCGCGCGCCAAATTGGCACAGTTTTTGGACCGTAACGATTTACATGCGGTAAATTCTGAAGTGACCACCGCCATCTCTAACAGCGAAGGTATCGTCAACTATTGCCATAAGCATGATGTTGATCTATTGGTCATCGGTCGTCATGAACGTCATGGTATCGCTGCTTGGCTCAGCGGCGCAACAGCAGATAATATCTTGCCCAATGTCCCTTGCGACAGCTTAGTGGTGAGACTGGACAAACCGGTTAATAAATAACTCTAAGAGCAGACTTAACGTCGTTCCCAAGTTATTTGAAACTATTAAAAAAGCTCATTAACAAAAGCGCATTGTCTGACATTGCGCTTTTTTATTATTCATTAAAATAGTAAGTATCCTCGTCAGTACCTCTATATTCACCATTAAAATCAATCTTCTATCAAAATATCAATAAAGCTTTGCCAAATAGGGCTTTGATGGCGGGCTTTGTGCCAAACTAGCCACCACGTACGTGATAAGTCTATACCCGCTACTTTTACCTGCACCAATTTTCCTGCTGCCAGCTCCCCCTCAATAACATGCTGCGATAAACAACCAAGCCCAATATCGGCGCTTACCATATGTTTAATGGCTTCTGATTGCTGAATCGCCATCACAATCTCAGCATGCGGCAAGTATTGCAATAATTGCTCATCAATAATTTGCCGCGTACCCGAACCCGCCTCTCGTACCAACAGCGGCAGTATTGCCAATTGTTCTGCACTCAGCTCATAACATTTTCCTTTATCGTTATAATTCATACCTGTCAGCCACTTACTATGACGCTTAGCAAAGACCATCAAGGTATCGGTCCGCCAAGCGCGCTGCTCAATCACCTTCATATCTGTCGGGCGCGGCATGCCCTCTACGAGCGCAATATCGATGTTTAATTGCTCAACCTCGCCGACTACCTCTTGGGTATTGGCAATATACATATCGATATGAGCATCCGGTAGCGCTGCATATAGCTTGGCAAGCAGCGGCGGCAGCACATAATTGCCGATAGTGGTACTGGCACCAATATGAATCTGCCCCGCTTGGTGCTTATGATAATGCTCTAGAGTAAAGGCCTGCCCCAAGATGGCTTGCGCCTGTATATAGACGGGATGAGCATTTGGATGTTGATTAAGCCTACGCCCGACGCGCTCAAACAATGGCATCTGCAATCTTGCCTCTAGCTCAGTGAGCGCGCTACTGACCGCCGACTGCGACAAATGCAACTCCTCACTGGCACGGCTGGTGCTGCCAGTTTGATAAATACTGACAAACACCGACAACTGCTTAAGGGTAATCTTCGGCAGCATCTGTATGGGTTTTTTCATAATGGCTCTGACATCCTATGCTGCCTATAAATTCCAAAAACCTAAATTTCAAAATCGCTTCTTAACCTAAAAAATCGATAGCTTGTATCTTATTAATCTGTTTTTATTATAAATCGACATGACTTATACTGTCTATTCATAAGCTTATGCTTATTTCGATTATAGATGATAAATAATAGGTGCGTACGACATGAACGCTTTAGCACAAAACATGCATAACTACTTTCCGCATAACCGCCATATTTTGGGGCTGATTGTCGTGCTGATTGGTAGCTTGTTTTGCTTGTGGCTGAATATGAGCTTAGATACGTGGTCGGACGGGCGTATTATTGGGCTATCTTCTTTAACCCTAGCAATCTTGCTTGGGATGATATTGGGCAATACGCTATATCCAAATTTTTCTGAACAACTTAGCGATGGGGTTAACTTTGCCAAAGGTCAAATATTGCGCCTTGCCATTATTTTTTATGGCTTTAAGCTGACTTTAACCCAAGTTGCTAGTGTCGGTATGCCAGCGGTAATGACGGATGCGCTGGTATTAACCTCAACGTTTTTACTCACCTATTGGCTTGGCATCAGATGGCTCAAAGTCGATAAGCAAACGACGTTATTGATTGGTTCTGGCGCCAGTATTTGCGGCGCAGCAGCGGTGATTGCCGCAGAGCCGGTCGTCAAAGCGGAAGCGCATAAAGTCACTATTGCTGTCGCAACTGTGGTGGTCTTTGGCACGATTGCCATGCTGCTCTATCCGTTTTTATATCAGCTTGGCTGGCTGCAACCTTGGCTAAACAGCCAACAATACGGCATTTATACTGGCTCAACCATTCATGAAGTCGCGCAAGTGGTGGTCGCTGGTAATGCCGTTAGTACCGAAGTTGGTAATACGGCGGTCGTCACTAAGATGATACGGGTGATGATGCTTGCGCCCTTTTTACTGATTTTATCGTTTGCCTTAACCGCAACCAGTAGCAAAAATGGCAAAAAACTGTCATTGATGAAGCGTGTACAACAAGTCAAAGTGCCATGGTTTGCCTTTGTCTTTATATTAGTAGTGTTACTACATACTTGGGTGCCAATGGCGGCAAGCTTTGAGCGTAGCATGGTCATGCTCGATGATGTGTTGCTTACCATGGCGATGTTTGCGCTGGGCTTAACCACACACCTAAGCGCCATTAAACAAGCAGGGGTTAAACCGCTTATCTTAGGCGCAATGATGTTTGCTTGGCTTATCATTGGCGGCGGACTGATTAATATCGGCATTGCTTCACTCTAATCACTTCACTCTAAAACAGTTACTGACTACACACCAAATTCTTAACACCAAACCAAAAATGCCTACGACTATAGTGATAGTCGTAGGCATTTTTACTTTAAAAGCTTTGCTTAACGCCCTATTATTAAGGCATTTACCATAAGCGATAAACATAAATAATAGACGAAAAAAAACGAACCCGAAGGTTCGTTTTTTATTCATCTTGCTCTAGTTGTCTATAAAGACAAATTAGATAGCAACGATGTTATGAGCTTGTGGACCTTTTTGACCTTGAGTTACAGTGAACTCAACTTCTTGGCCTTCAGCTAAAGTTTTGAAGCCTGAACCAGTGATTTCGCTGTAATGAGCAAAAACGTCTGCGCCAGTTTCTGGAGCGATAAAACCAAAGCCTTTAGCTTCGTTGAACCACTTAACTGTACCTTTTTGAGTATCTGACATATTGATAATCCTACTTTTTAATTTATTAATGGTCTAGTGACCGGTAACGCTTGCAAATAGCTACTGAACGATAAATATTAAAACGAAGGATTATAACTAATACTACGAGGTAATGATTTGGTGCAGAACTGCTCTTAAGCTTGGTCGTATTATAGGGAGGTTAGTTCAGTATCGCAAGCCTTATCTCACCTTTCGTGTAACTAAGTGCAAAGATTGACTGTTTTTTGGCCCTATTCAGCCTATTTTTAAGCATTGGGCAGACGAAATAAAAACACCGCTACGCTAGTACAGACAACGGCTAGCAGCCATGCGACCCATATCATATCGGCAGGAATGTTAAAAAATAACATTATTGTTGATATGGTCATCATTATAGTTGCTAACCACTTCGCATATAGCGGTACGGCGCGGCGATCTTCCCAATCACGGACGTATTTACCAAAATATTTATGATTAATCAGCCAAAAATGGAAGCGTCGTGAGCTACGCGCCCAGCAACCCGCTGCCAATAAGATAAAAGGCGCAGTCGGCATCACTGGTAGCAAGATGCCAATGATACCCAAGACAAAGAATACCCAGCCCAGTATCAAAAACGTCCAACGTACGGTTGGGCTGTTATGCTGATTGGTCTTAGGTCGATAATAAAAAGCTTTTTTTGGTTGAGTCATGGGAGTTTTATCAGTCAGTATGAGACATTCGGTCGTTAGGTATGGACTACCTATATAAGCTATCAAAGATAAAGAAGTTCAAAACTAGGTTCAAGACTGATTTTGCGCGGTTTTGCTACCGCTACGTAGTTTGTTTAGCAGTTAGGTAAATGTCGGGCATTATTCACTACGATTTGGCAGGATAGCTTTCCCAGTAATCGGCGATTGCCTTTGGAAAGCAGTATTCTTTTGGCATCACGGTAATGGCGATTGGTACTAATATGGATTTGGTCACGCCGCCAACACTCTCACAAGTGGCATCGGCAGGTACGTCATAATAAATCACCCGCAAGGTGTTTTGCGGACAGAGGTCTGAGCACTGGAATGACTTGACCACTTCGATACCGTTATGCACGCCAATGATTCTCTGCTGTGCGCCTTCAGTTGGTGAGGATTCTTTTTGCTCAGCAGCTCGAATAAGATCGGCATCTGTTAAAGTGTCTTCATTGGTCGGTAAAGAGACGCAAGCAGTTAAACTTGCTATTAAGAGGCTTAAGGTAAGAAATTTAGTCGTATGCATGGTGTTTCTCCTTTAGTTATTAATAGTATAACAGCCATAAAAAAACCGCTACTGCATGATACGGCAACGGTTTTTTTAGAAAGAGAAGTTTAATTTGAAACCAGTTTATAAGAAATATTTTAGACTATACCAATTTTAAATCTAGATCTAATATTATTTGTTCTTTTATCCTGTGAACTAATTCTGGACCTTTAGCAACTACGTTCGTTCCACCTAGTTCATCATAGAACTTGTAAACAATACTAATGGATTGTTCAATTTCTTTACTAGAAATTTTATTAACATCTATGTCAGCAATGTCTGTATTGGTAGGTTGTTTTTTCTGAGTAACTAGACAGGTAAGATACATCGATATGTGAAACTTTATGTCACCAATTTGTGTTCGAGTGAGTTTGGGGTTTTCGAAACTCCTTAGACAATCCTCTACTTTTTTCTGTATAAGTATAGCCTTGTAGTACATTTCGATAGGAAACTTCTTTTCGAAAATCTTCTCGTAATCTTGATCTTTCTTCAACAGAGTTGAAGGTCTAGCTCTTGCGTAATCAGGTTTCTGATTATATATTGCTGTTATTATTTGTGCTAGGTAAGAAATCCCAATGATTTTACTAACAGGCTTGCCATGGTTTTTATGATAGTTCTTTCTTCTATCGTAGTAAAAATCATGATGAATTAAGTAATCTTCTATATCTCTATGAATAGGATCTGTTGATTTCAAAGAAGCAGGGGGAATATTGGTTTGACTATTAGTAGCTTTAATAACATTGAGTCTACTTTTCTCATTCTCAACTTTTATAACTCTTATAAGAATATTTCTATCATCGTGATGACTTATATTGCTTTTAAAGTATTTATAGATTTCGAAGGATGTCTGTAAGCCATTTACTACTTGAGGATCCTGAATATCTATTCTCTTACTGGAGAAAGAGGCATTCGAAGCTGTGATAGTTACACCATTATTTAACCACCAGAAGTCTTCATTAAACTTTCGATTTTCTAATGTATCTTTAATATCGTTGTTTATATCTACACTACCCTGATAATCTCTAATATTTGCATCAAAGAAATAACGGATCAAACTATTTTCTTCGTCAGTTATAAATTCAAAGTAGTTCTTAATAGGTACAACAGCTATATAGCCACCGTCGTTTGTGGAAATCGGACTATCAGACAATGCAATCTCTTTACTTCTCAATTTTTCTCGTCTTGAAAGATTTAATAATTTGTCAGTTGTAATAAACTCAAAACTTACTTCTGCTTTATCAAACTTTTTCTTTATAGTATCAATTAGTTTCTTTGTCTTCTTTTCAACATTGTTATGAACAGTATTACCCTTAGCAACATAGAAATAGTGAAACTTTAGAAGTGGAAATTTTGAAGCTAAGTGAAGATATTGATTTCTAAAAATGTCAACATTTTCCAAAAGCTTAGCATTATATACAGGCTTTAAGGTATCTATATTATCACTCAAATCGAATATATCTTCTGCTGAAGAAATACATTTATCAACCGCAGTTCCACTAAAGCTTTTTGCATTTTTAGTCTGTATTACATATACATCAATTTTACAGTTTCTTTTAGCATCTATAAGATCAATCTTATCTTTGACTAACTCTTGATTGACGAAGGTATAAAATCCATCTATACCTCCATCTCCAGAGTCATCAACCGTACCCAAATCTATTTCTTCATAAGACAATTCTAGATCTTTCATTATTTGTTCAGTAGCAAACAAATGGAAATAATCGTTTTCAGTTAGTTCAGGATAAACGCGTTTTTGCGTTTCTTTAATTATGGTATCTAAAACTACGTGACTATTATCTGTCATTGAATATTCCCAATATGTCATTCTAATGCTTATTTAAGAGCATATAACATGAAAAACTAAATTATTGATGAAAAACGATCTACAACGCCTTCAACTCTTCCATCTGCCCCGCCATAGCCGTTAACTGCCCTTCTAGCTCAGCCAGTTTCGCCTTCTCAGCATCGACCACTTCCGCTGGCGCTTTACTGACAAAGCCTTCATTACCGAGCTTACGTGCGATACCTTCGGATTGACCTTTCAACTTATCATATGACTTACCTAAGCGTGCCAGCTCAGCCGTTGGATCAATCAGACCTTTCATCGGTACGAGTACACGTAGCTGACCGACCATACTTGATGATGATAGTGGCACCTCATCGCCCTCTTTCAGTATCTCTAGGCTCTCGACTTTGGCAAGCGCTTTAAACTGGTTTTTGATACGTGATAGGCGCGCATCTTCGTCGCTAGAGATATTTTGTAGTAGCACTGGCAGACGTACCGCATTACCGAGTTTCATCTCACCACGGATATTACGCACGCTAGCGATTAGCTCTTGTAGCCACGCCATATCAGCCTCAGTTTGCTCACTGATTTGGGCAGTATCGGTTTGTGGATAGTCAGCAACGACGATGCTGCCGGTATTCTTACGACCCAGTAGCGGTGCAACCGTCTGCCAAATTTGCTCGGTCAGATACGGCATGATTGGATGGCTAAAGCGTAGCGCGGTCTCAAGCACATGCAGCAATACATAGCGGATTTGCGCTTTACGCTCGCTTGATACCGAGTCATCATTGAGGCTGGCTTTGGCAAGCTCAACATACCAATCACAGTATTCATTCCAGATAAACTCATAAATATCATGACTGACCATATCGAGGCGATACTGGGCAAAATGCTGATGGATATTACTAATCGTCGAGTTTAGACGACTCATGATCCATTTTTCTGGCAATTCCCAAACATCCATGTTGGCCACTTGGTCAATCGCTTGGGCATTGCCTTCTTTATCGACACAATTCATCAGTACAAAGCGGCTGGCGTTCCAGATTTTATTACAGAAGTTACGATAGCCCTCGACACGCTTTAGATCAAAGTTGATATCGCGACCAGTACTAGCAAGGGAGGTAAAGGTGAAGCGCAGCGCATCGGTACCGTAAGCTGGGATACCTTCTGGGAACTCTTTACGCGTTTGCTTTTCAATTTTGGCCGCATCTTTTGGATTCATCATATTGCTGGTGCGTTTTTCTACTAGTGTTTCCAAATCGATACCATCAATCAAATCAATCGGATCTAAGACGTTACCTTTAGATTTTGACATTTTTTGACCATTGCCATCACGTACCAGACCATGCACATAAACGGTCTTAAACGGTACTTGCGGCGTGCCGTCTTCGTTTTTCACGAAGTGCATGGTCATCATGATCATGCGCGCAACCCAAAAGAAGATAATGTCAAAACCGGTGACCAACACGCTGGTCGGGTGAAAGGTTTTAAGGACGCGTGGATCGGCGTTAGGGTCTGCCCAATCAAGCGTACTAAACGTCCACAAACCCGAGCTAAACCAGGTATCAAGCACGTCATCGTCTTGGCGCAATTTTACGTCGTCGCTTAAATTGTACTTAGTACGTACTTCCGCTTCATCACGGGCAACATAAATCTCACCTGTCGCGTCGTCATACCACGCAGGGATACGATGTCCCCACCATAGCTGACGGCTGATACACCAGTCCTGCAAGTCGGTCATCCACGACATATACATGTTTTTATATTGTGCAGGGACGAATTCAATACGGCCATCTTCTACGGCATCAATCGCAGGCTTGGCAAGCTTACTTACTGCTACATACCATTGATCGGTCAACCACGGCTCAACGATCGTACCGCCACGCTCAGCACGCGGGGCTTTGAGCGCGTAGTCTTCGATATCTTCTAGCCAGCCTTGCTCGCCCGCTTGCTCAACAAGGAATTTACGCGCCGCAAAACGCTCAAGTCCAGCGTATTCACTTGGCGTGGTTTCTAATGTTGGCTCACGTGTTTGTAGATCAGGATAAACTTCCATCGCTGGCAAAATGTTAGCGCGCTCATCAAGGATATTAATCAATGGCAAGTTATGACGACGACCAAGTTCATAGTCATTAAAGTCATGGGCTGGGGTAATTTTTACGCAACCGGTACCAAATTCGATATCAACATAATCATCGGCAACGATAGGCACAATGCGACCAGTGATTGGCAAGGTAATGGTTTTGCCAATCAAATGCGCGTAACGCTCGTCCTTTGGATTAACCGCAACGGCGGTATCACCCAGTAAGGTTTCAGGGCGCGTGGTGGCGACGACCAGATAGTTTTTACCCTCTTGGGTTTGCAACTCTTTATCAGTGAAATGATAGCGGAAATGCCATAAGCTACCTTTTTCATCGACGTTTTCTACTTCTAAATCCGATAGCGCCGTTTGGAACTTAGGATCCCAGTTGACCAAGCGCTTACCACGATAAATTAAACCATCGTCAAACAGACGCACGAACACTTCTTTAACCGCATTGGATAAGCCATCATCCATGGTAAAGCGTTCACGCGACCAATCGACCGAGCTGCCAAGCCGACGAATCTGACGGGTGATATTATCGCCCGACTCTTCTTTCCATTCCCACACTTTATCGATAAAGTCTTCACGCGTCATATCACGGCGCTTAATACCTTGCGCTTCTAGGCGACGCTCAACGACCATTTGGGTAGCAATACCTGCATGGTCGGTGCCCGGTTGCCATAGCGTATTATCACCATCCATACGATGATAACGGGTCAGCGCATCCATAATGGCATTATTAAAGCCATGACCCATATGCAGTGAACCGGTGACGTTCGGTGGCGGCAAGGCGATAGAGAACGACTCGTCTTTATCAAAGCTTGGCTTAAAATAACCACTGTCTTCCCAGCCTTGATACATGCCTGCTTCGACATCGCTTGGATTGTAGGCGTTCTCTAATTGACTTAAGGCGGCTTGAATAGATTCGGTCAGGTTGCTCTTGGTATTTTCAGGGGTATTAGGAGTACTCATAATAGAATGGTCTTTTATTAAAAATGAATGTGGTCAAACAAAGTTATCGAAAAATAGGGAAAATAATTAATAGAGTGATTTTAACGCAGATGGGCAGATTTTGTTAGATGCTAAGGTAATTTATCAGCCTTACAGCGCGTCATTGCACCACTAACACCAGCAAATACCAATAAACAACCGCAATCAGCTGAACTTCCCACAAAATAAATCCTAGTCGTGTTATAAAATATGGGTCATGCGAGAACTTATATACCTATCGTATATAGCTATCGTATATAGCTATCGTATATAGCTATCGTATAGCATGATAAATGGCGTCTTTATCCTAAAATAATAATCTGATAAACAGCGAGCCGACCGTGTCCCAAGAGACTGAGCACACCTATAGCAATAGCAGCCATTCTAAAGCTGACAACATAGATGATAAGCGCTTGATTGATGAGAGCGCTAACCATCTATCTAGTGCTAACAACAAGAACGTTAGCAACGCTGATGTGCCAGACGACACCGATGCAACAGAAAATTTAGAATATGAGGATTTTTCTGAGGATATTAGCAAAGAAGACCAAGAAACCATCAAAAAATTCGCCAACGATGACAATTTAAGTCAAGCAAAAAGCTATGCCAGTATCTTAGTTGAGCAAGTGATGGATGCTAGAGAAACCTTTGAGCGCTCGCTTGGCTCGCTATTTACCAGTGCTTTTACCGCTGGCCTTGAAATTGGCATCAGCTTCTTTATGATTTTATCGGCTTTTGCGCTTTTGAGTGGCGTGCTACCAAGCCATTATGCCGTGGTACTCGCCTCCCTACTTTATCCGATTGGTTTTATCATCGTCGTCATCGGTCAGTCGCTATTATTTACCGAACAAACCTCACTCTTAAGCCTACCCGTCCTCAATAAAATCGAACCGCTCAATAAGCTGCTACGCCTGTGGGGCATCGTCATCGCTGGCAACGTCGTTGGCGGCTGTTTATTTGCGGCATTGATGATAGGTTTAGGTTTAAATATGCAGCTGTTTAGCGTCAGCGACATTGATACTTATGCCGAGCATATCTTAGGGTTTAGATGGTGGGTGATATTCGGCAGCGCCATCTTAGCAGGCTGGATGATGGGCGTCACCGCGTGGCTTGTGACTTCAGCGCGCGATACCCTTAGCCGCATCGTCTTGGTGACGCTTATTACTGGCAGTATCGGCTTTTTGGGTTTGCATCATAGTATCGTGGGCAATATCGAAATCTTTTCAGCCTTGCTCTATGGCAATACCGTCAGCTTAGGGCGTTATTTGCTATTTTTAGCCGTGGTGTTGGTCGGCAATACCGTTGGTGGCGTGGTATTTGTCGCGATACTTAAAAACCGTACCTTCCTATTTGAATTAGCCAAAGTAAAGGAAGAAACAGCTAAGGATAAGCTAGAGGCAAAAAACAATATCCGTGGACCTTACTAGAGATAATCAGCACCGTATTTTTAAATTTAACGCTAAAATCCCATAACCGACGTTAACTATAATAATTCCATTTAAAAATAGTACAGGGCTGCTGGGATAAATTTTACGCCGCCTCTGGCGTGCAAAGCACACAGCAAGCATGGAAAATTTACCACAGTAGCCCTTTATAACATTTGTACTTATTTTATTTAGCACTGACTATATCGAAAGCGGGTATGCAGCTTTATAACTAAAAAATGATAATCGAGCAATTATGCCTGAATAATTGTACAAATAACGCATCCCTACTTACAGCATACGCGCTGCCAACACACTACTTTCTATCTCAGACTTTCTCAGCTTATTGTGCCGAGCGCTAAATATACGCACCAAAATCCCTGCCGTTAGGAACATTACTAAGGTATAAATGGCGGGCATCATCGACATGTCATAATTAGATAATAGCGTTAATGCCATAAATATCGATAAAGTACTGTTTTGTAGACCGACTTCTAGCGTCACCGAAGTTCTTTGCGCTAAGTTAAGGCCGAACCATTTGCTACTATAATAACCGAGCGCCATGGTTGAGACGTTTAATAATACCGATACAGGGCCAGTAGCGATAAAGGCATCGACAATGATATCGCGTTGCACATAACCCAAAAACAGCACTAAAAACGTTAAAAATATCACCCCAAATCGAGACACATAGACTTGTGAGCGATCGGCAACTTTTGGGGCGTAGCGTTTAATCAGCATTCCGATACTAATAGGTACAATCGTCAGCACCACCAAGGTAAGCACGGTTTTTACTACCGGCAATTCAAACTCACTACCGCTACCCATAAAATAAATCAATGAAAAACTCAGCACAATGGGAATGGTAAATACGGTAATAACGCTGGCAATCGCTGTCATCGTCACCGACAGCGCCACATCGCCTTTAGCCAAATAGGTAAATAAGTTTGAGGTAGTGCCGCCCGGACACAGAACGAGGAGCATAACCCCAACGGCGTATTCCGGGCGTAATGGCATGATATTAGCTAGGGCAAAGCCAATGATTGGCAACAGTATCAGCTGATTGGTCAAGCCAATACCGACAGCTTTTGGGTATCTTAATACCCGTTTAAAATCATTGGTAATCAGGGTCAAACCCATACCCATCATGATTAAAAACAAGCAAACAGGAATAACAACGGTATTTACTAAGGTGACTAGAGCCAGACTTTCCATAACTACATCCCTGTAGATATGACCTATTGCTAGGTCAATTTATAATGATTAAATGATGCCTGATTAGCAATCCTTGCTAATGCTTATAGATAACGGACATCACCCGTTTTAAACAATACTTATTTTGAACGATTTTTTATAGCATCTTTCATAGCATGTTATTGCTAACTATCAACAATAATTAAGAATTAATAAAGGGAGTATATAGGGCAAAAGTTAGGTTTAGCTGTTTTATTCAACGACTCACCAGTCAAATACGGCATATAGAGATTGAGTAGGAATAACAGAGGTTTAAACGGGGGCATTTACGGTGTAATTTTAGAGAATTAGCGCTAAATACTACTTTTAGTTAAATAGCTATGACGGTATAAACGCTTATTTTTTGGAAATGTTGATTGAGGTTTTGGTAGGCATAGTGATGGAAGCGTCAGTAGGCGCTTTAGTAGAATTTTCAGTACTAAGCACTGCCGTACCGTAAGCAATGGCTTCGACCATGCTGCCCAACTGATTGATATTACTCACTTCAAGACGTAAACCATAGATATGGTTATAACCTTGCGCCTGCGCTTGGGTGCGCATACGTACCAATGCTTCACGGCGAGCGCGGTCAAGCAAGGTTTCATAAGTGGTCAGATTTTTGCCAAAGATACTTAAGATGCGCGCTATGACCATTTTGAAATAATCTTGTGCAATCACCACGCTGCCCATGACCAACTGGCACTCAGTATCCGCAGAAAGTTTTGGCACATAAAAGCGCTCACTTGAGACGATAATATGACTGAGTTCTTGCTCTGCGACTCTTAATTGCGCCAAATGCTGCCGCTCATGCCGCGCCCCAAAAAACCAGCCCAGCACAAACAGAACGATAAGCGGCGCGTAGTTCATCAGCATTTGGGTAAGAGAGTTATTCATCGGACGTCTCGTATCATCAAAAAGCGTTGCCGCTTTTTATGGTTTATTAACCAAAAGGGTTGAAACGTGGCAAATCATCAGCAGCGGTGCTGGGCGATTGAGGCGCCGCTTGGCTGTGATTGTGACTCTGATCGTTATTGTGATTATTGAAACCCGTATGACCAGAGTGATTGCTCGGTGGTTGCTGCGGCAGCGGGACGGCTTTGACCGCTGTACCATAAACAAACAACTCTGATGCACCTTGGGCAATGCTCGAGGTCGAAAAACGCAAGCCCACGACCGCATCAGCGCCCAAAGCTTCTGCCTTAACCACCATACGATCGATCGCTTCTTGACGTGATTCTTCTAACAGCTCGGTATAAGCCGTCAACTCACCGCCGACGATATTTTTAAGCCCAGCAAACAAGTCCTTACCGACATGCTTTGAGCGCACGGTACTGCCATATACGACATCTAAGCGCTCGGTAATCTGATAATTGGGTAAGTGCTCAAGATTGGAGAGTTGCACAGTCATAGTACAGCCTTATCGGTGACTTATAGGGAGTTCAAAGAATATTTAAGGATTCAGCAAATAGTAAGGAAGAATGCTTATCGACAGTATTAATTTATAGACAGCATCTACTGGGATAAAGATATCCATTAACGCTGCCTATCTGTTTCTTTATTTAGCTATCTGTTCGTTCGTCTGTCTATTTATATACAAACGGCTCTAGTCGTTAGTATGGAACAATAAAAACAGCTCAGTCAAATTACCTTCGATACTATTAGCCATTTGCGCCATTTTATCTTCATCGGCACGCATTTGCGCAAGCTCAGGATCTTCATCATCGATGCCACTGAGTACAATCATCGGCAAGGTTAAGACCGCCACATCTTCTGCAGTTTCTTCATCTTCAAACCAATCACTGGCTTCATCGCCATACATCGCATCAACAAAGCCAATCGACCAAGCTACGATATCTGACTCGTCTGAAAAATCGACCGCCACTTCTTCGTTACCGGCATCTTCACCAAATGGTAGCTCAATCGGCGTCTCGTTTTTTAGTTCCGCCATAATCGATTCGCGCCAGCGCTGGATACCGTCGATAACATTTTCTGGAATTTCACTGACATGACCTTCAAACAATGCTTCTATCCAATTTGGCAACGGACGGCCAATGACAGTCGCGGTCAAAAAACCATGGGTGGCAACACTATCGAGCACAAACGCGCTTTCTTCATTGTCCAAATAGTCTAATAATTCATCGAAACTGAGTGGGTTATTCATAGTGTGATAGTCCTTGGAGGATAGATTACGTCAGGCGCAATAAATAAGTTATGAAATACAAGAAATATAAAAGGCGGGAAAGCTAAAAATCAAGGTAGACAACAACAAAAACTGTCTGAACGCATAAAACCTGTCCAAAGCACTTTTATAAAATATGTCTATTGAAGAGCGCTGATTGCCGCGTTATTTTTAATAAACCAATAGCATTAAGAAGAATAAAAGTACTTAGAATAATAATACTAAGAACCCTCATCTTAAAAACAGTATTGAGCAATATTATCAAAAACACCTAACAACCAGCTTAGCACAATGCATTCGACAGCAGGATTTTAAGCTTGTGAATCGGTTTAATCAGTTAACAACTTTCGGCTAAAAATCACGGAACCAAGCCATTTTCCTGATCCGTTAAATGGCAGCTGCAACCCGATAATGGGCATGACGATTTAGAGATCGTCATCATCCCAGTCATCACCATCTTCATCAAAATTATCGATGTCATCAAGATCGTCTTTTAGCTCTTTGGCCAAACGTTTTTCTTCTAGCAAATTATCGATCAAACGGCGTTTCTCTAGGCTGCTTAAGCGTGTACGCACACTTGTTTCGGCCTCTTCCACCATCTTTGCATCATCATCATCTACAAAATCATCATCAAAATCGTCATCAATATCAGCGTCACTCATGACAAACTCCTATCATTTTTCGGCAAGGGTATTAAAAATACATGAATATATATATGCCTTATAAAGTCTCTATTGAGTGTTGTCAATCCTTTTTATCACTATCATAGCATCACGTACAAAGTTAAAGCCTGCGCAAACGCTTATCGCACAGGCAATTGTAGAGGCTCACCTGTATCTAACGCTACGATTTACTCTTGCTCTTCTGTCTCTTCAATCATTAATACTGCATTGCGCACATCGGCCAAACGCTGAATCATAGCGTCATTGCCGCCATCAAATATCGCGCATTCGCGCTCATAAACAGTGGTGGGACGCATGATGCTTTGTACTTGTACATGATGGCTGATTTGTTTAAGACCAGCATTGGGCAGCAAGATAAGCATTTGCTCCTTTTTACCCACGCTATCTAACAGATGGCTCATTGCCTCGACTTGCGCATTATCGCTCACCCCCGCTTTTGCTGGTAAGGCAAATCTTGATAGCTCGACATGCTTATCATGAATGATTTTATTCAGCATCAAATACAGTTTGCCAAGCATCACACCTGCCAACGCGACTTTGGCGTGGCTGTTGTCTGCTTTTAGCATCACATAAGCGCCGCTTTCATCAAAGTGTGGCTCATTGAGCGCGCTGACCCCAAGCAACAATGGCTGCTTAAGTAGCTCATTCACTGCTTGGTTCAATAATTGGGTACATAACGCCAAATAAGGCAGGCGCTGCGATGGCGCTAGGCGCTCAAGCATGTTGAACTCATCGTGAAAGACTATCTGAACGCTAACACTATCGAATGGACGCGTAGCCGACAAGCGCGCAGCACTAGCAGATTTATGGCTACTGCCATTCTCATGACTAGCCGCTATTTCGTCTTGCGTGCTGTCCGTGTTATTACTGCCCGCACTATTTACCGTATAGTTTTCAGCGTCATTGACATTATTGCCCTCATTACCATTATTATTGTCATCAGTGTTCAGCGCGGTGTCCTGACCTTGTTGCCCTCTGACATACTGATTTACCGCACTATGAATGTTTAATTTTCGAGTATGCGGTTTTTTGCTACTGGTATCGTGAGCGGTTTCTTTAATCGCGCTATCGAAACCAGTTGGGTTAGAGGCAGATCCAGGGTTAAGCCCACTGTCTGATTCGCTTTCACGTTTAAGGTTGCGCTCATAACCGCGCTCAAATTCACGTTGATCAAGTTGTCGATACTGCTCGCGATGCAAGTCTTGAATATCACGGCTTAGCGCATTGATTTGCTCTCTACTTGGACGCGCAATATAACCATATATCAGCCATAACAATAAATGCAGCAACATCGAGCCAATGACAAACGGCCATTGCATGGCGATAATCTCACCCTTGCTAATATCTTTTAGCGTTAACGCCACACTACCGATGACCGCATCGCCTTTGGTGGCGATTTGGCTAATGGTATCACCCTGCTGCATCGGCGCATTCCCGACCGGCACCAAGACATCACCATTATTGTCTTTAATCAGTATGCGGGTCACGTCCTGCTCACTGGTATAGCGATTGGCTATGACGCTGAGGCTGACGCGGTCTTTATTTTCTAAAGACAAGCGCGCCTCATCAATAAGCTGGGCGACCATTTGCTCGCCCTTTTGGGCACGGCTATTGCTCAGCTGCTGATCGGTACTGATGACCAATAATAGGGTCTGCAAACAAAAACTAACCAGGAGAATAATGGCAAACAACCCTTGCCGCGGCGCTAAATACGTCATGATATGTTAAACTTTTTTGGATAAATGGAATTAAAAAACGAGGCTATGGCTCATTTTCTGGAAGAGTATGCAGCTATCTTTTTTATATTTACTTTGGCTCAATTTACTACCGCAGCTACTCGCTAAATAATATTTAATCAAATGTCATTTACGAGACCTGACTATCGTACATGAGATTTGTTGTGCAAGTATGTTTGGCGCACGCGCACATCGACAAATCCCCGTTTATTTTCTCTACTATATCACCATACTAATGGTTATGGCGTCAGCTAATATCATAAATTTATTGTAAGAATTTTCTTTTATTCAACGGCGATTTTTGCTCATACCAAGCATTTTTATCTGACTGTGAGACTTTGTACCTCATCTATAGGCGCTGCCCGGTAAAACTGTTATTATTCCTAATCTTATATCAGCATACAAGGGACAATTGAGCGATGCAAAAAAATACATCTTACTCGTTACCAAAAGACAGCAAAGCATGGCAACAAGCCGTCGATTCTGTAGCGTCATTATTGCCTGCGGGTACTAATCTGCATGATTTTGATGCGCTGCAATCCTTGCCTATTTTTGCGTTGATTGTGGTATTGCCTACGCATGTATCTTCGCTCGATATCCATCAATATGTGCAATCATGGGTGGATGAGCAGCCAAACTGGCATTTGGTGACCGTAGCAGAAGATGCTGATGCCAATTTTGTTGATGTTGAGATTGCTGATATAGATACTACGCAGCCATTTGCCAAGCACTCGTTTATTGATGTGCAAGTGTTCCGCTATTTGCTGGTGCCAGTCACCGATACGCTGATGCACCCTGCTAAAAAGACAGCAGCAGCGCACATTATCGATGACCAATTGACCACGCGTCTACGTCATGACTTAGCCGAAGACTATAAAAACTCGCAAAGTGCAATGAGTAGCGACCATTTAGATGTTGTCGATTGTCATATCTTATCGCTCGGTCATATGTTACGTACCCATAAGCTTGCCTGTTTCGATATGGACTCTACGTTGATTGAGCAAGAAGTCATCGTTGAGCTGGCAAAAACCGCTGGTATCGGTGAGCAAGTCGAAACCATTACCGAAGCGGCGATGCGCGGTGAAATGGATTTTGACGAATCTTTTGCTCAGCGCGTGGCCTTATTAAAAGGTATTCCAACCAGCGTGCTCGATGATATATGCAGCCGTTTGACCTTGTCGACAGGTGCGCGCACGACTATCAGTGCGCTTAAAGCCTTGGGTTATCATACGGTCTTGGTGTCAGGCGGCTTTACCTATTTTGCCCGTTATATCGCTGAACAGCTGGGCATCGATGAAGTACATGCCAATGCGCTAGATATCGAAGATGGCGAAGTCACCGGTCATGTGCAACTGCCGATTATTAATGGCACGAAAAAAGCAGCGATTGCTGAACATACCGCCGAACGCTTAGGTATTGATATGTCGCAAGTGGTCTGCGTCGGTGATGGCGCCAATGATTTACCGATGATGGCACTGGCAGATTTGGGTGTGGCGTTTAATGCCAAGCCCATCGTTCAAGCGCGTGCAGACGCTGCGGTCAATGTCACAGGGCTTGAAGGCGTGCTTTATGCGCTTGGCTATCCAGCCTTTGTACGTACAAAATAACGCTTCACTATTCTAAAAAATAAGCTAGGTTAAGGATTTGTCTTTGACCTAGCTTTTATGATTGAAGACTTTATGTTAAAGCCTTTATATACCTATATCTCTTTTATCCTATTCATCTCACTTTTATCCTGTTAAATAAGAAAGGAATGTCCATGACGGCATCACAATCACCGCGGCCAGATGCGCCGTCATCTTCCACTCATTTAGATAATGAGCATTTAATTAAAGAAAGCTCGCCTATTTATCATGACACTCCAAAACAGCTATTAGGTGTCTACGTCAAAGGTATTGCGATGGGTGCGGCGGACATTGTACCCGGTGTTTCGGGCGGTACCATTGCCTTGATTGCGGGGATTTATGAGCGCTTAATTAATGCCTTAAGTAGCGTCGGCCCCAATCTATGGCAGATATTTCGCCAACAAGGCGGGCTTAAAGGTTTCATTGCAGTATGGCGACAGGTCGATGCTACTTTTTTAGTGTGCTTATTACTTGGTATCGCCACCAGTTTTGCTACTTTAGCCGGACTTATTAAGCATTTATTGGACAATCAGCCTTTACTGATTTGGTCGTTCTTTTTTGGTTTGGTAGTCGCCACTGTCTTTATTTTATTAACTGAAATTACGCGCTGGAATATAGGGCGGGTCGCATTATTTTTGCTGGGGGCTGGTAGCGCGGTCGTTATTAGTAGCTTGCCGTTATTGACCACGGCACCAAGCTTACCTTATTTGTTCATTGCGGGCGCGATTGCCATTTGTGCGATGATATTACCCGGTATCTCAGGGTCCTTTATCCTATTGTTAATGGGCGCTTATGATTCGATACTCGAAGCGGTCCATACGCTAAACTTTAGTATTATTTTTACCGTCATTGCCGGTATGGCAACGGGGTTATTATTATTTACCCGTATGCTCAAATGGCTGCTATCACGCTACTATCAAGCAACCCTTGCCTTGCTAACAGGTTTTATCGCAGGCTCGCTGGTGAAAGTTTGGCCATGGAAAACCGATGCGCTCGGTACATTAAATAGCGCTGCTATCAATAACGTCATGCCATGGCAATATCCTACGGGTGCTCATTGGCTAACCACTTTAGGCTTAATGCTGTTAGGCGCTGTTTTGGTCACCGCCTTATCATGGTGGGGGCGCCGCGGCGTTCGTCCTTAAAGTTAAATGGACCTCAAAAAACACTTTAATTCCAAAAAAGCGCCCATGATTGTGGTGCTTTTTTGTTGGTAATTTTCTTGGCAATAATGGCAGAATTTGCACAGTATTTCCTTAATATCGTTTAAAAAAATCAAACGTCAGCTGTTGTCGCAAAGTCGTCGCTAGCCTCTTTAGCTTTAGGTCACAAACTTCCATAATGACCGTGTTGGAATTCACCTGATGAAGAGCGAGATGAACAATGTTATTAACAATATTTTCTACTTTTGCGAGTGAAACATGGGGCGCTGGCGCCATACTGGGTACTGGTCTGCTGCTAGGCTTGCTACTGGCGCTTGCCTTATCGTCGCAGCGTTGGTTGCTATGGTATCTGTTCGGTGGCATGGCCTATTGGTTGGCGGTTGAAGCCATTCACAGTTTATTAAGCTATTGGTTGGTATTGTCAGAATGGCACAATTATGTGGTTGCTATGGGTATCAGCTGGCTACCTTTGGTTGCTTGGGTACTTTATAGAGCATTGCGTTACGAAGACGTCAGTCGCACTGTGCATGAGCAACGTGAGCTGCAAGCCGCCCGCTATATTGAACATACGCCCGTCTATGATGATGACTATCAACCGCGCTTTCAGTAATTCGGTAATTCGGTAATTCAGTCATTCACTAAGTTTGCCCAATCATACTGCCGTCATCGAATGTTACAAGATACTTAATGCTCTCTACGTAACTCCTAAAGAATTGAAACCTATCATTCGTTCAATCGTTTATAATCTAATTATATATTTGTCGCAAAAATTGTTATAAAGTACGCATTATTTTGCGTCTCATTCTTTAGGAGTTCGATTATGTTTACTGTTCCTGTATTAGATATTAAGTCTGATCCATTAGATGTTTTATTGGCGGTGATTGGTTACCGTTTATCGATGTTGGCTGATAGCGATAACGAAGACGTCAAAGCGCTGTTTGCTGACCGTAAAGTAACCATCGAGCTTGCCAGCACTGAAGCTGATGTGGCGCGTTATTATAGCTTTGATAATGGTACATTTAGCCAACATAGTGGTCATGCTAAAGAAGCCGATTTGACGATTAATTTTAAAGACTCAATGACCGGCGTTAAGCTGTTGACCAAAGGCAGTCTTCCTGCTTTTATGACCGCTGTACAAGAAGGCAATCTAAGCATCGAGGGCGACTATAGCCTAATGATGTGGTTCAATAAGCTTGCCAAACACATCGTGCCAGCCGTTCCAGAACAATGTAAACCTTACATCCAGCAAGCCAAACCTTATGCTTATAAAGCGCAGAAGTTTGCTAACCATTGGCTCGGCGTTGCTAAGCACAAGTTGGGTAAATAATTGCGTCACCTAATTAAGTAGCTGACTAACCTCTAATGAGCTACTTAGCACTATTCTGATTTTATAAAAAGGTTGCGGTATACTATACGGCAACCTTTTTTATTGCCTAGATTTTATTGTTTTAACTTTACCGAGGGCAAAACATCCAAGGTTATTTAATTGTTCTTCATTTAACTAATAGCTATTAATTTATCTAATACTTCTAAATACCGTTATAAAAGGATTTATCTCATGGCAGGATTGCTTAACATCTCAGAACCGAATGCCAATAATCATAACCACACTGATACGACACTTAATAATAAAAACGCGTCCCATGATTTTTTAGCGACATTGGCAACAGACGCGACTAATACCAAGCAACAAGCTGCCAGTAAGCACAGCCGTGAACAGATTGCTCAATTGTTTGACTTGCCTTTGATGGATTTATTACTGCAAGCACAGACGATCCACCGCCAACACTTTACCGCCAATGAAGTACAGATCAGCACCTTGCTATCTATCAAGACCGGTAACTGTCCAGAAGATTGCGGTTATTGCTCCCAGTCTGGTCATCACCGCGATACCACTAAGTTACAAGCGGAAAAACGTATCGAGGTCGATAAGGTCATTGCCGCCGCCAAACGCGCCAAAGCCACAGGCTCATCGCGTTTTTGTATGGGTGCAGCGTGGAAACACCCAAGCGCCAAAGACATGCCTTATGTGGTCGAACTGGTCAAAGAAGTCAAAGCATTGGGGCTTGAAACCTGTATGACCCTTGGCATGCTAGATACGGACCAAGCAGCACAATTGGCTGATGCAGGTTTAGATTATTACAATCATAATCTCGATACCTCAAGAAGTTACTACGAGCAAGTAGTCAGTACCCGCAGCTATGATGAGCGTCTAGATACTATTGCAAACGTACGCAATTCAGGTATTAACGTTTGTAGCGGCAACATCGTCGGTATGGGCGAAAGCCGTAATGACCGCATCGACTGGGTCCATGAGCTGCTGAAAATGCCAAAAGCACCCGAGTCGATTCCGGTCAATCTATTGGTTCCTATTCAAGGTACGCCTATCGGCGACAAGGTTTTAGCAGAAGGTCAGCTGCCAGTCCTTGAATGGATACGGACGATTGCCGTGACACGTATTTGCTGCCCAAGCAGCTACGTACGCTTATCTGCTGGACGCGAAAGCTTATCTGACTCTGAGCAAGCATTGGCATTTATGGCAGGGGCAAATTCATTCTTTTATGGTGATAAGCTACTGACCACGGGCAATGCCAGCCAGTCGGGTGACGATAGACTGATGCGCGAGCTTGGGTTAACCAAGCAATTTGCCGCGCCACGAGCGCCAAAGCAAGTACCGGTGCTTGACGCCATGAGTGGTCATCAGTCGCAAGTTGTCTTAGCAGAGTAAATGCCTTGCGTGCCGCTACCATTATCACGTAATCTGCGCTAAGCTTGCCGACGTTATGAATCAAGAAATTGTGCATAAGATATCAAATCGTAAGAGAGAATATGATGGCAGATTATTTCAATTGGATTAAAGCGGCACACATTATCTCTATGGTGTGCTGGTTTGCGGCGATATTTTATTTGCCGCGCCTATTCGTTTATCATGCGATGAGCGAAGATAGCATCAGCCACGAGCGCTTTGCCATTATGGAGCGCAAGCTCTATCGCGGTATCATGACACCATCGATGATAGCCACCTGGTTGTTTGGTTTATGGATGTTGGGAATGGGCTGGGATGTTTATAAAACTCAGGGCTGGCTACACGTAAAATTATTATTGGTGGTGCTACTTTCTGGTTATCATGGGGCTTGCGGATTTTATCGTAAAAAGCTCATTGATAATCCGCATTATAAATCGCATAAATTTTGGCGCTGGTTTAATGAAATTCCAGTATTTGCGTTAATCTTTATTGTGATTTTAGTGGTGGTAAAACCCTTTTAAAAACAGCTAACAATAAGGCTTATTTACCTTATAAGCATTTTTATCTTTATTCTAAAATCCATAAAAAAGCGTCCGTTACTCTAACAAGTGACGGACGCTTTTTTTATCTCTCAAGTAAGCTGAATAAATACCCTTAAAAATTAAACGTTTGGTCGCATGATTTGATAGACGTTGCTTAAATCATAAACACGGTAGCGCGCAGGCTCACGGCGATTTTCACCGGCATAGCTCAGTATTAATGCTTGCTTGGCGCGCTCATCGACCCAGCCAACAAACAGTCCGCTATGCTCGACGCCATTGTAACCATGATTGATATAATACAGCCAATCGCCGACTTCTATCTCCTTGCTACTGGCATAAGGGCCTTGACCATAAGTGCCTTTATGAATGGTATCGCGGCTCACCCCTGCTCGATTAAACACCGCATTGAGATAGTCCCAGCAGCCACCTTTAATAATCGTCCGCTCATTTAACGCCATCTTGCGCGCGGTGCTAATCACTTCGCGCGCCGCCCGACTGCTTTGGGTTTCAGCATTGCTTAACAGCGGTAAATATTCGCTATCGACATTGTCATAATTGCCAGATAAAAATGCGGGCAGAACAGATGGTGCTTGGCGTGCTACTTCAGGATAACGGTAATTGCTTTGGGCATTACCGATGTAAGCATTTTGGTTAGAATAGGAGTTATTAGAGTAGCTGTTATTAGAAGAGCTATTACTAGAATAGCTTGGTTGGCCGTTGCTCGAATTCGAGCGATAGCTAGTGGCATTGCCAGCACGCTGAATGGTAGAACGTGTGCTAATTTTGGCCGAAGGAACCGCTGAATACGTTGGGGTATAACGGGCGCTATAATCAGGTTGGACAGATTTTTGCGCAATCAAGGCGCTCATACTATCGGCATGAACCTGACCGGCCGCAGCAAAAGTAAATAATAAGGCACTGCACGACGTTGTGATTGACCAAAGGGACAAACGCGACATGACTAACTCCTTGTCAACATATTATTGATTAGCCGACTCAATTTAATATTAATAAACGGCTATCAATGCTCAGTATCAATAAGCGTATTAACGATAAGTAAGATAAGATTTTTCAATCCTATTTATAAACCATTTGCACAGGAATCTGCAAGTCTTATTGCTTGGAGATAAGCGATAAAAGGTATGATATTAAAGATAAACGGTAAAACGAGATAGGAGTTTTAAAGATGAAGGCAGAGACTTAAGAAAGATAATATAATCAGTTTAATATAAAGAAAGTATATTCAACATAGCGTTCTGCTGGAACAAGTTTTGCTCGCTTGCGGTGTGCTTTGCACTCCAGAGGCTTGGCAAAAAATTTTCCAGCAGCACTAATTTTTTTCTAAATTGAATCAGCTATAAGCTATGTTAAATATAACTCACAGAATGAACAAACTAAAATATTAAAACCAATCGACAATCTAATCGTTGCTCATCTTAATATTGGCATGGCGTTTGCTCAGCGGTTGACCTTGTAATATGGCTTTGGCCGCGTTAGCTTCTTGGATATTGTCAAAACCGCCAATCAGATATTTACGTATGTCATCACAATCGACAATCTGTAGCTGTTCACCAATCAGAGTAATTTTATCGCCATCAGTCAGGTGAATATGCTCACGTTTGCCTTGATTATCATGCACCAACTCGCCATCACGTACCCACAATACGCCGCTACTAATAATACCGCTCATGGCTTGTTTATGTTTCAGGCGTTGCCGATTAAAAATAAAACTACCAATAATCAATAAGGCCAAAGCGCCAATAGCCAAGCGCTCAGGCAACAGACTCATGGCCAAAGCAACCGCCACTGCCCCAACCAGTAATGCGGAGCCAAACCAAAACAGCCCATTTTCAGCCGCTGGCGACTGACCTTGTAAGGTGATTTTGGCGCCGTCATCAGTCAGCTTTAGCATGCGCGATTACCTGTTCAAAAGCAGTGAATGGTTAAAAGTTTAAATAAAAAGTCATAAAAGAACGTTTAGAAATTTACCAACCTAGTGCTGTTTTTTGCATAGCAATCAGCTCAGCGATACCTTTTTCCGCCAGAATCAGCATATCGTCTGCTTGCGCGCGGGTAAATGGCTTTTCTTCTGCCGTCCCTTGCAGCTCGATAAATTCGCCCTTTTGCGTCATCACCACATTCAAATCGGTATCGCAGCTGGCATCTTCTTCGTAATTTAAATCAAGATAGGCTTCGCCATCTTTCATACCAACCGATACCGCAGCGACCAAACCAATCAATGGATCGGCTTTGAGCTTTTTGGTTTTTTGTAGGCTTTCTAGCGCATCGATAAGGGCAATAGCTGCACCGGTCACACTAGCGGTACGCGTGCCGCCATCTGCTTGCAATACATCGCAATCAAGATAAATGGTATTTTCGCCAAGCTTACTTAAATCAATCATCGCCCGTAAACTACGACCGATTAAACGCTGGATTTCTTGCGTACGACCTGATTGCTTACCGCGTGCTGCTTCGCGCTGATTACGGGTATTGGTCGCACGTGGCAACATACCGTATTCTGCGGTAATCCAGCCTTTGCCTTTACCTTTAAGCCAGCGCGGTACGCCCGACTCAACGCTCGCAGTACATAATACTTTGGTATCGCCAAAGCTGACCAATACTGACCCTTCGGCATGCTTAGTGTAATGGCGCTCAAAGCTGATTGAGCGAAGTTGGTTAAGCTCACGGTTGTCAATACGCATAAAATTTCCTAGTACGATGTTGTAAAAGCAGAGTGATGGTTATATAAAGTTAGCAAATAAGAGGTTCGTCGTTACATCAACGGATGTGCTCGCAGACATAAATATGACGATATCCTAACGTGGCAGCGGCGCAATAGCAAGATTCTCTCAAGCTATTACGCCGCTGCTTTAGCAAGATTTAGCGTTAACTTTACTCTAAACCTTCCATCTTACGCAATTCTTTACGTAGGATTTTACCGACGTTTGATTTTGGTAATTCATCAACGAATTGGATATGACGCGGACGTTTGTAGCCGGTCAGTTGCTTTTTGCCAAAATCAAGCAGCTCTTGCTCGGTGACATTGCCTTTTTTGACCACAAATAGCTTTGGATCTTCACCGCGGTCATCATTTGGAATACCAATAGCGCCGCATTCTACCACAGCAGGATGCTCACTCATGGCTTCTTCGATCTCATTTGGATAAACGTTAAAGCCCGAAACCAAAATCATGTCTTTTTTGCGGTCAACGATTTTGATAAAGCCTTTTTCATCCATGATACCGATGTCGCCTGTTTTTAAGAAGCCACTAGCGGTAAAGGTTTCAGCCGTTTCTTGTGGACGATTTTGATAGCCAATCATTACCTGTGGACCTTTGACACAAATCTCACCGCGATCACCTAATGCCACTTCATTTTCATCATCATCGATTAAAATAATATCAGTGCTAGAAGCAGGAATACCAATTTTTCCGGTAAATTCAGAAATAGTCATTGGGTTAAAGGCGACTACTGGCGAGGTTTCAGACAAACCATAACCTTCAACGATAGGCAGACCAGTGATTTTATGCCACTCTTTTGCGACGCTTGGTAATACCGACATACCGCCGCCAATCGAGGCTTTTAGGTTAGAGAAATCTAAATCTGCAAAGCCTTCTTTATGTACTAAGCCATTAAATAAGGTGTTTACCGCAGGGATAAACGATGGCTTGTATTTGCCCATCTCTTTAATCAAACCATCCAAATCACGCGGGTTTGGAATTAATAGACCGGCATAACCTTGGTACATACCATACATGCCGCAAACCATAAATGAGAACACATGGTATAGCGGGAGCGCGGTTAAAATCACATCATTGGCATCGACATCATCATCAAAGGCGCTGTTCATCAGGACACTAATCTGGAGCATGTTAGCGACTAAGTTACCGTGCGACAGCATCGCGCCTTTGGCAACACCCGTCGTACCGCCCGTATATTGCAACAAGCCCACATCGCTTAAGTTCAAATCAGGACGCTTATACTTGCTGGCTGAGACCGCATTTAACGCATGCTTAAAGCTGGTGCTCTCTGGCAGACGATAAGCGGGAATCATTTTTTTAACATGACGCGCGACCAGGTTGACCACTGCCCCTTTGACCAAGCCAAGCATATCACCAAGCTTACAGACGATGACATGCTTCACTTGGCCTTTATCTTCGGCATCTTGATAGGTTTTTGCAAAGTTTTCAACGATAAACAACGCTTTAGCGCCACTATCATGCAACTGATGCGATAGCTCACGGCTGGTATACAAAGGATTGACATTAACCAGTACCATACCTGCACGGATAATACCCAAAGCCACCACTGGATACTGCAAAATATTGGGCATCATTACCCCAACTTTATCACCCTTTACCAATCCTAACGACTGTAAATAGCTGGCAATTTGGCGACTGTATAAGTCTAATTGCTTAAAGGTAATGGACGCACCCATGCAAATATACGCAGGTTTTTGCCCATAACGACTAAAGTTACGCTCGAACACTTCAAGTAAAGACGTACTGTCATCTGGCATATCGATGGTCGCATCGATGCCATAGCGCTCATAAGCACTCAGCCACGGACTGTCGCTATCTATCGTCGGCATGGTAGGAAATGCATTTTCAACCATTGATTGAGCGTTGCCCGCAGCGTTATGGTTGGTGGTTTCTTTATTGATACTGTCCGTCATAATCGTCCCTAAATGTTACTGTTAAAATATAGAGTATATGTGCTGCCCTTACCGTGGTCGCCAACCACGTATTGATAAAATCAAAAGTTTGTGAATAAATAACTGCTCATCACCTAAGCTCTGAGCGCAATTGTTATTCACAAACTTTTTACATCAAAAATCTTTAGACATATAAGCCGCATGCCTAAGTTTACTCTCACTATGATGCAAATGCATAAAAGCTATTGTATCACCAGTTGTAAACGCATTAACGCAAAAAGCTATTATTCAAATAGCCAGCATTGTCGATGCTTTTATAACGGCGCTAAGCACTTAAGCATGCACTTTTATCGTGAAATACAAAAATATAATCGGCAGGAACTATAGCAGTTTTGCTCGCCATTCTCTATGCGTACTGCCAAATCATCATAGAAAAATAAAAAAAATGATAAGGTCTTATACAAACGACCTTATCATCTTTCAGTATGACACCAGCGAATATCCGGCTATTTCTGACCCTATTTATCATGCATTAAGCGCGATAAATGTGGGTAAAAAACATAATACTCGGTGCTAAATCACTTAACCGTGATTCTTCTCTTCTAAAGCGCGCAAGTCTTTATGTAAAATCTTACCGACGTTAGATTTCGGTAACTCATCGATAAATTCAACATAACGAGGACGCTTATAACCGGTTAGATTTTCTTTGCTATAAGCGAGCACGTCTTCTTTAGTCAAGCTGTCATCACTGCGCACCACATAAATCTTCGGTACTTCGCCGCTCTTTTCATCATCGACACCGATAACGCCGCATTCCAAAATCTTTGGATGACCTGACATCACATCTTCTACTTCGTTTGGATAAACGTTAAAGCCTGATACCAAAATCATATTCTTTTTGCGATCAACAATCTTAAAGTAGCCCTCTTCGTCCATGACGCCGATATCACCAGTACGGAAATAACCGTCAGACGTCATGACCTCAGCGGTAGCATCATCACGTTTCCAGTAGCCTTTCATGACCTGCGGACCACGAACACAGATTTCACCGCGCTCACCGAGGGGCACTTCATTGCCTTCTTCATCCAAGATGGCCATGTCTGTCCCAGGCATCGGTAGACCGATATTACCTGAGAACTCGCCCGTACCTTGCGGATTTGCTGAAGCAACAGGTGACGTTTCCGACAGACCATAACCTTGCACAATGATGTTGCCGGTTATTTTTTCCCATTTAGCCGCAGTATCTTTTAATACTGCCATACCGCCGCCCATAGACATCTCAAGCTTGCTATGGTCTAAGGCTTTAAATGCGTCACTATTAGCGAGCGCATTAAATAGCGTGTTTACCGCTGGGAAAAACGCCGGTGGATAATCCTTATAGGCTTTGATTAAACTTGCGCCATCACGTGGATTCGGTACCAGCAGACCGATACAGCCACGATATAGACCGTACATACCACAAACTGTAAATGAGAAGATATGATAGAGCGGCAAGGCTGTCATAATAACAGGCTGCTCATTACGCGCTTCAAACTTATCAAACGCATCGCCAAGATAGGTATCACACTGAATTAAGTTGGCGACCAAGTTACCGTGCGTTAGCATCGCGCCTTTCGCCACACCTGTGGTACCACCGGTATACTGCAATACGGCGACATCATCAAGCCCGATATTGGTTGGGCGGTTATACTTTTTCGCAGACAATTGATTGAGTGCTTTTTTAAAGTTTACGCTCTTTTTAAGCGTGTAATGAGGCACCAGTTTTTTCACATGACGCACGACAGCATTGACGATAAAACCTTTTAACGGGCTCATTAAATCGCCCATCGACGTCACCACCACATGATCGACCAAATCTTTACCGATATCTTCATAAGTCTTGGCAAAGTTTTCTAAGATAAACAGCACTTTAGTCTCAGAATCTTCTAACTGATGCTGCAGCTCTTTAGTGGTATAAAGTGGATTGACGTTAACCAAGGTCATGCCAGCACGTAGGACACCTAATACGGCAACCGGTAGCTGCAAGATATTGGGCATCATAACGCCGACTTTATCGCCTTTTTTTAGACCAAGCGACTGTAAATACGCGGCAATCTGTTTGCTATAACGGTCTAAATCTTCGTACGAGAGCTTTACATCCATGCACACAAAGGCGGTACGACCAGCATGAGTAACAAAATTCTGCTCAAGAATATCGATTAAAGAGGTATTGGCGGGCGGCATATTAATCTCGTACTGTATGCCAAGCTTTTCGTAAGTTTTGAGCCACGCTTTGTCATTACGACGAATTAGGTTACCTTGATTTTCCATAATCTTACTGCTCCTAGTAATAGTGTGCTGCTATTAACCCATCTCTATCACAGAGTGATAAACATACCAAACCTCATCGTTCAAGCTAACCATCCATATAACCATGATGGCGGGCGGCTGACGATATAAGCGTCTGGCAATGAGTCAACAATATAGCGATAAATAGCCCTTTGTTGATTAACATACACACTTTATACAAACTACTCAATATAAAAGATTGCTACCTGAGTTCTTAAACGTACTTGACGGCCGTTAATTATATTACTATCAAATACTTAACCATTAAATGACCGGCCATACCACGGATTGTTACCAATTATTTATTACCAAACATTGTTCTATTGTTAATAAAAATAACCGTACCTTACGCTTTTCTTAACGTTTACTATCAAGGGCAGCAGCAAGCTCGGTTAGGGTCACAAAGTTACGCCGCGTGCCATCCTTATCGCTATCTGGTTTTTGAGCCAGAGTACTGGTCGCAAGTTTGGTGCTATGGCTATAGTGCCAGTCATTAATATAATTGCTTTGGCTTAAGCGTTGACCAAACCCTGCTACGGCGATGGCAAACTGGGTATCGATATTGGCTTTATTTAAAGGGCGGCTGGCATTAATAATCGGTTGGTTTATAAGTTTGGAGCTACCACCTTTTGGCGCTTTATAACGAATATTTAGATAACCAAGCTCGTTTGTTTTTTTGCCGCGAGCCGTCTTCTTTGATTCATTCTCATTATAACGGCGCTCGCTAAACAATCCTTTTGCACCCGTTGGCGTTACCTCAAACAGCGCAATGACTGCCTTACCTGCTCCCAACTCGCCGGCATCGACTTTATCATTATTAAAATCTTCCTCATTAAGGACGCGGTTTTCATAGCCAATTAAGCGCCATTCGCTGACCACATTTGGATTAAACTCTACTTGCACCTTGACGTCTTTGGCAACGGTGTTAAAGGTCGCCGCCAGCTCATCGCTAAAGACTTTTTTGGCCTCAGTCAAACTGTCGATATAGCTATAGTTACCATTGCCGTTGTCTGCCATTTGCTCCATCATGTGGTCGTTGAGATTGCCACGACCAAAACCGACGGTCGACAAGGAAATACCGCGATCACGATTGGCTTTGACCAACTCTAGCATCTCATCGACATCACTAATACCGACATTAAAATCGCCATCGGTCAGCATCATAATGCGATTGATGCCGTTCTTTTTCATGCCTTGTTCTGCTTGTCTATAAGCCAGCTTTAAGGCGTCTTCGCCATTGGTTGAGCCAGCGGCAGTTAAGTTCTCTATCGCAGCGAGTATTTTTGCTTTTTGGTCACCACTGGTCGCAGGCAGTGCCACACTGGTAGTGCCCGAATACGTAACAATGCTAATACTGTCTTGCGCACGCATCTGTTCGGTGAGTAACTTCAATGACGATTGCGCCAGTGGTAGCTTATCGCGTGATGACATCGAGCCTGACACATCGACCAAAAATACCAAGTTGGCGGGCGGCATAACTTGATTGGCAGTTTTATTAGACCAGCTATTCTCAACCGCTTTAATCCCAACTTTGACGATTTTATTATCCTGATCGGCCTTGTCCCACGGCGAATCAACCACTTCTGTTGCGACCACAAAAGGTGCGTTGGCAATGCGCTTGCCATCATCAAATTGATAATTAAAATAGTTAATCAACTCCTCTACGCGCACGGCATCGACAGGTGGCAGCTGCCCCTCATTAAGATAGCGGCGCACATTGGCGTAGCTGCCAGTATCGGTATCGATGGATAGAGTGGCAACCGCCATCTCAGTGGTGCGGTGTACCGGATTGGCGTCGTTTTTTTGATAATTATCACGTACTGGTGGCTGTACGCTGATGCCAGATAACGGCCGCACACTCCATTGCGGCGCGGAACGTATCATGCTGCTCATGCTATTGCTCATGGTGTTATTGGTAGCACTCATAGCACTGTCAGCTAAGACAACACGTGGCATCGCCACCTCCGCCTCGGCGACTGCTACAATAGGCGGCATAGATTTTTGATTATCTGATTGCTTTATAGCGTTTTGACCGATAGTGCTACGGGTTTGCTCAGCCATCGGCTGGCTCACTGGCGATGAGCTACACGCCGTCAATCCCATCATACTGGCGACAGCAGTGACTAATAGCGCATTTTTGGTTAGATGCTGAGCACGCGTTCGTGATAAATAGGCAGGTGATATAGATGACGATGACATAATAGCTACTCCATATGATAGACGGCTTGGATAGACAGTTCGATGATAACGGTACCGTGTTACAGCCTTTATAATAATTATTGCTGAGCACTATTGCATAGTGGGTTATGAAACAGGCGCTTAATAAAAAGACAAACCATATGCGTCTGATTCACTATACTTCTCTTATTTTGTAAAAGCTATCAGCCAAAACGCAATCAGCACGTCTATCTAGCACGTCACGACCTGTCGTCTATTCTGACTTATGCCTTTTTAATTTTGCCAATATCCTTTACGATAGCACTATCCTATTTGCATGCTTGCACCAATTATTTATACCTATTAAAACTGATAAGTGAACCCTATTTTATGTCCGATGTTATTGATAATACCATTACACCCATTATCCCAAATGAACCAATGGATACCCGCTCAGTCGCGGAGTTCACTGAGCAAGCTTATCTCAATTATGCCATGTATGTCATCATGGATCGGGCGCTACCCAATATTGCTGACGGTCTAAAACCTGTCCAGCGCCGTATCGTCTATGCGATGAGCGAGCTTGGGCTAAAATCGACGGCGAAAGCGAAAAAGTCTGCGCGTACCGTCGGTGACGTGCTGGGTAAATACCACCCGCATGGTGATAGCGCCTGTTATGAGGCGATGGTGCTGATGGCACAGCCGTTTAGTTATCGCTATCCGCTCATCACCGGTCAAGGTAACTGGGGTAGCCCTGATGATCCCAAGTCCTTTGCCGCGATGCGCTATACCGAAGCCAAAATGTCGGCTTATGCCAATACCTTGCTTGCAGAACTCGGACAAGGCACGGTCGATTGGCAAGATAACTTCGATGGCACCATGCAAGAGCCAACCACCCTGCCTGCCCGCCTGCCAAATATTTTATTGAATGGTACGACTGGTATTGCCGTCGGTATGGCGACCGATATCCCGCCGCATAACCTAAATGAAGTGGTACGCGCAGCTATTCGCTTGCTAAAAAATCCTGAGCTATCGGTTAAGCAATTAACCCAATCAATACCAGCACCTGATTTGCCAACCCCTGCTGAAATCATTACCAGTAAAAAAGATTTGCAGGCGATGTATGAGACTGGTCGCGGCAGCTATAAAATGCGCGCGACCTTTCATATTGACCCAAAAGAGAAGAATCTTGTCATCATCGACGCGCTTCCTTACCAAGTCTCAGGCAATAAGATTCAAGAGCAAATCGCTAAGCTGATGACTGATAAGAAACTGCCGTGGATTACTGATATTCATGACGAATCAGATCATGAAAACGCTTGCCGTATCGTCTTAGAGCTAAAATCTACTCGCGTCGATGTGCAGCGAGTAATGAGTCATCTATTTGCCAGTACTGATTTAGAAAGCAATTACCGCGTCAATATGAATATGATTGGCCTAAATGGTAAGCCGCAGGTCAAAAACCTCAAAGAAATCCTTGAAGAATGGCTGATCTGTCGCCGCTCAGTGGTCACGCGCCGTTTGCAATATCGCCTCGATAAAATCGATAAGCGCTTGCATATCCTTGCAGGTTTGCTGATTGCTTATCTGAATATCGATGAAGTCATTCGTATCATTCGTGAAGAAGACGATCCAAAATTATCATTGATGCAAGACTATGACCTGACTGAGATACAAGCCAATGCTATCTTGGACATTCGTCTGCGCCAGCTCGCTAAACTAGAAGAGATTGAGCTGCGCCGCGAGCAAGATGAGCTGGCTGCTGAACGCGCCATCATTCAAGAATACTTGGACAATCCAGACAGCCTGACCAATCTGATGATTGATGAGCTTACCGCCGATATGAAAGAACACGGTAACGAGCGCGTATCACAATTGGCAGAACGCGAAGAAGCGCAAGCATTAAAAGAGTCTGACCTCGTACCAAGTGAGCCTGTCACCGCTATCCTATCGAAAGCGGGCTGGATTCGCGCCGCCAAAGGTCATGAAGTCGATGCCGCTGGCATGACCTATCGCTCAGGTGATAGCTATCAAGCCCACGTGCGCGGTAAATCCAACGAGAGAATTTACGTGCTCGATAGCACTGGACGCAGTTATAGTATCGATGCGCATAGCCTCGCATCCGCCCGTGGTCAAGGCGATCCGCTGACCAGCGTACTCAAACCGCCAGCAGGTGCTAGCTTTGAGCAGCTATTAACGGGTGCTGACGATCAACGTATCATCCTCGCCAGCTCAGCAGGTTATGGTTTTATCAATACTATTGGCAATCTCGATAGCAATCAAAAAGCGGGTAAAAACATTATCAACCTAGCAGCTGATAGTCGCTTGCTTCCTGTTGCGCGTATCGATGCGCCAGCGGATATGACTGCCAATGCTAATAATGAAAATGTCGAAGGTGAGAATAGCAGCGCAAGCGCGATGCCTGACCATGTTGCCGTTGTTACCAATGCGGGATACTTATTGATATTTGCCCTTGATGATTTGCCTGAACAGGCTCGTGGTAAAGGTAATAAGCTGATTAAATTAAAAGACGGTGAAGAGGTGCTTGCCATCACGCCACTCAGTCAGCAAGACAGCCTAATCATCACCGCTGGCAAACGTCATGTGACGCTAAAGCCTAATGATTTGGCTAATTATACTGGCACTCGTGGTAATCGTGGTGGGCAGTTGCCAAGAGGTTTTCAGAATGTGACGAGTGTTGAGGTTGGGTGATTATTTTTTTATATTGTGAATTTGAAAACCTACCTTAGTCCTCTCTGAAAAAAGAATTTATATAGGCGGTCACAAATGGCTAATAATGACGGTTATATCTATATATTAACTAATAAATTTGTACCGAATATATATAAAATTGGTTATACAAAAAGGAATCCCATTGAAAGAGCTAAAGAAATAAGTCGAGCTACAGGCGTTGCGGGAGAGTGGAAAGTATCTCGTGATTGGCCTGTTACTGAGGCTTATCAAACAGAGCAATATATATTTGCAGAGTTTAAAAGCTATAGACTTGATAAAAAAGGTGAGATGTTTGATTTCCAAGGTAAGGGGGTCGAATACGTTATAAAAAAGATGGATAACTTGTTATTAAAAAAACAACAAAAGCTTAAGGATTATATAGATAAATTAAACAAAGAGAAAATAGAAGTTCAAAATAGAAACCGCTTAATCGAAGAAGCTGTAGCAGAAGTTGAAAAAGCTCTCACTGCTGAAAGGCTTAATTCTAATTATATCTCTCGTATTAGGAAAACTATAGACAGAATAAGTAGAGAGGATAGTCTTGCTGAAATAGAGACTGTGAAAGATAACAGCAAGCAGTTAGAAAATTATAAATATGGCACCCTTATTGTAGGTGGTATTTTAGCATTATGGTTCAATATAGAATCAATTGCATATTACGTTCTTTTTGCCATAGTACTTTTCCTCTTACATTCATTTACAGCAAATAATGAAGAAGATATTGAAAAAATTCATGATAAAAATTCTAGGCACTATCTAGAAAATTTATCTCAAGATATAGACGTTCTGAAACCTATAATGGCAAAGTTAAAAATAAAACGAATAATATGCATAGAAAAAACGGAAGTGAGTGTCAAAGCAGACGGTAAAATAATTGTTTTAAGTGCTATTTATAATGGGAGAAAATTTATTCAAAGTTATTCAGGAGATGAAAAACCTGCTTTAATCAAGTTTATGACTTATATTAAGCTAGCGTAAAAGATGTAGATGTAGGGGTAATTATCCTACGATACAAGGCTGGGCTTTTAGCTCAGCAAACCATGCTAAAAAAACCAGTACTCGAATCATTAGAATTAGTCATAATCCTATCAATATCCGCGCCACTTCAACTAGACGGATAAACCCTTTCTTCTAAAAATTTCCAAAACAAGGTGGGAAAAGCTTTATTAGAATCTGCTCCAACTTCAGCTCACTGTATACCTTACTCTGACGTTGGAAATAACTAAACACAGCGATACCAAAAGTATCTACAATAAACATGGTCGCACTCAATAATGCACCGATAAATAAACACAGCTTCATGCCAAAGGGCATATATTCAAAGGGTATTTGGGTAACACCGTATAGATGCAGGTTTTCAGCTTTGCTAATGGGATAAAACATGATTCCAACAGCGAGCATAAACGTAAACGGTGCTAAAAAGCAAAAGTGCTTTAGTTGTGTTGGCATATCAGCAGTATACAAATTCATCGTATAAGCACTCATCAACATAATAAATAGCGCAATAAAACGACTGGCTAAACGAGACTGAGCAAATTGCTTGGCATGTCTTTGTACATCATATACCCGTTGCGTCTGTGTTTTAATGACAGGGTCTGGATAAAGTTGTTGCTGCGCTTTGATAACAGAGATTAATCTTCCTTTCCTGACAAAGCTACTTATTGACGAGTACGCCCAATAGGCTAAGACTGCGCTCATAAGAAACAGCCACCATATCACGCTGGGGTATGTCGCCCATACCATTAGGATGACTATGAATAACATTAATAGCGCGAGAAAAAACTGTAAGAAATTTCTTATTCGACTAAACTGCAAGCTGAACAATATCATACGCTTTCGAGTAGCGAACGTGGGAGACTCTGCACCTAGTGGAATATCGCCCGTAAGTTTTTGACCAATAATTCTGAATGTGCCCTTGATACTGCTATCATTTAAACCCGCTCCATAATGTAGCACCTCAAGAAGCGCATCAATGCGAGCTTGTTCTTTATTATTAAACACAATATCAATTCCTTTGAGGGCACTTCTCAGAATTTTAGGAGTAGTTTTAGTATTTTACAAGCTGCAACGTTGTTTCATGAATGAATAGAACAATTTAAGGCCCAATACTCAACTCCTAACCCTGCCTTAACCCCAAAATCGGAATCACTAAATCTTCCTCATCAGTCAAATGTTGTGAGAGTAAGTCGGTCGCATCCATTAAGGTTTGATGCAATTTTTCTGCCAGCATTTTATCCTCAACCTCACTTCTTGCCAGCGTATCATTTTGCACTTGCAACTTATCAAGTAGCGCATCCAAGCGCACATGGTCGCGACCCAATATCTCAAACCCTGCCTGTAGCTGCGGATACATCCGAATAAACTCAGGGAAAAACCCTTCATCCTCGACGCCATGATGTTGATGCAATTTAAGGATATGCATATTGATACGCTTAAGCATCTGCGAGCGATACGCTGCCCAGTCGTACTCGCCAGATTGATAAGCCTCACTTATCTGTGTCAAGATACGCTGACGCTTGCGTATGTTAGTATGTACTTTTAGCCAGCCCGATGTTTTGTAAGCATAATCTGCGCTAAACCATTGCTCTGGTGGTAGCTTGTTGAATAAGAACAACCAATCCGTCTCAAGCCGACTGTCAGGATGACGCGGCGACAAAGTAAATAAATCATCGTCTAAGGCTTTTTGACTCATATTATTTTCGGTAGATAAGCTCATTATGCTGTCCTTATCGGGCAAGTTTGCATCTTATAGATTTATTAATAATACTAAACGAAATGCTATTTCTATTTAGAGCTTATATAAAGTCAAAAAGTATAAAATCAACCGTTTGCTGGCCAGCGCCTTCTAAATATGAAAGGCTTTTATCGTTATAAAAGCGCTACATAAATGAGTCACAACCACCCTATTGCTGTATTTTTAGTCATATAAAATTGAGTACTTATTGATAAATACAAACTACATTATTATTAGCGATAATACTTAAAATTATTCAGTAAATCTCAACGACTCTCAACACCTGCTCTAATTACCTAAATAGTCGTTTTTCAAATATAAAGGATACTCATGTTTATTGTAGATAAGGCGGCGACAGCCAGTATGAAGCATACATTGCCAGTGCCGAAAGTGATATTTTTTGACATCGATGATACGCTTAGCCGTAACGGTGTTATCGCCGCGCACAACCAAGCGACCCTTGAAGCGCTTGCCAAAACTGATATTAAATTGGTGATTTCGACCGGACGCTCTAAAGCGATATTGCCAGCAGATATTTTAGCTTTGTTTGAAGCTGATATCTTAGATGCGATTATTTGTATGAATGGGCAATATAGCTTTGATAATAAGGGTGTCATCAGTCATTACCCTTTATCTGCTGAGCAGACGGACAAAATCGTCCAGTTATGTGAAACAAGCGAGCTGATTCATAAGTTCGACTCGGCGACGCATATCGCATGGTCAGGTGAAAACGCCCGCTTGCGTGAATACAACGCCATAACGCCAAACTCTATTCTTGACCCAGATTATCATAAGGCAAATACGGTTTATCAATGCTCGGTCTTTTTTAACAATCCAGAAGAGAAGATGCAAGATATCGACTTTGCAGAGGACGATTTAAAGCTGGTACATTGGCATCACATCGGTGCAGACATCCTGCCAGCAAACGCCTCTAAAGCACGCGGTATCAAAGATGTCTGTCAGTATTATGGCGTAGATGCACGTGAATGTATGGCGTTCGGTGATGGCATGAATGATTTAGAGATGTTTGATTTGGTCGGCTATGCGGTAGCGATGGGCGATGCTCAGCCCGCACTAATCGAGCGCGCAGATTTCGTCACTGGCACGATTGAAGAGTACGGAATACAAGCAGTGCTTGAACAATTTAAGATAGCATCATAAGTATAAGAATCTTAAGAGAAAGTAGTCATAGCGTTTATCTTTATAACCAAAAAAAACCCCTTGCCAATCGCTGACAAGGGTTTTTGTTTTTCTAGTCATTGCTAATTTTTGGTTGATAACTCACAGCTGGTCGACTTAATAAGGTAGCGAGGTAAAAAGAGTAATGACACAAATAACTATCTCAATAATTAAATATAGAGCAAAAAAGGACTTAACGCTTCCTTGTCATCAGACTATAAACCCAGCCACCAATTTTATAAAAGCCGACGACCATCAGGATAAGCACCAGCGCTGCCAGTACATAGGCCAGCCAATTGGGCACACTACTCAGCCAACCAATGGTAAATGCCAAGCCCATATAGGTTTCCACCGGCCAGTTTAAGATAGGCGTCGGTGAGCCAGCATGGAACATCATCATAAAGGCGACCATCCCAATTATTGCCGCGATGATTCCAGCTCGTTTACGGTTATTCATCTTATTCCTCTATCTCTTAGTTAATCAATATGGTTAGAACTGCGCTTGTTTTTTATTTTATCTTGCTATTTTTATCAACGTTTAGATATCAAGGCATCACAGCATCATGACCTCAAAGCCTTAAGGCATCGTCAAACCACCATCGACAGCGATAGACTGTCCGGTGATGGCCAAGCTCAAATCAGACGCCATTAATAGCACCGAATTGGCAAAATCAGCCACCGAGGTTGCTTGTCGTAATGGCGTGGTGGTGGCGATATAATCAAAGACTTCTTCAGTCGTTAAACGGCTCGCATCCGTGGTTTGTAGCAATCCACCTGCCAGCAAGTTAACGCGGATGCCGTATTGTCCAAGCTCCGCAGCCAAGTTACGCGTCAGCCCAATCAATGCGGATTTGGCAGTGGTATAGTCGTAATAAGTGACCACCGGATTATAAACAAGATTGGTCGAGATATTGATAATCTTGCCCATTTTTTGCGTTTTCATTTGTGGTAGTACCGCTTGCACACTATTGACCGCACCTTTAACAATACCGTCAAGCTGCTGCGAAAAATGCGCCCATTTGACGGTTTCGATACTGGTATAGTCGGCACTGGGATTAAACTGATAACTTGGCAAGGCGTTATTGACCAATATATCAATGCGACCATAACGCGCAACCACTTCAGCTGCCAGCGCTTGCATTTGTGCTAAATCGCTAACATCAGCTTGATAAGCAAATGCTTGACCACCTGCGGCAATGATATCGGCAACCACTTGGTCGGCAGCGCCTTTACTATTAAGATAATTGACGCAAACGCGTGCGCCTGCTGCTGCCATTTGCTCAGCAATCTGAGCGCCAAGTCCGCGACTAGCGCCAGTGACAATAGCGACTTTATCCGTGAGCAGCGCTGGAATCAGTGGGTTACTCTGAGTCATGATGTTGCATCCTTTATTATTGTGTTATGGTTAATCTATTTATTTTATATAAACTATGTTGTTAAGTGGAGGCTGAAAAATAAACCAGCGCCCATCATAACATGATTATTTGCGCTTATTATCTTACAAAAGTTTAGCGGAAAACCTCATACTATTAGTTTTAAATAATTCTTAGCCAGTTATCAGCATGAGCCTTAATAGTGGTATGAATATCGGTTGCATCCTTACTCTTTAAATTATTCACAATCATAGCCATAATAGTTTCACATTTGGCTCGATAGCTTATATTTAGTACTTAACACTTAGTATTCACCACTTAGCCCTTAGCATTAACTATCTACCATCTAACTTTTACTCATTTGCATCATTCTTATTTAGGAGAGCTATTTTGACCCATTTATCATCATCCCACTCTGCCGCTCACAGCATTGTTCGTGGCACTCGTATACTGCCAAAAGCGCTTTTAGCGGTGACAGTCGGACTTGCACTTACCAGCTGTAGCAACTCTGACAATGCGGCAACTGACGGTACAACTGCCAGTACAGAAACGCTTAATTTGTATAACTGGTCTGAGTATATGCCGCAGGAAATTCTCGATGGCTTTACCGAAGAGACGGGCATTCGGGTCAATTACACTACCTTTGATTCTAACGAAGCCATGTACGCCAAGCTTAAATTGCTTGATGACTCTAGCCAATATGATTTAGCGATTCCATCGACCTATTATGTCGAAAAAATGGCCAAAGAAGGGTTGCTACAAGAGCTGGATAAATCCAAATTAAGCAACTTTAAGAATCTTGATACCTCATTTACCAATACCAAAGTTGACCCAGAAAACAAATATTCGATTCCTTACATGTGGGGCAGCACCGGTCTTGCCATCAATGGCGAAGCGGTCGATCCTGCGACCGTAAATAGCTGGAATGACTTATGGCGTCCTGAGTATAAAGGTCAAGTGATGCTGATGAATGACATGCGCGAAGTGTTTGGTATGGCGCTATTGACCCTTGGCTATTCAGGTAATAGTAAAAACCCTGACGAAATCAAAGCTGCTTATGAGAAGCTAACAACCTTGATGCCAAATGTAAAAACCTTTAACTCCGATGCCTCGCGCATGCCGTATATGGAAGGCGAAACCACGGTTGGTATGAGTTGGAATGGTGAAGCTATCATCGCCAATAACGAAGGCTTGACCAGCTTGGTGTATAAATACCCAACTGAGGGCGCTATCTTATGGATGGATAACTTTGTGATTCCAAAAAACGCCAAACAGGTCGATGCAGCACACAAATTTATTGACTACTTACTGCGTCCTGAGAACTCTAAAATCGTCAGCGAAGAGATTGGTTATGCCTCGCCTAACATCGCCGCGCGTGAGATGATGCCAGAAGAGGTTAGAAACAATCCAACCATTTATCCAAGCAAAGATGTCCTAGCAAAAGCTGAATTCCAAGAAGATGTCGGTGATGAAGCCTTGCAAGTTTATCAGCAGTATTGGGATAAGCTGAAAACCGGTCGTTAATCATTGTTTGTTAAAATATGATTATTAATGGTTGATGGTTAATAGCTGTTTTTATTAAATATGGTTATAAAAAAACGCTGACCTTATAGAGTCAGCGTTTTTTATTTGTCTTTTATTTATTTTTCTATTTATAAATGCAAATCAGTTTCGCTGCCTTTATGCTCAATACGCCGCTGCTCGCGGCGCTGATAACGCAGACCTGAGGCGGCAAACCATTGCGGCTTGGTGGTTTGTAGCAAATCACTGAGCCGCTGCAGTTGTAGTTGTAAGGTTTGAGTTAACCAAAAATAGCCTTGCCACTCAAAGCCTAAGTTTTCTACACTTGGATATTCTGATACCGCAATGCGCGTAATAGGACGAAATACCTCATCGTTTGGGCTACGTAATACCGCCGCCATATGCTGCATCGCTTGCGTTAATTCATGCTGATAATGGATAAGCAAAATATGATTTTCATCGTCAATTTCAATATTCGCTAAGCGCGGCGCGGCACTTAAGAGCAAGTCAATCGTACCAATAATATTACGATGGGTACGCTGAATGGTCTCTAGCGTTTCTTTTTCAATTCCTGATTCACTGGCTGTCGCGGCGATATGCGGGCGCACGGCAAGCAAGCGCTTATTGATTTTTTGCAGGGCTTTGACCAAAGATTTATTAACGGGTGTATCTGGTACAGAGCTGCTCTTTGGATAAATAATACTGGCTGAACTGGTCGCCTTACTATATTTAAATGGCTTGGGTACCAAAACTTCCGCATCAATATGATTGCCAACCCCAGCGTACAAATTACTGCAGGTTTCAAGATTGCTAGCCAATAAAAACCGCCACATTAACGTCGATTTAAGCGGTAAAATTAAGGTTGCTGCTACCGCCACCCCTGCCCCAAGTAAGATATTAAAGGCGCGATATAAACCATCTTGGGCGATATTGCTATGATCAGGGCTTGAAACAATCATCAGCATCGTAATCCCTGTCAATAGACCAATATAACCCAGCTGCTTGACCGCTACATAACCGATGATGCCACTGATAATACCAATCAGCCCGTAATATAACCATAGCCAATGACCGGTATCTTGGATCAGCCATAAGAAACTCAGCCCGACCACCACCCCAAGTAAGGTGCCGAGTATGCGCTCTTTGGCCTTGGTATAAATCGCCCCTTGATATTGCAATAAGCCCAATATCACAAACACGGTAATGGTCGTCCACTCGCCATGCGGCAAGTGCGTGAACTCATTTAACAACAGTGCAATCAGCACGGCCACACCCAAACGTATGGCATGCAAAATATCCGCATGCTGATAGCGGGCATATGGCTCCACAAACGGCGCAGTAAATCGTTGCCAAAAAGTCGGTTTCACGCAGGCTGTCTCTTATAATAAATGAATAAAAATAAATGAATAAAAATGCGGTTAAATAATAACTGCTAGCTTAACTATTGATAAAGCGATAATAAAGCAATGGTCAAAAAATAACGCCTTTCATCTATTAAAAGATAAAAGACGTTAAAGGTCAAAACATGCTAGCACATAACAACAAAAAAGCACGCCAAGATAGTGCTTAGCTGAGAACGTCTGGCTAAGAGCATTTAGCTATTGCTAGAGCCAAATGCTACACCTCTAAGAAATCTAGAATGCCTTCCGCCGCTTCACGACCTTCCCAAATCGCTGTCACGACCAAATCAGAGCCGCGTACCATATCACCACCAGCAAAGATTTTGGGGTTACTGGTTTGAAATTTAAAGGTTTGTTTTTCGGCGGCTACGACCCGACCCGAGCTGTCCATCGAGATTTGCTTCCCTGCAAACCAATCAGCAGGGCTAGGACGGAAACCAAAGGCCAAAATAACCGCATCGCAGGGGATAATTTCTTCTGAATTGGGAATGGGCTCGGGGCGCTGGCGACCACGGTTGTCAGGTGCGCCTAGATGAGTGGTAATCACCTTGACCGCGTTCACTTTGCCATTTAAACCAATGATTTCTGTCGGTTGACGGTTGAATAAAAACTCAACACCCTCTTCGCGCGCATTGACCACTTCGCGGCGGGAGCCGGGCATATTTTCTTCATCGCGGCGATAAGCACAAACCACTTGCTGCGCCCCTTGACGAATACTGGTACGGTTACAGTCCATCGCCGTATCACCGCCGCCTAGCACCACCACTTTTTTACCTTTTAAATCGATATATTCTTCTGGATTTTTCTCCCAGTCGTTGCAGCGATTGACGTTTGCAATCAGGTAATCTAGCGCATCATAGACGCCCTCTAGCTCTTCACCAGCAAAGCCGCCGCGCATATAGGTATAAGTACCCATGCCCATAAATACCGCATCATACTCACTTAGCAGCTCATCAATGCTGACATCAGTACCGATTTCTGTCTCTAAACGAAACTCCATGCCCATACCTTCAAAGATGACACGGCGGTTGCGCATGACGTCTTTTTCCATTTTAAACTCTGGAATACCAAAGGTTAATAAGCCGCCAATTTCAGGGCGTTTATCAAAAATAACAGGCGTCACGCCATTTCTAACTAAGATATCTGCACAGCCCAAACCTGCTGGACCAGCGCCAATAATAGCGACTTTTTTGTCCGTCCAAATCACATCGGACATATCAGGACGCCAACCAAGGGCAAAAGCGGTGTCGTTGATATATTTTTCGACGTTGCCAATAGTCACCGCGCCAAAGCCGTCGTTTAAGGTACAAGCGCCTTCACATAAGCGGTCTTGCGGGCAGACACGTCCACACACTTCAGGCAAGGTATTGGTACGGTGGCACAATTCTGCCGCCTGAAATATCTGACCTTCACTCGCCAATTTAAGCCAATTGGGAATGTAATTATGTACCGGACATTTCCACTCACAGTACGGGTTACCGCATTCAAGGCAGCGATGCGATTGCTGCGCCACTGACTCGCTTTCAAATGGATGATAAATCTCGACGAACTCGGTTGAACGGGTGGCGATGTCTTTTTTGGTGGGCTCAAGGCGTGGTACATCTAAAAACTGAAAACTATTTTCTAAGCGTTTTGCCATGGTATTGTCTCTTTTATATAGAGGTATTTTATAGTGGCTAACGACAGCCAATATCTGCAGCCTTAATGAGGCAAATTTACGGATACGGGCTGTCATTTACCTGCTTAAAATTGTGCATTAAAGCTATGAGTTAAAACTGCTCGTAAACCTCTTGCTAACTCATCCCGTTTATTGTGGATCAGCCGTCGTGGTCTTAAGCAAGGTCGCAACGTTTGCTGCTTTGGGCTTCACCAAATAGAACTTACGCGCATAATGCTCAAAGTCCGCTAAGATGGTCTGCCCCCACGCACTACCGGTTTTATCGACATGGGTTTCAATGACTTGTTGCAAGTAAATACGATGACCTTCCATTTGCTCGCTTGAGATACGGTTTAAATCAATCAGCTCATGATTACAGCGATCAAAGAAGTCACCATCCATATCGAGCACATACGCAAATCCGCCCGTCATACCCGCGCCAAAATTCAGACCCGTACGACCAAGGATGGTAATGATACCGCCGGTCATATACTCGCAGCAATGATCGCCTGTGCCTTCGATGACCGCATGCGCGCCAGAGTTACGTACGCCAAAACGCTCGCCCGCCGTGCCAGCAGCATATAGCTTACCGCCCGTGGCACCATACAAACAGGTATTACCGATGATAGCAGTTTCTTGCGCATGAAAGCTTGAGTCTTTCGGCGGATAAATGACAATCTCACCGCCCGCCATGCCTTTACCGACATAGTCATTGGCATCGCCTTCAAGCTCAATATGTAAGCCACCCGCATTCCAAACACCCAAACTTTGCCCTGCGGTGCCGTTTAAATGCAGCTTAATGGGCATATCACTCATGCCAAGGTTGCCCCATAGCTGCGCAATCTCGCCTGAAATACGCGCGCCGATAGAGCGATCGCAGTTGCCGACGGCATAGCTATAATCGCCGCCGTTACCTTGACGAATATTGAGCAGCATATCGCTAATCATCTGCTCAGCAAGCAAGCCTTTATCAAATGGCTCATTACGCGCAACCTGACAGGTTTGCGCTTTGCCGCTACTGGCTGGATGACTAAATAATAACGGCGTTAAATCCAAATGACGCTGCTTATCGGTATTACCTTCTAACACGTCAAGCAAGTCAGTACGTCCGACCAGCTCTTCCATACTGCGTACGCCTAATGCCGCAAGCCATTCACGCGTTTCAGTCGCGACAAATTTAAAGAAGTTAATGAGCATTTCTGCTTCGCCAATGAAATGCTCATCGCGGAGCTGGGCTTTTTGGGTAGCAACGCCGGTCGGACAGTTATTAAGATGGCAAATGCGCAAATATTTACAACCAACCGCAATCATCGGCGTGGTACCAAAGCCAAAGCTTTCAGCACCGAGAATCGCGGCTTTGACCACATCAAGACCGGTTTTTAGACCACCATCGGTTTGGATGCGGACTTTATCACGCAAGCCATTAACACGTAGCGACTGATGAGTTTCAGCAAGCCCTAGCTCCCACGGCGAGCCAGCATGATGGATAGAGGATAGTGGCGATGCTGCGGTGCCGCCATCATAGCCTGAGATAGTAATTAAATCGGCGTAGGCTTTTGCCACGCCCGTTGCAATCGTACCAACACCGGGACGCGAGACCAATTTTACCGATACCAAAGCATCTGGATTGACTTGTTTTAAATCAAAAATCAGCTGCGCCAAATCTTCAATAGAATAAATATCATGATGCGGCGGCGGTGATATGAGCGTTACCCCGGGTACCGAATAACGCAGACGGGCGATTAGCGCATTGACCTTACCGCCTGGCAGCTGACCACCTTCACCGGGTTTTGCGCCTTGAGCAACCTTAATCTGCATCACTTCTGCTGAACGCAGATAGGCCGGCGTCACGCCAAATCGACCAGAGGCGATTTGCTTAATTTTTGAATTACGCAGCGTGCCATAACGTACTGGATCTTCGCCGCCCTCACCAGAGTTTGAGCGCCCGCCAATGGTATTCATCGCCATGGCAATCGCTTCATGGGCTTCGGGTGATAATGCCCCTAATGACATCCCTGCTGAATCAAAGCGCGTCAAGATTGCTGAGATATCTTCGACCTCATTAACATCGATAGAATTATCAGTTTTTAATTGCAATAAATCACGCAAGGTCGCAACGGGACGGCTATTAACCAAATCGGCATAATGACGATAATTATCATAATTGCCTGTCCGTACAGCGGTATGTAGGCTATTAATGACGTCAGGATTAAAGGCATGGTATTCTTTATTAAAGACAAACTTCAGCAAGCCACCTTGATCGAGGGGCGCACGACGTTTAAAGGCATTGGCAGCCAATTGCGCTTGATCGGCAGCTAAATCGGCAAAGGTTGCACCTTTAATCCGACTTTGCACCCCTTTAAAGCATAAGCTTACCACTTCTTCAGAAAGCCCAACCGCTTCAAATAATTGCGCGCCGCGATAAGAGACAATGGTCGAGATGCCCATTTTTGATAAGATTTTTAGCAATCCTTTATCCAAGCCTTTACGGAAATTTACCCGCGCTTGAATCGGATCGCCAAGCAGTTCGCCAGTCGCTACCAAATCATCAATGACATCATAAGCTAAATATGGATAAACACAGGTCGCGCCAAAGCCAATCAATACCGCTACTTGATGCGAATCACGAGCTAGACCTGTCTCGATAATTAAATTGGCATCGGTGCGAATACCTTGGGCAATTAAGTAATGATGCACCGCACCGGTGACCATAATGGCATTGGCCGGTACTTTATCGGCAGCAATATTTTTATCAGACAAGACAATCAAAGTATGACCAGCACGGATGCTGTTTGCCACTTGCTCACAGATAGCTTTGATGGCGGCTGATAACTCAAGATTGGCATCGTAGTTTAAATCGATACGCGCCAGCTGGAACGCTGGATCATCCAAAGTTTCGAGCTGCTGCATTTTACTGGCTGACAATACCGGCGACGATAAGATAATACGATGGGCGTCGCGTGCTGATGGCGCAAACACATTGGTCTCAGCACCCAAGCAAGTTTGTAGTGACATCACGATGGACTCGCGCAATGGATCAATCGGTGGATTGGTCACCTGTGCAAACTGCTGGCGGAAAAAGTCGCCGACATGGCGAATTTGCTGCGACAGTACTGCCATAGGCGTATCATCACCCATCGAACCGACTGGCTCTTGCCCATTTTCGGCATTAGGACGGATAATTTCGGTGCGCTCTTCATTGGTGATGTGATACATTTTTTGCAATGCTTTTAGCGGCTCGCCGCGGCAGGCTTGTGCGGCTAACTCTTCTTCAAGGCGCTCATCATCACGGATACGGGTTGCTTCTTCACGTAGCCACTTACGATACGGATGGGCCTTTTTAAGCAAGGTAGCAATGGCTTTGGTATCCATGATTTGACCGGTCATGGTATCGATCACCAGCATCTGACCGGGACCGACCCGACCTTTAGCGAGCACGTCTTTTGGCGCATAATCCCAAACGCCAACCTCAGACGCCACAGTGATATAGCCGTTCTTGGTCGTGACCCAACGCGATGGGCGTAGACCATTACGATCAAGCATACAGACAGCATAGCGACCATCTTGAATCACTAAACCTGCTGGGCCATCCCACGCCTCCATATGCTGCGAGTAAAACTCATAAAACGCGCGCAAATCCATATCCATGCTATCGACATTTTGCCAAGCGGGTGGCACCAGAATCGACATCGAATGGAACAGACTCATACCGCCCGACATCAGCACTTCTAGCATATTATCTAAGCTTGATGAGTCTGAGCCGGTGCTATTAACCAGTGGCGTTAGTTCGTTTAAATTGGGCAATTTATCAGATTTTAATTTTGGCGTACGGGCTTCAGACCAGCTACGGTTGCCGGTGATGGTATTCAGCTCACCATTATGCGCCAAATAGCGAAACGGCTGCGCCAGTGGCCAACGCGGTAACGTATTGGTCGAAAAACGCTGATGGAAGACCACAATATGCGAGGCCAAACGCGTATCTTGTAGGTCTAAAAAGAAAACTGGCAGGTCTGATGGCATGACCAAACCTTTATAAATAATCGTCTGACAGTTTAATGAGCATACATAAAACAGCTCGTCATCAACCAAACGCTGTTCAGCTTTTTTACGCGCGACAAATAACTTACGATTAAAATCATCGGCGGCTAGCTCATCTGCTGCATTGACAAATACTTGCTGAAAACCGGGTAAGGTCTCACGACCAATCTCACCAACGATACTCAAATCAAGCGGCACATCACGCCAACCAGCTACCTCTAAGCCTTGGGCGCTAAGCTCTTCATTGAGCACCTGTCGGCTATACTGCGCTTTTGTCTCGTCCAAATTAACAAAGACCATACCTACTGCAAAATTGGCCGTCAGCGTAAACCCTTGCTCAGCTGCAATATTGCTAAAAAACACGCTTGGCGTCGCCAATAATAAACCGCAACCATCACCGGTTTTACCATCCGCGGCGACACCGCCGCGATGGGTCATACAACTTAAGCTGTGAATGGCTGTTTTTACCAAATCATGGCTGGCTTGGCCCTCAATATGAGCAATCAAACCAAAGCCGCAATTATCAGAGAAGTCATCTGGGGTCGCCAAATGCGTAGAGGAGGAAATCATTGACATAGCTTGTCCTTTTAAGTAAGCAGACAGCATATACATCTCATATGATGTACAAACCAAACTCCGCAGGCAGAACGGGTATATATTCACATAAGCGGATTAATAAAACGCAGGCAGAGCAAATAGAGTAAAGATTCTAAAGGTGATAAAAATACTTACCACGATTCTCTTTACTCTTTTAATTACTATACAGTAATTGAAACCTTTACTTTAGGGTTGGCTATTAAAAGGACTGCATTCAGGAGATGAGATAAATGATCATCACCCTATCTATCCTTTTATCCTTAAAGCCCTTATACATCATTCACTATCGATCTTTACAGGCTTGCGCTTTTATTTCAGCAGTTAAGGCGCTCAATGTGAGTCGCATAAACGTTGGTAAATGCTGATATCTGTTAACCACTTCGATAGATAATGCGCCAAGTAAATGATAAGAAAATGATGGGTAAAGTAGCTACTATCACTAGCCTAAACCGTCAAATTTGAATATCAGACGCTCTGTACTCAAGCGCCTTAATGACCCCAATTAGGGTAATAACGAGAGATTGTGCCACTTGCAATAAGCTTAATAGAGATGGCAAGTAGCAGCGCTTGAGACAACAACATAAGCGTAAGTGCTTGTATTTATAGCAAGCCTACTTACTAAATGCTGCGATGTTAGATAACGATTTACGATAACTATACAGAACGTCGCCCATAGTTATCTTAGTTAATGATTGACAAAAAATCTAGTCTTTTCTATGTCTTTGTGCTCTCCATTTTGTAAAAAATTATATTATCAATGATGATGCTATCAGCAACTTTCTCGACTGAGACCCCGTTTAAGCCGTTTATAATGATACTTTTAACTAGCTTTACTATAGCGCTGAGCCTTAATATTAAAACCTAATAACCACTGCATACATTCAAATATAATTTTTCTTACCAAAATCACAGGCACAAAAAAACCTACCAAACAGGATAGCTGGTAGGCTTTCTTAATAAACGCTCATTGAAATTAATTGCTTTTTTCTTCAATAAGCTCTTTTATGCTGTCATTGTTGTTCTTTGAGGCGTTATTTTTTGAGGCATTGTTATTAGCATTGGCATTTTTATTAGCCGCATTGGAATTGGCGTTCTTATTAGCCGCATTGCTGTTTGCATTCGCACTCGGCGGTTTAGGCGCTTCAACCACGGGTGGTTTTTTCGGTTCATTGTTGTTATTTGCTTCAGATTTTCGGCTACTATCTGCATTTTTTGGTGTTGGTGCAGTCGTTGTCTGCTCTTCGATACCGACCGTACGCTCTTCATTGACAGATAAGGTCTCAGAGGTATCGACTGACTGACGAATACTTTCAGCAGTGCTATTATTCGTCCCTTCTTGCGCGCCGCGATTGGCATTACTTGCTGCTTGCTCGTTGGCACTATCGTTAGCTGGTGCTTTCTGACGCACCGGCACTTCGCGTTTGGTTGGGCGCAAATTGACAGCGCGCGTGCGTTTGGTGCTTAAGTCCTTGACGGGATCAGGACGCTCATAATTATCAATAATACTGACGTAGCGATTGATCTCTTCTGGCAACACACGCACATTAGCAGGCAGCTTAAAGTCTATTAGTTTAGCCGCGCCGACCGCTTCTTGTGGACTGCTCATCAGCCCATAAGTCAGCATATAACGTACTTGATTGTTTTCATCAAGGTAGCGAAAATAAGCAAACTTCTCGCGATCTTCACGGCTTTCTAGATAGCTGACAATGACATCATTTTCAGCGACATTCATCACCTGCACCGTCCACTTGCCTTTATTGGCCAGCAGATAACGCTTATCTTTAAACTCATCGGGGTAGCTGCGCAAATCACGGACGGTGGCATCAAAACTAATCGGCTGCACATCGGTATCAAGCTCATGCAAGGATTCTATCTTTAACGGCTGCTCAAGCTCATCAGTTGAGGCTTGTGGCGCTGATATTGGCTCATTCTCGATTTTTTCGCCCATCGCTGGCGTTTGACTAAACATCCAAACTAAGGCGGTAAACACGCCCAATAGCAGTGTCGCTATCAGCCAAATCAGTGCTTGACGGCGATATTTCTGCCCAGCTGTGCGAGTCGTCGAGCGTGATACTGCCATGGAGATGTCCTTGGGGAAAAGTACTTATAAAAATAGTCTGATAAAAAGCCATTTATAACGCAATACTTATAAAGATGCAGTTAAAAAATTGTCACTTAATGATAAGGCCATAAATTAAAATCTTAACGCTATGATGAATAGTATTGACTCTATTATTAACAGTATTGACACCTTTATTAACCTTTATGAGTGATGTTGTGACAATACTTCTGTTAACAGCTCAGCATCGAAATCATTGGTCAATACCGCCTCACCTAATGATTTTAACAAAATAAGGCGGATTTGTCCGTGTTTGACTTTTTTATCATGTCCCATCAAACCTAACGCTGTTTGTACGTCAATAGCGGGTGGCGTGATAGGTAAATTTGCCAATACCAATACGCGCTTAATACGGGCAACGTCAGCACTCGTTAACCAACCAAGCTTTTGCGACAGCTCAGCTGCTTGCACCATACCAGCCGCGACCGCCTCACCATGTAGCCAATTACCATAGCCTTCATGGGTTTCAATCACATGACCAAAGGTATGACCGAAGTTTAATAAGGCGCGCACACCGGACTCTCTTTCGTCTTGTGCGACGATATCGGCTTTGTACTGGCAGCAGCGCTTCACCGCTTCGCCAAGTATGGCTAAATCCAAAGCCATCATCGCTGGTAGATTGTGCTCAAGCCAAGTCAAAAACTCTGCATCCATAATCAGCGCGTACTTAATAACCTCTGCCAATCCTGCTGATAGCTCACGTGCAGGCAAGGTTTTCAGCGTGCTCATATCAGCAAGCACCATTTGCGGCTGCCAAAATGCGCCAATCATGTTTTTACCTTGGGGGTGGTTGATGCCGGTCTTGCCGCCAACGCTTGAATCCACTTGTGACAATAAAGTCGTTGGGATTTGAATAAAATTGACCCCGCGCATAAAACTTGCGGCGGCAAAGCCTGTCATATCACCGACCACACCGCCACCAAGTGCGATTAGGGTCACATCACGGTTAAAGTGCTCGGCCATCAGCGCATCATAAATCTGATTGATACTGCTCTGGTTTTTATATTGTTCACCATCTGGGAGCACACAAACCTTGACGGTAAACTGTGCTTCAAGCTCCTCCTGTAAAGCCTTTAAATATAAAGGCGCAACCGTCTCATTGGTGACGATAAGGACTTGACGAGCTGTAATATAAGGAGCAATTTGGCTTGCCATGCTGCTTTTTTTAGCGCCATTTTCAGCAATGTTATTAGCAGCGTTTTCAGCAGTGTTACTAACAATGTTTTTAGGGTTGCCTGCATTACTATCTTCAGTAATGACGATAGGATAATCATGACTTTGCGTCTGTACTGTTAGGGTGGCATGAAACAGTGGCGTTGCCATGAAAATCTCCTTAAGTATGAGGATTGAATTAAATTGCGCGGCGTTGTTTATTAAACTTTTTCTTATTCATCTTCTTGATGTGCTGAGCTGATAGAAGTTGAGGCACAAAATGCGTCTAGTTGCTGCAATAACTGATTGACCATATGGCGAGGATAGGTATGACCGGTCGGCATGATAATATGCGCCACTTGCCGATATAAGGGGTCGCGAGCGCTGTATAAATCTTGCAATATTTTTCTAGGATTCGGTTGTTGTAATAATGGTCGCGACTTATCTTTGGCAGTACGCGCCATTTGCACGTCCACCGGAGCATTGAGATAGACGACGATGCCGCGCTCTTTAAGAAAGGCACGGTTTTCGGCCGCCATTACTGCGCCGCCGCCGGTCGCTAAGACAATTTGTGATTGCTGCGTCAGCTCATCGATGGCACGCGTCTCCCGTTCGCGAAAGCCCGCTTCGCCTTCTTTAGCGAATATCCAAGCAATATCTGCGCCGGTTTGTGACTCAATATACCAATCACTGTCTACAAACGAGCGCCCTAACTGCTTAGCCAGTAACCTGCCAATGGTGGTCTTGCCTGCTCCCATCGGCCCCACTAGAAATACCGACGGTAATTCCTCAACCATAATACGCACTCAGCTAAATTAGGTATGATACAACGTCATTGATATTCTGGCTAGTAATGCGCGTTGATTATTGTGAGTAAAATCCAAGCACACGCAAAAATTGGCCATAAAAAAAGCAAGCGCTGATGCTTGCTTTTTTTAGTTATAAAGACATTAAACGCTGATTAATTTAAACGGCTGATGCCATCATTAATCAATTTTGGCGTGACAAATATCAATAACTCTTCTTTAGAGTTATTACGGACATCACGGCGGAAGGCACGACCGATATAAGGCAAATCACCTAAGAAAGGTACTTTATCGACACCATTACTGCTACGATTTTTAAAGACGCCGCCTAGAACAATGGTTTGACCGTCTTCAACAATGACGTTGGTCGAGATTGAATCTTCAGCGATCGCTACCTGATTATTAATAATCGTTGGCGTGCCATTGGTAATAACAAGTTGCAAACCAATTTTGCCATCAGGCGTAATGTTTGGCGTCGCTTCTAGACTTAATGCCGCTTCTTTAAAGCTGGTCGTGGTCGCGCCACTGGCCGAGGCTTCTTGATAAGGAATTTGTGTACCAGAAGATACTTTTGCCGTTTGTTTATCAGCCGTCAAAATCTTTGGTGTCGAAATTACTTCACCGCGGTTATCGGCTTGTAGGGCTGATAGCTCAAGATCGAGCATCACATCTGACATGCTAAGTAGCCCAAAAGCGATACTACCCGCTGGGTTAGCAACACCTAAGTCAACGTTTAAGTTATCAGGACGGCTGATGTCATATTTAGGATAAGAAACGGTTTGACCATTCACTGTCGTTGTTTCCACGTCAAAATCTTTTAAATCCCATAGCGTCTGATTACTACCACCGACCAACAAGTTACGGTTATTGGCAGCGCCGTTTGACAAGATACCCCAACGCACGCCGATCTCTTTACTAAAGCTATCGGTAGCACTAACAATACGCGCTTCAATCATTACTTGACGGACTGGAATATCAATTTTACCAATCAGCTTATGAATATTTTCAATGCTTTCAGCGACATCTTTGATAATCAAGGTATTGGTACGCTCATCAACCGTTACCGTACCACGGTTAGACAACAAGGTATTGTTATCAGTAGAATTTGTGTTGCCAGTACCGCTGCCACCAGATGAGCCACTGCCCTGAGAGATAAGCGTCAAAACATCTGCCGCTTTAGCATAGCTTAAGCGAATGTATTCCGTACGTAGCGGCGCATACGACTCAACCGCTTGCTGCGCTTCAAGCTCACGTGCCTCTTGTTCAGCAAGCTCAGTCGAAGGCGCAACCAAAATCACGTTGCCATTTTCACGCTTACCAAGATTTTTACTCTTTAGAATAATATCTAGCGCTTGATCCCAAGGTACATTAATCAGGCGCAAGGTAATATTACCCGCGACCGAATCACTAGCCACGATATTCATATCAGTAAACTGTGCCAAGATATCTAACACACTACGGATTTCAACGTCTTGGAATTCCATAGATAGCGCTTCACCGCTATATACTTTTTCTTCAAGCGTTGGCTCACGAAGTAGCTCAGGCTTGCGGATATTGATATTTAACTGGTTACCCGATTGATAAGCTTGATACTCATAATCTTCTTTAACATTGATGGTGATCACACCATTTTGACCTTGGTTTTTAGTATCAATACTATCAACCAAACCACTATTCACGTTTAAGCGACGTAATAAATTTCTCGGTACGGTACTGCCGGTTAAACGTACAACCAACTTATTACCTTGACGCTGGACGTCAACTGGAATGGCTTCGTTGGCAAGCGCAATACTGACATTACCGCCACCATCATTGCCTGCGGTAAAATTAACCGCCGTTAAACCGTCATAACTATACTGCTTACTCACTTGTGAGGCCGCAAGCTGTGGGCTTAGCAACGGATTGACGCGCACCACCATGGTATCAGCAGGTACTTGGGTTTTGTTTACTGTAGAGCCAGTAGCTGTGGTACGAATAGGCGCAGCTGCTACGCTACTGGTCTCAACTATCGGTGTAACAACAGCAGTGGTAGTGATACCCGCATTGCCATTAAGCACGTCTTGCACAGGGTCATTGGTAACTACTTGATTAACCACTGGACGACTAGGGTCGCTAATCGTTAACAACAAATCATTGCCTTCAATAGCGGTGGTATAATTGCCCGCTTGTTTGAGCCCAACAATCAGACGGGTGGTATTGTCGCTATTTAGGGTAGTGACATCCTTGATCATACCGACGTTATATTCATTAAAACGACTGGCAAGTCCGTTTTGTACCTTTTCAAAATCCAATACCAAACGGCTTGGATTATCAAGCTGATAAGCGGCAGGTAATACTGGTTTGCCGGCAAAGCCCAAACGCATTTGGGTAACGGCCGGTGCGGTCTGTACCACAGAGACGTTATTGATGCGCTGCTCAGCATGAGCACTGCTACTAACTGCTACCATACTCATTGCCAATGCAGAGATGGCAAACGTAGAAGATACGCGGTTGTTCATCGTCATTACCTTGTTATTGCGTACTGTCATTATGTATTCCTCAAAAAATCTGCCGACTTAGCTTATAGGGGAGACCAGCGACTGGGGTTTTTCTACAAACCCAGCGCGGCTGTCTGGCACAATTTCAATCAAGTTAATCTGGGTCGGCGTGATTTCAACAATACGGCCGTCATTTAATCCAAGATAATTACCGACTCTAACGCTCGCAACTGAACCATCGGGGCGCTGTACTAAGGCATATTGCTGACCTTCAGGGGAAATAACGACACCGCGAAAGACGAGTTGCGATAGCTCATATTGCTCAAGCGGTTCTTTTACTCGGGTGATATCAGGGCGCACGCCATCGATAGAGGTAGCAGGGCCTTGAACGTTCACTAAGCTTGGTGGCAAAAATGGACTACGCTGCGCACTGGCACTATAGACAAAATCTTCTACCAGCTCAGCCTTGGGCGGCGGTTCAATCGGCTGCGCTGGCTGGTTACGAATATCAGCCATCGCCTGCTCTGCCATGCCGATACGGTCAGTACAACCCGTTATTGACAAAACAGTGGCGCTTAAAATAAGCAGCATGGGCAGTTTTTGGATATTCATTAGTTGCCTCCTGCAGCATCAGTGGTAGCAGCATCAGGCGCGACAGCTTCATCACCTTCAGGAGCCGCTTCTTTTGAGCGATACGTTTTGGTTTGTAGCACCAGATTGAGCTCAGGTAGAACATCCAAAGTTGGCTGCGGATTACTGACTTCAAAATCATGCATCGTAATGATACGCGGTAAGGCAGCAAGCCCGCTGATAAAGCTACCAAACTGATGGTATTCACCTAACGCGGCAATACGAATAGGCTGCTCGATAAAAAACTCATTTTCAATCTCAGGCTCTACTGAAATATCTTGGAAACGGATATTACTGCCAACGCCCGTCATATTGATACCTTCGACCAATTCTGATACACGGGTATCTTTGGGTAGCTGGTCAAGTAAGGTATTGAACTCCGTTTCCATTTGAATGACTTGCGCTTGATAGGCCTTTAAATGGCGCGCCCGTGATTCTTTTTCACGGTAGCTATCCAGTAAGGTTTGCTGTTGACTTTCAGCAGCAGTAATCTCATCAATTTTACTGCTAATCGGCAATGCCCATGACAGCGCAGCGATTAAGGCAATAATAAATCCAATCACGGTGACTTTGACAGGGAGCGGCCAACTGCCATAGTTCTCAGCATCCAACGACTCAAAGCTGCGGCGGAATTCATTCAAATCAAACGGCTTTTTAGTACTAACCGCCGTCTTTTTGGTTTTAATGAGGCTTTTTTTACGGCTCAGTTTCATAACTCACCTCCAAGCACAGCATTACCATCCGCATCAGTAGCTTCAATCGTTTCTGACTGTACTTTGGTCGTTACCACAAACTGAACATAACTGTCTTCAGGATAAATAGGACGCGGCTGTTCACCAACAGTAACCGTATTATTAAGCGCTGGAGCAGATTCATAAGCAGTGATATTTTGCTGAATATTACTCACTGCTGAATTACCCATCCATTTGCTATTATCAAGGTTACGAATCAAGCTAGAGACAATATTTGGATTGTCAGCAAGACCGGTTAAAGTAAGCACATCACCTTCGCGTTTTAAATTATTTAAATAAAGCGCTGGCGGCATCGCCTTGGCAAGATCATCCCATAACCGTACAGGAACCGGACGTCGACCTTGCAAATCTTGGATAACCTGCATGCGTGAGACGATGTCATCACGGCGCTGCTCTAAGCTATCAATCTCTACCAAGGCTTTATCTAGGCGCGCATTTTCTTGTTCAATCAGTGCATTGGCATCTAACTGCTCATCGAGTTCATTGTTAAAATAACTCCATGAAGCGAATGCCGCCAATAGAGCTAGCAAAGTAACGGCCACCACCAAAGTGATAAATTCTTTATTGCGGCGTTCGCGCTCTTCTTGCCGCCAGGGCAATAAGTTAATACGAGCCATTAGTCGAAGCTCCTTAACGCAAGACCGCAAGCGGCCATTAAGCTTGGTGCATCAAGCGCCAATTGCTCATTATCGATATGTGGAGCAATGGTCATATTGATGAACGGATTTGCCATACTCACAGGTACGCCCAATCTTTGCTGTGCCATACCGGCAAGTCCTGCAATAGAACTACTGCCGCCTGCAAGCACCACATGATCAATACTGGTATATTGACTGGATGAGAAATAGAATTGCAATGATCGAGTAATCTGTTGAATGGTATTTTCTATAAATGGGGTCAACACATCAGGATAGTAATCGTCCGGCAAAGTACGTTCGCGTTTACTAATCGTCGCTTCTTCAGCGGACAATCCGTATCGATTTTGTATCGCTTCAGTAAGCTGCACACCACCAAATAATTGTTCACGACTATATATAAACTCGCCATTTTTAGCAATATATAATGTGGTTTGATTATGACCAATATCGACGACAGCCACCAAATCTGGTACGTTTGGCAGGCTATCTGCCATCAAACCAAAGGCACGCTCAATCGCATGCGATTCGATATCCATCACTTTGGTTTGCAAGCCACCAAAGGTCAGCGCATCCACTCTTTGGTCGACATTTTCCGACCGTGAGGCTGCCAATAGTACCTGCACCATATTGTCATTAACCAAAGAGGGACCCAATACCTCAAAATCCAAATTAACATCTTCTAATGGATAAGGTACGTATTGATCAGCATCCAAGCGGATTTGCGCTTCACGCTCAACGTCGTTAAGCACCATATCCATATCGATGATTTTGGTAATCACGGCTGAGCCTGAAACTGCAGTAGCGGCGTTGCTACCGGCAGCTTGGCAACGTCGCGCCAAGCTTGCTATTGTGTTACCCACCGCTTCAGTGTCTACAATGAGTTTGTCGACGACTACGCCTTCCGGCAACCTTTCTATGCCGTAAGATTTTAGGTGAAATATGCCCTGTTGACGCTGTATGTCAACCAACTTCACTGAGGTGGTGCAAATATCCACGCCAATCAAATGTCGACTCTTAGAAGTAAATAGCCTCACAAACTCTATACCTTATGTTAAGTGTACAATCTGATAGTTATTTGTAATAATTTAGTACAATACTTTACTTAACAGATAGATTCAAGCATTTAAATTACTTATTAAGCAACACTTACACATTTATTATTACTTGCCTATTTTGTTCAAGGTATAATGCCCTATCTATTGAAACTTTAATTGATAAGTCTTCTTATGACCAAAAAAAATGCTACCGCTCGTCTCATTCACTTTTTGGTGGGGCTTTTCATTGCCTGTTTAGCGTTAGCGCTAATCTTAGCGCTTGCCGTACCTATTGGCTTTTACGGTATGGCAATGTATTTATCGCCAACCTTGCCAAGCATTCAAGAGATTAAAACGGCTAACCTAGAAATGCCGTTACAGATATATAGTAGTGACGACAAACTGATTGGTCAGTACGGCAATCGTTTATCGCTACCGGTTACGTTTGAAGAAATCCCTAAAGGCTTAACGCAGGCTTTTTTAGCGGCGGAAGATGCGTCATTTTTTCAGCATAGCGGCATTAGTATTAAAGGTCTTGGTCGCGCTGTGACTGAAGTGGTCACCGACGATGAGAGTCAAACGGGTGGCTCTACTATTACCATGCAGGTTGCCAAAAACTATTTCTTAAGCTCAGAGCGTACTCTAAATCGCAAGCTGACAGAGCTATTTTTAGCCCGTAAAATCGAAGACGAGCTGAGCAAAAATGACATCCTTACCTTATATGTCAATAAAATATATTTAGGCGAAGGCGCTTATGGTATTCGCGCCGCGGCCAAAAAATATTATAGTAAATCTCTAGAAAACCTCACTGTTGCCGAAATGGCCATGTTGGCAGGTCTGCCAAAAGCTCCATCTAAATATAACCCGGTTGCCAATCCAAGTCGCGCCCTCACCCGCCGTAATTGGATTATTGGACGTATGCATGAATTGGGATATATTAATAAGGCTCAGCACGACGAAGCCATTAACGCCCCAATTGGTATCAATCTTTATCAAGAAAAACTTGACGTCAATATGCCGTATTTGGCAGAGATGACGCGTTCTGCCTTAGTCAACCGCTATGGCGAGCAAGTGATGCATGGTGGCTGGCGCGTGCGTTTGACTGTTGATAGCGAAGCACAAAAAGCGGCAGAATCAGCGATACTAACAGGTTTGGTGGCTTATGAACACCGTCATGGCTGGCGCGGCGCTGAAGCAAATGGCGAACCGCTGGAAAAATTCCGTCGCTATAGTAATATGTCTCCAGCCAAAGTGACCAAGGTCAATTCTCGCAGTTTTGAAGCAACCATGCCCTCTGGTGAGAATGTAACGGTTAACTGGTCTGGTATGAGCTGGGCGCGCAAATATATCTCTGCCGATCGCATCGGCTACTTTCCGAGTAATGCCAGTCAGATTGTCAGCAAAAATGATATCGTGCGCCTGATACCGACGACCAATGGCAATTGGCAATTGGGACAAATACCTGAAGTACAGGGCAGCTTGGTTTCTCTAAATCCTGAAACGGGTGCCGTTCGAGCCTTGGTAGGTGGATTCGACTTTAACCATAGTAAGTTCAACCGTGCGCTACAAGGCTGGCGTCAACCAGGTTCGACGATTAAGCCACTGGTTTATACCACTGCTTTAGAAAAAGGCTATCGTCCAGACAGTATTGTCTCGGACCGCCCTATTCAAGTAGGTGACTGGAAACCTAAGAATTCCGACCAACGTTTTTTAGGTGATATCACCTTACGCCGTGGGCTTTATCTATCTCGTAACTTAGTCTCTATCCGTTTGCTGCAAGCAATTGGTATCTCTGATGCGCGCAATTTGTTAGACGAATTTGGCCTTGATAAAGAAAAGCTACCTACAACTTTGTCTTTAGCATTGGGCGCTGGTCAGGCCACGCCATTACAGATGGCCACGGCTTATGCCACCTTTGCTAATGGCGGACATCGCATCCAGCCTTATTTTATCGAACAAATTTATAACTATGATAATAAGCTGCTGTTTCAAGCCAACCCGCAGCAAGCTTGCGCCTTATGCTTTAATGAGCAGCTTGACGCTGTCAATAAAAAGCTTATCAAAGATTATGAAGCAAAAATAGAAGCAGAGAATAAAGCAGCTGCTGCTAAAGATGAAAGCATTAGTGCTAAAGATAAAGCGACAGATAAAAAAGACGCTGAGCTAAAAGCAGAAAATAACGACAAGATAGCAAAAGATGATAAAGCGCTTGATTTAGATATTTATGATGCAAGCCCATATTCAGATCGCCTCAAAGCGCCGGTGGTACAGTACGTACGTGCTGAACAAGCACCGCGTATTTTAAAACCTAGAGTCGCTTTTGAGATGGCAGATATCTTACGCGATGTTGTCCAGCGCGGTACGGCTGTGAAAGCAAGAGCCTTAGGACGTGATGATATTGGCGGTAAGACCGGAACGACGAATGAAGCGAAAGATGCCTGGTTTGCAGGGTTTCATCCTACCAATGCCACGGTTGTATGGATGGGCTTTGATCAGCCATCAACGCTGGGTCGCCGCGAGTATGGCGGCGTAGCAGCGCTGCCGGTTTGGATGGACTTTATGAAAGCCCAATTAAAAGACACCCCTCATCAATGGGTCTCTATTAATAACCGTGCCAAATCAAAAAAGCAAAAGCAGAGCATTATAGAAATGATGGATGAAGGTGCTGCCGAGCTTGAAGACGATACTGCCGATGAGGGTAAATCAGCGAAACCCGTTAAGACCACCACCCAGCAACGTAAGCCCCCTGCTCCTGAACCAGTTGAAGAGCAAATTCAAAATCGACCAGCTCCTGAGAAACCGAAGCCAAGTCGTACTGACGACAACAATCCTCAAAACAAACCTTTATCAGCAACGCCAGTTGCGCGTATGCCGCCGATGCCAGAATAAATTAACCACTATTCTGGTTAACAGTCTCATAAAAAAGGTCTTGCTCAGTCTTCTGCGCAAGACCTTTTTTATGAGACTGTAGAGCCTGTATTTGAAGTTAAGGCGAATTTGTAAGGTTAAAGCGAGTTAATGAAAAAAGCTGATGATGATATTAAAACTCTACCATACCAGCGCGTAGCTGCTCAATCAGCTCCGCAAACTGCTGACGCCATTCACGTATGGTTGCTTCGTCTGGCAACCACTGATTCGATAAAGTTACAACATTTACAATCAAATCAGGCACTTCTTTTATCTCACTACCCGTCTTCTCATCGATAACATTATCAGGCAATACCGCGTACAAACAGCGCTGATAAGCATGCTCTATATTGGCTAAAAAACCTTGTTGCTGTAATTGTTGCAAGCGCTGCACTTCAGGCGATACTTGGGTACGGGCGCTTAGTGCTTCTTCAATATCTGCTAAGGTTGGCGCTGTCATACTTAAACCATAAAAATGCCCAAGTTCTTGTACAAAAGCAAGATATGTCCCATATAGGTGAAAAATGGCCGTTTCACAATGGGCTTGATAGAGCTGTTTATCGTTAGTATTAGCTGCCGCCTGACAAGCCAAACGACAAAAATACAGCTTTTGATTGGTACGGTCAGCTTGGTATTTGGCAACGCGAGTCTTACCTGCCATGCGCCTATCCTTGTTATTTAGTGAATGATTTGTTTAATAGGTATTACGATTATAATAATAGGTCTTTTAAACAGCTTTTACATGAATAAGTAAAATTGCTTAATAAGCTTTGTTTTGCGATTAAGACATTTATTTAGAAGCATATATTTAGAAGCATTTAAAAAACCATCTATATAGCAGTGTACTATTTTCTGAAGTCACATTCTAAACAAATAATTTACCTGATTTATTTTCTTTAAGCCACAAAAAAGCCAGCAACTTAGGCTGGCTTTTTTATTAAGGAAACAACTAAGCGTTATTTAGATTAGTGATTGCCTTGGTTAAGCTCTTGGGCAAACGCTTCATCAAAGCTTGCAAAGTCTTTGCTATCAGTGCTGGCTGTCATATCAAACGCTGCATTCAAGTCTTTATCTTGCAGTTTTTGCTCCGCTTTTTCTTTACGGGCTTTATGATAAGCAAGACCAGTACCGGCAGGAATCAAGCGACCAACAACAACGTTTTCTTTCAGACCACGTAGCTCATCCACTTTACCAGTTACGGCAGCCGCAGTTAGAACACGAGTGGTTTCCTGGAACGACGCCGCTGAGATAAAGCTTTCTGTTGCCAGACTTGCTTTGGTAATACCAAGTAATTGACGCTCATACTGTACTGGGAATTTATCTTCCGCTTCTAGTTTAGCATTCAAGGCTTTGATATCAGCGTATTCGACCTGATCGCCTTTAAAGTGGCTTGAATCGCCGCCGTCCGTTACTTCAACTTTACGCAGCATCTGACGAATGATAACTTCGATGTGCTTATCGTTGATTTTTACGCCCTGCAAGCGGTATACGTCCTGTACTTCGTTAACGATATAGTCAGCAAGCGCGGTTTGTCCTTTCAGACGTAGGATATCGTGCGGGTTTTGTGGACCATCAGCGATAACCTCACCACGAGCAACCGTCTCGTTTTCAAAGACGTTGATTTGACGCCATTTCGGGATCAGCTCTTCATGAATCTCACCATCTTCATTGGTGATAATGAAGCGGTTTTTACCTTTGGTTTCTTTACCGAAGCTTACTACACCCGACATCTCTGCCATGATGGCATGATCTTTCGGACGACGTGCTTCAAATAAGTCAGCAACACGTGGTAGACCACCGGTAATGTCTTTAGTACCTGATGATGCTTGTGGTACACGACCTAGGATCGAACCGGCTGCTACTTTTTCACCGTCGCTAACGCGAATGATGGTTTCAGCTGGTAAGAAGTAAACCACTTCTTTACCTTCGTCAGTGTTCAAGATAATCGCCGGACGTAAGTCTTTGGCTGAGCTTGAACGGTCACGAGTCGCTAGAATCTCAAACGAGCTCATACCGGTTGCATCATCAACTTTTACCGTCGCTGTCATACCATCAGTGATGTCACTGAAGCGTGCAGTACCAGCAAATTCTGTGATAATTGGATGCGTGTGCGGATCCCATTTAGCGATAGTCTGACCGCCTTCGACCTGCTCTTCGTTTTTCACAAGCACGCTTGAACCATAAGGAACTTTATAGCGCTCACGCTCACGGCCAAGCTCATCAGTCAATGCCAGTTCAGCTGAACGCGACACGATAACCAAGTGACCATCGGTATGTTGCACTGTTTTCATGTTCTCAAAGTGCACTTGACCAGCATTACGTGCTGAAATGCTGTTGTCCACAGAAGCAGAACTTGCTGCCCCACCAACGTGGAAAGTACGCATCGTTAACTGAGTACCAGGTTCACCGATAGACTGGGCTGCCATAACACCGACTGACTCGCCGATATTGACTTTATGACCACGGGCAAGGTCACGACCATAACACTGTGAACAAACGCCATGTTCGATATCACAAGTAATAACCGAACGTACCCAGATATCATCAATCGCGTTGTTATCAAGCACATTTACCCAATGCTCATCGATTAATGTACCCGCTGGAATCAATACTTTATCAGCATCATCGTTATACGTTACATCACGAGCGGTCACACGGCCAAGTACGAGCTCACCGAGCTTCTCAATGATTTCACCACCTTGAATATGCGGCTTCATGAGCAAGCCTTGCTCAGTACCACAGTCTTCACTGGTAATAACCAAATCTTGTGCCACGTCAACCAAACGACGGGTCAAGTAACCCGAGTTAGCGGTTTTCAGTGCGGTATCCGCAAGACCTTTACGGGCACCATGCGTTGAGATAAAGTACTGAAGTACCGTCAAACCTTCACGGAAGTTAGCTTTAATCGGCGTCTCAATGATTGAGCCATCCGGTTTTGCCATCAAACCACGCATACCTGCCAACTGACGAATCTGTGCCGCACTACCACGAGCACCAGAATCTGACATGATAAAGATAGAGTTAAAGGACTTCTGCTCTTCTTCTTCACCTTTAGCATTCATGATTTTATCAGTCGCTAAGTTGTCCATCATCGCTTTCGCGACTTTATCGTTGGTACGTGACCAGATATCGACAACTTTGTTATAACGCTCACCCGCAGTCACGAAACCTTGCTCGAATTGATCTTCAATCTCGCGAACTTCCGCTTCTGCGGTTTCAATGATTTGTACTTTGCTTGGCGGAATGACCATATCATCGATACCGATAGACACGCCAGACAGTGTTGCTTGAGCAAAACCAAGGTACATCAATTGGTCAGCAAACATAACACTTTCTTTTACGCCAACTTTACGGTAGCAAGAGTTGATCAATTTAGAGATGTTTTTCTTCGTCATCTCTTCATTACACTCATCGAACGACATGCCTTTAGGCATGATGTTCCAGATAAGTAGACGACCAGCGACGGTATCTTGTAACTTGACTTCTTTAGTCTCATTACCTTCTTCGTCGACATGAGTTTCAGTCACACGTACTTTAATTTTGGCGTTTACATGCAAATCGTTTGAACCAATCGCACGCAATGCTTCATTAACGGTGGCAAAAATCATGCCCTCGCCTTTAGAATTGATTGACGAACGGCTGATGTAGTAAAGACCCAATACAACGTCTTGTGATGGTACGATGATTGGATCACCGTTAGCAGGCGACAAGATATTGTTGGTCGACATCATCAATGCACGTGATTCAAGCTGCGCTTCTAGGGTCAATGGCACGTGAACGGCCATTTGGTCACCATCAAAGTCGGCGTTGAACGCGGTACAGACTAGAGGATGCAGCTGGATGGCTTTACCTTCAATCAATACTGGCTCAAATGCTTGTAGACCCAAACGGTGAAGCGTTGGCGCACGGTTCAAGAGTACTGGATGCTCACGGATAACCATGGCCAGCATATCCCACACTTGTGGCTCTTCACGCTCTACCATCTTTTTAGCAGCTTTAATCGTCGTTGCTAAACCATGAGACAATAGTTTGTTATAAGTAAATGGCTTAAACAATTCAAGTGCCATTTTTTTCGGTAGACCACACTGATGTAGACGTAGCGTAGGACCTACAACGATGACCGAACGACCAGAGTAGTCAACACGCTTACCAAGTAAGTTTTGACGGAAACGACCTTGCTTACCTTTGATCATATCTGCCAAAGATTTCAATGGACGCTTGTTACTACCGGTAATCGCACGACCGCGACGACCGTTATCAAGCAAGGCATCGACTGATTCTTGCAACATACGTTTTTCGTTACGTACGATGATATCAGGGGCGCTTAGCTCTAATAGACGCTTTAGACGGTTGTTACGGTTAATCACGCGGCGATATAAATCGTTTAGATCTGAGGTCGCAAAACGGCCGCCTTCTAGTGGTACTAGCGGACGCAAATCTGGTGGTAGTACTGGTAAGATATTCATTACCATCCACTCAGGCTTGTTATGAGAATCACGGAAGGCTTCTAATAACTTAAGACGCTTAGACATCTTTTTAAGCTTGGTTTCAGAACCGGTTTGCGGAATTGCTTCACGCAGCTCATCAATCTCGATATCTAAATCGATGTCTTTTAATAGGTCTTGAACGGCTTCAGCACCCATTTTGGCAGTGAATTCATCGCCAAACTCTTCAAGCGCTTTATAATAATCTTCATCATCAAGCAGCTGATACTTTTCTAAAGAAGTCAGACCAGGTTCTGTGACGATATAGCTTTCAAAATATAGGACGCGTTCGATATCACGAAGCGTCATGTCTAGCAATAGACCGATACGGCTTGGTAATGATTTTAAGAACCAAATATGCGCAACAGGGCTGGCTAAGTCAATATGACCCATGCGATCGCGACGTACTTTAGCAGTCGTGACTTCAACGCCACATTTTTCACAAATAACGCCTTGGAACTTACGGCGTTTGTATTTACCACATAAACACTCAAAGTCTTTTACTGGGCCAAAGATTTTGGCACAGAACAGACCATCACGCTCAGGCTTAAACGTACGATAGTTAATCGTTTCTGGTTTTTTAACTTCACCATGTGACCATGATTTGATCACGTCAGGTGAGGCTAAGGTAATTTGAATACTATCAAACTCTTGGTTACCGTTGCCGGTAGGGCTTTGCATGATATCGAGTAAATCTTTCAAGTTGCTTCTCCGTTATCTTTATAATCATCTGACAGCGTGCTAGGAGCGCGGCTAAGATGAATGAAGGCAATGAATAGGGTTGAGACAAATCACTAAAAGCAGCAGCTATGCGCGTACTGCTTCTAGATTGACCACTAAGGATAATAATTAACTAAAGCTATGTTAAAGGTAGCTTCAGTCAGCCGTGCTTAATGGGTTTGCTTTAACTCAATATTGATACCCAGTGATTTGATTTCTTTGGTCAACACGTTAAACGATTCAGGCATACCTGGATCCATATATTGCTCACCATCGACGATGTTTTTGTACATACGGGTACGGCCTTCAACGTCATCCGACTTCACCGTCAGCATCTCTTGCAAGGTATAAGTCGCGCCATATGCTTCTAGTGCCCAGACTTCCATCTCACCGAAGCGCTGACCACCAAACTGTGCTTTACCACCAAGTGGCTGCTGCGTCACTAATGAGTAAGAACCAGTAGAACGCGCATGCATTTTGTCATCAACCAAGTGGTTAAGTTTCAGCATATACATATAACCGACCGTTACTTGGCGGTCAAACTTCTGACCAGTACGACCGTCATACAAGGTCTGCTGACCATCACGCGCCATACCAGCAAGCTCTAGCAAGTCTTTGACTTGATGCTCATGAGCACCATCAAATACTGCTGTGCCCATCGGTACACCGCCGCGTAAGTTGTCCGCTAGCGCCATGATGTCATCATCACTTAAACTATCAAGATCCACTTGCTCGCCGCCCACTTTGTTATAGATTTGGTCTAAGAAATCACGCAAATCTTTAATCGCTGCTTGTGCTTTGAGCATACCATCAATCTTTTCGCCCAAGCCTTTTGCTGCCATACCTAAGTGAGTCTCTAGAACCTGACCGATGTTCATACGCGATGGTACACCGAGTGGGTTCAAGACGATATCAACGGTATTACCATGTTCGTCATAAGGCATGTCTTCAACCGGCATAATGCGCGATACCACACCTTTGTTACCATGACGACCAGCCATTTTATCACCAGGCTGAATACGACGCTTAACCGCTAGATATACTTTAACGATTTTTTGTACGCCATGTTGTAAATCATCACCAGCGGTCAATTTGCGTTTTTTCTCGGCAAATTTAACATCGATGTCTTTTTGCTTATCGACCAAGTAATCAGCGATTTGCGTTAGACGCTCAGAGATTTCTTCTTCAACCGGTTGGATATCAAGCAAAGTCTCAAGGCTCATGTCTTTCATATCAGCCAATGCCATCACTGTACCGGCTTTTAGACCAGAACCGCCACTGACTTTTTGACCGTCAAGCAAGCTTGCGATACGACCACGAGCTGCTTCTTCAAAGATGCGTAGCTCTTCTTTTAAATCTTTACGGTAGCTATCAAGCTGTGATTTTTCAATTGCTTTTGCACGCGCATCTTTTTCAACGCCGTCACGGGTAAAGACTTGCACGTCAATAACCGTACCTTTGCTTGATGTTGGAACACGTAGCGACGTATCTTTAACATCAGCAGCCTTTTCACCAAAGATAGCCCGTAGTAGTTTCTCTTCTGGCGTCAGTTGCGTCTCACCTTTTGGCGTGACTTTACCAACTAAGATATCACCCGCATCTACTTCAGCACCGATATAAACGATACCTGCTTCATCAAGGCTTGATAGCGCCGCTTCACCAACGTTTGGAATATCAGCAGTAATTTCTTCTGTTCCAAGCTTGGTATCACGTGCCACACACGTCAATTCTTGAATATGAATGGTCGTGAAACGATCTTCTTTCACCACTTTTTCAGATAGCAAAATCGAATCTTCGAAGTTGTAACCATTCCAAGGCATAAATGCGATGCGAATGTTCTGACCCAGTGCCAACTCGCCAAGATCCGTTGAAGGACCATCAGCCAAGATATCACCTACAGCAATCTCGTCGCCTTGGTTAACAATAATACGTTGGTTGATACAAGTGTTTTGGTTAGAACGCGTATATTTAACGAGGTTATAGATATCAATACCCGCTTCACCAGCGACCATCTCATCTTCATTAACACGGACCACAACACGTGAGGCATCAACGTCTTCGATTACACCGCCACGCTTAGCGATAACACAAACACCAGAGTCACGCGCAACGTGACGCTCCATACCTGTACCTACTAACGGCTTATCAGCACGTAGCGTAGGAACCGCCTGACGTTGCATGTTCGAACCCATCAAGGCACGGTTAGCATCATCATGCTCAAGGAATGGAATCAAACCAGCAGCTACCGATACCACCTGACTTGGTGACACATCCATATGCGTCACTTTTTCTGGCGGCATACGCACGAATTCACCATAGCTACGCACACTGACCATCTCATCAGATAACGCGCCTTCTGCGGTTACTGGTGAATCAGCCTGTGCAATAACAGTACCAACTTCTTCAATCGCTGATAGATACTCAATAACGTCTGTTACTTTACCGTCAACCACACGGCGATATGGCGTTTCTAAGAAGCCAAAGCTGTTGGTTTTAGCAAAGGTTGCTAGTGAGTTAATCAAACCAATGTTTGGACCTTCAGGAGTTTCAATCGGACATACACGGCCATAATGGGTATCATGTACGTCACGTACTTCAAAGCCTGCACGTTCACGGGTCAGACCACCGGGTCCTAATGCTGATACACGGCGTTTATGCGTCACTTCTGACAATGGATTGTTCTGATCCATAAACTGTGACAACTGGCTTGAACCAAAGAATTCTTTAACCGCAGCCGCTACTGGCTTTGAGTTAATCAAATCTTGTGGTGACAAGTTATCAGATTCCGCTGAGCTTAAACGCTCTTTAACCGCACGCTCAACACGTACTAGGCCAACACGGAATTGGTTTTCTGCCATCTCACCAACCGAACGAATACGGCGGTTACCTAAATGGTCAATATCATCGACTTCGCCGCGACCATTACGAATTTCAATCAACTCTTTTAGGACGTTAACGATATCATCATTGGTCAAAACGCTACGACCGCGTTGAATATCAGCGTCATCAGTATCTTCAAACTCTAGACCCAAACGACGGTTAAACTTCATACGACCGACATTCGATAAGTCATAACGATCAGGGTTAAAGAACATGCTTTCAAACAGCTTCTCAGCGGTTTCCACCGTTGGTGGCTCACCTGGGCGCATGACTTTATAAATCTCAATCAAAGCTTCTTCACGGCTTGAGGTGCTGTCTGCACGTAGCGTATCGGCAATATAACTGCCTTGGTCGATATCGTTGGTGAACAGAATGCTGAATTCTTTGATAGACTCACTGGCTTCAAACGCACTTAATTTAACCAATAGTTCATGGTCAATCAGCGTATTGGCTTTAGCGATAACTTCGTCATTAACGACGATGTCTTCCGCTAAAATACGCTCGTATAAGTATTCATCAGGGATAGAGATTTTGGTCATACCCGCTTCTTCAAGCTGACGGATACGGCGAGCATTAATACGTTTGCCCTGCTCGACAACCACTTCGCCTTCAGGCGTCACGATATCAAACTGCGCCATCTCGCCACGTAAGCGGTCAGCTACCAGATCAATCTCAAACTGCTCTTCGCCTTTATAAACCGCCACTTTATCAAAGAACAAATCTAAGATCTCAGACGTGCTTAAACCTAAAGCGCGTAGGATGATAGAAGCAAGCAGCTTACGACGACGGTCAATACGAGCAAAAACCAAATCTTTGGCATCAAATTCAAAGTCTAACCATGAACCACGGTAAGGAATGATACGGGCGTTATAAAGCACCTTACCACTTGAATGCGACTTACCTTTATCATGGTCAAAGAATACACCCGGTGAACGATGCAGCTGTGATACGATTACACGTTCAGTACCATTGATAATAAAAGTACCGTTGGCAGTCATCAATGGCATCTCGCCCATATAGACGCTTTGCTCACGGATATCTTTGATTGCCGCTTTGCTATCTTTATCTTTGCTGTCTTTGTCTTTGATGATTAGGCGAATTTTGACACGCATCGGCGCAGCAAAGGTCGAGCCGCGTAAGATACACTCACGCTCATCAAATTCAGGCGTACCTAAATAATATTCAACGAATTGTAACTCAGCATTACCAGAGTGACTCTCAATTGGGAAAATAGAGGAATACGCAGCTTGCAAACCAGTATTCTCACGAGCTTTTGGCTTTTTATGCTCTTGCAAAAATTGCTCATAAGAATCTACTTGGATAGACAACAAATAGGGAATGTCCATCACAGTAGGCAATTCAGCAAAACTTTTGCGAATACGCTTTTTTTCAGTATAAGAATATGCCATCGAGAGTCCTTACAGTAAACGTGGAAACAAATTGAAAGCGTGGCCAGCGTGCATCAATATTAGTTGATATTAATACTATGCAAACTTAGCGACGTAAACGATAATATAAAACGGTTATTCATGCTCATTTAATGACTGATGATTAATTCACGCGTATAGTGCATGATTAAGCCAGCTTATTTAAGCGTAAAATCGGCATCTAAACATGCCTATATGGGTGCTGGCATTGTAAATTTCAATGCCCTACACTCTATAGTACTTAAGGCCAAGCACTGGTCTTTAAATACTATTGATTCTCTTTATAAATTCACTTAAAGTGTTATTGATACCTTTAAAGCGTTGTCGATATCTCAAACAAGGGTGTTGCGTATTAAGTTCAATTTCATGCTATTTAATGGTGCTTTTTAATACTACACAGCAAACGACTCACCCGCTACAATCATAAGTAATATCGTCGCTGATATCTACCGTCTACGAGCCTACTTACTGACAGTAAAACCATGCTAAATGGATAATCGAATATTTATAACTTTTCGGAATTAATGGTAACTGGGGTAACTATAACTTTTAGAAACAATGACTTTTAGAATCAGTATAAACTATAGCGTTAATGGGAAAGCATGCAGACACAAAAAAATGCCAAACATCGATCGACGTTTAGCTTATATTAACTGATTTCAATAACTACTAAGTGTACTTGCATGTATATCGTCTGTCCTTTTGATGGGTATCCACCGTGATGTTGCATGCGTATGTTGGCAGACACAAAAGGTCAAGCTACGAATTATAATAAAAAAAAGCTAGCAATGCAAGGCATTACCAGCTTTTTTTGTACAACACTAAGATAAGCTCAGCTTATTTTAGTTCAACAGTTGCACCAGCTTCTTCAAGTTTCTTTTTCAACTCTTCAGCTTCAGCTTTGTTTACGCCTTCTTTGATTGGAGCTGGAGCGCTTTCAACCAAATCTTTCGCTTCTTTCAAGCCAAGACCAGTAGCTTCACGTACGGCTTTAATTACGCCAACTTTCTTCTCGCCAAAGCTGGCAAGAACTACGTCAAACTCGTCTTTTTCTTCAGCAGCAGCAGCAGGACCAGCAGCAGCAGGTGCAGCAGCAGCAACAGCAGCTGTTACGCCGAATTTTTCTTCCATAGCGCTGATTAATTCAACGATATCCATTACTGACATTTCAGCGATTGCGTTTAACACATCATCTTTAGATAGTGCCATGAGAACTCTCCGTTATCTGATAAAATTTAGTTGGTTTTAATATCGCTTGGATTGCTTGCCAAATTTCAAATAGTGTTGGCAATAAAGTGCAATCGGCGATGTCAAAGTTACGTTAAAACAAGCAATTAAGCAGCTTCTTTTGCGTCTTTGATTGCTGCTACCGTGCGAACAAGCTTACTAGGAACAGCGTTCATAGTTTGAACAAGCTTGGTAACTGGTGCGTTCATAGTAGCCATTAGGATAGAGATTGCTTCGTCGCGAGTTGGTAGCTTCGATACGCGCTCTAGCTCTTCTGGACCATAAACTTCACCACCGACTGATACCAATTTGGTCTCTAAAGCTTTGTTATCTTTACTGAACTCGAAAACAACTCGAGCAGCAGATCCCAAATCTTCCATAGAGAAAGCCAAAAGTAGTGGACCAGTCATACGGTCTGACATGCTCTCAAACTTAGTGCCTTCAAACGCGCGTTTTGCTAGGGTGTTTTTTACCACTTTCAAAACGACGCCTTTCTCACGGGCTTGTTCGCGTAGCTTAGTAAGCTTTGCAACACCAATACCATGATATTCGGCAGCTACTGCTGAGTAAGCATTAGCAGCAACTTCAGACACTTCAGCCACAACTTGTTGTTTTTGCTCTAGCGTTAATGCCATAAGTTGACTCCTTTAATCTAATCAATCTAATTCATACTAAGACTGACTTGATACGATACGTTATTTATAAATTCCATGAAGAATTCACTCATAACGACTGATTACGGCACCGTTATCAGAATGACATCAAGTGATAGCCTAGCGCTTATATTAATTTTTAATACAGGTACTAGCCTATCGGCTCTTATCAACAACTGGGTGGGTCACCGTCTGCGTAGGACAACTAAGATTTTCATCTGTCGTCGATTAACAAAAGCAGCTCATTGCCATCAATAATAATCCGAAAATCATTAATAATAACGCAAAACCGCTTTCTACCTACGGTCTTAGACAGCATAGCGTTTGCTACGCTGACCTAATTCTTTAAAATATTTTTGCAGCCTTTATTTGAAATCGTCAAATAAAGGCAGATGTTTAATTATTTCGCTGTGCGATATGGAACAGGATCAATGGTGATACCTGGGCCCATAGTGCTAGACAAGGTGATTTTCTTAATGAAAGTACCTTTAGAAGTAGCAGGTTTAGCACGCTTTAGATCTGTGATTAGTGCTTGAGCGTTTTGGATAACTTGCTCAGCAGTGAAACCAACTTGACCGATAGTGGTATGGATAATACCCGCTTTATCAACACGATACTGTGCTTGACCCGCTTTAGCGTTAGTTACAGCTTCAGCAACGTTAGGCGTTACCGTACCAACTTTTGGGTTAGGCATCAGGCCACGTGGACCTAGGATAGTACCTAATTGACCAACAACACGCATTGCATCAGGAGCAGCAATAACGACGTCAAAGTCCATGTTACCGGCTTTGATTTGTTCTGCTAGGTCTTCAAAACCAACGATGTCAGCACCAGCTTCTTTGGCGGCTTCAGCAGCAGCGCCTTGAGCAAATACAGCAACGCGCTTAGTTTTACCAGTACCAGCAGGTAGGTTGGTAGCGCCACGAACGACTTGGTCAGATTTACGTGGGTCAACGCCCAAGTTTACTGCGATGTCGATAGACTCTTTGAATTTAAGAGCTGGCAAATCGTTTAAGATTTGAACCGCTTCTTCAAGAGTGTATAATTTTTCGTTTTCTACACGCTCAGCGATTAACTTTTGACGCTTAGTAAGTTTGCTCATTTACACACCCTCCACGGTAATACCCATTGAACGTGCAGTACCAGCGATGGTACGGACAGCAGCATCAAGACCAGCAGCGGTTAAATCTGCATCTTTAGTCTTAACGATCTCTTCTAACTGAGCACGGTCCACTTTACCGACTTTAGCGGTGTTTGGTGTACCAGAACCTTTAGCGATACCAGCAGCCTTACGTAGTAAGTATGCAGCTGGTGGCGACTTCATGATGAAGGTAAAAGACTTATCGCTGTATACAGTGATCTCAGTAGGAATCGGTAGACCCGGCTCTTGGTTTGAGGTCGCAGCGTTAAATTCTTTACAGAACGCCATGATGTTCACGCCTTTTTGACCCAATGCTGGACCAATCGGTGGTGAAGGATTTGCTTTGCCTGCAGGCACTTGTAGTTTGATGTAACCATCAATCTTCTTAGCCATGAGATACTCTCCTTTATGGGTAATAGCGCCAAATCAATGTGGTATAACCCTTATTGACTAACAGCTCCCCGGTTGATGAATTTGTGGCAGGTTTAGTCTAGTTTTTCAACTTTACTAAACTCAAGCTCGACCTGAGTCGGTCGATTAAATACGTTTACCGTTAAATGTAGCTTAGACTTCTCATAATCCACTTTTTCAACCAACCCTTTAAAGTCAGTAAATGGACCATCGATAACCAACAACTCTTCGCCCGGCTCAAATAGAGTCTTAGGACGCGGGTCAGCTTCAGTCTGGTTCAGACGGTTTAAGATGCGATCTGCTTCTACTTGCGTAATAGGTGCAGGCGTCTCTGGCGTGCCACCAATAAAGCCCATAATACGTGGGCAATCTTTAACGATGTGCCAAGTGTTGTCGTTCATCTCCATTTGGATTAATACATAACCCGGAAAGAACTTACGCTCGCTTTTACGCTTTTTGCCGTCTTTCATTTCGACGACTTCTTCAGTAGGAACCAACACATCACCGAACGAATCAGCAAAGTCACTACGATTAATACGATCAGTTAATGAACGTTGTACTTGCTTTTCATATCCTGAAAACGCTTGGACAATATACCAACGCATATCACGCTCCTGATCATTACAGTTAAGTCGTTATGAGTAAATTTTGGCTTAAATGACACTAATACGCGTCATTAACCAATAAAGATACCAACGAACCAATTAAAAAAGTTATCTAATAACCAAACAAGGAAGCCAACAATCGCAATCATGACAAGCACTTGCCATGTGTATTGGAAGGTTTCATCTTTGCCTGGCCATGTGACTCGGCGAAGCTCAACGGCCGCATCTTTTAATAATATTTTAAAAGCGCGACCTTGATTTGTTAATGCCAAGCACACGAAAGCAATGATAACCAGCGCCGCGATAATACCAATACGCACCCAAACATCATTGGCAGGTTGCCAATAGCCAGGTAAGTATTGATTAACTAACGTTGCACCAATTAAAATCGCTGCGGCTAATAGCCACAAAATCACATCTTTTACTGAACCAGTTTTAGCAACTTCAACAGCAGTCGATTGATTGCCAGCTGAAACGTGCTTATCTTTGGACAGCATTCCACCAGCAACTGCCTTGGCATCAGATAACTTAGTCTCGAGGTTATCTTGATTATTGCTCATAAAGAACTCACTTCGGAGATGGTGGGGTATGACAAAGATGTGATAAGAAGATGGCAGGCGATGTAGGACTCGAACCTACAACCCTCGGTTTTGGAGACCGATGCTCTACCAATTGAGCCAATCGCCTATGGGTGTAAAGGACAGCATTATACAATATTTGGCATAGAATGCAAGCATTTAGGAATAAAATTCTTCTATCGCCTTAATGTCGCTATTCTGAAACCTTATTATCTAAACACTTTATATGCATAATAATCTTAAATATTTAGCATAAAAGGTGCTGATAAGCTGCAGCGTTAATATAGCAAGCTCAGTCAAGAATTACAATAGATAGTAAGCACCTTTCAAAACCTATTTTTATAAATACAGTTAAAATGGGAATATCTTCTTATTCAGCCCTACTCTTCAACCATTCATATTTAATCACTTATAATCACTTATTCTACACCCACAAAAAAAGCCACCCTCTTACAAGGATGACTTTTTTATTACTGCTTAACTGATCAGATTGCTCTGATAGCGTTAGTGCTTTAATGCTTAGCTAAGTACGTTAGCAACAACACCAGCGCCTACCGTACGGCCGCCTTCACGAATAGCGAAGCGTAGACCTTTGTCCATAGCGATTGGGTGGATAAGCTCTACGCCCATCTCAACGTTATCACCAGGCATAACCATTTCAGTACCGTCTTGTAATTGGATTGCGCCAGTTACGTCAGTAGTACGGAAGTAGAACTGTGGACGATAGCCGTTTAGGAATGGTGTGTGACGACCACCCTCTTCTTTGCTCAACACGTATACTTCAGCGTCAAACTTGGTGTGAGGGGTGATTGAACCTGG